>CAZIKF010000001.1:0-9956 GCA_964539825.1 uncultured bacterium
GTCCAGTTTTTTAAAAAGAAAAGGCGGCGCTGGGATGGCCGCGTGGTTAAGAATCCCGCCGGACTGGACCTGACACCGTGGGCCTGGCAGAAAATCGGCATCTCTGCTAAAGAGAGCGTAAATTACAGCGGATACGTCGAATGGAAGTTTCTCTAGGATCGTGAACAGGCTCTAAGCTTTGTTCAGTATTTCCAGTTGAAAGGGAGGTGCTGATTTTGAATGAAATTCCGCTCCTGCTTTTACCCCTCCTAAGGCTATTTCACCAGCGTTGAAACCTTCCAAATCATAGAGGGAATACATGGCTCCCATGGCATAGCTAGCACCTGATCCGATGGCCCAAAATTTAGTATATTCGATGACTCTACGATCATAGGAAACACCAAAAATACCCTTTGGATTAACGATCAACATAGACATTTCAGAAGACTCAAAGGAATCATCTTCATCATCTTCGCCATTTAAAAAATAGTGCTCCTTGAGGGATTTATGAAACTTTAACCAAAAGCTGAAGACCTGCTCGGTGTTCTCAAGCTTTGGCGTTTTTTTGTTCTTCTTCAAATAGTGGACCAAAACATTATCGAACACGGCAGGTCCCGAAGTACCTACCAGGGATTCGCCTACCTTGAGAATCTTATCTGAACTGCGGGTATAGCCATGGGGTTCTCTATGGGAACCGAAGCAGACAAGCGAATCGGAAGCAATCGCGATTTTCCCATCCTTATGAACAGCTGCAATTGTGGTCATATTTACCGATCTCCCCTACTACTGGCGATACTCTTCGGGAACAGATTCCCAATCAAGAACCTCGTTTGCGACAAGATCTTCATAACCTCGATGATAAGTGAGGCAATCGGGTTTTCCCGCCTGACGCATGAAGTTGAGAATGGGGAAAATTTGGTGTTCTCGAATGTGTTTTCGAGTTGCAGGATAATTCCGAAAGCACTCATAAATCACGTAACTTTTCTCCTGAAACTTGCTATAGATTCGTGTTTGGTGAGTAATTCCAAGTAGACTCTTGGCAAGGGAAGCTTGAAGGCCTCGATCTTCGCCATAGCAATAAATAAGCCTCAGCAGGACATTTGAAAGGTCCCTCGCGGTCATGGTCGCCAAAACCAGGACCCCTCGAGAGGAAAGCTCCAGGGCTAATTTAAAGGAGGCAAGGTCTTCCATATCCTCAAGTAGGAATACATCCATATCTTCTCGCATTGATAAACGGGCACTTTCCTGAAGATTGGGAACATCCACCGAGATTAGTCTTCGACTAACCATGCTGGATTGAAACTGAGGGAAGGAACTCTCCGGTATGCGCTCATAGCAAATGGCATGAATTGACCTTTTCTTTGCCAGGTGGGAAAGCATGGCACGAGCTGTAGTCGATCGGCCGCTATCGCGCATTCCCGAGACAATCACAAGACCAGGTGTACGAGTGAGAAGTGAATCCGAGCATTTATGAGGGAAAGAACAATCCTCAAGACTTCTGGTATTCGATTCCACTATTTTCACGCTCAATCCTAATGAACCTCTTTGACGAAAGACTCGTATTCTCAGAGAGTGGAAGCCTTCAAGCGGTAGATATATTTCCACATCTTCCCCATTTAAAAGGCGTTCTTTTAGATCCGCTTCCAAGAATTCATCCATGATGGAGTATATCTCTGCTGGAACCAGGTCCTTTTCACCCATGGGTTCAGTACGATCCTCTGACTTCATATAGGGTCGGGTACCGGAGGTAAGATAAAATCTACGAACCTTTTTCTTTATCGCAAGCTCAGCATAGTCACAGATTTTCACGAATTTTCCTCAAATTGTAGATTGTCCCTGGTAGCGGGCCAGAAAGGTCTGGTGGTCCGGGATCAAATCAATTACTTCCTGAAGTTCGATTACCCCTTCGTTAAGAAACCGCTGAAATTGTCTATGGAAAGACACGGTACCGCCTTCAATAGTCTGATGCATATATGGAAGTAGGGAAAGGAGGTTATTTTCACGAATCAGGTTTCTAGCACCGGGGTCTACCTTCAGAGATTCTCGAACGGCTATCCTTCCCCCGGTTTTCGTGGGCACAAGAACCTGGCAGGTCGAAAGAGTCAGGGACCGAGAGATTCTCTCAAGGTAAGGAAGACGGGAAGACTGCGGTACCAATCCGGCCAGAAATTCGAGTGCTCCCTGGCAGGTTTCCGATTGGACTGTACTCAGGACTAATACTCCACTTTCAGAGAGATTCAAAGCCCAGTCAAGATCCTCCCGCTTATCCAGGGAGCTCAGAAACACCACATCTGCCCCATCCCCCATGGCATGACTCAAACCCGTTGCCTTATCTGTAAAATCAGTCCCAAGCTCTCTTTGAACAATCGACGCTCTTTTGTCGGAAAAGAGATATTCAATTGGATCTTCAAGGCTCAGGATTCTACACGCGCGGGTGCGGTTCCACTCCTCCATTATGGAAGCACAAGCCATACTTTTACCACTAAGCGCGGGACCGCATATCAGTATCAACCCGCCCTTAGGGGGTACTGTGATTCCAAGATGACCCAGATAGAGGTCAATTTCCTGCGGCTCTGGGATGGTCTGAGGAACCTGTCGGAAACATATCCCTGGTTTTCGCCCTTCGTAATAGGCACTGATTTTAAAGCGTGAGATTCCCGGTAACGAGAGGGAACTATTTGCTTGTTTCTCCTTTTGAAATCGAGCGAATTCTTCTGGATTCAGAACTTCTGCTAACAGACCAAGTATATCGCTTTCGTCATAGCTCGATTCACCGGAGAGTACGCGCAGTTCCCCTGCTTGCCGAACAAGTGGTTTTGAATCGGACTTCACATGTAAAGTTTCATAATTCTCTTCTCCGGCTTTTCTCAGCATAGAAAAGAAGAGCATTTCGGGACCCCTTTTGGAAGAGAAGCGTACTTTGCGCTTCCCAAATCGAGTCTCAATTTTGTTCATTCGAGCGTTAACTTTTTCGAGCTTTTTCTGATCCACTGAGGTTCTGGATAACTTTTCCAGAACTTTTTTCAGGTAGATGAATTCAACGTTATCGATCGCCTGAAGATCACTCTCTTCAAGATCAATGAGCAGGTTCAGAACCTCTTTGGGGTTCCGAACCTTTTTTTTCATTTCATTTTTTATGTCCTCAATCCAGCTCATACGGCTCAATTCCCACTCATAGACAGCCCTAACTCTTCCCTGTATTATCAATGTCGCTATGTCTACCGCGTTACGTCGTCTCTACAGTGTCCTTCTCATACTTCAGGTTCTAATTAACCAGTCCTATGCTGAGACACAAGGTTGGCACTATTACCATGAAGAATTTTCAGGTGCTAACAACAGTATAGAAATTATTACTCCGGGATTCTTCTCCATTCACCTGTCTAAGACTCTTAAGAATCTTTCCTCCAAGGGTGTACATATTCGAATCCTTTTGGATTCCTCCAACCTTGATGATCCCACCAACAGTATCGGCACACTTAAGGATAATATTTCTGTCAGAATCCTGGAAGAATCCAGGCTTATCCCTCTGACATTAATCATTATAGATCGTACCAGAGTACTGATGGGAGGTGACCATCTCAACGATTCCGAACAAAGTAACTTCCGCCCCCTTAAAATCTCTGACCCAAAAACCGTGAAAAGTTATGCAGCCCAACTGCAGAAACTATGGTCTGAAGCGGATCCCGTCTATACACTTAAGGTCCTGCGCGCGATAGAGTTTAGCGCTGAAATTGATACGATATCCACCCGCCAAATAGATGCCGGTTATCCCAGATCAACTCAGAGTACTGGCAACTTCGTTGCATCTGTACATTCCAAGATCTATCATCGAACAAATAGTCGTTCCGCAAAGAAAATTAAACCACAAAATCGTATTTACTTTAAAAACGAATCAGAAGCGCGTAAATCAAACCGAAGTAGAGCTAAAAACTTCTGAATTCATGATTCCCATTCCCCCTGTAATTAAGAATATCCTACTCATTCGCCTGGGTGCGATCGGCGATGTGGTTCAAACCCTTCCCACCGTTGAGCAGCTGAAAATAAATTTCCCAGAAGCCAAAATTCACTGGGCAATTGAGAGCAAATCTTATCCAATCGTTGAACATCATCCCGGGATTGAATTTCATATTTTCCCCAAAGAAAAATTACGGTTCAACAAGCCGCTTTCAGCCCTGTTAAGCCTCAATCGATTTCGGTTAAAACTACAGGAAGTTCAATTTGATCTGGCAATCGATTTACAGGGTCTAATGAAATCAGGACTCGTAGCCTGGATGAGCAATGCCAGAAAAAGCATCGGATTTCACCATTTGAACACGAGGGAAGGAAATAGCCTCCTTCTGGATACAACTCTTCCACCCCTAAAAGAACGAATCATGCACAGAATTGATTTCTATCAGCAAATCATAGAGCACCTCGGTGGTCGACTCGAGCCGCTGGAAGATCCCTTCGCCTTTACATTTACAGAGCCCGAACAAAAAAATTTGAAAGTCCTTTTGCATCGACTGCGAATTAAAAAACCTTTTTTTCTTCTCAACCTTGGAGCCAGCAAACAAACCAAGCGCTGGACCTCTCAGGGCTTTGCAAACCTGATCAAAAGAATCCAGTCGACTTATCCCAAACATTATTTCCTTCTCACAGGCGCTGGTAAGGAGGATTCTCTATTTGAGTTAGAAATACTGAAACTTTTACCTCCCCATAGTGTTCAAAGTGCGGTGAATAAAACCAGCCTGAGGGAATTGGCCTTACTGACCCAACAGGCTGCATTTCTCATATCGGGAGATAGTCTCGCACTGCACCTGGGGAGTGCGTTTAAAACACCTAGTATCGGCCTCTTTGGGGGATCGGCTCTGGCTGTTGAGACCGGGCCGTATTGGGCTCCATACCCTGGACTTGATCATAAAATTCCTTGTTATCCCTGTCGAAAAAGGACCTGCTCACATCATTCCTGTATGGTCAATTTAAGTGCGGAACAAGTCTTCCAGACCCTGCTCAAACTATATAAACCCCCGACCAAAGGGAAATCTTAATCCCTCTATCCCTGTTGCAGGGACATCTCTTTCGGTACAATAGGATATAGGTCCCACTTTAATATGAGTGTTCGAGTTCTCTTTCATATACGCGGAATCAAGTCTCGCCAGAGCCATGAAATGGTCTTGGAGGAGTCCTCGATCATTCGAGTAGGACGAGTGGAAGAAAACCATATTCCCATTCGAGATCAAAGAGTTTCAAGATACCATCTTCAGCTGGAATACCGTGATCATGTCCTTGTGGTCAGGGATCTCAATTCAAAATACGGCACTTATTATCAAGACCATAGAGTAGAGGGATCTCTGGTTCTCAAGCCCGGCGAAATCTTGACAGTTGGAGATACGGAGCTTTTTTTTGAGATCCTGGGAGAAGAGTACTTGCCCGCTGAAGCTAAACTCAATCAACACCCTATTGTCTCAGAACCACAAGGCATCAGGGACTCACTTCACTTTTATCTTGAACAGGACCTGGTCCCATTTCGACGTCGTCGTGAAGTGAAGCCTCCCGATCATATGGTGAGAATTCTCCTACGAACTTTGTTTGTCCCCTTTGTTGTGCTCTTCGGGCTTTTTGTACTCTTCCCATCCTTTATTTCCTGCCTTATCACACTTGGCTACGCTGGAATTGCCCTGGCTCTCTCCAATAATCTTCTGAGCAGAAGCGCTCAGAAGGAATCGTTTTCCCTTCCGGTCACACTTGAAATCAAAAGACTCCATCAGCGAATTCAGGAAAAGATCAACGCTCTTCCAGAGGTGGAACAGCGCCTCATGCAAGACATTTCAGATGAGATCACAAAATTTGTGAACACTAGAATGCACTCTATGGAAAAGGATATCTATACTCTGAACCAGTCTTTGATACCTGGAATGGGTCAGCGATTAGAGCGAAAGAAAGCCTCCGTCGAGGAAAAGCTGGTTGAAAAACAGGATAGAACCATACGTACGCAGCTCAAACGAAGTCTATCCATTCTCATGCGGCAGATCAAACTCCACGACAAGATCAAGAATCTTCTCACCGGGCTCATCTTGAGACTTGAGGACTTTCAGGCCCAACTGCAAATACTCGAGGGCACCATAGTAGCCCAGGGCTTCATACAAGCCCCTACCGAGTTCGCTAACAATTTCCTGGAACTACAACAGGATATAGATCGATTCTATGAAGAATACAAGAATCTGGAGAGACTCGAATAGATTTTAGCCTACCTGCTTAATTGAAGCCCCTGTGAGGCTCCTAGCTACTTTGTCCCGTGAATTTAAAACCCTCGATTTTCAGGGCTGGCAAGCTGGTTCTTCCGAAGCCTCTCAGGCTCCATTTATCCTTTGAAATAGCTGCTACGTTTTGGAATACCCTGGGGAGGGATTCATTGTAGCGAAGATTTTTCAGTCCGGTTGAGATCTCTCCATCTTCAATCAGAAAAGTTCCGTCTCTGGTCATACCGGTAATTGTCATTTTCCCAGGGTCAATGACGTTGTCATAGAAAAATCGGGTAACCAAAATTCCCCTCTTGGTGTTTTTAACCATTTCATCCAGACTCTGATCCCCACCTTGCATGCCCAGGTTCAAAGGCAAAGGACCCGGGCGACTCGGATAAGGTAGAGCGTGTCCAGTGGACGCCTCGAACCCCAGTTTTTTCGCGGTGGACCGATCCAGAACCGGTCCCATGAATTTTCCGTTCTCGATGAGGGTCTGTCGGGACCTGGCAGATCCTTCAAAGTCAAAGGGACATCCAAAACTCTCCGGGGACAGGTAATCGTCAATGAGGGTGATATTTTCTCCCAGAACCTGTTGCCCAACCTTGCCGGAAAAATAAGACCTTCCTTCAGCGCATGGAAGCCCTCCTAATCCAAGGTATCCCAGAAACATAACTAAACTCTCTACCGCTGGTGGCTCCAAAATCACCGTATACTCCCCCTCGGGAAGCAATCCGGGTTTCTCACTGGCAAGGGCTTTTTGAAGAGCACGTTCATAGAGTTCCTCCGCTCTAATCTTAGAAAGTTCGTGAGAATGAGACTCAGCCCACCCACTCCCTCCCTGAGGTGTCATGATAGACAGGGTGAAATTGGCGTCTGTACAAACATGGTACTGGAACAAGCCATGTGAATTTCCAATGCATGCAATGCTGTCTCCATGGGAAAAAGCACCGGCCACTTCCACATTCCTGGCACTGGCATCCTCAAAGATCTGCCCCATACCCTTTAGCTTTTCCTGAAAGTCAGCAGCGATGGTTTTTTCACAATAGAACTTATCATCAATACACTCTTGATCGGAGCCATGGAATCCACAGAAATCAGGATCTTCTTTTTGATGGGATGCGATCAGTTCGGCCTTTTGAATTGACTCTAAAAGTTCTTTTCCAAAAAACCGGTTACAGCTTGCGTTTCCAACTTTTTGACCATCTGCAACCTGGACCTTGAGGGTATAATCCTTCTTCATCAAATTCTGGTAGACATGGTTTTTACCAATTCTGGCCAATTGCTTCTTACCCCCGGAAAGCATCACCTGAAGGTCGCTGCCGCACTGAGACTTGGCTTCCTGAAAGATACTTCTGGCTTTATCAACACCAATCATCTTGATACCCCCACTCTCACATTTGAGAATTTCGCATAGGAAACTCCATGGCCTACGCGCGCTACCTGCATGGGCTGACCCTTTCCGCAATGAGGTGTCCCCCAGACCTCCCACTCCTTCTCAGAGGCAATCCCTTCACAACCACCCCAAAACTCAGGCGTGATTCCCGTATAAGTAGGATGCTTGACCATTTTCGTGATCTTGCCGTTCTCTATGAGCCAGCCAATTTCTGTACCAAACTGAAAATTCCAGCGTTTATCATCAATGGACCAGGAAGAATTATCTGTAAGATACATACCCCTTCTGGTGGATGAGATAAGTTCTTCGAGAGATTCCTCCCCAGGGGCTAAATGAACATTTGTCATGCGCACAATGGGAATGTGATTCCAACCCTGGGCCCTGGCCGCTCCATTGGAGACTCCATTTTCAAATTCGGCACTATCACGGGATTTGAGATACCCCACAAATACTCCATCTTTCACGATGTCTGTCCGCGAGCAGGGAACTCCTTCATCATCATATTTGGAGGAACCGATGAACTGTGGACTGGTGCCATCCTGGAATAGGTTCACTTTCTTAGAACCGTATTGAAAAGCATTGCGCTTATCGAGGGTCAGGAAACTAGTTCCTGCAAAATTGGCCTCGTAGCCCAGTACACGGTCCAATTCAACTGCGTGACCACAGCTCTCGTGAACTTGCAAAACCAATTGAGATTTACCCAGGATGAGATCCATCCTTTCTTCAGGACAAGACATGGCTGTGTGAAGCTGGACTACCTCACTGCCAAGTCGAGGGGCTTCACGCTTCAAATCCATTTCACGGATGAATTCATAGCCTGCCATCCGGTGATTACCTCGAAAATTTGAAGGATACGACCGTACCTGAACCTCACCGCCCAGAAGACACATGGCCGAAATTCCACCACCAGAGTGAAGCACTTCCTGCTCCACACAGCTTCCTTCCGAATCCATGAATATCCTTTGCTCCTTATGAAAATCCAGACTGCCGGTAGTCAAAGCAACACCCTCAACACCATCCATAATCTCTGTACAAGAAATCAAGAGATCGAGTTTTTCTTCCAGGGGCACTTCAAAGGGGTCCTCTTCAAAAGGGGATGCCCATTTATCTTCTACCACCGGCTTCTGTGCGAGATTGAGGGGAGTATCCCCTGCCCTTGCCGAGGCCTTGGCCAGGTTCACAGCCCGCTCCACCGCTGTTCGCATTCTTTCCTCGCTCTCCACATCAGGATTGGCCGCGAAACCCCACGAACCAGAGTGAAGAACTCGTACCCCGATTCCCCAGTCCAGGTGAGAATCAACTCCCTGTACAGAGGAATTTTTCACGGAAATAGATTCGGACTTGAGACAGGTCCAGCGAGCATCGGCATATTGAGCACCTAATGACTGGGCGTATTCGATGGCATTTTTTAAAAGTCTTTTCATAAATCCTTCCCGGCTTTTGAGTTACCCAGAGCGGGATCAGTTGGGATCAACCCGAATCTTGAAACATTGAACAGCAATCAGAATGTCTGATGATCATTTGTGCCGTTTTCACCGAATAACTAAGGAATTTTCGATTCAAACAGAATCCTACAGATTCCGGTTTGTTCAGCTAGCCTGACAAACCAATTGCTTTTCGGTATAGATTATCACATTCACGCACTTGCCTCTTAGATGCCTTCTGAAGGAACTGTTTTGGTGAAACCCTTGACGCTTTTTACAAATGTATCAATACTCTTAGGTAGGGGAAGGAGGTTCATTTAATGGTATTACAGGCTCTGAACGGAACCTATCTCATTTGTCTTCGAAAAAGAGATTCTGTCTACTACTATGGGGACTCTCAGCACCCGTTTTTCGTATTTCAGAAAGAGGGAGACGCGCTCGAATATCTCACTCGCAACGGCCTCGATCGAATTTGGAGAGTCGTAAAGGCCACAGGCTCCAATCTCAACCAGTATTTCTCCGCTTCGATTTTATAGAGTCCCTACTCTAGCCCCCCGAGCGCTTGCGTACCACCCAGATCAGGCTCAAGGTTAACAACCCAAAAGCAAGAACTCCCTTTTCGATAGCGTGAGGCGGCTCCCCTTCCTTCTCCACCTTGTCCCCCTTACGGTGCAGGTAGACTTTATCCCAGGTACCTAGCTTCAGCTTTTTCATCGCTTTGGAATTTTCGCGAACCCATTCTACTTCCAGCTCACCATTCAGGGGGATATAGGATCCCGCTAATTCTGAACCATTCACTCGAATCTGATCTCCTGCCATGCGTTCCAGGTGGATTCCGGGCCGCTTGATCATTCTTCCAATGGCCCCAATGGGTGTGATTTCATTTCGCAGGGGTACCATAAAGGTTAAAACCAGTCCTACCAGGGCAGCTCCGGCGAT
>CAZIKF010000001.1:10056-304128 GCA_964539825.1 uncultured bacterium
ACCAACTTCATGAGATTCGCCTGAGGAGCGGGCAGCGCTCCAGAGACAATTTCCGCCTTAAGCCCATACATCACCACACCCATGGTAAGACCGGCCGCTACTACACCCAGGAACTCCCCAATTTGCTGAAGCCTGGGGGTAGCCCCCACCAGAAATCCTGTCTTTAGATCCTGCGAAGTATCCCCTGCCACGGCCGATGCGATACACACGAAAGCCCCCACGGTCAGAGCGCAAGCGGTAGCGTTAGGCATGGTTTCGAGTCCAAAGAAGAGGAAGATTAAACTGGTAATCACAAGAGTGGCAATGGTCATCCCTGAAACTGGGTTGGAAGACGAACCCAGCAGTCCCACGATGCGGGAGGATACAGTTACAAAAAAGAATGAAAACAGGACGATCAAGAACGCCGCCACCAGACCATAGACCAGGTATTGCCCGGTGAAAAAAGACGAACAAAGATAAACAGCGATTAAAACAGAGAGAAACAAGGAGGCTGGAAGTATCCAGCGCATAGGAAGATCTTCCTGAGTTCGTATTGTACTGGCAGCCCCTGCTGAGCCCATCCCTTTCAGACCCGCACTGAAGCTCTGAACAATCACCGGCAGAGATTTGATCAAGGCGAAGATTCCAGCAAAGGCGACCCCTCCGGCTCCAATGTAGCGAACATACCGTGACCAGATTCCCCATGGCCCCATTTCTGAGAGGGCTGAGACCGTTTCCGGGTAAACCGGCACACCCACATTAGCTCCAAAAAGAGTGATCAGGGGAATGAGTACAAACCAGCCAAGCAGACCTCCACCGAGCATGATGGCCGCAATTCTTGGTCCGATAATATAGCCAACTCCCAATAATTCCGGGGTAATCTCAGCACCAAGTAATGCTCCCTTAAACTTCTGAAATTGGTAGAACGGCTCTTTTGTCCATAATGCGAAGGACTCGCCATGCATGAAAAATTGGTATAGGCCGCCAAGCCCCATACCCGCAAATAGAGCTCTTGCCTTGGTTACATCACCCTGTCCCACTACCTGCACCTCAGCACAGGCGGTCCCTTCCGGATAGGGTAATTTTCCATGCTCTTTTACGATCAGGAAACGACGCAGGGGAATCATAAACAAAACTCCCAGCATCCCTCCCAGAATCGAGATCAAGACAATTTCCATTTTTCCGGGTTCGATATTCCAAAGAAAGAAAGCCGGTATCGTGAAAATGACTCCAGCCGCAAGCGACTCTCCCGCTGAACCGATCGTCTGAACTATATTCGTCTCCAGCAATGTGCCCGAGCGAAACAGCTTAAATAGGGCTACAGCCATTACCGCCGCTGGAATGGAGGCTGACACAGTGAGTCCAACTTTAAGCCCGAGATAGGCGTTCGCGGCTCCGAAAACAGCCCCGATAAGACAGCCGATAATAACCGCCTTTAGGGTAAATTCAGGCACATTCTCATCAGGCCCTATGACCGGGGGATATTCATTCCCATCCATTACCTCATATGCTTTGGCGGAAAGCCGCTTATCTTCACTCATGTCTGCTTCCTCTCGGGCGTGTCACTAAAGGCAGGACATTCTAACCCAAAGGGACCTACTCTCCAAACCAGAAAAGAAGCAGAAGAACAGGACATTCCACCCCCTATACAGGCCAGTTTTGTTGCATTAGACCCGCCGCATCACTACAATAGGCGCCTGGAAATGAACCTTGGGGAAGGATCCGCATGGAAACTCGCCACAATATAACTACTCTGCCCCTTGATGGTAAGACCGTCTTTCTTCGCGCGGATCTAAATGTCCCCCTAAAGGGCGATCAGATAAGCGATGAGACGCGTATCACCGCCAGCCTGCCAACCCTTCAGCATCTTTTAAATCGTGGCTGTCTTGTGCTCCTTGCTTCGCACCTGGGAAGACCCAAAGGAATGGTAAAACCAGAATTCAGCCTTGAGCCTGTGGCCAAAAGATTGTCTGAACTTCTTGAGGCACCAGTTCATTTCACACCTGATTGCATCGGAGCTAAGGTCACAGAAGCAGTTGATTCCATGAAGGGAAAGCCTGGTGTGATCTTATTAGAGAACCTTAGATTTCATCCGGGTGAAGAAAAAAATAACGTGGAATTCGCACTCAAGTTAGCCGGGAATGCCCAATTCTACATCAATGACGCGTTTGGAACCGCTCATCGTGCTCACGCATCTACTTTTGAGATTGCCAATCTTCTCCCCTCCGCCCCAGGCTTTTTATTAGAAAGTGAAATTGAACACCTTGGAAAGGTGCTAACCAACCCAGAAAGACCGCTTGTGACACTATTAGGCGGCTCAAAAGTCTCCAGTAAACTAACTGTCCTGAACAATCTTTTGGAGATTTCAGACAAGGTACTTCTTGGCGGCGGCATGATCTTTTCCTTTTACAAGGCACAGGGATTGGAAATTGGAAACTCCCTGCATGAAGAGGGCTTCCTGAGCCAGGCGCAGTCTCTTTTGGAAATGTACCCTGACAAACTAGTTCTACCCGTCGATGTTCTGACCGTACCGGAGATCAGCGAAGATGCCCCAATTCAGAAAGTCAGTGTTGACCAAATTCCAGCAGGCCAAATGGGCGTCGACATCGGTAAGAAAACCATGGATCTGTTCCAAACCCATATAAAGGGAGCAAGAACCATACTCTGGAACGGGCCGATGGGGATTTTTGAGATGGAACCCTTTTCTCATGGTACAAGAATCGTTTGCGAGACTCTTGCCAACCTTAAGGACTGTACCACCATAGTGGGAGGCGGAGACTCGGTAGCCGCCGTGACTCAAATGGGTTACGCAGACAAAATGTCCCACATCTCCACAGGCGGAGGAGCCTCCCTGGAATTCCTGGAAGGCAAAGAACTACCCGGAATAACAGTCTTAAGGTGAGCCGAGGATCGGTGCTTTGATCTGTGCTTGAGCGCCCAGGAACACCTCTTGAGAGCGTTTCCCTCGTCGCAGGTAGCGATGCTACCTCCTCCTCACGAATCGCCCCCAAGCGACACCCCTGAACACCCAATCACAAATCACGCACCGACCCTCGACTCACGAATCAATTATTGAAGAACTAAATTGAGAAGCCAGCCATCTCCGGCTGCATATTACCAACCCCCGCAATTAATCCAGGCGAGGGTTTGAATACAAAAAACGCGAACAAAGTGATGCGAGAGCCGGTGTGTTGTGGGTTTCCGGGGGTTCAGGAGTGCTGCATGGAAGTGATTCGTGAGGAGGAGGTAGCATCGCTACCTTCGACGAGGGAAACGCTTTCAGGCGGTGCTCATGGACGCTCGGAAACCCACATAAGCACCGGTTCTCGCATCAACCCAAGAATACTCCTGCTATTGTTGCGGTTCCACAGGTTACTAGAAGTCCGCCGAACATAGCTGTCAGACCTAATTGGGCCAGGTCTCCCTTCCGATTGGGTGCAATCCCCCCGATTCCTCCAAGCTGAATCCCAATGCTTGCGAAATTGGCAAAACCGCAAAGGGCATAGGAGGCTAAAAGCTGCGCACGGGGTGAAATCGTACCCTGCTCTACCATCTCAGCAAGATGGAAATAGGCCAAGAGCTCAGTTAATACAACTTTTTCTCCCAGGAGTCGTCCAATTAATGGGATCTCTTCCCAGGGAGTTCCCATGAGAAATGCAAAAGGTGTAAAAACCCAGCCAAGAACCTTCGTGAATGTCAGGCTCACATCCATTCCAAACATATTTAGTATGGGTGAGAGTATGTTCACGAAACACGCGTCTAATAATGCTACGAGTGCTACAAAGGCAATTAACATGGCAACAATATTGATGACTAGCTGCATTCCCTCAGAAGCACCTCTGGCGGCGGCCTCAATGAAGTTTCCATCGGTTCGTTCCACCTCTATCTTCACTTCACCCATGGTGTTGGACTCTTCTGTCTCCGGGTATAGAATTTTAGACATCACCAGGGCACCTGGGGCTGCCATCACACTTGCCGTGACCAGGTGTCCTGCTATACCTGGGATACCCTGCAAAACAGCGGCGTACATTGCCAGTACCCCACCTGCAACGGTCCCAAAACCGCCGACCATAACCGCATGTAATTCACTCTTGGTCATAGAGGCAACAAAGGGTTTTATCACCAGGGGCGCTTCGGTTTGGCCCATAAAAATATTAGCTGAACAGGAAGTGGATTCAGACCCTGAAGTCCCCATAAGCTTCTGCATGATTTTAGCAAGAACCTTCACAATGGGCTGCATGACTCCAAAGTAGTAGAGCAATGTCATGATGGATGAGAAAAAGATCACGGTGGGTAAAATCCAGAATGCAAAAGTTTTTACAGCCGGATTTGTACGCCCAACTACCATTTGCTGCTTTACTTCCTCCTTAAAGGTGCCATCAGCCTGTTTTACATTTATGTACTCCAACGCATCATGCTTTTCTACACTCTGCATGACGAAATCAGCACCTGTTTTTGAAAAGCCCAGCAAGGCCTGCACAAGGGAGTCAATTGGCTTGAACACATGCAATTGAACTTTAGGCTGTAGAACGATGAGGGCTAGTACAAACTGAATAGAAACACCCACAATTACCAGTCTCCAATTCACCGCCTTCTTGTTGCGTGAAAAAAGAAAAGCAATACCAATAAGACCGACTAATCCTAATAAATTAAAAGGATGGAAACTGAATTCATGTCCCATAAGGATTTCCCTTCACTGAAAGTTCGAATGCCAGCATAGCAAGAATCGAGGAATCTTGAAATTTTTAAAGGATGCCTTCCCTACAGTCGCGGTGATATTTACTCAAGACGAAAGATTCCAAACCTGAGAGACTTGCGAAAAGTTTCTCCACTGTAGCAACGGAACGATGCTGACCGCCAGTACAGCCAATAGCGATAACGAGTTGGGTTCGACCCTCCTCTATAAAAAACGGCAGTAGATACGCCAGAAACTCCGAAAGTTTCTGAACAAATTCCACCCTCTTGGGTGTAGAGAAGACGTAATTCATCACATCGGCATCAAGACCGCTTCGAGTCCTAAGCTCTTCTACATAGAAGGGATTATCCATGAAGCGGACATCAAAAACGAAATCAGCATCTTTTGGGATTCCAAACTTAAACCCGAAGGAATTCAGTGCAATATGCAACTTTCCTTCAGATTGAGACTCTCTTAAAAGACCAGAAATTTTTTGATTGAGATCACGAGTCTTGAGATTGGTGGTATCAATCACCTGGTTAGCGTTGGCAAGAATTGGAGAGAGCAGACGTCGTTCTTTACGAATGGCTTCTAGTAAATTCCCCTTATAGAGAGGATGTCTTCGCCTTGTCTCCTTAAATCTCTGTACCAGGGCGTCATTTTCGCAATCAAGAAAAATAACCTGGAATGGCACGTTATGAACCGAGAGAATTTTCAAGGAACTCATGATCGTGGAAAAGTGCTTTCCAGAACGTAGATCCGTGGCAAGTGCGACATTTGCCCGGTGTTCTATAGTCTCTACGATTAGTTCAAAAAACTTATCAAATAGGGCTACAGGGAGATTATCTACACAAAAAAAACCCGAATCTTCAAGGGCATTAAGAACCGTACTTTTGCCGGCGCCGGCCATGCCGGTAACAAGATAAAATAAGGAGCCAGTCACCTGAGGAAGTCTATCAAAAGCCCCTTGATCGAATCAACAAGGGTTGGGATACTCTCATAACGTTCCTTTTCAGTTACCGGAGACTGTTTGAGGAATTCACTACTTTTTTGATCTCCCATTATTCTGTGAGTGAGTTGAATCAAATGTTCATTGATTTCTTTCACCAGATGTAGCCGCTTATGCTTACCATCCTGCATCCCCAGACCGTCCACAGTCGCATTTTCATGGCTCTTGGAAAATTCCTCCAGTAGTTCTCTGATCTTGGCCCGATAACGCTCAAAGGATCCCAGGCTTTTTCGAGATTTTAATTCTTTACTCAGCTCATCAATTTCTTCGATAAAGGCTTCCGCCTGAAAAGTAGAGTTCTCACTTTGTTCAAATACCTTAGTTTCTGTGGAAAATAGATTTCGAAACAAGCCCCCTACAGAAGATGAACTCTTCTGTTTATCCTTCTTATCCGACTTCAGAGAGTCTTTACGAGAAAGCCTCCCTGGATTAATCTTCATCGGGAATCATCCTTTTTACCCTGGCCCATATATCCTCTGAAATCTCCTCAACACTAAGCATGGAGTCCACAACATGGTACCGGGAACTATCCGTTGAAAGACACTGAAACCCTTCCCTCACTCGCTCATGAAACTCCAATTTTTCCTGTTCAATGCGGTCCAGATCTGAATTCTTTCCGGCCCTCTCCAGTCCGACATCTGGTGGGATATCAAAAATCAAGGTTAGGTCGGGATACCTGCCGCAGATTACATATCGATTCAGAGACTTGATCATTTCCAGCGCTACACCTCGCCCATATCCCTGGTAAGCTACTGTTGAGTCTATGAAGCGGTCGCAAAGAACCAGGGCACCACTACGAAGTCCGGGAAGAATCAGGTTTTGCATGTGCTCGCTACGAGCCGCCAGAATCAGGAACAGCTCTGCTTCTATGGAAATTTTCCCAGTATCCGGCGAAAGTAGTAGATCTCTTAACCTTAAGCTCAGGGCACCTCCGCCACCCGGTTCTCTCGTCCGAACTACTTTATGCCCCTTTTTCTCCAGTCTGCTGACAAGAATGTCTAACTGTGTACTCTTGCCAGCCCCTTCCGGACCCTCAAAGGTAATCAGGCGGCCCTTACTCATAGGATTCGCTGCATTTGTTCTAGAATCTCACCCCAAACCTTCATGGTGACGGGGCGCTCAATCACTTTCAGATAATAATGATACGCTCTCCTGAGATCCTGTCTTTCGAAAAAATAATGACCCAGGTACATGTTGGTCTCTACTAATTCAGGGGACATCGTCACTGCTTTGAATAGGTACTTGCAGCCAAGGTCTTGATCTTGCTCATGCTTTAGGCAAAGCTTGCCGAATTCAAAGATCAAATTTTCGTCCTCAGGAAATTTAGCGAGCGCTTTCTCTAAGAAAATTCGCTTTTTACTATAAGCGAGTCTTTCTTCCTGCCTGTTAATACGACCGGCAAAATCCACCACCTTCAACATCATGGCTTCCAGTTCAGGATCTTCTCCCCTTAGTTTTTGAGCCTTCTTCATGGCCTGGGTAATGCGATAATAGCTCGACTCATCGGGTTCTTCATCCATAAAGTAGAAGAGGCCCAGACCCAGGTCAAAGTACGCTAAATAATCCTGGGGATTCTCAGCACAAATCTGCTGTAAGGCCTTGAGATGGCGGGTGCGCTCTTCTGGATTTAAACCATTTTCAGTCCATGAGGCATGGGAAAACCTCTGGCTGTACTGACGCAGCAACAGTGATTCTCGATTATCCTGAAAAAACTCCTTGATAGCCTCCTGACCTTCTCGCCATTCCTGGCGACGTATGAGTTCATCCAGGTAGAGATTTCGAATTTTTTCCCTTCCATCTATACGCACCCACTCCCTGAGCAAATCCATTAGTTCATCGCCACGGTTATCCATGAGATAAACAAGGTACAACCCTTCATAGGCATACGGATGGTAGGAGCGAAAGCCCTTCCTTTTAATGATCTCAATAAAAACCTCTCGTGCCTTTGAAGACCATAGATCCGAATCAAGGAGATGAGATCCGAGGTATAGATAGCTAAAACCATGGGTGATATGAACCACGGGATTATTCGAACCCGTGGCCTGCTTCTGACATTCCACCATCATGTTCTCAAAATGGTCGAGTGGATAAGCCTTTTCGGCTAGCAAATGGCGATTGATTCGCAGGCGTAGAATTTCAAATTCAACCTCTTGACTGGCGCCAACGGATATTTCTGCTGCGCATTCATCTGCTCTTTCAAAATCATTATAGACATAGGCGAGGTAAAACATTTTTTCAAGCAATGCTGAGCGCTTATCTTTACGGGTCAATTTCAACGCGCTCTCAAAGCACTCCATAGCCTGAGGATATGAGGTCTCTACAGAATACAAATTTCCCAGCTGCTCCAGCCAAGATGGGTTATCAGGGACAAGATTCACGAGTTCTCGGTAGTGCTCCAGGGCTTTCTTGTAAGTGCCTCTTTCCAACGCCGTATGTGCTTTTTTCAGGATTCGATAGGTCTTTTTATACTTTTTATCCCTTTCGATGAGCTGCTCCACACGTTCGTCGTAATCGCAGGAAGGAAAGAGCTCTCTCATGGATGTAAACCATTGTAAAGCCTGGGTATGCTTCCCCACCCTGACAAGCAATTCGCCTTTCAGGTAGTGCCACTCCTCGATGGTCTCACCATTCAATTCCAGGGCCTTATTGATCCACTCGAGACTGCCTTCTGGCCGATCTTCCTTGTATAAAACCGCAAGGCGATGAGCCAGGTCGGACTCTTGCGGAAAAATCTCATTCGCAGCTAAAAGATGCTTCTCAAGATGCTCAAACTCATTCCTTTCCGAATAAAAGTCTGCCAGGATCTGATAAGAATCGTATACGGGTTCAACCTCTAAGAGCCTCTTGTGGGAAAGCTCCACATCCGCCCATTGCTCCAGCCTTCTGTTCAACCGGATTTTCTTCTTGAGAACATCAGGACTGTTTGGAAAAGAAGCTGAAAATTCCTCCAGCAAGGTTGTGGCAAGATCATAGCGGCACTCGCCTATATAACAATCAACCAGGGTGGAGATCCTATCGCGGGCTGATTCCTCGGAAACCACTTCAATGTCCGTGGTTTCAAGAAGTTTGACCGCCTCTGAATAAAGCTGCTCTCTTTCAAAAATTCGCGCTAACTGAATCCTTACATCATAATTAAATGGATCTTGTTTGAGAGCCTGTCGAAGGTTATCAACAGCCTTAGAAGTCTGCCCCCTTTTCAGGTATGAATCAGAGAGCATTACATATACACCTGTCTCCTCGCGATCAAGGAGTTTATAGCGCTCAAGGATTGGAATAGCCTCTTCATGACGGCCAAGAGAAACCAATACCGAACCGTACTCCTTCAGGGCAAAACGATGGGCAGGAGACAGCTGCAAGGTACGGTCTAAAAACTCAAAGGCACGGTCAAACTGCTCAGCTCGCAAATATAAACGTGCAATTTCCAACGTGAGCTCGTCATTTCGGGGATGCTGCAGCCAAAGAAGACGCAACTCATCTACAGCCATGGAAATAGAACCCTCATCCGCGTAGATTCGCGCGAGATCCTGACCAATCCGCAGGTTTCCCGGATCAAGACTTTTTGCTATCAGTAGATCATCTAGATCAACTCCTGAAGTCTCTGGAATTGCGACTGACGCAGAGTTTAGAATTTCATCTTGTGAGATATCTGTCGCCTGTTTTTCTTGATCCATACCCTGATACCACCTCTGCCATGAATGAAAACTCCAAAAAGGTTCCTACAAAAAAGAGCCTTTTTTATATAGTTTTGTCTAGGATTCTAAGCGATAAGGCAGGATTCAAGCAAGTCTGAAGCAAAAAGGAATCAAGGAAATTATTCTGGACTAGTCGGTAGCCTCGGAAGCTTCCTCACCTGGCTTCTGTGTCTTGTACATGGCTAAAACCCCGGGTTTTGGTGCTTCAATCTCATAGGTCTGCAAGGGCTCATCAATACCTTTTACTTGTATCGGCTCCCTTTTCTTGTAGAGCACAAAGTCCCTGACTCCATCAAAAGTTGTTTCGTTAATAAGCAGACCATCCATGGGGGCCTTTGATTCAACTCTGGAAGCAGTGTTTACGGGATCACCGTAGACATCGTCCTCCTTTACAAATACTTTTCCCGTATTTAGACCGATTCGAGTGTGCAGTCTTTCAGATTCCACAGTCATCTCATTGTGTTTTTTTAACTGTTTTTGAATCTCTAGCGAAGCTAATACCGCATCTAGCGGAGCCTCAAAGGTGTACATAAAGCAATCACCAATTTTTTTGATCAGATTCCCGTTAAACCGCTCTCCAATAGGTTGAATAATCTGCCCAAAATCATCAAGCATCACCATGATTTCGGAGATATCAGAGGTATTGGATCTCTTAGTATACCCGGCGATATCGATGAAGAATATGGTGAGTTCCTTCATATTCTGCTCCATCTCAAAACGGGTTTTATTATCGAGATGAGTGGAGCGCATTTGTTGAAAGAGAACCTGAAGATCGTTCTTATCCTCTTCTGCCAGTTGAGCCAGCTCCTCTTCCTCGGTCAGGGGCACTTCTGGCCGTTCTCCTGTTCTAAGAAAAATGATTTCCGCCCTTACAGCATCATCCCGCAAGTCCATGGAATCATCGGTAAAGAAACCAACAATCTGCTGGTGAATAAGAACCGAATCTTTGCTCACGGCATGCAGGATTTCTTTCCACAAGGAGGTGTTCTTAGCTTTTTTGACTAGTTTTATCGCTGTACTTACCGCCTTTTCATCTTTAGACTTAAGAGCATCCTCCAGCATTTTTTGCCCTTGTGCTTCACCTAAACTCAGCAGTACAAACCCGATTTCGGTTCGGTACTTCTTATTCTCATCTGCCAAGCAACCGTAGGCAATGTCTCTAATTATGCTGGCGGATTCAGGATTCAACCCTCGTGGATTCTCCACACTGGCTAGCAAAACCTCAACATCGAGATCCAAGAGCCTATACTCTCGCTTTCTTAAACCCTTGGAATATTGCTCCAGTTCAGAAGTTAGACCTCCGCGAGACAGCAAAATTCTGATTCTTTTTAATTGCGCGGGAGCTACAGTTCCAAAGCGACCTGCTTCGATTTGGTAGAGAATTCGAATCCACTCCAAGTCATCCACAACTCCGACAGCTTCGAGCATAAGTAGAGTGGCGGCTTGAAAGGCTGGAGATAAATCCTTAGGGTCAGCATAAATTTCTTTCATCGGTTGTAGATGAATCAAGTCCAGAGCAGGGAGGATTGAGGTCAGTTCTACCAGTTCCTTGTCCGTAATCTTCATCAAGCAGCTAATCACATACGCAACTGTATCCTGTCGATTGGAATGTAATAGTGCTTTGAGCGCATTGCGGCCGGCGCGCTTACCAGCGGGGAAAAACGAACACAGTTCATGGAGGGGGCTGAGCACCTTGAAACAACGGTGGGCCAAGATGGCAGGGGCGAATTCAACCAAGAGACTGATGCCGCTAAGTACTCCTTCCAGAGAATCTTCAAGATTAATTTTTCCACAATCAATCGCTAGTTGAGACCTGATGCGGCCATCCTCACTCATCAGCAGCTTGATCACGGAAGTTAAAAGTTGCTTGGAACGGTTCCCCAGGCTAGGAGATAGTTTCTTGATCACGGAAAGGATCAGGTTGCGCCGTGATTCATCGGGAGGCGAAGACTTGAGGTAAGAAATCACGGTATTGAGAAGATTTAAATTTCTAAGGGTCTCAAAGAATTCAACAAAATCCTTTTTAGGATTAGCCCCGATGGTCCCTTCCCTGCTCCTTTTAGCTTCTTCCAAAACCTGTTGGAACCGTAGGAGCAATTTTTCAATCACCGATGCGAGTGTTTTCTTTGAGGCGTCGTCCTCAAGAATGACGGGGAATTTGCGTGAGAGCAGTTCACGCTTGTGTTTCAGGATAGATTCGCTTGGCGAATCACCCATCAGAAGGGCTGAAAACGCTTTCGTTGCGAATGTTCTATACTCGGATAGATCCAGAATCTCTAAGATTGAGAGCGCCAGGCTGACTTCCTCCGCGGTATCAGCACGACAAGCTTGCAGAATTCGGTCCTGCAGTTGGTTCATACCCGCCTGGGTCCCCATATCATTTGGGTAGATCGTAAACAGGGCTGTGGAGATCCAAACTCCAAGGTCAACGGCTGGATTGGGTAATCTTCGGAAATATTTGTGCAGATCCAGGAACAAAGCCTGGTCTTTACACCCGCTCAGAGAGGTTAGAATGGCTTTTTGGAAGGCAGAGTCAGCCGCCCCCTCAACCAGTGATTTCCAGTTTTCTCGAAGAAACTCCCAGTCCTGACCATAAATCAGGGCTAGAACCGAAAGCTGTCGAATTCTTTCCGACCGCTCCTCTAGAGTGGTCTTTGTGCGTAAAAAATCACGCACCTCATCGCTGACCTGGGCGACTCCGCCCATTGCGGCAATTGTTTTTTCGCGCAGGATCGAACTTAGATCCGCCTTGTAATAATCCATGACCAACGGAGCGTAATCTTCATGGGGATTGGTTCGGATATTGTCTAAAATCAGACCGCGAATGTCGTCTGTAGAACTTTTATAAAGATTAAGAAACTGCTTCGAAAGCCCGGTTACTCCCAGTTTTTCGAGAGTGTACAAAGCAGAAATCCCCACTTTAGGATCTGAGTCAAAGAGATCCTTGACCAGAACGTCCACGAAAGGTAATTTTCGTTGGACAACGATTTTATTTAAAGTAAGTACTTTCCTTGGGCTGACCATGAATCCAGAGCAGATAGATTCTTAGAAGTAGTTCAATTCGAACTTGTTAAAGTATAATAAATTCTATGGAAGAAGTATTCCTTATCTTCCTGGCCTGTCTAATTTTAGGCTCCAGCTTCTACCTCTATTATTATCCACTCTATACCATTTGCGCACTTGTCGCAACAGTGGGTATAAGCTGGCGTTGGTGGTCAAAGAAGCGCCGTCAGCTTGAATTTCAGGAGCAGGAAAACAGCCGACTAGAGAGGGTTGGACGCTACCCCAGGCTCTCTAGTGTATACCTTCCCCACTTTGAGTCCACCATCCAAGATGAGATTAAAGTTCTAAAAAAAGACTTAGAATCTCATGAACATGGTGAAATTCTGGACGTTCTAACATCACTCGAACAGGTATTTCGAGAAAAAATTCTGCCCAGAAAAAGGGCTTTGGAAGAAAATCTCGACCGATATACAACCACCAACCAACTAGTCTTGCAAGATGAACTCAAGCACCAGAAAGGACTGCTCCAAGAAGCAGACGGCTTCGATAGACCCTCCATCGAACAGTCCATTCAAAGCCTTGAACAAAAGCGCCTTGCATTGAAAGAAACTGAAGATGAATTGGTCCAATTTTATTCACAGACCCGGATCATTCTTAAACAGATGGAAGAGCTCAGGACGAAACTGGCAGGTCCTTCGGATCCAGGGCAACTACTTACAAGCCTTACAGACGCGAATAACCTGCTCGATGAACTCTCAGAGCTCTAGGAAGGTTGGGAGTTTGTGGACTTGTAGATCTGAAGAGTAGCCATTAACAACAGAATCAACAGCAAGAATTGAAGAATCAGTTTTAACCACATTCCTTCTAACAGCCACCAAACTGGCGTTAGCGCAATCACGACCATAGTTCTTAATAGTGGGTGAGAACGCAGTACCTGTGCCACAGCAGGTGAATTTCGATAGTAGAAGGAAACAAACTCCCTTCCTAATGCTGATTTTAGCAAGAATTCATCTCGAAACCTGCAAAAACTCTTCACCGCTGGATGCTCCATAGAGCCGAACGAGGCAGTCGCAATAAAGCATCCTCCCCCTCCTCCACCGCTCACAGTGAATGGAGCCGCAGCAACAACGGCCGTGGACCGGGAAAGCTTCAAAATAAGATCATCATCATCGTCGGTCTTATTGAGGATTAAGAATGCCTTTGAGCCCTTTGGATTCACAAAGTTTTCCTGGTCAATTCTCTCCACTGCCCTCATAACTGAATCCCGTGTAAAGACTTTTGCCGGTAGCAGGGGAATGGGTATGATTTTTCCCGTTGACGTGGCTACCCCTTCAGAAATTTGAAACTTCTGGGAGGCTGAACCACCATTGGTAAGGAAAAAGAGAATCTTCAAAGGGACATCAAAGGGATTTTGGACTGTTAGAAGTTTTCCAACTCGAGCGGGAATCCTCACGACCTGGTCAAGAACAGACTGGTTTTGTAACTGGCTTTCTAGAGAGGTCAAAACCTGGGTTTCCGGATCGAGTTGAACCTGGGAGTCGGGCGGTGTCTCCAGTCCCACGGTCTCAGTCTGAGGAACGGTAAAAGAGTCGGAACCGGGCAAGAAGACCTGATCCACCCATAACATTATCTTGAAATTCTGACCTCCTCCGACACCCTCAATCTTCTCCTTTAAAATGGCTGTTCTGGGGATAACCTGAAAAAGAGTAGCATTACTTCTCAGGTCAAGGGTTCTGAAGGAGGTGGTATATTCGCGAAAGGCTAGTGTATCTTCCGGTTGTTTAGCCCTTATTTCATGGAGAGGTTCATAGATGTCCCACTCCTTGATCCCAGAGGTAGAGAGAATAGTAGCTGATGACTCCCGCCTGGTAAGCTGGGGTTGAAACAATGCTTCTTTGAAGGAGGTATAAATGGACCAGGGATCTCGCACAGCTGGGAGACTCTGCTCATCCTGCCCAACCCTTTGAATTTTTGATCTGGAGAATGCTGCTCTTCGTTCCTGAAAACTTACTGAAGTCTGAGAGAGGCCCTGAAAAACAATCGCAGCGGTCCTGGATATGGAGCCAGACTGCGCCTTTTGAACAATATAGGTAGTCGTACCCGTCCTTGGGGTTGCCTGACCAAGATCCAGACGACGGGATTTCACTGATGCCGGGTCCGAGTCCACATCCCCATCTTCAAGATCAAGTTGATCCAGAAAGGGAAAGCTCACATCCGCAGTATTTCTACGGTTTTCCAGAGAAACAAATCCCAGAGAAAAGGTGGTTAAATCCAGACGACTTTCCGAATCAGCTCCCTCATCGACAGGAACCTCACCCGCACCGGCATCAGCTGCGCCTGCGTCTCCGCCCCCGGCATCGGCATCGGCAGCCCCGGCATCGGCGGCTCCAGCATCGGCGGCACCACCGTCCGCTCCGCCCGCATCAACCACTACCTCTTCCTCCTGCTGACCCCCAACCTGATCCGGCTCACGAATAGAACGCGTAAAGTTAATCCCCAGCCGATTTCCCGTGCTTAAAAAGGTATCATCCACAGAAGTTATGGAATCAATATCCCTCAAGTTCAAATTTCGTATCTCAAAGAGTCCAAGCGGAGTTCTGGAGGTGGCCGATGTATCCAGAAAAATCGCACTTCCCATATCGAGGAAGTAATCCGAAAAAGTACGCTCGTCCTGGTTGGGTAAGGTATTTTGGATCTGGCGTAGAGCCTGATCCAGGGCACATATTTTATCCACGGGTACCAGGCTGTTTCTATCGCAGGTCTGTGAGGTGAAAATATTTTTTGAAAGAGCATTTCCTTCGAGAGAAAAGGATCGGATCTCGCTCTTGAGGGCTTTGACCAGAAATTCATCTCCCGCGCCTCTGACATTAGCCTCCAACTGCTCCCATATGTATAAAAAGGTCAGGAATCCCATGGCTGTGGACATTTCCTGCTGGGTAAAGTCTCTCTCCACTGCATCCAGCACCTGGGAAGCCGTGGCACCAGCTGCAGGGACTACCGGCGGTCCCAGATCAGGGTGGAAAAGACCTGGAAGGTTGTCAATAAAATCATCTGTAGGCCTGGTGAGCTGATTGTGCGGGTGTAGATAACGCACAACCGAAAAGGGAATGGCCTGGAGAGCGGAGGAGAAGCTGCTCTGGGGAGAATTAGTACAAATGTCCCGAAAGTCACTTACAGCTCCACAGGTATTGAATAGAAACTCGGTGGAATTGTCCACGCGAAGCCCTGTTCCAATTCCTATTCTCCCTTGAAGCTCCAGGGATGTGCGGGTAGCGCGAAATCCAAGGAAGGCTCCCATGGAGCGATCCAGCCACTTATATTCCCGTACAATATCCCCCGTGGAAATCTTTGTAGAATCAACACTATAGGGATTATGAGCCTGAAAATTTAACAAGAATTGAAACGCCTGAACAAAGGACTGATAAAAAATGAACTTGTTTCCATAGAGCTTGGCCTGTGTCTTATCGGCAGCCTCCGTCGGCAGGCCCTGGGTTGGATCTAGAAGCCCTATGTCCATGAAAATTAGATTCCCAAAGTTAGAAACCTCATTGATATTAGAGATTCCCCTGGTTCTGAGTTGGTCAAAAGGAGCGAAGTATCCCTTTGCCGATAGGGCTGGGGTGGGCGAGCCATCTTCTATGTCATAGAGAAGTACATTTAGAATCAAGCTGTTTTCCTGGTTGGAAAAGGGACGCTGCAGAGAAATTCCCTGTATATCCAGGATATTTTGAACCAGGCTTCGCATCGTACCCGCCACTTCCTGTAACTGCGAAGATCGATCAGGGTCTGCTGGTGGTGAATTTTGAAAAACCACTGCTCTGGTATGATTGAAAAGGAGGATAATCAGCAGAAACAAGGAAAGAAATTGCTTCATCGTCCTCGCCCCCTAAGGACTCTCGCGAAAAAGTAAAATACCAGCAGAAATCCAGTGAAAAAGAGAGGATTCAAAAGTACCAGGGTAAATAGGGTGAGAGGTACCAACAAGAGCTGAATAAAGAGCTTTAAAAAAGAGGACTCAGCAATGACCCCGGCCAGTGGCGGAGAAAATAGGTAATAGAGGTTTACAAAGTCCCTTCCTGATTTAAATTTCATCAGTATCTCATCTCTAAATCTATTAAGAATCAGAACGATGGGGTGATTCTTAGTACCATAGGCCGCCGTGGCTACAAAACATCCTCCAGCGCCTCCCCCTGCAATTGCCTGTAGCTGCTCAGCGGTAAGTCCGGCACTAAGCGAACTCGCGCTCTGCCCTAAATCTGAAAATAATTCACTGTCAAATGCGCTCACAAATAAGGAAACCGTTACCGGTTGAGTATTTTCATTATAAAACGCAATGCGTGAACGGCTTCCTTCTCTTAGTATTACGACCTTCTCATCGGTTACTGGAACAAGGGAACTAAGGGATGCTAAGGATTCAGAACGGACTTCCAGCGTGATTTGAGTCGTGATGACGCTATCCTCAAGGCTCAGGCTCACTGGAAAATTAGATGAGTTCTCTATATATAGTTCAAAAATTCCTGCCTGAGAAAGAGTAATGAGGAGATTGGAAGTGGTGCTGCTGGTAGGAACCAGGGAAGTATCAATGGGAAAAGGAGTAGCGGGCTCTACCTCTGTTTTTGATACTGTACTTTTAGCAGAATCACTCAGAAAGAGGGAAAAGGGAACCTCCTGGGTGAAGCGGGATTCAATTTGCTGAATTCTATAATTCCGTGAATCCTGCTCAAGGTTCAGCATAAATACCCATTTTTCCACTCCTGGAGGTAGGAACTCAAAGACCGAATCATTTAGGATAATTGTCTCTACTCGGGGATTTCCCGCGGCATCCTTACGCAGAACCTTAACATCTGATTTCCCTATCCCTGAAGGAGCGGAAAAGTGAATTTCCCGCTGGGTAGTGCCGGAGGGATTTTCAACTCTTACAATAGAAGGTTGGAAGGCCTGGACGAGGAGAACCGGAGGATCATTTGGATCATCCAACAGAGGGTATGCAAGAAGATCCAATAGCGGTACCCGGTAAGATTCCAGGTTATATTTTGTTTCTGTGGTAGGTAGCTGTAGAGCCAGAAAATAGTCTTTGTAAAGCTCTGAAAATGTACCCAGTGCTCGGGAACTCAAAGCCAAATCCAATCCTTCAATTCCATCCAATGGCTGATCCAATATTTCTCGAAACAGGCGGTCTCCATCACTGACCCTGGATCGAAAATCTCCATCCCCTCTTTGGAAGAGATAGGTAAAGAATAGATAGGAGAAACCACGAAAGTACTCGAAGTCTTTATTATCCGCCGGCTCCCTTGGGTTTTGAAAAATTCGTACTCTGTCTAGATCACTATCTTTAAAAGGAAATACTGCTCTCATTCGTGTTATGTCCTGCAAGTATGCATTCACTTCTACGGGAGAAGCGGTTGGGGCATCTAGAATCTTGCTTGAACTTCTGGGAAAATTTACGGAATTCAAAAAGCGGTAAACGCTATACTGGGAAATTCCTTCCTTTACCCAGTTTTCCTCGGTCGAATCTCTCTGGTACTGGATCAGGCGGGAGAGTACACGGGTTAACTCCATATAGGTCCGCCGTTTATTTACTAAAGCATGTTGAGCTATTCCCAGGGTTCCCGGATTCAGGTCTACATAGAGAATATTCATGCCATTCCAACCACCGGCAGGGTCTTGATCCTGGGGAAGGAAGTGAGCTCCTACAAAGGACCCTTTATCTTCAAATCCATCTTGTATGTCTAATAAAAGAATATTGAGTCCAGGAGACTGAGAGCCCGTAACTTCTTGGATTTCAAAGAGCGTACCTTCCATGGAAGGTACGAGAACAGATTTCATCCACTCAGCGAAATCATCAAGCACAGACTGACGATCCCCCTCTACAGAAACGGGATTAAGGAGCGAATTCAAACCATTGGCGGTCGTACCCTCAAAGAGAGAGTTTTCTACCCAAACGCTTAAATCTAAACCAGGTCTTAGAGTGGCGGTTGCTCGTACCATTGCGGAGATGGAAAGAACCTGCCCCCGGTCAAAGTCAGGGACATCAAAATCCATTACGGTACCAGAGGGTGCTCCCATTAAAATGGAAAGGGAACAGCCCAGCACCAGGAATGCCAGTAACAACTTCTTCATGATCTCAATGATCTTTTCGTTATTGAAGGGAGATTCGATTAGGGGAATGAGCCGGAAAGTCCCTTATCATCCAGTAATCTGACCCGGGATTTTCTTTCGCTTTGTAGATTTTTTACCGGCGTTTGAAACAATTCAGGGTAAAACAGGGAGCTTCGTTGAATTGGTCAAGCCGCTATACCGAAAGGTAAACGGGATACCAGTTTGCAGGTTCATGACCAAAATAAGCACATCACAGGTGAGCAAGTGCTTTTGGGTATTAAAAATCCTTTTTTAGGAAGTGACTTATCCCAGACCGGGGATCTTCATCCCGCCAGTGACGGAAGACATTTGAGAGTCTTTGGCTTCCTGGGCTTTTCTCTGTGCATCCTGGATCGCCGCTAGAATTACATCTTCCAGCATCTCCACATCCTCTGGATCCACGGCTTCAGGCATTATCTTCAAGGAGATCAGTTCGAGCTTTCCATTCACTTCCGATTCCGCCATTCCGCCACCAGCGGAGCCAGAAAAGCTCATACCGTCGAGCTTCTCTTGCTCTTCAGCCATTTTTGACTGCATCTGCTGAGCTTGTTTCATCAGCTTGGCAAATTGATCATTCATCGATGGCAATTCCTTTTAATCGCAGCCTTACCATGGATCGGGCTTTAGATTCTATCGCCCTTTCAGACTGTAAACTCCTCTTGGGAACCTGTGGATCTTTTCCAAGAAGTCTTTGATTAGCTCTAAACAATGCTTGCTGCGCACGCTCCACATCCACTTCTTCTGGCAGTTCAAAATAGTCCGGACACAGGGTCAGTTCATTCTCTACGAAATGTCCAATACCGTTAAAAACAACAAATTTCTCCGAGTTCTTATCATGGATAATCTCACACATTCCAACCCCGAGCATAAATACCAGGGGGGCATGATTGGGATAAATCTCCATATACCCATCGGATGCATAAATGGAAACCTGAGTCGCTGTCATTTTTACCGGATCACGGCCCGGTGAGACAATTTTGATCGGGATTTCTTCGTCCATGAACTAGCCTTTCAGACTCTCTGCCTTCTCCAGGACATGGTCAATATCTCCAACCAGGTAGAATGCTTCTTCTGGAAGATGATCGTACTTTCCAGAAAGAACTTCCTTAAAAGACCTGATTGTATCCTGAACCTTTACATATTGTCCTTTGTGTCCGGTAAACTGCTCCGCCACATGAAATGGCTGCGATAGGAATTTTTCAATTCTTCTTGCACGAGAAACAATTGCCCTATCTTCTTCAGAAAGTTCATCCATCCCTAAAATGGCGATAACATCCTGTAATTCCTTGTAGCGCTGCAGAGCCTGCTGGACTCCTCGGGCTATCGCGTAATGCTCATCACCGACTACGATTGGATCAAGCATTCTTGAGGTGGAGGCCAGGGGATCGACCGCAGGATAGATACCTTTTTCAGCGATGGAACGAGAAAGGTTTGTAGTAGCGTCAAGGTGAGTAAAGGTTGTGGCTGGTGCAGGATCTGTGTAATCGTCCGCCGGAACAAATACTGCCTGTACTGAAGTGATGGATCCTTCTTTGGTAGAGGTTATGCGCTCCTGCATTACACCCATCTCAGTTGCCAGGTTGGGTTGATAACCCACTGCTGAAGGCATTCTTCCCAGTAGTGCGGAAACCTCTGAACCTGCCTGGGTAAATCGGAAGATATTATCGACAAATAAGAGTACATCAGATTTTTCCTGATCACGAAAGTATTCGGCACAGGTCAATCCGGTAAGTCCTACCCGTAAGCGGGCACCGGGAGGTTCATTCATTTGACCGTAAACCAACGCGGTCTTATTAATGACTCCAGATTCACTCATCTCTCGATACAAGTCGTTTCCTTCACGACTTCTTTCCCCCACTCCTGAAAACACGGAATATCCTCCGTGCTGAGTGGCAATATTGTTGATTAACTCCATGATGATTACTGTCTTGCCAACTCCAGCACCTCCGAAGAGACCAATCTTGCCACCCTTCATATAAGGAGCCAGAAGATCAACCACTTTAATACCTGTCTCCAGGATTTCCTTTTGCGTGGATAAATCCTCAAAATTGGGAACAGAACGGTGAATTGGGAAACGCTCTTTCGTCTCCACTGGCCCTTTGTTATCGATAGGCTCTCCTAGAACATTAAGGATTCGCCCCAGGACTTCTTTACCTACCGGAACGGAAATGGGCTGCCCCGTGTTCGTTACGTCGATCCCTCTTTGCAAGCCTTCACTGCTGGACATGGCAATGGAGCGAACCACACCATTACCGAGGTGTTGGGCCACTTCACAAACAAGCTTTTCCTTCGTGTCTGGGTTCGTCAATTCTAAGGCAGTGTAAATCTCCGGGAGATTCTCCTCAGAAAATTTAACGTCCACCACGGGACCTATCACCGCGATTACCTTGCCTGTTGCAGTTTCCATCGAATTCTCCTCGTCTACTATTCCAAACTAGCCGCACCGCCAACGATCTCCGCAATTTCCTGGGTAATGGCGGCTTGTCTGGCACGGTTGAGTCGTAGTGTTAACGTCTCTATCATTTCTTTCGCATTCTTGGACGCGCTATCCATAGCGATCATTCTCGAGCCATACTCACTAGCCAAAGAGTGAACAAAGGCTACATGAATCTTTCCCATGAGATAGGTTTCCAAAAGCTTCTTAATGATCGCTTCTTTGGAGGGCTCTAGGAGATAATGTACTCTGGCCACCCCTTCTCGGCTCGCAAGCTGGACCATTCTCGGTCCGCCTGAAGACTTGAACGGAAGATAGGTATCTGCAATTGGAGCCTTTGAAGCCGCACTCTTAAAGTGCGTAAAAACCAATTCGATCCTACCTATTTCACCGCTGGTAAATAAATTACAGATATATTCGGCAATCTTGGAGGATTCCTCTTTTGAAGGCAGTGTTCCAGAAAGGCTGTACTCCCACTGAATACTGCGGCCTTTGCTGCGAAGTCCTTCTGCGCCCTTTTTCCCGATAGTCACAAAACTGACTTCATAACCTGCTGAAATAAGGCGCTCTTCTTCACTCAAGGCCATTTTCACCGCATTGGAATTATAGGCTCCACAGAGGGAACGCTCCCCACTGAAGACCACTACGCATGCCCGCTTCAGTCCGGAATCTTTCATCAACTGGTGCGTGCTGCCGCCAGAAGACACCTCAGAAAGGATCTGAAGCAGAGAATTAAAGTACATTTGGAAATTCTCCAGCTCCCTGGTTGCTTTGCGCAATTTAGAGGCCGAAACCAATTGCATTGCTTTCGTTATTTTTTCCGTATTTTGAACACTCCGAATTTTATTTCGAAGCTCTCGGGACTTCCCTTTACTCATGGATTCTCACCTCAGGATGCCGTTGCACCAAAGCTGGACTTAAATTCCTTGATCAATTGATCTAAACGGGCTTTAAGTTCGTCATTGAGTTCTTTTTTCTCGCGAACTTCACTGAGAAAAGCCTCCTGACTTGTCTCCATGTACTGATGAAATTCGGTCTCAAAACGTATCATTTCCGAAACAGGCAAATCATCCAGTGAGCCCGTGGTAACCGCATAGACAGACAGAACCTGCATGACCACATCCATGGGTTCATATTGTCCTTGCTTGAGCATCTCAAGGGTTCGCTCTCCTCGTGCTAACTGTCTTTGGGTGGCATCATCCAGATCAGACCCAAATTGTGCGAAGGCCGCCAACTCGCGATACTGAGCCAAATCTAAGCGCAGGGAACCGGCAACCTTCTTCATCGCCTTGATCTGTGCGTCTCCACCAACTCTAGATACGGATAATCCCACATCCACGGCTGGTCTCTGCCCGGAATTGAAAAGGTCTACATTGAGATAGATCTGACCATCAGTGATGGAAATCACATTGGTTGGAATATATGCTGAAACGTCCGAAGCCTGAGTCTCAATAATAGGAAGTGCTGTGATAGACCCGGCGCCCAGTTCGTCATTAAGCTTAACTGCACGTTCTAGAAGCCTCGAATGCAAATAGAACACGTCTCCAGGATAAGCCTCACGTCCAGGAGGCCTTCTAAGAAGCAGAGATAGTTCCCGGTAAGCTACGGCATGTTTGGATAAATCATCGTAGATACACAGAACATCTTTCTTTTCTTCATACATGAATTCCTCACCCATGGTGACACCTGAATAGGGTGAGATGAATGTCAGGGGAGCTGGATCAGATCCTGCGGAAGCAACCACAATGGTATTTTCCATCGCACCTTCTTCCTCAAGCTTACGCACCACGTTAGCCACCGTGGACATCTTCTGACCTATGGCAACATAAATGGAAACTACACCGCTTCCCTTCTGATTGATGATGGTATCAATGGCGATTGCAGTCTTTCCGGACTGACGATCACCAATGATGAGCTCTCTTTGACCTCGACCGATTGGGACCATGGAATCTATCGCTTTTAAACCTGTCTGCAGGGGAACTTTTACAGGTTGGCGGTCAATAATACCTGCCGCAATTCGCTCGATGGGGCGGGTTTTACTGGTGTTTATGGGCCCCTTACCATCAATGGGCTGACCCAGGGGATTTACCACTCGGCCTAAAAGCTCGGGACCTACTGGTACAGACATTACCCGACCGGTGGACTTTACCTGATCCCCTTCCTTGATTCGTTTAAAATCACCCATGAGAGCGACACCGACGGTACCCTCATCAAGGTTTAGAACCATTCCGTAGATTTCATTTGGGAACTCTACAAGCTCCCCGACCATGGCCTGATCAAGTCCATAAATCACGGCAATTCCATCACCTACACTGGTGACATAACCAACTTCCTTCTGGATCGAAACTTCTTCGAAGCTCTCAATCTGCTTCTTGATCAGTTTGGTAATTTCTTCCGATTTGATCTGCATCCCGTTTACCGCCTTGTTGTTACCAAATCCTCATTTTTTCTACGAGGTCTTCCAGCCGCTCTAGCTGGCCCTTTACACTATAATCAAAGATTTTGTTCTCTGTTTGGATCACAAAGCCACCCAGAAGTGTGGTGTCGTTCTCAAAACTCAGTTCTAATTTCTTGCCTACCATCTTTTCAATACCCTTTTTGAGCTTTTTCTGATCGGACTCTTGAAGATCGGCAGCCAAATAGACTCTTGCCTCTCCCCTCCCAAATCGGGAATCGGTTATCCGGACAAAATCAGTCAAAATTGAATTCAGCAGGTCAAGCCTCTGATTCTTTAGGAGAATTTTCAAAAAATTTCCTACAGATTTTGAGAGCTTCATCTTTTTGACAACTGCACCCAAGACTCCTATCTTGGCGGTCAATTGCTGAAATGGGCTCGAAAGCACTGATCTCAAATCCTCTGACTCATTGAGAAGCTCTTGAAACTCATTAATCTCTGCAACGGCCTGATCTACTTCCTTTTCGCTTTGGAGACAAGAATCAAGCGCAGAAGAATACCTTCTGGCTATCACCATTTCATTTCCCATCGCGGCCTCCGAGATTACTCACGGTATTTGAAGCATATTTTTTCAGAGATGTTTTCATTTTCTCCTCTGACAAACTGTCCACAAATATGCCGGTTAAACCGCTAAAGAATCGGCCCTTTAAATCATCAAGACCTTCTCTGAAATGAGCGGCGGCATCAAGATCCACCTGACCTAAGATGCGCAGTTCCTGCTCCCTTGCGGATTCGATGACCTGTTCACGAATTTTGTGGGTCTGCTGAGTGGCTTCTTGAAGAATCCTGGTCTCTTCCTCACCGAGATTCTCAAGTTTCCCCTTAAGCTCCTCAACCTTTTGCTGAAATTCCCTGCGCTGGGATTCTTCCTGACTAAGCCTGGTTTCAATATCAGTAAGGTTCTCATCCACAGCTGGCAATAAGAGCTTTTTTATGACAAAGTTCCACAGCAACAACATCAGAATAATGAAGTTGAGCCATTCCATCAGATACTGCCAGGTATGACCTCTCAAAAACTCCATGACCCCACCAGCCGTGGCTTCGCTTTCGGCCGCGTAAATAGGGGCTATCAGAAGAAAAAATAATCCTAGAAATATCCAAATTCCCGGAGTCAGATTATGCAGGAGTCTGTGCTTTGTACCATGCCTCATGATCCAAGAACCTTTCGATTCAGGACTTCCACGAGCTCGCCGCTGGACTTACCTAAATTCTGTTCCAATTCCTTGAGATTTTGCTCCACAACCTTGAATTTTTCTTGGGTCATTTCGACTGCCTTTGCTTCGGCATTTTCAAGGATTTTGGCTTTTTCTGCTTCCGCTTCATCTCGGGCCTTGCGCCTCAACTTCGACGCCTCGCCATGAATCCCCCCAAGCTTTGCGCGATAGGTGGACTCCAAGATTCCAATCTCACTCTTTTCGGCTGCGAATCCCTCTGCAAGTCCCGCGAAGCGAGCCTTACGTTCATCCATAACCCTAAATAAGGGTTTAAACAGAATTAAATCCAGCAGCCAATAGAGAACCAGAAAATTTAAAAGCTGGAAAAATAGGCTTATATTAATATCAATCATGTGAGAAAACTCCTCTTAGGATTTTCTTACATCGCGTACATTAAAAGCAGTGCGATCACGAGCGAATAAATCCCCGTGGACTCAGAAACCGCTTGTCCAATGAGCATTGTCCTGGTTAGAAGGTTTGCCTGCTCTGGCTGGTGAGATATGCCTTCACAAGCCTTTCCAGCCACAAAACCCTCCCCAATTCCAGGGCCAATAGCGCCCAGACCCATACAGAGCCCGGCACCAAGGTACTTACAGCCAGTGATAATCGCTTCAGTCATTGCTACTTCATCGCCGGTCGTTGCCATTTCTAGCCTCCTTGAATTCTTCTAATTCACTGTATACAGCAGTAATAAAGCCACTACCAGGGCAAACACACACACAGACTGAGCAACAGCCTGTCCTATTAACATTGTTCTGACGAGGGTGAATCGTAATGTTGGCTTCTTTGCTGTGCCGGCACATGATGATGCCGCAGGTAAACCACACCCAATTCCTGAGCCTATCGCACCAAGTCCAATCGATAATCCTGAACCTAATAGTGCCATTAATTTAGGCAGTCCCGGATAGACTGAGTAGTCGATGCTTAACAAGAGCAGCAGTGCAACCACAAGGCCGAAAACGGCCGGATTTCCCGCCACAGCGGAGCCGAGCAGGTGAACAAACTGAACATCACCCTGGGCACTTGGATTTCTTGATATACCCTCGACAGCTTTACTTCCCGTCAGCCCCATTCCAATTCCGCCGCCAATTGCGCCTAGACCCATGGCCAGCCCGCAGGATAATAGCCCCGCAGCCATAAACCAGAAGTTCTCCGTGGTAACCAAATAGGGAAGCGGTACAAAGAGTAAAAGGCAGGCAACCACCAGGGCAAAAATCGAAGCGGATTCTGTGACTGCCTGAGTTATGAGCATGGTTCTTAGAATCAATACATCCTGAACGGGTTGGCGCGCCATCCCCAAAACAGCAGAAGTAGCGGACCTAAAGGTACCCAATCCGGCGCCAATGGCACCAAAACCCATGCACAGACCAGCTGCAAGAAACTTAGCCCCCATCACGATCTCATTAGCATACTCAGAGAAGATCATGCGCCCTCGGCCTCCTCAACCTGCTCTTCTTCCTCTTCAATTCCATTGGAAATATAAGCCAGGGTCAGCATCGTAAACACAAAAGCTTGAATCGTACCCACGAAGATTCCGAAAAACGCTACCAATCCGACCGGTAAAATCATGTATCCCACAAGCCAGGACACGACCACAATAATCACGGCACCACCCATAATATTTCCAAATAAACGAAAACTGATGGAAACAATTTTTGAGAGTTCCCCAATGAGATTCAGAGGAAACATAATTATGGGAATGGGTTCCATGATCATTTCCCTGAAGTATCCAAAAATGCCCTTTGATTTCATCGCTTGATAAACTGCGATTGAAAATCCTAAAAGACCTAGTGTTAAGGGGGTATTGATATTTTGGGTAGGCTCATGGAGAAAGAAAACACCGCTGTAGTTGCACATGAGCAAGAACATGAAAAGGGTACTAATGAAGGAGGTGAATTTTCGCCCCAGTTCCTTTCCCAGGGATTCCTGACAAAGGGAATCCACGAAGCCAACGAGCCATTCCACCACCAGTTGGGGCCCTGTGGGCACGAGTCTTACCCCTCTTCCGATAAGCCAGCCCCCGAGAACCAAAACAATCATGACCACATAAGTCGTCAAAAACATGTGGAGATCCGTACTCGTAATTGTGAGCCAGGTCCGCTGAGAAAGATCCTCAATCTGTCCGGTCCCGATGGTGTAATACCAAACTTTTCCGATATCTTCGATTCTCATGGACTAGTGGCTCCCCTTGTTTACTGCCGTACCCGCTAACCACAACAATTGTCTACCAGCAAAGGAAAACTGGAGTGTGAAGAGACCCGCAAGTAGTGCATATGGATGAAACCTTTGAAGAGACAGGGCTAGACCGACCACAACAGCCATCAAAAGTAAACGAAAGCCAAAACCTCCAAGCATTCGTTTGCTGGACCCGGAAAGCCTGAGGGACTCGCAGTCTCGAACCATCAAATGCAGATTTCCCAGGCTAATCATTCCACCAAAAAGGAAACTAAGGTTCATGTGAGGATTTTTAAAAGTCCCAAAAAGAATTAACTGCAAAACAAAGTGGGCCCAGATTAGATCCCTTGTCATATCAGTCTTTACGTTTTCCATTCTTTTTTCGACTTCCTCGGGCTGTTATGAGTCTATATATCGAAAACCCTCCAGCCACTCCTCCCAGCAAACCAAGACAGATGGATAAGATTGGACTGCTTCCCATCCACTGGTCCAGATAGTATCCGCTCAAAATCCCCACACCCAAGCAGGTGGCAAAGACCAGGCCAACTTGTGGTATCAGGGCCATTAATTTTAGCGCCTGGAAAAAGTGGGTCATATAGTAACCAGCCCCTCAATTCATGTCAACTAGAACCAGTTTTTTCAAGAAAATTCAAGCAGATTTTGCCCCCGCTTCCCGAGTCGAGTAGAATGAATAATTCTCTTATCCAACAGCTAACATGAGCCAAGTAAATCTGTCTATAAAACTTCTCAAGGAAGTCTTCATCGGTATGGGAGGGGGAGACCTCATTCAGGATCAAGAAGCCCTTGCCCAGCGAGAGGTACAGGGAGCCCAGACAATGCTGCGCAGTCTTGACAGCGACCTGGATAATTTTTGTTCCCAAATTCTTGGTGCGGGAATTCAGACAGTAGAGGAATTCAAGAACCGTTTGAGAACTTTGAATTTCGAGACCATGGAAAGAAACCGGGAAAAGCTGATTGAACAAATCCATGAGAGCGAAGGTCTGCTTAACTCCTCCAAAGCACAGCACAAGTGGATAGATTCTCTTACCCAATCAGTCTTTAGTCCAGAGAAAATTGATGGATTTTGGAAGGCCCAGGGATTTCAGCTCTACGCGAACCATGACCTTGATCTATCTGGGCTTGAGAGTTCACTCATTGACTATTTCGCAGTAAGCAGGAACAAGAAGAGGGCTTATTTTATTCTTTTGGAATTGAACCGAAACGCACCCGAATCCAATGTCTTGAAACTGTACTACTACCTAAAAAATTCACGCAGCTTGTGGAACTTCGAAAACCTTGTCATTCTCCAGATTTTCTCCCCCAAGTACCTCATCGAGAAAAAGGGGAAATCTCTGGCCTTAGCCAGGGAAATGGCCCTATTTCTTGGTCATGAATTTAGCGGGGACTATGTATTTGGAGATAAGCGAGTGAAAGTCCGCTATGAGTCCGAGGTATTCAGCCCCGGTCAATACGAAGTTTTTTCAGTTTTCTGGAATCTCATGTCAGACGAGTCAGATTCAGAATCTCGTTACGAAGTACTGTGTGAAAAGCTAGCTCAAAATTCAAAGTTCCTGGAGTTATGTAAACAATATGTCCGCAGACAGGCAGCTCAAAATCTCCAAATCGAAGAACCCTTCACCAGACTTGCCGGTTCGGAAGGCACTTCTTTGGACATACACCAGATCTTTTGCAATTGGTGCTGGGAAATTGTTGGCTTTATTCGGGATAAATTCCAGCATTATGAGGGCAGGAATTAGAAAGAATCCGAGCGCTTAACGGGAGCGGAAATTGCGCTCATCCTTCAAGTTTTCCAAGATGATCTTTTTCAAGGCAGGGGATTTTTCAATTTCTTCCCTGGTTACTTGTTTTACAGTCGGCACAGGGGATGTAGCAGAAGAAGAGGAAGGCGGAGTCTCAACAGGGGGTTGTAAATCCGGCGCGAGTGTCGAAGAGACCGGCTCTTTGGGAATGACAGGAACCATGACGGTGGGTCTTTTTGATAGCGCTTCCAGGGTATTTGCCTGCCGGTCCATTAACTCTGCTATTCTGGAAAGACGATCTTCCAGTCTATGAATTCTGGCCAGATTTTTTTCGTTACTCTCCTGTAATAAACTACTGATTTCCGGTTCAAGAATTTTCTGCCTACCCCTCACCTCAGGCTCTTTGGTCATTTTATCAATGGGCATCACATACACAATTCCCGATGGAGTTTTGGTCCCTGCGCTTTGAGCCTTTTCCTGCAACATCCGTGGAATCTCAGCCAATCCAGGCAAATCCAGCCCAGCCCTCATCGGAATGACATACACATGCTCGGCGGGGGTCTCCTGCTTATCCTGCTTTTGAATCATCGCTCCAGACTTCCCCACTTGTGCCTTATCAGGAGTAGCAATCGACTGCTTCCTATCAGGCTCCGAGGATCCCGATCTTAATCCGTGAATCATTTCTCTTGATCTTCGTATCTCATCGAGAATCTCCTTTTCACGACGAGCTACCTGCTCATAGTATTTTTCTTCAAACCGAATATCTGCCTCAAGATCGAGAGCATCTGAACCCTTTTCACTGATTTTCAGTTTGGCTGTATCCAGTTGATTGCGAACCGCGTGCAATGATGCTAACTTCGCGCGAATCTGCCTCACTCTGGATCTCTTCATATGAATCGATATGAGGTAGTTAATTCTATTGTTGTTCTTATCAATCAATCCAATCCGTCGCTGAACATATTTGAAACTGAGATCCCGACTCTTTTCATGGATCTCCTTTCGACGCTCTTCCAAGAATTCGATTTTCTTGTGAATAGACTTCATTTTAGGGTATTCCAATCTCTCGAAGTCCCTCTTTAGTACCTTCTTTTTACGCATAAGGCGACGAATCTTTTCTTTGCGCTTTAGAATGAAGTCATCATTGTATCTTGAGGTAGGATCCTCTAAATGAAGATCAATCTCGTCATATAGTCCCTGAATTTTCGAGCCCACGGAACTTATATCCGTGACTTTGACATTTTTTTCCTTCTCAAGGTCGTCCTTAAGTTTTCTTACCTTTACATGAATGTCTCTGACCTCAGCTCTTCTCAAAGTCAAAAAGCTCTGAATCTGAGCCTCCAGATCTTTATTGTCGTCCAGTATTTCCAGAATTCCAGGAACACGTTTAATTTCATGAATAATCTCTTGTTCCTGTGCTGCTATGGCCTGCTTAATATCGGTTAGCTGGCCAACATCTCCCCCTTTTGAGATACTGGTCTTGTGTTTCCAAAAAATAGGTGCGGTACTTCGTAATAGATCGGTAACATTCAATATTTCAGGAACTTCTTGAACTGTTGGCCGCTCTTCGTAGGACATTCCCTGGTAGGGATCATTTGCCGTGAAATCTTTAGGATCGGGAACTTCATAGACGGTACCCTGGTTAGCGGCAGCTATGGAAAGAAAAAAACCAAGAAAAAGGGATAACGACAAGAGGAAAGTTCTTTTCCTCAATTCAGAACTCATCGCTCTCCTTCTCCATGACAAACGACACAAAACCGAAAGGTTGGCAGCCAAATCCGGTAACATTTAATCCGGGCGTTCCATCTCCTCTTAACCTGTCGGCAAGAGGGGGCAGGAATGTAATACGACCAGGAAACCGAAAAGGCAGTGCCCATCAAAACTCTCACGGAGTATAATGATCCCATGACCACCGAGCCCACACTTAATCTCCAAAAAATTCAGACTCTGCTGCATTCTTCTCATATGGATGAACCCATTAAAGCTCTAAAGGAATTAGAGGCATTTCCCTTAAAAGGGGAAGTTTTGGAAACCTATATCCATATTTTAGATCATGCTCTTTGGAAAGTTCGTAAATTGGCAGCCAGGCGACTAGAACAGGAAATTGGCATTACTTTCCCGCATGTAGCCAAGTGTATTCTGGATGAAACCGCTGATCGCCGCTACTGGGCTATGCATATTCTTCCCGCCGCGGGTAAAAGAGCTCTCAAGCCTTTAATGGAAGCAGTCGAGCGCCTGGAACATCCTGAAAACCTCTTCGCATTAAAGGCTCTCTCTAAATTAAAAGAGCCTTCCAGCATCCCCTTTGCGCTTGAAAAGCTCAAAGACCCAATCTGGTCTGTCCGTAAAGAGGCTTCCGAACTTTTGTGGAATTTAGGATCCCGTTCGATTCAGCCCATGAAAAAGGCCATTCAGAGTGGAACTGACGATCAGCGATATTGGTGCTTCAAAATTTTGGGACGCATTGGTGGAACCTCTGTTCTCAAAACACTCATGGAAATTCTTGTCTCTAAGGATTATGACGATAAGGTTCGTTCCTATGCACTGAGTGGAATTCAGGAAGTTCGCGCACCTCAATCGATCCCAATCTTTATCAATACCCTGGACTCTGATCTGTGGGTCCTCCGAGCCCAGGCATCGAAAGCATTAATGGAGGCCGGTAGAGATCCCCATCGCGAACTGGTTTTAGCCATGAAGAAAGGTTCTCGTTCCGTTCGCTACTGGGGAGCGATTGTACTCAAGGAAATAGTGGAGGAAAAGCATACCGCACTCATCGAGCAATTACTAAAAACTCCAGATCTGGATCTCAGGTTCCACGCAATCTCCATCCTGGGTAAAATCCGCTCCACCTCCGCCGTGGAATTACTCGCGGGAATCCTGACAGATTCCCAGTGGTACTTACGGAAGCATGCGACAGATGTCCTGATTTCCATGGGACCGGTTTGTGTCGCGCCCCTTGCCACAAGAATTGAAGAGGGCTCTGAAGAAAAGCTGTACTGGATATGTCAGATTCTGGGGGAGGTGGGACAGCCCACTTGTTTCCATGCTCTTGAAAAACTTGTAAGAACCGGCTCTAAGGAAGTACGTCTATATGCCCTTGAGGCCATTGCCTGCATTGGTGGAGATCGAGCGGTTTCTCTATTAATTGAAGCATTCGATAACCAGTCCTGGGTGGTCCGCTCCAGGGCACATGAGTATTTACTTCAGATTGGTCCCCCCGCATTTTTACAGCTATTTGAAGGCTTATTAAATCCCGTAGATTCCATGCGTTTCTGGTGTGAAACAACTATTGAGGAATCTGAATATTATGGTGCCCGCACCTTGATGAAATTTCTTGGTTCAGGGACCGAGCGTGAATCCCAGGACATTTTAAATCAACTCTCACAGCTAACAGATTCGGTTTTGATGGAGCTTTATCAAAACTACTCCCTGAAACCGCAGGATGTCTTGGACAAGCTGTCTATCGCTCAGTCCCTCAATACATCCGCTTTGACCCATTATTCTTCTGAAAGCGCCAGTCTCGAATTCAGTTTCTTCCAAAAATCTGAGTACCCTTATGAGCAGGTTCAGCGCTTTAAAGAAATTCTTAAAGAGTCTGCGGAATTAGGAGCAACTCAGCTTCATTTACGCATCGGAACACCTCCCATGGCGCGGGTCGACGGAGTTTTATGTAAATGCGGGTCCAGGACCCTTACTAATCAAGATATTCAGGAATTCCTCTCCCCCTATCTAAGTTCTCCCCAGGTCCAGGAATTTCAGCGCGAAGGAACCCTTGGAGTAGACATCCCTTATCAGGAACGCGGGCGATTTAAAGCACATATTTTCCGGCAATCCAGGGGAGTTGAGTGTGTGCTGCATTATTCGACAAATACAATTCCTGATTTCCAATCTCTAAATCTTCCCTCAGATTTTTTAAGCCATATTGCTAAACTTCCGCAGGGATTGATCCTAATTAGCGGTCCGAACCAGTCTGGCAAGAGTACTTGCTGCATCAGCCTCTTAAGTTACATCAACCGCAATTTTGTGAAGAATATTATGACTGTGGAAGATCGCATAGAATACCCATTGCAGAGTGCGAAATCCCTCGTGTCACAAAAGGAGATGGGTAATGATCTTCACAGTCTGAGCAGTGCTGTTGAATCTCTCTCCAGGGAGGACCCTGATGTAGCTTATCTTGCTCGGATTCCTGAATCTCGCTCCCTTGAAACACTGCTGCAGCTTGCCTGTTCCAGAAGCCTTGTGATCGTGGAATGTAATGCGAATTCATCTCGTGAAGCAATTGAGAAGATCTTATATCTATTCCCCCCGAAACTCTTAAAGGTGTATGAGAGACTCTTCCAGTCAGCGCTCCAGGCTTCGGTACACATCCGTCTTCTCAATAACGCACAAGAATCGGGCCTGGTTCCCGGGGTTGAGTACTTTCTGAATAATTCCAAAATTTCAGAGTGCCTTTCCATTGAATCTCTTGAAAAGCTCTCACGCGTTTTAAGAAGTTCAAGACAAGAAACCAGTGTTTCTCTCGATGATTACCTTATGGGGCTCGCTTCAGAAAAGAAAATTACCTATCAGGAAGCAGTCCGTTTCATGGAGGACAAATCACGGGTGTCTGTGGATCAGATCTGGTGATTCTATCTATTTACCCAAACACGATTTGGCTTGTCTGGATTCCCGACCAGACCAGGAATTAGCAACCGGGTATACCGATTGTTATTCGGTATAGAAGGAAGCTGCTTCCGGTAATGCCAGCTCTTCCCATACTGTCCGTATGAGGTATTTTTCCTGGGGACTTAAAGGAACCAGATTTCTCCCCTGAACCCACTGGTTTGCGTCACGAAATTTTCGTGCTTGGATGTAAAGAATCAGTTGGTACCATGGATTTTTATCCGAAGGATTAATTCTCTCAGCTGGGTCTGAGATTAAGATCCCAGGGAATTCCCTGAACACCCTTTCTTTAAATAGCTGCTGCAAAAACGTCCCTGAATTTCGAATTTCCCAGTGGGAATTCTTGCTAAATTCCTCAAAAGACTTCAGGGCACTGCCCTGGAGTTCTCCACTCACCAGCAAAGTTTCAAAAAAACGAAAATCCTCGCCGAGCGAATCCCATTCTCGAAGTTCACGAATAATTCTGTGAGCTACCCCATCCATACCCTGGTGATAAAACTGAAGAGCAAAACCTTGCCATAGAGTTAAGTCTAGAGGGCGAGCTTCCCGGGCTAGAACATCATCCACCTGAAGAAAAACCAACTGTTGTCTGAGTTTGTCGAGGTCAACTGTTGACTTGCCTTCAATAGTACCTAAAAATTGCGAGATCGAGAGACTTGCTGCAAAATTTTTCTTATTGAGGTTTTTAACCCTGGGTAAAAGTCCTGAATAAACAGCTAAACCATCTTCAAGAAAAAGAATTTTTGCAGCAGGAAAAGTTTTTGAAAATGGAGCTAGAAGAGTTTTAAGGTCCCTGGCCTTATAGGATTTTGCGGTAAAGATCAGAATGCCTCCCGAAAGGCGATCAGATAAAAACCGAATCCACTCCGCATATTCTCCTGCCTTCAATATTCTATGAAAGCTCATCGCCAGATAGTTTGGTTTCTTTTTTGACAGTAGATGTCTGACCTTTGTGCGCGAAATGGAGCCCCTCAATTCTGCCAGATAAAAAGTAGGGTTGAGCTTTTCAGTGCTCGAGCTTTTTTCTAAATCAAACACTCGAACCGCGTCCCCTTGATCCGCGTCATCCAGTAAATTGAAAAGAATCCAGGGTTTCTCCCCATAGACATCCTCAAAGTGGTCGCTCAAGGAAACTTTGCGGTAAAGAGTGATTTCACCATTTTGAACTCGGGACAATTGATGAAATTGAAGAAGTTTAGGTTGAGTGCCAGCAACAGACTTCATCAACGCAGCTTCATTAGGAAGATGGGTAAGCCCGTAATAAAACACAAAACCAACGAGGCCCATCGCGATCCACGAATGCCCGGAGCCATAAAATATTAGCAAACGAGCGGAAAGAAAAAAGTGCCACAAAACGATTCTTTGATTGGGACTTTGCAAGTCAAAAAGAGTGCATAGGACCAAAAAAATCAACACGGAAAGAGAAGTTGAAATTCCAGACCTTCTAATCGGAGGGGAAGGGACCACAAGGCAAACAATCATTGAGCCCACTACCAGGGCACTCATGGCAGGGCTGGGATAAAGTAGAAAAAAGGAGCCCAGTAAAAATGCATGGAAGAAGGTCCAATCAAAAACCCTACGACTCATTCGCTCCAACCAAAACTTTCTTGGCTTTCCCTCTAAGAACAGAAGAAAAAACGCGCTACATCCGGCAAGAACCTCAGGTCGCACACCGGCTGAGAGAAAAACTAAGCCTAATACAACACCAATCCATATTTCCCTCTCTATGGGCCTGCACCGCTTTTGATTCCTGACAATTTGGGTTTGGCCAAGAAGAAACAAAAAGCCGGCCAGTAAGAGGAACCCGGATAAGACCCAGCCTGTAGTGAAAACCCCCGATATGGCTAAAAATAAAGCCATCAGGGTGCACAAGGGAAAACCGGGGGACGGCAAAAAACGTGAGTTCCTTAGAGATACATAGAGAAAAGCCCATGGAATCCAGCTGAAAAAAAGAACTACAAAAAGTATGAAAATGTGGGAACGATGGTATGCCTCCAATAGATAGAACTGTGTCTGTAACAGGTCTAACAGATGAACAAAAAGAAACTTCGGAAATCCTGCTAACACAAGAATTAGAGATCCGAGAAAGAAAACTCTACCTACCTGATCGTAAAGGGGATCCTTTTGAAGGGTCCGCTGTACGAATAGCACAGCAAGGATGAAAGAAATGAGAACGGCCTCTCGAATTAAAGGTTCAGAGACGGCTTCCAGACAGAATTGAAAGAGTTCTACCTGAAGAAGAAGCGCAAAAAAAAAGCGAGGAATGCCAAGGTTAGTAGATAACTTTCCCTAATGCGGATTCAATGAGAGAGAGGGCTGTACGCGCGGTTTGGTTCGAGTGATCCAACAATGGATTTACCTCTACCATATCCATGCTGCGGATCGCATTTGTTTCCGAGAATAATTCTAAAACAAGATGAGCTTCCCGCAGGGTTAGTCCACCCGCGACTGGTGTCCCCGTACCTGGAACTGACCGCTCATCAACGCCGTCTATATCAAAGCTTATATGGATAGGCTCTCCCTTAGGTGAACAAATTCCAATTGCCTCTCGAATGCATTTTACAGCACCTTGTTCATCAATGTCCTTCATGGAAAAAACTTTGATTCCCAAGTCTTTTACAATGGAACTCTCTTCGGGATCAACGCTGCGGACTCCAAATAAGACAACTCTGGAAGGATCAATAAATTTCCCGTCAAAGAGTTCACACAATCTTGTATGACCTTTACCTAGTGCTACCGCTAACGGCATTCCATGCACATTTCCTGAAGGACTAGTCCGATCAGTATTGAGGTCTGCATGAGCATCGAACCAGAGTAAGCCCGGCGTTGTCCAATGCTGTCTCCAATAAGAGTTAATCGCGGAAATTGAACCCATTGCTACGGAATGATCACCGCCCAAAACTAGTGGTAAAAACCCCTTTTCCAAAGACTGAAATACCTTGGCACGTACCTGTTCCTGAAAAGGTATGATTTCCTCAAGATAACGAATTTGCCTGGGCGCAAACCCTACAGGTGGATAGGGCTCTTCAAGAGTGTTTAAATTCCCCTGATCTACACATTTCCAGCCCAGACGGTCTATCCTCTCCCGTAAACCAGCAAGACGTATCGCATCCGGACCTAGAGATACTCCTTTAGAAGGAGAAGCTAATCCTATAGGTGCGCCAATTACCTCGATTACTTTGGGAGTCGTATTCTGCGAGGAGCCATTTTTTTCCATAGGCTCTTATTATATACTCAAAATGAAGTGTTTTGCCCGGATTCCCGGATAAAACGGAATCTTACGATTCCCGAGCTCATCTGCGATTGAGCCTTCTTGAGTATGAACCAACAAGTGGGTAAACCACCTGCTTTCGGTATCTATCCAAACTGGGGATTAACGATCTAATTCATCGGAAAAGGACTCATCGGGGCGGACCTCTGAGTTTTTAGGAAGGGTATTCGTATTTGGGTGCCCTTCCCTTCCAGCAGGTAAATCTAATTCTTTTAATGCTTCACTCCACCTATCTCTGGCATCCTGCTCAAGTTCTGAAACTCCGGTCAGGATCAGCCCCTTACTCTTAACTTCCTGGGAAGGATTTACAAAGACGGAGGGCTGGTTTGAGGTCAGGGAACGCACTTCAACCCGTCCCTCAAAAACTGAGACTACGGAGAGAGTCGCAAGCGGCCCCCTGGTACCAGTGGATACAGAATCTCCCTCTACATCCACGGAAAAGACTGTTCCACGAACCGCGGCGATGAGATTGGGAGTTTTAACTTCAAACTTAGTGCCTTTTCGAACAATATGTACCCAGGAACTACCATGGAAAAGACGTAGAGAATTGCGAGCAATTTGAATCCTGGTGCGAGATTTGAGCCGTAGACGGACCTTATCTTCGGGATAAACAATCGAAGCGGTGGCCTTCGCTCCAGTGCGCACCTCATCCAGGAATGCCAGCGAATGTATCTCTCCATTCTTAATGATTTGGAATCCATTGGAATTGCGGACATGTACCACACCGCCAGAAACTTCAAGCTTCAGAGGGAATTCACCTCCACCCATTTGATGCTGAGTGGGATCGCTGCTCGATCCATCCCCACTTAACCCGTGAAAGGATTGGTCGATCTCCCCCCCGGCATCCACTCTCACAGTCATAGTGGGATCCGGTCCAGAATTCTTGTTCCATGGAAAATGAAAGGGTAAATCTAACTGTGTAATGGAAACAACAAAGACCGCGGCAACTGCCATTCCTGCATATTTCAGATAAGGGGCAATAGACTCAAAGCCACTCCCATAACCTTTTGCCCGGGTATTTTGAAAGGAAACATCGGGAAGTGAGCTCATTACCCTTTGAGTGAAGTCTGCGGGAAGGTCCGGACAGGAATCCTCCTCTTCAAAGAGTTCCACTAAGCGCTTATATGACTGGAGCTCCTCACGGCAGCGGGAGCAAAGCTCTACGTGCTTCTCAAGCTGAATTCTTTGTTCATGCGATAGGGAGAGATCCAGATAGTGTTGGATCAGCTCATCAACCATTTCGCATTTCATTAGTTCAACCTTCTTTGAATTCCCTCACCCATAATTACGAACTGCAGGGAAAAAGGTTGCAGAGTATTTCCGAATCTTTCCGGATTCAGGAGACTTGAAGAGAACTCACAGAACTGCTTGAACCCGCTTCCAGGTCCTTCATTTCTGTCCTCATGAGGAGATCTACAGTAAAGGACAGCTTACGATTCATTTTTCTTAATCTTTCAAGTTCCAGCTCCAGGCTATCCATACGGATCTGCAGCGCCTGAACGCTTGCTCGCTTATTGCTTGTTTGAAAGATACTGTCCAACCACATAGAATTGGTCCTGTTTGTCATAGATGAGTTCAAATGAAGTATCGACCAAATCAGTTTCTATTTAACCTTTTTTGTTTGGTTTGGATTGCCCTTAACGGCTGCTCCACTCCTTCCTTTTTTGAAAAATATGCCATTAAGGGTGAAAAGGTAGGAGTAGAACTCCATTCTTCCAGATCATTTCCACCCTCTCTGTCATTCGAGAGTCCTAAAAAAACTCTTTTGATTGCCGGAGAGCGAGACGGGTTTTCTTGCTTTGTAGAGTATTACGAATTGCAAAACCTGGCACAGAATTCAGCAAAGCCACCCAGCGCAGAAGAATGGCAAAATCTCTCGGCGGGATTATTTTTAAAACAAAGAGATTTTTTGCTAAAACAGACTGTCTATTACGAGACATATGTCTACTTTAGTGAGGGTCCTTACGCTCTATACGGCCATTTTCTAGGACAGGAACCCCAGGAAATAAGAAACCTTTTTCCCGCACTATTCAAAGACTAGACTTGAGTAAAGTTCAGGACTTATTGCTGGTATGACGTCGTAGGAAAGCGGGGATATCTCGGTCATCGGACTGAGAAGCCACAATCTTCATGTCATCCGCTTTTACCTGGGTCTTTTTCTCTGTAGGTAGTGGCTTGGGAGGATCATAAATCTTACGAACATTGGCCGCCATCTCTTTTGCATGAGGTTGTGAATCTTCTTCAAACCTCGTGGCGATTACCGTGATTCGCAATCCTTCGCCAATATTCTCATCTACAGATGATCCGAAAATAATCTCCGCTTCATCATGTACGGCATTCTGAATGATTTGACAGGCCTGGTTCACTTCAAGCATTCCCAGTGTCATCGGACCGGTAATATTGATCAGGACCGATCTTGCGCCTTCAATACTAGATTCCAGAAGCGGAGAATCAATGGCCATTTGCGCCGCTTTTTCCGCTCTTCCTTCTCCCTCTGCCATTCCTATTCCCATTACCGCACGACCTGAGTCACTCATTACAGTCTTAACATCGGCAAAGTCACAATTTATCATCCCAGGAACTGTAATCAGGTCCGTTATCCCCTGAACACCCTGCCGCAGAACATTATCAGCCAGGCCAAATGCCTCAATCATGGAAGTATTGCTGTCGGAGATCTGTAACAACCGGTCATTTGGAATTACGATGAGCGAATCAACAGATTCACGTAGATTTTTAATTCCAACCTCTGCAATTTGATTCCGCTTTTTGCCTTCAAATCCAAAGGGCTTGGTAACAACCGCGACCGTTAGAATCCCCTTCTCCTTAGCAGCTTGAGCAATGATGGGAGCCGCACCAGTTCCGGTGCCTCCACCCATACCCGCTGTAATAAAGAGCATATCTGCGCCTTCAATGGAGGCGCAAATTTTTTCCTGGTCCTCTTCCGCAGCCTTTTTCCCGACTTCAAAGTTGGCCCCAGCTCCCAATCCCTTGGTTAATTTATCCCCAATCTGAATCTTTATTCTGGCCTCTGAAAGAACCAGTGCCTGAGCGTCAGTGTTTGCGGCGATAAAATCCACTCCAGACATCTCGCTATTGATCATGCGGTTCACAGCGTTGCCGCCACCGCCACCTATACCGATAACTTTTATGTCCGCTGACCGTTCTACCGCTTCGAACTCAAACATCGACTAACTCCTTGCAAGAAGCTCCATTAGGGCAATTAGAGGATTCTAACACAAACCCGCAGGGTACAAAACCTGTTTTGAAGCACTTTCATCGCTTACCTGAATACACCTAAACCTAACCCAATTGGAGTCAATTCTAAACGAACCAACCCTTTATCGTGCTTATAACCCGTTCAAAAAAAGACTCTTCATGAAGACTTCTCATCACCATTTCATGATTTCGATATCCATAAAAAATGAGTCCTACCCCGGTTGCAAAAACCGGACTGGAAACTTTTTCCACCAAACCGGTCACATCGCGAATTTTTCCTATTCTTACGGGTAATCCACCCAGATCCTGGAAAAGCACATCCAAGCCTCGGGTTTGAGAACCTCCACCGGTCAGCACGATACCGGCTCCTAGCTGTTGCAATTCGCCCACGCTCTCAAAAATGTCTTCCAGAACTAATTCCGCCAACTCTTCGCCGCGAGCTCGCAGTACTTCTGCGACGGCTCCTACGGTAACTTTACGCCTTTCCTCGCCACCTACAGCTGGAACTTCGAGGCTCTGACCGAGGTCGGATTGGTGCAGGTCCACACTGCCATAGCGAATTTTTAGCTTTTCCGCTTCCGAGTACGGACTGCGCAGGTAAACGGACAAATCATTTGTAAAATGCCCTCCGCCAAGGGGAATCACCCTGGTGTGAGTGAGCTGTCCTTTTTGAAATACCGCGATATCAGTAGTCCCGCCGCCAATGTCCACCAGGACAACACCCATTTTCTTTTCATCTTCGGTCAGGATAGCTTCCGCTGAGGCAAGAGGCTGAAGAATGACTTCGGCCACATCAAGGTTCACATTATGGGCGCAGCGAACCAGGTCCCTGATCGCGCTAATAGCTCCTAGCACAATATGAACCGTTACTTTTAACTTGGATCCAGTCATGCCTACGGGATCCTTGAGGCCTCGGTTTTCATCCAGGGAATATTCTCGAATAATGGTGTGGATGATTTCCTTATCTTCAGGAACCTGGATATCTTTGGCCATGGACAGTATCAAATCCACATCTTCTTGAGTAACGCAGGTATTGGGCTCTCTCAAGTCGATTTCGACAGTACGATTCACAGATTCGATATGACCGCCGGCAATTCCGATGTACACATAGTCGATGGCCATGTCAGCCATTCTTTGTGCTTTATCAATGGCTTCCTGGATACACGCTGAAGTTTCTTCAACGTTCTTAACGATCCCCTTCTCCATTCCACGGGAAGGAGTGATTCCCATTCCGATGACCTTTGTGTGGGTTTCATCAATCATTTCCCCCACAACCGCTGTCACCTTCGTGGTGCCTATATCGAGACCTACGACGGTACTATACATTTATCCCTTTTGAGAAAGGCTGGTAGTTTAACCCATCTTTACTACCATATCCTCGAATCGGGCATCAATATATTCTATCGTTTTCCCGGTCTGGAGCACTTCCTTTAAGAAAATAGGTATCTTTGATTGATGTTCCAAGAATCGCTCCACATCTTCGAGGTAGATGCGAATGCCTTGAAAAGTCACGAAAAAGGTCGAGAGATCCTCCAGGGAAAGTACATCAAACTGCGCTAAAGGAGATTTCTCAAGAATCTCTACCCATTGTTTTAATAATTCTTGTTTCTCCTGCGATAGACGAAATATTTTCCACTCAGATTCTCCCAGTTTTATTCGAATCCTTGGTTTGGTACCCGGATCTTGAATGGGGAAAAAAAAGCCCTCTTCAGTCACACCAAAGACTGAAGACTGTCCCCACACTTGTAACCATTCTTTGCGTTCAGTTATCGTGATTTGAACTTTCCGTGGAGAAATTTGCAATAATGACGCTTCCGAAATTCTGGGATGTTCAGATATTTTCCTGGCAATTTCCTCAAAATCCATTCCGAAAGTCCGTTGCCCCATCTCCAACTTTCCAAGTGTAAGAATCATTTCGGTTTCGACAGTCCGGTTCCCCTTCACTGTGATCCCCTCCAGTGTGAAATAGGAGGAGTAGAACAGCAGATACCAGGCCTGAAATACACAAAACGCCCCGAGTGCCAAAATTATGAAACCCGCTACATAACGGGGCTCATCAAAGAGCCTGGGAACGGTTAGTTCCCTCTTTCGCTCATATTGAATCCATTGGCGCTTCATAAATTCTCAGATCGATCTTAGTTACTCATACAGGTCAGGCGACCTGAAAAATCGCTTCGTTGGCGTACTGGAGTTCTCGCTCAAGCAAAATTCCATATTTTTCAAATACACGACCGCGTACCCTGGATACCAATTCACGAATGGATGAAGCTGTGGCCTCTCCTGTGTTCACGATGAAATTGGCATGGAGATCTGAAACTTCAGCTCCGCCACATCTCATCTTCTTGCACCCGCTTCGGTCAATGAGTTGACCGGCGGAAAAAGAGGTAGGGTTCTTAAATACACAACCTGCACTAGGGAATCTAAGCGGTTGAGTAGCCTTTCTGTAGCGGTTCAAGTCTTCAAAGTTACGGTCTTTTAGGCTTTGATCCGCCCTCGAGAATGCGGCCCTGAGAATAAGGAAGTTCCCTCTCAGAGAGCAGCGGCGGTAAGAAAATTTGATCTCACTTGCGGGAATTCTCTGAAATTCTCCATTTAGATGGAAACCCTCCACCCACAGCAGGCTGTGCGCAATATCTTTACCAAAAGCACCCGCGTTATTCGCGATACTACCCCCTATATTTCCAGGAATTTTGCCAAGAAAGTCCAGGGTGTGGCAGTGGTTTTTCTGGGAAAATCTTACCAATGATGAGAGTTTTTTTCCTGCGGGAGCAGTGAGCAAGTCATCACTAGCCTGAAAGTCTTCAAATTGACTGGAAATTCGTAGGATTAACCCGTCGAATCCTTCATCATCAAATAGAATATTACTCCCATTCCCCAGGAGAATAAGAGGAAGGGAACGATGTCTGACAAATTCAAAAGTTTCAAAAATATCTTCCGTAGAAACCGCGTCTACAAAGTATCTTGCCTCCCCGCCAATACGGTAAGAACAGAGCCGGCTCAGAGGCTCGTTCACACGAAAGTCTCCTTGTATCTTTTTTACAAAACTCATTCCAAATCCATTAATTGAAATTCAATGAACAACAAATCACGCATGGCTTCACTGGTGTGTCGATTTAAATCCAGCGACCCAACCCCCTCTAACAGCCTTCCCTCCTGAAATCGAAAACTCTCTCGACTTATCTCCCCAAGGGCCAGTCGGCCGGCCAATCTTCGATATTCCTGTGCAAAACGTAAAGTAATTGCATAAATTCGCGGCTCGTATGAGGTTGAATCAAAATACCCTGAAAGTGATTTTCTCATCCTCTCGAATTCCCTGTTCAAAAGCCAGAGGTAATTCTTACGAACCCATGCCGTATTCTCAAACCGGGACGGTGAAACATGCATAGATGAGGAAAGAAATTGGAGTAAAGCATTTCCAAAATAAGAAAGTTCCAGATGATTCTTGAAGTCCTTAACGGAACTCTTAGTTACAAACTCAGTGTAAATCCTGCGTGATTTCTCAAGATAGAAGAGAACAAAAATTCGTTGAAAATTCTTGGACCGTGCTTCACGCATGGCTGCTTTTTGTAAAAAGCCCTCTGCCTGAATGCTACTGCCTAAGAGAAAGGCAAGCGCAATGAACCTCAACAGCCTGACATGCTTCATACCACCAGGCTTGAACTCCCCATGCAGCGGCCTAACCGTGTCACATCTCCCGCTCCCATGGTAAGAAGCACATCTCCTGGGACAAGTTCCGCTCTAATCGCGGAGGAATATGACTCCAAGGACCCCTCATCGAAAACATGAACCCGTGAACGGTCCATCAACAGATCATGATAGAGATTTCGAGTGGAAACGCCTGATATAGGGGTTTCCCCTGCCCCATACACGGGAAGTAGGTAAAGAAAATCGCATTCTTGAAAACAATCTCTGAATTCAGAACTTAAGGCATTGAGCCTTGAGTATCGGTGAGGTTGGAAACAAACTACTAGTTTTCCTGAACGTGTCTGCATCATGGCTCGAGCGGCAGCCAATGTGGAACGAACCTCGGTAGGATGGTGCGCATAATCATCGTAAATAAGAATATCCTTGTCGTCGGATATTAATTCAAAGCGCCGCTGTACTCCCTGGAAATTCTCAAGTCCCAGTTTCAGATATTCTTTTTGAATTCCTAGTTGATCGCAAAGAGCAATCGCTCCTGCGGCATTTAGCACATTGTGCTGACCAGGAATCTTCAGTAAAACACGAATCCAGGTGCCGCACTTTAGACAAATTTCAAAGGATGTCCGCAGCTTTTCCTGAACCACATTTCGAACTACATAGTCAGAATCAACGGAGAATCCATAATCAACGATCTTCTTAGGATATTTCTGTCTAAATTCCTTCAGGTTGGGATCATTCCCACAAAGAACAACAAGAGAAGAAGTGTTCTCTATGAATTGAGAAAAGGCTCTCAAAACTGCACGAAAAGAGCCGTAATAATCCAGGTGATCATTATCAATATTTGTGATAATTGAATACTTTGAAGGTAAAAATAGAAAGCTACCATCACTTTCATCCGCCTCCGCAACCAGGTATTGTCCGCTGCCGAATTTAGCGTTCCCCCCCACATGCGAAGCCTCTCCACCTACCACTGTTGAGGGGTCCAGGCCGGCCACCGTAAGGATTGAAGACACCATAGTGGTAGTCGTAGTCTTCCCATGACATCCAGCCACGGCTATACCGTCCCTATCTTGCATAAACCAGCCGAGAACTTCGGCGCGTTTTTTAATCGGCAAGCCCAGCGCTTTGGCTACACCAAGTTCTTCATTGGATTCAGGAATCGCCGAAGAAACTACGAGAACTGTGTCCTCAGGCACGTTCTTAGAAGAATGGGGATAATGAATGACTGCCCCTAAATCCTGAAGCCTGGAAGTATTTAAGGAACTTCTAAGATCGGAACCGGTTACCTGGTATCCCTCGGCCAAGCACATGTGCGCGAGACCACTCATGCCAGCACCACCGATACCTACGAAATGAAGTTTTTTTTGTCTCAGCATGAATTACGTCTCGTGCCCCCGAATTTGGGGAATCAGGTGAGGACCTCATGATATCTACAATCTTTTGTACTTGGTCCACTGAGGGGATAATCGACTAAATTTGCACAAAAATTCACGAAATCGAATACTTTTTGAATGGTTAAAGTTGGGGGTAGTGTATCATTTCTGTTGAATTTTTCAAAAATCTTCTTTCAACAATTCAGAATCCTTTCCACAATCCGGGTTCGTACTTCATCCGGTTTTAGGATTGGGGGAAAAGCCTCACGCATGCGCTTAATCTCCGCTCCACTCCGAAGCAGAGGAGTGAGAAAGTCGTTACCGGAATCCAAATCAAGGTCGGTTTCCTCCTTCAGAAGACACGCTCCTGATTGGATTAATTCGCCAGCATTTAAATACTGTTGTCGATCTTGATGATGGGGGTAAGGAACCAGAACCGCCGGTATCCTAAATGTTTTTAACTCAGAGATTGTCCCTGCCCCCGCCCGTGTGAGCGCGAGGGTAGCCCGACGATACTGAAATTCCATATCATTGAGGTAATCATAGACCTCTATTTTTCCCTCAAGTCGCCTTGAACGATATTGACTGAATTCGCCCCTGCCGGTGATCCAGACAACCAGAACCGGCAGTTCCTCCCCAAGCCTTCGTAACCAGTTATCTATGAAGCGATTAATAGAAGATGCTCCCTGACTCGCACCAAAAACTAGTAAACATTCGCCCTCATGCGTCGGCTCGATACACTTATACGGCAAGGGATTGCCGGTACGAATCAAGTTTTTTAGACGGGGGATCCTCTCGGTACCCATCTCAGAAGTAAAAACTGCGCGTGCGAAGGGAGCAAACCAACGATTTACCTTTCCACAAATCCGATTAGGTTCAAGGATAAATAGGGGAAGCCTCCACAAAACAGCGCAGATATAAACTGGAAAGGAGCCATATCCCCCAGTCCCAAGAACACTTCTGGGTCTATCTTTTAGAAAGATCAAACCTACTTGAAGAATGGAATAAAGGATCTTCCAAGCCACGAAAAGAGGACTGCCTGAAACTAGTTTTCCATAGCTGATTTTCTTGTATCTAAGACCCTTTTGGCTACAAAAATCGAGATCAAAGGAGTTGTTGGGTATCAGAAAGTAAGGAAGCCAGCCGCAACGCTCTAGCTCCTGGTAGACAGCGAGGTTAGGAACAAGATGACCACCCGTACCCCCACCGCAAAGACAGATGAAACGACTCATCTGGAACTATCTACATACCGGGAAATATTGAGTAAAATCCCTACTCCCAATAAGTTTGTGATCATGGCGTTTCCACCATAACTCAGAAAGGGAAGGGGAAGCCCTGTCGGCGGCGCTAGACCCGCCACAACCATAAGGTTGAGCAGCACCTGTATCGTGATATATCCAGTCACGCCATAGGCTAACAGTTTGCCCGTGTAGTCAGGTGCCCGTAATGCAATCCTTATTCCCCGGAAAAGAAAAATCGAAAAGCCCAGAATAATGAGAAATGACCCTAGAAATCCAAATTCTTCCCCAAGAATCGCAAATATGAAATCCGTATGCTCCTCCGGCAAATACAGATATTTCTGCCTAGATTGACCAAGCCCCAGACCAATAAAGCCGCCGCTACCAAGAGATATTTTGGATTGAATCAATTGATAACCCGAACTAAGCTGATGATCCGCAGGATTAAGAAAGGCCACGACTCGTCTAAGCCGGTAAGGGGTCTTCCATATCTGGTATGCCAGGGTCAGGGTACTCAAAATAGCCACAATGAATACCACCTTAGGGCTTGAATATAGAGAGAAAATCATGAAAAACCCAATCAAGGCAATTAATAGCGCTGTGGAAAGATCGGGTTGAAACAAAACCAGGGCTGAAACGAAGGTTAAGAAAAGCAAATGGGGAAGAATTAGGTTACTAAATTTGTTTTTGACTCTCGATATCTGCGACAAAGAGCCTGCCAGAAAAAGGATATAAAATACTTTGAAATATTCGGAGGGCTGAATACGGAAGAAAAAGTCTATCCAGCGCTTGGACCCTCCTCCTTCCACTCCAACTCCAGGAACATAGACAAGGATCAATAAAGCAGTAAACAACAGACAAAGAGGAGCTGAGATCTTCACCAGTTTTCGGTAATCCAGGTATACAAAAACAACCATCAAGAACAATCCGATTAAGATTCTCCAGGCTTGTTTCTTTACAAAAAAAACCGAGTCGTCGTACTTGTGCATGGAAACAACCGAAGACGACGAATAAACCATGACCAACCCAATGGCCAGGAGAGACAGAGTCACAAAAAGCAATACCTGGTCAGGATACCTGGAACGTGGATCCACATGTCCGGGTCTCTTATAACGGATCTTTACAGGTGTTGCACAAATTCCTTGAATCTTCTCCCCCTTTCTTCGTATGACGGCAATTGATCTAGACTGGAAAACCCTGGACTCAAAAGAATACAATCTCCTTTATCAGGCTCTCTTTTGAGCTGTTCGAGAGTATCTTCGAAGCCATTTCGAGCTTCCACCTCAAAGCCCCTGGTTTGTAGAGTGGGGACATGTCGTACAAATTCACCATAGGCAAATATTTTGTGAATCTTAGCCCTACGAGATTCAAGTCCATCGAAGAGTGGGCTTAACTCCGCCCCTTTTTCCTTGCCCCCCATAATCAAGACAATCTTATCCCGCTTCACTCTATCTAGCGCAAAAAGGGTCGCCCCAGGGGTTGTAGCCTTGGAATCATTGACACACAAAACCCCAAGCACTTCTTCTACTTCTTCAAGGCGATGCTCCAATCCCTGGAATGAAAACTCCAGGATTGGGTTCGGCTCTAATCCCAGTTTCTGCATTGCCATAAAACCAAGGAGAAATGAGGGTAAGAGCGAGTCATCCACGGAGGGCAAATTAACCTCTCCACCGGGATGGATAAAGCCTCTATCAACCAGAGTATACCCGCAGCTCTCTTCACCGTAGGAGAATCTGGCTGCATTTTCGACGGAACTCTCCCAGTTGGAGGGCATAATTGCAGAGCCTCCCGGCTGAAGAAGGCTAAAAATTCGAGCTTTTGCTTCCCGATAAGATTTCAAGTCTCCATGCCAATCCAGGTGGTCAGGCTCAAAAGAAGTCAGAATAGCCAGGTCCAAGAAAGGCCTGTGAAGAGAACATAGTTGGAAACTTGAGAGCTCAAGGATGACAAAATCCACTTCTCTTTTCGTTGGCAAAAAAGAGCACAGGGGAGAGCCGTAATTCCCGGCTAAGACACATTCGTACCCGCTAGACTGAAGATAATCAAACAGCAGCTTGCATAGCGTGGATTTCCCATTGGTACCGGTCACTCCTATCATTTTTGATGAAAAGAAGGGGGTGGAATATTCCAATTCATTGCAGATTTTACCCATTTTGTGTACATGGTGGGACTTTGGGACACCGGGGACACAATAGATCTCATCAAAGTCTTTTGTATCCAACTGATCAGAAGCTAGAATCTGGTTTGGGGGGAACTCTGCCAGTTCCTGAGGATTGTCTGAGGAAAGAAAAACTTCAACGTCCGACTCTGCAAGGAGAGCATGATACAGGGGTAGATTGGACCTACCCAGACCAAAGAGAAGTACTCGCTTCATACCGGGATTCCGGACAGTATACACGATCTCCCATTAAATCAGACAAAAACTGTCTAATTCCCCTGGCTTTTGTCAACTCATTGGGATCTGGGCTTAAGGTCTAGATGGCAGCGGGGACAACTCTCTTTGGTATAAATACGACAGGTCTTACAACGCCAGCGATAAAATCGGCGCTTCGCCCAAAGATTCAGTGTTTTCCCAGACTCCTTCTTCTTTAAGTGAACCTTGCCGCTGCTTTCCTCAGCCAAAGAAGAACCTGGGTCTGATCGAAGGGCTGCAATTGATTTGGAAGGAATATAGGGCTGCCCCAGGAGCCATGACAATTGTTTTCGTATCCATTCAATCCTCGTCATTGTTGGGCTCACATTCTCCCTCTCAATCTCACCCTGCACTGCCCCTGAAGCGCTACTCAAACAAACAACCAAAAGAATCCATCCAAAATGTTTCGTCTTCACTTTGACTCCCTACTCCAAAAAATTATTCTAATCCAAATTCAGCACTCTTCATCACCCAAAATGAAATCTTCTGACCCATAAATGGTCCCGACCAGAATCTCGTGATTCCTGATCTCGGCTCGAATGAGCAGTGCATAGGCATGAACCAACAAGTGGGCAAATCACATGCGTCACGATATAGGTTTCGGACCAATTGGAACCTCCCTTAACTCAAAGATAAAAGAGGAGTTCCTTGAAGTTGAAGAAGCTGGAACTTTACAAAAGAGCAAGATCGGTGGAAAATGGGGACTCTCTTCCTAAGTCCTAGAGAGCCATGAAAAGGTGTATTTCATTTCGAGTCACAGGTCGGGTACAGGGAGTCGGTTACCGTTATTTTGCCTACCATCAAGCTTTAGAGCTAGGAATTTCGGGTGTTATTCGCAATGAAGCAGATGATTCCGTTACAGGAGAAGCCCAGGGATCCGTTGAAGCTCTGGAGGAGTTCTTGAGGAGACTAAATGCAGGGCCCTCCCTTTCTCGAGTCGACCTTGTTGAAAGCAGGGATTTACAGTCCGACATGGGGCCAGGTTTTCATATCGAAACTTGATTAAATTTGAGCTACTGAAGTATGAGTGATCAAAAAGATAAATTGACACAACTAATTGAGGCCAAATCGGAGGCACTCTCTCACCGAAAATCAGATTCCCCATTGGAGAAAATATTTCATCAGATCCAACCGGCCAAAACTGATTTATACCAAAAAATTCTAAGCTATAATGGCCTATCTCTAATTCTTGAAGCAGACCGACTGGTGATGGGAGATTGCCGAACCAAGGACTTCCCTCCCCTTGAGGCCCCCTGGTTCGCTGGTATTTCAGTTCAATACGGCGTTAACTTTCCAGCCTCTCCAGAGGATCTGAATGCTGCTTCGCCTGAATCATGGAGGCAACACGGCAAGATAATTTCGGATTTAATCATTGAACCTTATGAGATCTATCACGCACGATATTGCGGATTCGATTGTATTACGATTTACATGGGATCCGTGACAGATTCAGAGTTGCTAACCTTGTTTTTATTGGGAAGGCAATTTTCTATGTCTACCATTTTGGTGACCGGTAGCGAGAAGGAGCTGGACTCCGCCAATTCAACTCCAGCGCGCATGATAGCAATGCATGAACGTGACTCTTTTGGAAACTGCCTGGATCTTGAAGAGATTTGTGAACTGGCTGAGGCAGTACCTGAACAAACTCTTCTTCTTACAAGGCTGGCATCCCCGTCACCAGAGAAATTGGATATGTTGAAGGAAGCCGAAATAAACGCCGTGATCCTGAGCCTTGAAGACTTCCACATGAACCAAAAAAAATTCCAAGAATTCTTTCCACTTTAGGTTTAGAAGGCAAAACTCGTCCGCAGGCCAGGATAATCGAAGATTCTTAAGGTAAGGGGTGGAATCCAATCGAATCCCTTAACTGCTCCAGAGTATTCTCTGCAAGTTTCCGTGCGGTTCGAGCCCCTTCGTTGAGAATATCCATGAGGTTGTCAGGATCTCTCATCAATTCCTCGTAGTGTTCTCTTACTGGCTTCAGAAAGTCACTCACCACTCTGGCAGTTTCGATTTTGAGATGCCCATACTGCAATTGAGCGAATTCTGTTTGAGCTGCTGTAAAGGATTTTCCTGTGATAGAACAATAGATGGTCAATAGGTTTGAAACTCCCGGCTTCGAAGCCGGATCATAACAAATCACAGTATCAGAATCCGTCACGGAGGATTTGAGTTTTTTTTCGATTTGCTTGGGTGAGTCTAAAAGCCATAGATTAGCTTTATCGTCCTCATCAGACTTGGACATTTTTTTAAGAGGATCCTGCAAGGACATAATCCTGGCCCCCAACTTAGGAATAAAAGGCTTGGGAATCTTAAAGAGTTCTTTCCTATAGTGACTGTTAAGCCTCTGTGCCAAATCTCTGGTAAGCTCCAAATGCTGCTTTTGATCTTCTCCTACAGGAACAAGATCTGTTTGGTACAACAAAATATCAGCAGCCATCAAAATGGGATAAGTAAGCAAACCTGCATTCAGATTCTTTGCATACTTTTCCGATTTTTCCTTGAATTGAGTCATTCTCTGCAATTCACCCAATCCCGTAAAACATCCCAACATCCAGGCTAATTCGGTGTGCTGATGAACATGAGATTGAAGAAAGAGGGAGCATCTTTTCGGATCAAGCCCACAGGCAATATATTGAGCTACAAAAGAAAGGCAGCGATTTCGAAACTGCTCGGGATCCTGTCTGACAGTGATTGCATGTAAATCCACCACCATGTACAGGCAGCTATATTCTTCCTGAAGCGCAACCCAATTTTTAACTGCCCCTATAAAGGTGCCTATATTTAGATTTCCCGTTGGCTGAATTCCGCTAAGAATGATTTTCTTGGACATTTTCAATCCCTTCTTTACTGCAAAATAAGTGACTTTTCCACTTACCTGGTCCAAACTCAATAAGCCTCAACCGAAATGAGCCCGGAAATCCTAAAATTCTACTCTCGGCGAGAATCCGGACTAGGGAATTCATGGGGAACATAAATAAGAACTACCCAAACAAAAAACTTCTCCGAGACTTAGTTCGAATTCCCCAAATGAATCTTCCGCTGATTCCAACTTAACTCTGACCAGATCTTGGATTTTTCCGCAAATTCTATTGGAAAACTCATGCGGAAAGGTACGATGGGATCGAATTCGATCCTCCAGCTCATGGAGCAATGGACGATGCACAGGAATCCTGACAAGATTAGTTCCACTCCGATCAAATCCCGCTGTGATAGTGAGCCTCCACATATCTCGAAGACTCTTGGATGAATTCAAATCTTCAATCCTCAAGGCTGGTTCCAGGGAATAAGGCAACCAATCAGGCATAAATTCAGGGAGGTAGTAACGGATCAAAAGAGCCCCCTCTGGATGGAGATACAGCCTTGCCTTTCTTAATACCTCCAGTACGTCGCCATAGGTTGGCTTCGTAGCATCCCAGTAGAGAAAATGAAAAAAGCCTTCCGGAAATCCGAATTTTAGAAATTCACGACCAAAAACAAGGAATTGCGGCTCTTTCCTTCTAAGTTCGTGCAGAAGAGAAGGATCTTCTTCCATTCCATAAAACTCAATCAGTTTTGGAAAAGGGAAGGCTTCAGCCTGCTTCTTCAGCCAGCCTCCCTCTGAACATTGAATCTGTAATACCCTGATAGGCTTAAGAATACCAAGCCTTGAATACAACAATCCCTCCAGGTAGGGCTCCTGAAAAGGGAGGGAAATACCTCCCGGAATTCCAGGTACGGAGAGGTCAGGCATTTGCCAATTTCTCTATGGCCAGTCCGATAGTTCGCGCGGCTGTCCCCGAGGCCCCATCCTTAGGCAGGTATGGCTTGAAGTTATACTGAGTGGGAAGATTTTCCACCCAGGCAGTTCCGGCAATATCCAGGTGACAAAAGGGGAGCGATCCCGCAAATTCGTTCAAAAATATTCCTGCTGTAATTGCTCCGGCTACCCGTGGGCCAGAATTGACAAGATCAGCTATCGGACTTTTAAGAAGTACTTTATATTCTTTATCGAGGGGCAGCTCCCATACCAACTCCTCACACTCTTCAGCAGCATCCATAAAAATCTCCTTGAGATGCGGATCCCGACACATCAAACCTGAGCGCCAATGCCCCAGGGCACCCACTACAGCACCGGTTAACGTGGCAGTGGTTACGATCCGCTGTGCGCCTTCTTCCACTGCCAGGGCAATAGCATCTGCGAGAATCAATCGACCTTCCGCATCAGTATTGGTAATTTCTACAGAAATCCCCCCATACATGTTTAGAATATCACCGGGTTTATAGGCCTTAGAGCCACAGAGATTTTCTGAAGACGGAATATAAAAATTAACGTTTATTTCCGGAGCAATGCCTGCCACAATTCTCGCCGCGCCAAGAGTTGCGGCAGATCCGCACATGTCATATTTCATCAAATGCATATTAGCGCTTGGCTTGATGGAAATCCCTCCAGCATCAAAGGTTAATCCCTTACCTACTATCGCTATATCAACGTCGCTGGAATTCTTTCTACCACGGTAAGTCATCTTGATCAGCTTGCAGTTTTCATCGCTACCTTTGGATACCGAAACAATCCCCTCGAAACCCTTTTGCTCAAGCTCTGGCTCATCCATTACGGAAAACCCAAGTGAATATTCTTTCGCAATTCGCTGTGCTTCATCGGCTAAGATAGAGGGAGTCATTTTATTCCCGGGATGATTGGCTATAGACCTGGCAATTACATTTCCCTCAGCTAAAATTTGACCGCGAGTGACCCCCGCTTCCAACCGGTCCCGCTCATTATCATCCCCTACCAAAACAAACTGGGTGAACTCATCCCGATCGCCCTTTCTCTTTTTGGTCTTATAAACCTCAAATCGATCCAGACCCATGAGCAATCCTTCGGCGCTTGTAACCCCCAGAATCTCCGGCTCAAGCCCGCGAAATGGCTCCAGCAAAAAGGAAGCTTCGTTGAGACCTAGCTTTCTGGCTGTCCGGGCACCCTTCGCTGCTAAAAACCGAATCGTGTCAGGAGTGAAAGACTCGCGTTTTCCACACCCAAGTACAATCACTCTCTCGATACCCTCTTTGAGTTCGTGAAAAATGTGAAATTCCTTCAACTCACCGCGAATCTCTCCTCTTTCAAAAAGGCTAGTTAAGATGCCCCCATAGAGAGTATCGATTTCCTGTACTGCCTCCCCTCTAAAGCCTTCATCTTGAAAAACCCCCAAAACGAGAGCCTGAGTTTTTATTTTGGCTACAGGATTTGTATTAACATTGATTTGAACATCGCGCTTGAGCATATTTCCTTCCTCTTCTTTGTTGGTTTCCGCGCTACTCGACTACCCATGGTTGGAGCTGTAGCGGGTCGCTATTATATACCCAAAATGAAGTCATTTGTCTGAATTCTCGTCCAAACCGGAATCCTATGCCCCCCTAATTCGTCAATAATGTACCACTCTCCAGTACGAGAAAACATATGTGCAAACCCTTTATTTAAAAAGGTTACAGGGTAATTTCTTTGACAAAGAAAACCTGGTCCAAGTAAGAAAACCGCAACTATGGGTAGATCCGAATCGGACCGAGAATTTGTTGATTTGACACGATCTAGAGAGCAGATTAGAATCCCTAAAATTCTAAGGAATAGGAGATCTTTACAATGGCAGAGATGGACAACAAATATGAAGATAATATCACTGGTAAATACTATGTAGACGACCAGTGTATTGACTGTGACCTTTGCCGCTCCACTGCCCCTGACAACTTTCGAACAGAGGAAGATCTTGGTTATTCCTACGTCTTCAAGCAGGCTTCTAATGAAGAAGAAGAAGAACTGTGTGTAGAAGCTATGGAAAATTGCCCCGTCGAAGCCATCGGTGATGATGGAGAATAATCCCCGGCCCCCTATTCTTTAAGCCCTCACATCAATCTGAAACCCGGCGGCCTCATGGGGCACAAGCGAAATTTGAAGGCTGGCCCTACGGTCCAGACTTACCTCCATGGGCCTATAATCAAAATTCGCGCTTGAATTTGGATTTGCTGTAACCGAAACCTCGGCGCGGCTAAAGTTCGATCTGACTGCACCAGGAGATGAAAAAGAGATTTGGGGCCGCCTTCGGCCAGAACCCAGGGGTGCTGAAACTGAATAGATTCCCGAGTTCCTTGCCTGCGAAACTGTGGCAGAAGAAGGGCGATCCAGAAATTGATTTCCCTCACTGACTGCCTGAGTTGTAGCCGAGCTTACCTTGGACCTGCTTTGTTGTTCTATAAAGGACTTTAAGCTCAGCGGATCTTTAAACCCTATGTCATTGTGAAACTGATCAAGACTTACCTGCACCTTTGAAGTTGATGCAGCTTGAACATTAATCCTTCCTGCTCGATAGGAAACCCTGGAGCTTTCAAAGGGTTGTGAAAAATTAAGATCCATACCTACACTAGCAGGTCGGAACTGTAACTGTCCGAGGTTGGAGTCAATGCGAAAACGCTGATCAATCATAGCGTGACCTCCGCGGACAAAAAGAAACCACGGCAAACACTATGATACGGATTATCAGCGGGATGAATAGTTCATAGAGCTATATACTGTACAGTAAACACAATGACTGATTATCATTTGTTCAGTATTTTCAAAAAGACGTTCTACCTGAGAAAATCAAGTAATGTCTGCTGGATAATTCTGGAGCCAATACTCAACGCTGCGCGCTGAGAGTTTTCCAACTGCCTCAACTCAATGATGGCATCCGTAATCTCCAGATCCTGGTTATCAGAGAGTCTCTTGGTCAGTTCAATTTTGTTGGTAACAAGCCTCTGCTCTCCAACCTGAAATCTGTTTACAACCGAACCTACCTGTGCCCGAACTTGAAGAACTCTCTCTTCATCTTCTCCGATTTTCTCTAAAACCAGCGCGGAGATAGTTTTAGAATCATTGCGAAAGAGGGAATCACGGAAATCAATCATTGTTTGAAAGATACTTCGTGTGGAACTCATCCCCAATTGAGAAGCTGAATTCCCGTCTTGACTATCACGAACCTTTAAATAAGAGGAGTCTGTATTGGAGGTGATATCGATGGTCGGCCCTTTGCCGTTAGTCCCTAGTGATGCGGTAACGTTCACATCAGACAGATCTTTGTTGATCTTATCGAGAATATAGGCAATGGAGGGAGAAATCGTCGCGGGACCCGATGTAACTTCGGGAGTCCCGTTACCCTTGGCCCCGGAATCCCGCAGCAGACCCAGGTCCGAGGCGGAGGAAGAATCCTCCGTTCCATCATTATCCAGATCTCTCTCTGTCAAGGTTATGGTTGGCCCATCTACACCTGATACGAGGAGCCGAAATCCACCGGATTCAGGCTCTTCCACAATCTCAATCTTGTCCACTCCATATCCTGTGGTTCGCTTGGCTTTATCCAGGGCAATATCGATTGCCCTTTGCAAATGGGTTAGATCCGAATCTCGAGAATAGAAGGGTTTATTAGAATACTCCCTTTCCATACTAGCCTGTAGATCTTCGGTTGTAGTAAAAAGATTGATCGAATAGTTATTCGCGGCTAAATCAAAAGTGGTGGGATCGGCCTCTACATCAATAAAGGCCCCGGCCGGATCCACATTGATGACCTTAAACTTTCTCTGTCTTGACTCCAATCCATTTCCATCAGAGTCGATTTCCACATAGTCATCCAGCTGTGCGGCTGAAAAGTCTCCAGCTGCACCGGTTAGACGAGTTGTAGTAGCAGCTATATTACTAGCTGTGACGTTAGCTACATTAACCGGACTGGAGGCTGAACGATCATTAGATAAGTCCACAATAGCCGCATTGCCAAACTGGTCCGTGATCACAAATCCTGAACCGGGTCGGCCAACATCCACTCCCCCTCTATAAAACCCGGAGATAGAATCGTATTCCCCTTCATTGAAGGCCTTAAAAGGTGTCCTCATTGTCACCTGTGGATTCATCAGGTCTATCAATCCCGTATCTTTACCATTTTCCACATAAAGTTCATGCAGAGTATCCTCAAAGCTTGTGTTGAGACCCTGTTGTTTGGGACTGATTTCGGAGAGTAGGCTCTGCCTGGCAACCGATGGATTCATATCGCCAGAGTGAATAATGCGGGTTTTATCTCCGATGGCCCCGGTTCCTGTAAGGAGCCTAAGGTCATTCGCTGTTGTTCCCCGGCCTTCCAAGATCACCATTCTTCCTGTGCCGGCAATTTCCTTACCTACACTGTCCACTGAGGGCACCCCCTGGAGCTTAATCATTCCTAAGGGATCTATTTCTATTTCCGGTTCATAACCAAGACCCGTGATTTGATCTCCTTCAATCCCTATATCCGCGACGGAGAGAGACTTTACGGTACCTCCCATTTTTAAACCCAACTTATCGAAGAAAAGGTTGGTCTCCCGAGGAATTCCTCGAATCTCCAGTGTCCCTCCTGCTAGCAATCCTGTCTGGTCCAGAATTACTAATTTCTTACCGGTATCAGCGGGATCTGAATTCGTACCATCAGCGATGGCCAGCTGCACAGTTCCATTGAATACCGAGGGAGCGCCAATGGCGTTAAAAGCAGTTATGAAATCACCCAGGGTAGATGCTTCAGTAAGCCCATTAAAAGCGTTGAATTCAGGGTCTGCGACCGTATAGGTGGTACTGACTGGGAATTTAACTCCAAGGTCCTCCAACAGGACTGTATCTGTAAGTACAGTGGGCCTCTGGGCCTTTACCTGAATATGCTCAACTAGATCTCCCAACTCCAGACTGCGCTGAGTTTCCTGAACTTCGTACATAATAGTATTTAGATCAACCTCAAGGGATCCATTTCCTGAAAAATCATCGATGAAGAAATTCTCAAGTTCCACGCCCCCCAAATTCTTAGGTTTAACATCTAAAAATCCAGTAGTTACCTCATGGGAGAAATCGGTGAGTTCAGACCCAAACATATCAAGGGCTGTATTCGCACCTCTGGCGGTGGTGGCATCAGTGACCTGCTGCGCGGTGGCATTTGGAGAAGTAACCGCATCATAGGAATCATCTTTACCAAACCGAATGGGAATCTCTGAAACAAACCGCATGGTGCCATCCGCCCGGACGTCCATCTGCACAGTCGCCTGAAAGTTTTCGTCAGCGGTAATTTCCTGCTGGATGAGCCGGTCTAGATCTTCCCAGGTTGGATTATCAGGCAAATTCTTGAGATCAACGTTCACTCGTTCATAATTTCCTGTACCGTCATCACTCAATGACTCTATTTTCAAGATTCCCGACAGGTCTACTCTCTCAAGCATATTGCCTGAAAAATCAGGATTCTCTGTGGCGTTATCAAGCAGGCTTAATTTGGTATTCGCCGTGAGACGGTGATCCATATCAACGGATCCTTCAAGGGTATACAATTCCCTTGTTTTCAGTGTTTTGGATTTCACCACTTCATAATGGTCATTCGCCGCCCCATAACCGACCCTGGAAGAAATCACATCCTGATTTTCAATTCCCTTAAGGGAAAGCCCTGCACTGAGGCCTAGCTGGTTGGCGATTCTTTCGAAAGGCTCCAGGGCCTTGCCAATCAGGACTGAACCCAGAGATGAAGCGATCCCCGGCCCTTGCCTAATGAGACCCAGATCATGTGCGGTAGTACGTCCTTCCACCTCCGTCACCTTCAATTCTCCACCGAAGTTATCCACAAGTTTCAAACCTGTACGCTGGTCATTTAAGGACGCAGTTACATTGGCCCTGCGCTGAACCAATACACCTGACCGAAAAGGTGAGTCGGAGGCCACCGTATCCAGCTTAAGATCTCTCGCCTGATTGAACGTGGTATCACGGATGGAAATTCTCCCATCGTCCTCCCCCCCTACCAGATCGACGAAATTAAAGGAAAGGGTTCTCTCATCCAGGTCGAGGCGAAGATCCACGTTTACCTGAGCCTGAGAAGCGTCATTTTTCATTTGAGTTACAAGATCGAGAACAGTGGAAGCAGGCGTGAGAGTTGAAAGATCAATTGTGGCCGTTCCAAAGCTAGAAGCTACTTCAAAGGAGCCCAGGGGAAAATTAAATCCTTCAATATTCTTAAGTTGTGTCTTTTCCGTAATCACTTCTCTGGTAAGATTCACGGAGTTAATCACATCCTCTACAGTCTCGGCCTCCTGAAAGTCAAAAATCGTGGAAATCCCCTTGGAGTCCGTTACCCTAATCTTAAAATTATTAATTCCACCCCCATCGTTCAAGGAATCTAGAGAGGTCTCCTTTCCAATGGCATCCTCCACGGCAACCCTGAACTTTCCTCTATCTTCGGGATTGCGTGCGTCACGCAATACCAGTTGGGCAGTCTCTTCATCAACGGAAGCAACCACTCCGATCCGCTCAACCTCGGCATTGATTTCATCCAGTAACTGCCCCACTGAATTGATGGTATCGCCAATCTGCCTGAGGTCGAGGTGAACCATATTCCCTGCATTATGAGACCCGGTAGCGCCTCGAAGAGGGGTTCCAACACCCAGTTCTTTCACCAGGGACGAACCGGCAAAATCTTCTACAAAAAAATTCCCCGATCCACCTGCTTCATCCCGATAGGAGATCCCATGACCATCTTTTGAAAATTCAGCCACCACCTCAGAACCAACCGAATTAAACAAATCAATGAAATCTGATATGGTGGTGTTCACGTCCACCGTCGAGAGATTCACCCCTAATTCTCTACCGGTGGAATCCTGAATTCTAATTTGCCCACCATTAATGACGGAACTGATATCGGTTTCTCCAATCCATTCCCCCAGGGTGGTTCTCTCATCAAAACTTAGCTCCGGAAAGTTCTCATTTGATTCTGGAAGATTCGGGAAGCCGGCATTTACCGAAAGAAACGGCTTCAACAATCCTAGATCAAAGGCGGCTGTACTGCCAAACTCATCGATAACCGTATCAATAGTCGTCCCCACTGGTGTATTGATGTCGATTCCCTGACCAAGGACATTCAATACAAAATTAGGGGCGCCCGGCAAAAGTGCCACCTGGTCATTAAGCTCATCAATCACATTTTGCAGGGTGGAGGACTGGGTTAGATCACTTCTGCCCAGGTTGAAATTGAAAGAACTTCCATTGCTAAGGAGCACATTAAAGCTCCCGTTCCCCTCCTGGTTAACAACCCGATTCCTTACTTGCAGAAGAATCTCATCAAAGGTATTGGTACCTGCGGTGACTGCCGTTACCGCGTCTCCCGTCAGGGAAGCGGTTGCCCCTCCCAGGGTAGCGAGGGTGAACTGCTCCGTGGTTGAATCGGAGAATTGCACCTGAAAATTACTGTTCGCCGTATTGAGATCGGCAAAAGTATGCGTATTCGCCGCCAGCCCAAGACGGGTATCCAGAGTATCAAGAACACCCTGAATTGTCGTATTTCCGGGGAGGTGGGGCAAAAATAAGGGCGTTCTCGTACCGGTAACGTCTTCATAGACAAATCTTTGCCCATCTTTATCACCAGCGGTCATTTCAATAAAGGTGCCGTCATTAAACTCGAGTCTGCCGCTCATGGTCTCTCGGGCTGCTGAGAGGCGAACGCCTCCAAACTCATTGAAGAGTCCCACTGGAGTCGTAGCTGCTGTAATCGTTTTAGGCTGCAGGGTCTGCGTTATTCCCAGATCTTGCGCAAAGGTAGAGATATTAGCACCGATAACCCCATCTCCAAGCTCATCTTCTATACTCAATATATTAGAGCCATCCGAGTTATCCTGGACTTGTATTCCGTTTGATTCGATATAGAATCTCAGTTTTGGATTATTTGGATTCGTCACAGGATCATACATCTGTGAGTTTAGAAAATTCACCGCATCATCAATGGTCGCCGTAGCATTAGTAAAAGGTGCTACATTGGTGTTGACGGTTACAGAGGTCCCCTGTGAGTCTGTAAATCTCACATCTCCAAGAGATACGAAATTTCCACTCTTATCTCTACCGACTCCCCGGCGATTATTGAGTTGAGACAACTTTGTGGAATTATCCACATTGGGATCTGGATTCGTATCCTCCCTGAGATGCAGAACTCGGGTATTACGAACCGTGAGAAAGCCCTTTGAGACACCAAGGCCACCTTCTCCATTGGTAACATTCTCCAGCAGAGTATTGATATTGATTCCCACTTCTTTCTTCGTAAGATTGGGGCCGCTGGTGTTGACCATATCATCGAAGTAGAAGAGCTCTTGGCCGGTAATGTTGGAACCCACGGTCAGTTTCTGATCAACTTCGGTGGAGGAACGCTGCTCATCCCCTTTGTAGACAACCCTGGTCACATTATTGGCATTGATATCCTTGCGAACTTCCCCATCGATCGTAATTACGTCCCTCACTTCACCAGTATCAGATCCGCGCACTACCTCAAAAGGTCGACCGACTGTCTCATGCCCCCCAAAAAAAGCCCTGGTTCCAATGGTTGAATTTCCAATTTGAATCATGGATTCCAAAAGCTGGTTCACTTCTACAGCAATGGCATCTCTTTCGGTATCTGAAAGGGTGTCATTTGCCGCCTGCACCGCAAGCTCCCTACTTCGAATGATTAAACTGGAGACCTCTCCCAGGGTCGCGTCTACCGTGTTGAGTTCGGAAAGTGACTGCTGAATGTTTTCATTAAACTGATCTGTATCAGATAACTGACTATTGATCCTGGTGATTGCAGAAGCGGCAATCGGGTCATCTTCTGGCCGCTCTACTCTTTTTCCTGAAGAGATCTCTCGATTCACCCTCAGAAGATCTTGATTCGTCTCATTGAGATTTCTGAGGAAGTTATTGATTAGAGCCTGTTGTGTTACTCTCATTCCTTAAATCCCTCCTTTATCTACCTACCCAGATTAACTAACTGATCAAGCATCTGAGTTGCCGTATTAATTACCCTTGCTGACGCATTGAATCCCTGCTGGAACTGGATCATCTGGGTCAATTCCTCGTCTATAGACACACCACTTACCGCCAGACGCTCATTTTCCAGTTGAGTACTGACAACTTTTGTATTTTCTTCCAGTTTAAGCATTTCCTGTGCTCTTACCCCCACGTTGGAAACCACCCCTGCATAGTAGTCGATAACACTTTGCGGCTCATCCAGAAACCGTGCATTCAAGTTTGCTGACTCGATGAGCCTCGAACCATTTCCACTGGCTCCCGACGAAACCGTAAGATGTAAATCTGAGGCGGTGCTTCCGGCCCCTTCGCTAAAAGAAATATTCTTATCATTAGAAATCACACGAATAGTTCCTTCCGCCAGCGGAGAGAGCGTCACCCTGGAGGAAAATCCGTTGAGGTCAAGGGCTTCATTTACCTGTTCCTGTAAATCAAACAAGGTGGAATCATCATCAAAGTCTTCCAGGGTCACCACGGCATTTTTTTCACCATCGGAAACCACGAAGTTTGACTGAGACCGGCCATAATCAACACCTTCACCGGCATTAAGAGAGGAAAGTCTTGTACTAAGACCAAATTCTGTGTGCCCCACAATTCTGGCGAATTTTAATTGAGCCATTCTCAGAGCGTTTCTACCATCCCCACTACCACTACTCACGGGAACCCGATCTCTCTCCTTCAGGAATACGCCCTGCGCCGCTGCCACCGCTGAGGTGTTGTTTTGAATAAATTCGTCCACTTGAATAGCCCTTGCCGCACCCTTTTCAAAGATATGGGCATCTGGACTCTTAAAATCTTTAAAAAAGAGTCTTTGGGAAGCGCCATCAAGTCCAAAACCCTCGTAATGTATCTTGTTAAACTCCTTGACCATAGCGTACGCCATACGATCGAGGTCCATCATTTGACCATCGAGGTGTCTATCCTGATATTCCAATAGACCCCGAAGTTTCCCGCCAACAATGTCATGCCTGACCTTGATGTTAGTGGAACCAACCTCATTGAGAACCACGTCCACTCCCATCACGAGATCTTCAACAAAGTTTGAAGATGCCTGATAGGTTTCGCCATGGATAGCGAACCTGGCATCTCGTACCTTGCCGTCAAAGATTACATTGGCCTCACTATCAAGTTCTCTCTCATCAGAAAATCCCATCACTTCAAGAAGATTAGAAGTTCCCTCAGAGAGGACCATCTCATTGGAGGTTCCGGTTCTAAGAGATTTCATCACGAGTCTGCCTCTTTCGAAGAAAGCACTTACCCCAAGTCCGGATTTGTTGATGGTGTCTCTTAGATCAGAGACCGTATCCTGATTCTCGATAAAGACTTGAACCCCGTTGATAAAAAAAGAACCGGTTGTGACACCCGCTGTTTCCAAGGTGGTTCCTTCCTGGAAATTATTTTTGATGTCAATCAATGCCTCGGACTGCAGTTGATGATTATTCGCGGTCTGAAAAACAGTGAGAGTGAAATTTTGATTGTCCGCATCCCCCCCAACAAAGACATCTGCGATTCGGGGATTGTTATGGTCAGGCAGTAGAAATTCATCGGACTCCACTGACTTGAGCCCGTCTCTAAAGTTGTTTCGAATAAAGTTCAGATCATAGGACTTTCCACCCTGAACCAGAAGATGTTCTCCCACCCTGACAAATAAATTCTGATCACTGTCTTCGTGTATATCTATGTTGACCAGTTCGGATAATTCATCTAGAAGAAGATCCCTACTATCCAGAATATCATTAGGGTTTTGATCAGAATTACGCACTTTATTAATTTCCAGATTCAAATCCGTCAGGCTTTTCGCTATCGAATTGATCCTGGTTAAATTCTGTTCAATCTCAAGATTCACATTATCTCTTTCCTGTTCAATTTTTCCGCTGGTGAAGTTTAGAAATGTAGAGAGGGATTTGGCACGCTCAATGAGCGTTACTCGGACCGAAGCCTTCTCGGGCTGATTGTTCAGATCCTCCAGGGACTGAAACATGAGATCTATGGCCGATCTGACATTGTTGTCGCTGGGTTCGTTCAAAATGGTCTGTAACTTTCCTAATCCCGTTGAAAGAGAATCTACAAAGCCTTGAAATGATTTCTGATCCCTCAACTGGTCATCGATGAATTCATCTCGAATTCTGCGAACTTCCCCCAAAGTTACTCCGGTACCAATCTGACCGGCCGCTAACCCTTCAATATTCAGCGCTTTCGTGGTCTTTAAGCTGACCACCTGGCGACTATAACCCTTGGTTTCAGCGTTGGTGATATTATGTCCCACCACGTTGAGAGCTTGCTGGTGTGCGATGACACCCTTTTTGCCTATCTCAAGGCCTAAAAACGCTCCAAGTGACATGAATACTCTCCCTCGTTAACCTCTCTGATCCAGATCAGACTAAAATTCAGACATAAAAAAAAGCCCAACACATCCAATGTGTTAGGCTTTCCTTAGCCAGTATTTTTGCCGATCCGGGCTTTCCTCAGGCTGTCAGGTTCACAGAATTATAAGATTGAACCTTTGAGCTTTTTTGGATTCTCGAATAGGTTAATTCCTCGGGAAATGCCAGGTCCTTAACAGCCTGGATCACCTTTCGTACGATCTTAATCGATACTCCGAGCAATAATTTGTTCCGGTCATTTATCTTACCCAGGTCCCGCGCTAAATCTTTAATTTGAACTTTGATTTGCATTAGAGGCTGCTGAAACTCGCCAGCCTCCTGGGCAATCTCATCAAACCCTCGTTCGGAGCATATTTTCCTTCTCCTGGACTCAAGCTCCTGTAAGAGTGAAACAACCGTTACTTCTTTTTGTACGAGTTGTTGCAAGCTCTTTGGATCTCTATCCTGGGTTTCGGATAAATATACCGCCTTTTCGCGGGCAAATCCCAGCAGCCTTTCATATTGTTCAAGCTGCGATTCGAGATTTTGATGAACTGCCTTAGCGATTTTCATTTGATTAAGCGCTTTCTTGTCCTCTCTCTCAAAGGACAAATCTATTGCATTAATGCAACGGGTTAGGATCTTCCTTTATGTTAAATCGTCAAGAACCCCTGAATTCAGGAGTCTTTCTGCAACCTTTTCTGAATCAACAGTCTTGAAATATGCGTCAACCCCTCCTTCATCAATCAGCTTTTTGATCTCATCGACACGAGAATTGGCCTCTTCAGGACTATTGAGAACCTCTCGTACAATGGGATCCACCTGTGACTTTGGAGACGAACTATCCGCTCTTCTAAATGTAGGTGGTGCATAGCTCGTATTTACAGGACTTGGATTAGAACCGATTTTTACTGAATCCCCTACGGACTTCTTAGACTGTAGGGTGTTTTCAAAACCGGAAGCTTTATCTGCCCGTTTGGCCTTAGAACGCTTCGTATTATCGACATGATGATTGGGCGAATTGCCTATGATCTTCATGACAGCACCTCTTTTTCCTTACTTAACTGACTATAACCGACATATATACTGTCGTCTCTTTGAATAAGACCCTTTAGCTCAATTCTACCGTGTGAGGATAAAATATCGCTATTTTTTGAGCCTTTTCTACAATTATCTCTACTTTTTACTGTGTATTGTTTTGAGGTCATTTATTTACCTGCTTTTAATCTCTAATCCTTATTCTCTAATCTTTAATCTACCCTGTCTGACGAACCGCAAGATGACCCTTTCACGAATTTCAGTTTCCTTGGCGACTTCTTCCACAGTGCAACCGGGATGCTCCCAGACATATTCTCTCACGCTGCGAAAGATCTCGATTTCTTCCAATCTACACTTTTGGCAAAGTTCAGTTCCAAGGGGTAAGTTGACTGTTTCCCCACAGTTCTCACATGTTGCTATTGGCATTGTAACCAGTGCTCCGATCCCGCAAATTCTGAAAGGCGAGAATGAACCCATAGATCTGCTGATATCCTAAACTGCGCAAAAGTGAAACACAAGTCCTCATGCTAGTTCCGGTACTCATTACATCATCTATGAGCAAGGCCTTCTTTGATCCTTTTTCGAAATCGTCACGAGGTATGAAAAGATTCACCCCATTTTCTTTTCTTTCTTTTCGATTTAATAGCTTCTGTGACAATTTTGAAGGATTTCTATCCAAAGCTGAAAGAAGGGAGTTTCTAAGTTCATCGGGTAGACCGTTTTCCATCCAGTGGTCACCCTTACTTGAAGGTATGAAAATTAAATCATACTTTGCAGATGTAAACTCACCGGGTAAAAATTCCCACCATGGAAACAGGGTCGGAGGAAATTCTTCCATTTTGGTGAACAGAATCCACTTTCCCAACTCATCATAACTGCTTAAAGCTTTAAATCCATCGATTCCAAGCCTCTTGGAGCAGGTCTTGCAGCCAGAGACCCCCAGGGGTTTCAAACACAAGATACAACGGTTTCTATGACGCAAGCTCTTAAAACAAGCCTCACATAAAGGATCTGGTGTTGAATGCGAACAAATGGCACAGGGAACAGGGAATGCAATTCCTAGTAATAACCTGGAGATCCAATTCAAGTGAATCAAGAAGTGATGGGCCTGAGGTCTTACCCTCGAACTATTCCGCGATCACTCTTTTCAAGAAATTCCAGAAGTCTGCGCAGGGCGGCGGTCTCCTCAAGATCACTGCGTATTTCTTCAATTGCCTGGGAAACATTATAGCCAGAACGATAAAGAAAATTATAAGCCTGCCGCAGTACCCTTCTCTCGGTCTTATCAACTCCATTTCTTTCGAGGCCGACCGAATTCATTCCAAACACTCTGGCAGGAATCCCCTGAACTTTCATATAGGGAGGTACATCTTTGGTAACTTTTGACATTCCCCCTACCATAGCCATGGTCCCAATCTTACAAAATTGGTGAATTCCAACGTACCCGGCAATGACTGCTGCATCTTCAACAACCACATGACCAGCGAGTGTGGAGAGATTTGACATGATGACGTGATCACCGACAATACAGTCATGAGCAATGTGGGTATATGCCAGGAAATTGTTATCATGTCCCACGATAGTTTTGGTTCCGTCGGCAGTACCTCTATTCACTGTCACGTATTCCCGAATGACATTCCTATCTCCAACTTCCAGAAAAGTTTGGCCCCCATCATATTTTAAATCCTGGGTCAGAGAACCTACAATGGCCCCCTGGTAGACCTGATTACTCTTCCCGATGTGGGTATTCTCTCCGATGAAAACATGCCCGTGGATGACGGTACCTTGGTCGATTCTGGCATTCCCTTCAATTACGGAATACGGACCAATAATTACATCGCTAGCTAACTCTGCATAGCGTGATACTTGTGCTGTTTCATGAACCTCAGCCATTTCCCCTTACTCCCCATTACTCCCCATTACTTAATCATGAAGCTCAGCTTCCCTTCCACATGGACCTGTCCGTTTACTCTTGCCACTCCATCGACTTTTCCAGTTCCGCCTCTGAGCTTTAACACCGAAATTTCGAGTTCCAATTGATCTCCAGGATAAACCGGCTTACGAAATCTAACTGAATCAAGACCGGTGAAAAACGGGGTCTTACCGTAATTTCCCATCATGGAGAGTAAGCAAACCCCAGCCACCTGGGCAAGAGCTTCTACGATGAGAACTCCCGGCATCAAAGGACGATCGGGGAAGTGTCCATTGAAGAATTCTTCATTTCCCGTCACACTCTTTATCCCTACAGCCCCCTTTCCAACCTCCATGCGAACTATGCGGTCCACAAGCAGGAAGGGATAGCGATGTGGAATGATGCGCTTAATATCATTGAGGTCCAGAGATTCGCCATCTTCCAGACCAACCTCCCGAACCAGACACTCTTCTTCGATCATTTTCTTCAACAGTCGTATATTTGTTCTATGGCCGGACTTGATACCCACAAATTTTCCAAGAATTGGAAATCCGAAGACATTCATATCTCCGTAAAAATCCATAATTTTATGCCAGGCAAATTCGTTAGGAAACCGGAGACCTTCCTCATTTAAGCACTTCTGCCCATCGACCACAACAGCGTTTCGTAGACTACCACCAAGCGCCTGTCCAGCTCTATGCTGATGCTCAACCTCTTCGAGTAAGCAGAATGTTCGCGCTCGAAGTAATTTCTCGGCCGGGTCAATATCCTGAAAATTTACTTTTAGATGGCGGACACCAATCATGGTCCCAGAATAATCCAGAGTATAGGAAATGCTGAACTCATTAGAAGGATAGGCAATCAGGACCGCGTCATTATCCTCAACCTCACAGGTCTTGACTACGCGATATTGCGGCAACTCGACATCTTGTTCAACAATCCCGGCATCCACAAAATTTTGATAAAATTCAATACCGCTACCGTCAAGAATTGGTGGTTCGTCGGAATCAATTTCAAGTGTTAGATTGGTGAGATGCAAGGCCCCAATCGCTGCCATGAGATGCTCAAAGGTATAGATGGATTCATTACCGTCACTAAGATTGGTACCCCTCGAGATACCGTGTACATGGTCTACCGAAACCTTCAAACGATAATCGTCTTTATGCTTTTTTACAAAGACTAGACCGTGATTAGGTTCGGCAGGGCATGCCTTAAGTGTGACAGGCTTTCCCGTGTGCAGTCCCAGATCGGTAAACTCCACCGGACTCGCCAAAGTCCTTTGCTTCATGGCTTCATATCCGTATTCAACGTTGTTAATTCAATTCTTCAGGCTTAAGCTTTTTATTGCTTCTCTTAATTCTCGCCTCAGCCCTACAATCCGCCCTTGCGCTGCTAAAATTTTCATCTGTAGACGATGGTCCCGCCCGGGAAAACCCGAAATCATGGAACCTTCCGGGACATCCTTCGCAGGTGCCCCCCGCGCTACAATTGTAGCATTAGATCCTATTGTTATATGACCTACAGAACCGGATTGTCCACCAAAGGTTACATAATCTCCCAGAATTGTGGAACCCGAAAGCCCGGATTGGGACGCCATAAGGCATCCAATTCCCATTTTTACATTGTGTCCGACCTGCACCAGGTTATCAAGTTTGGTGCCATTCCCAATCCAGGTTTCACGAAAAGTACCTCTATCTATGGTGGTACCAGCCCCTACTTCAACATCATCGCCAAGGATGACAGTACCCAACTGGGGAATCTTGTGATGTACTCCCTTGTGAGGAGCGTACCCATAACCATCACTTCCTATAACGGCATTAGGCTGGAGAATCACTCGATCTCCAATTTTGACACTTTCACGTATAGAACAATTGGAGTGAATCAAACAATCTTCGCCAATGGTCACCCCCTGCCCGAGGGAGACATTTGCGTAGACTACTGTCCGATCCCCTATAGAAACCCCAGCATCAACAAATACCCCCGGGTATAGAACTACATCCGTCCCGATCTGCGCAGTCTCATGTATTGAAGTGTTTGGGTGAATACGATCATAGGTAGGGACGTATGAGTCCATCACGCGCAAAACCTTGGCGAATGCTAAATAAGGATTTGTGACTTTTACATGGGGAATTTTAAGCCGCCATGTACCTTGAGGAAGGATGGCGAAAGAAGCCTGGCAGGATTCTACTAATTGCGCCTTTTCTTTTGAGACCGCGTAAACAAGGTCTCCAGCTCTGGCGGAACTGATTTCAGATACCCCTCCGATAAGAATATCTTCATCACCAACCCATTCTCCCTGAATATGGCTCCGGAGTTCGTGAGTCGTAACCGCTCTCATGAGAGCTCTAATTCTTTCGTGACCTTCGTTTGGCAGAAGTGCCCTTGGTGGGGGATTTCCCCTTGCGATTTAAAATTTCTATGAGTTCATCCGTCAAATCGAGGGCATCTCCAAAATACAGTTGCTTCTGATCAAAGACATAATCAAGTTTTCTAACCTGAGCGATTCTGGAAATCTCATCAAATACGACCGCTTTGATTTTTTCAAGATCCTCTTCCTTGGACTCATCAAGTTTCTTTTTATATTGTTCGTACTTTCTTTGGAGATCAAACATCTTTCGAGAAAAGTCACCTTCCAAAGCTTGCTTATCATCCTCAGAAACAGCGGTGTTCTGTAGTTTTTGCTTTATTCCGTTAAGCTCCTTCTCCATTTCATTGAGTTCATTTTCATACCGACTGGACCGATTCGCCAGTTCGATTCTTAGAATCTTAAATTCATCATAAAAGAAAAGAACTTTTTGGAGGTCCACCACTCCAACCCTCAATGAGGGTGCGGCAGCATTCATCGCTATACAGAAAAGAAAGGTTAAGATGAACCGAATCATTGCTTTCATAGTTTTCACCTTACAAGGTCGGGAGCAAAAGGAATGGGTTTCGAGCTACCCACCGACCCTTTGTTCTAGCATTCACTTCCCGAAGCTGAATCTGTCCGGGATAAGAGCGTGTATCATACGAAAAATTTCACTTTTGGACAATAATTTGTCCCAATAACGGAGGACCTCCGTATTTGATGCGCCCTCACCTTGAGGATCACAATTACCGGCGAGCGATAACGCGGCCCCCATATGAACCAGGCAGAGGGCCAATAAAGTCTTCCGGATCCACTATTTTTCCTTTTTTTCTTAACTCAAAATGCAGATGCGGTCCAGTAGCTAAACCTGTGGCGCCAACCTTTGCAATGACCTGCCCCTGAATTACGGTCTCGCCACCTTTTGCTGAAAGGGAGGAACAGTGGGCATAGCGACTCGTATATCCCCCATCATGCTGGAGAATAATCAGGTTTCCGTATCCTCGTGAAGCTCCTGAATACAAGACTTTCCCGGTAGCGGATGCTACGATCTTCTGCCCTTTAGGCGCAGCAATATCGACCCCTTTATGATAGTCTCTCTTGCGAGTCACAGGATGGATTCTCCAACCCAATTGATCGCTCACTCTCCCAGTTACCGGCCACATAAACCTCGATTTTGTCTTTCGAGCCAGAATCACTCGTTGAACAGACTCCTGCGAGAGATCATCAATGCGGATCTTGATACGCTGCCCGGCGATAAGCCAGTCTTCTTTCAAACCGTTTAAGGTCTTAAGGAGCTTTACACCAACACCATAAAGGCGCGAGACGGACCATAGTGTGTCGCCTTCTCTCACCGTATGAAAAAACTCTTTTTCGACAGCTATCTTAAGGCTATAACCAGGATAAATATGATCAGGATCACTAATTCCGTTGGTTAGCACAAGCTGTGAAACCGTCATATCATAGAGCTTCACAATTGAGGATAGAGTTTCTCCCCTCAACACCTTATGGTAGATAAACTCGCCGTTCTTGATCTGATTTTTCAGCGGGTTTACTTTTGGCGATTTAACTTTGGATTTTAAACTTCCTTGCTGTGACTCAGCTGATTTTGAAGAAATACTTGAATGTGATCCCTCACCTGTCTGGGTGCTCTTTTCTCCTGCCTTACCTTCAGCGTTGAAACTCATCTCCGGGTGATCAAACTCCACGGCGAGCGGCTTTGCCATTTCGGAGATTTCTCGCATTTCTTCTAGAGACGCTACAAGTGCGACCGGATGAACTTTCATATTTTCCGGTTCCACCTGCCTAAGAAAGGCAAAATCTTCTGTGACCATCAGAATTGGCTTTTCTTTGGGGGTCATGAGCTGATCCCTGGAAATGGCAATGCCCTGCAGGACAGCAACCGACAAAAGAACGGTAATCCAGAGGATGTACTTGTTACCAATAAGCATCTGCATTCGAGACCCCGCCTCTCGCTCCATAATAATGCCAAATCGGTGCAGACGGGACCAGTGTTTACAAAAAATAGCAGGAATTGCATATTTTTGTCTATGTTTTCAACTTTACCTGTTCGTCTTATTTACCACTTCATTAAAAGGCATCTTTGAAAAACCGCCCCCCGGATGTGGTAGTATTAACTCGCGATGCCTTCACCGGACCGGGATGCCCGGGACGCTACCCATAGATTCATCGAGTTTCTCAAGCAAAAGAGGCTTAAGCAGACGCAGCAAAGAATGGATGTCCTTCGAAAGCTGCTTAGTCTCCAAACGCACGTCAATGCTGAGGAACTGTTTCATGCGTTGAGAAAAGAAAATCCCTCAATCGGATACTCCACGGTCTATCGAACCCTTAAATTACTCACTGAATGCGGAATCGCAAAGGAAAACCAATTCGGAGATCGAATCACACGCTACGAAAGTAGCTTTAATCGAAAACATCATGATCATATTGTTTGTGTGGAATGTAATGAAATCTATGAGTTTGAGAACGAGCAAATTGAGACGCTGCAAAGGGAAGTGGCGAAGAATCTTGGATTCCAAATGCTTGATCATAAGCTTGAAATTTACGGGATCTGTAAGTTATGCCTGCGGAGTAAGGAGTCATTATGAGCAGCTTGGAAACAATTAGAGAGTCCGCTGGCTACCTTAAAGAGCATCTTTGCAACAGCGCTGAAATTGGAATTATTTGTGGTACTGGACTGGGGCCGATCGCTGATGAAATTGAAGTTCATTCGTCCCTCTCCTACGAAGAGATCCCCCACTTCCCCATGGGCTCCGTAGCTGGACATTCCAACCGAGCCTTATATGGGCTGCTGGAGGGGAAGGAAGTGATTGCCTTCCAGGGAAGGTTTCACTATTACGAGGGACATTCCCTGAGCGTTGCCACACTCCCGGTCCGAGTTATGGCTGAAATGGGAGTCCGGTCTTTGATCGTCACCAACGCCGCAGGTGGTTTGAACCGCAACTTCCAGGTCGGCGACATCATGATTATTGAAGATCAGATTAATTTTCTTTTTCAAAATCCGCTCACTGGAGAAAACCATGAAGAGTTAGGCCCCCGATTTCCAGACATGTCCGCCCCATACTCTCAAGAGGCCATGAAGCTGCTCGAAAAAATTGCCATGGAAAAAGGGACTCGGACCCAAAGAGGAGTCTACATGGCGGTGACAGGACCCAGTTATGAGACTCGAGCGGAGCTGAGATATTTCTCACGACAGGCGGACGCCATTGGCATGTCTACAGTACCGGAAGTCATTACAGCCTGCCATGCCGGAATTGATCACATCATAGGACTTTCCGTGATCACCAATAAGGCAACTGGTGAAGATATACATCAGGAATCTCACGAAGCAGTTGTGCAGGCGGCCAATGAAGCCACTCCAAGGGTAGTACAACTGGTCAAATCATTCGTTTCTTGCTGGAAGCCGGAAGAATCTAAGTTGTCCTGAATTGAGCCGATCCTATGCTGGTTGAAAAACAAATAAAAGACCTCCTCGTTCATCATGAACAGGTCAAGTCACTGATCGCCGACCCCGAAGTCGTGAGCGACTTGGAGAGGTATAAGGAACTCGCGCGTGAGTTCAAGCGCTGTGAACCGATTGTCACCTTATGGGGCGAATTGGTGGGCTGCCGATCAGAGGTCGAAGAGGCTCAGAATCTTCTTTCAGATCCTGAGCTGGAAGAAGAAATGCGTGAGTGGGCTGAGCAGCAGCTTGCTGAAACGTCTCGGTCCGTTGAATCTTTGGAGATACGGCTGCAGTCGCTATTGTTACCCAAAGACCCCCTGGATGAGAAAAATATCATTGTCGAGTTGAGAGCGGGGGCCGGGGGAGATGAGGCCGGGCTTTTCGTGGCTGACTTATCCCGCATGTATTCCAAATTTTCTGAATCTCAGGGCTGGAAGGTAGAAACCCTCTCATCGCATGAAACAGGAGTAGGAGGATTTAAGGAGATCATTCTTTCCATACAAGGCGAATTGGTCTATTCCAAGATGAAATTTGAGAGTGGAGTTCACCGTGTACAGAGAGTCCCCACCACGGAATCTTCAGGAAGAATCCATACTTCAACGATTACTGTGGCTGTACTTCCAGAGGTAGAAGAAATTGATTTTGAAATCCACCAGCAAGATGTTCGAGTGGACACCTTTTGCGCTTCCGGTCCTGGAGGACAATCAGTAAATACAACCTATTCCGCGGTTAGACTTACCCATGTCCCCACAGGAACCACCGTATCTTGTCAGGATGAAAAGTCCCAGATTAAGAACAAAGACAAGGCTTTTAAAGTCTTGCGAGCTCGATTAGCCGCTGAAGACAGGAAAAGACGGGAAGCTGAATTAGCCGCAAATCGCTCCTCGCAGGTAGGAACCGGCGAGAGATCTGAAAAAATTCGCACCTACAATTTCCCCCAGGGCAGAGTTTCAGACCATCGAATCGGCCTTACACTACATTCTCTACAAGCTGTTTTGGAAGGCGAGCTCCAAGACGTGATTGAGGCCCTTACCCTGGATGAAGAACGCCGCAAACTTGAGGCACTTCAAGCGGGCTAGGACTCTTAGAAATTCCTCTTCTGTACACCGATCATGCCCCCCAAAGAAAGACTTTCTGCAAGGATGCTTTATAGAAGCGGGGTCTTACGGCTTAAAAAAGTAACCCCCTTTCCTGAAAAGGAATATCTCGCGATTCTGGCCAGCATCCTAAATGTTTCCAATCCATCCTCCCTGGTAGGGGAAATGGACAGATTAAAACTGGACGGGGAGGTCGAGTCTCGCCTGGAATGTCTTTTGGTACGAAGGGAAAGCTTCGAACCGTTAGCCTATATTTTAGGTTTTGAGCACTTTTGGGGGCGTCGGTTTGTAGTCAATCCTCACGTCCTGATCCCCAGACCCGAAACCGAACTACTTCTGCAGCAATTTCTATCTGAAGTTCAGCCCGATGCCCAGGGAGTGGCACTTGATCTCGGCACAGGAAGCGGGATCATTGCCATCAGTATCGCAATGGAGAGAAGAAAGATTCAGATCATCGGCAGTGACCTATCCCAGGAAGCCTTAAAGACAGCACGAGTGAATTCATTCTTTCATGGGGTAAGTCCCTCCTGGGTCCAGGGGGATTTGCTACGGTTTATTCCAGAAAACAGCCTTGATTACCTCATTTCAAATCCCCCCTACGTCCCGGAAAAGTCGAGAAACACGCTCCCCCCGACAGTCTTGCGTTTTGAGCCGCAAACGGCTCTCTTTTCAGGAGACGACGGACTGCGCCATATCCTCAGGATTCTTAAGGATATTCCGAGAGTACTAAAGCCTGGCGGACAAGCATTCCTTGAAATTGGAAAGGACCAGTCGGATACCCTGGAACAAGTTCTGTGTAAAACACCCATTCAGAAATTCATTTTTCTCCCGGACTTTGCACAAATCCCCAGAATATTGGTAATCAAAAAATGAACCTGGAGCCAGTTTTCGCACTCGCCACCGACACTTTGTGGGGACTGGCCTGCCGCGCTGACGATTACGATTCTGTGCAAAAAATTTTCCAACTCAAGGGCCGGCAGTTTGATCAGCCACTTACTCTCTTTGTTGCAGACCATCAAGCGGCAGGGAAAATACAGCATATCCCTCAAGACCTCATACCGTGGCTGGAGCACCACTGGCCTGGACCACTCACCTTCATTTCCAGGTCCGTCTCCCGGGCATATCAACACTGCCACCCCTCGAGCGAAAGGATTGGAATCAGGATCCCCAGGCATGAAGGCACTCTGGACCTATTAAGGGAACTTTCAATTCCCCTGGCCGTCACTTCCTTTAATCTATCTGGCCAGAAACCCGCCAAAACCAGGACTGAACTGCTTCAACTATTTTCGGGGCAAGTGACCCAGATCGTTGGTAATATGTGCTCCCATTCCATAGAATCCAGCGTCATTACCCTCGATGGAACCGACCTGAGAATCCTGAGAGGAACTCGGGTTCAAACCCAGGAACTAAAGTTAAGCCTGCCACACCCCTACAAAATTCTACCCTAGGAGTCTGTCGGAGCAATTGATGCTAAAATCCATCCATGGCTCTTGAGGAATCCCGGGTTCTTGAAACCTACTTTGATCAAATCGCTCCAAATTATCAGTTTATGAATGGACTGTTAAGCCTTAATCTGGACAAGGGTTGGAGAAATCAACTCCTAAGAGCATGCCCATTAACTAAGGGAAATCTCATCCTCGATGTGGCTTGCGGTACCGGCGACGTCACTTCCCTTCTAAAAAAAACTGAACCAGACATAACCGCGCTTGGACTGGACCTGTCTTTCGGAATGCTGCAGATTGCCAAACAGCATGAGCCCGAACTTCCTTTTTTAAGGGGAACTGGCGTTCTCACACCTTTTCAAGCAGAGAGCTTTCATGGCTTGACCATCGCCTTTGGCTTCAGGAATATGCCCGACCATAGTGAGTTTCTCAAAGAAGCCCACAGAATCTTAAAGCCGGGGGGCAAGCTTTTGATTTTGGAACTGACCCAACCTGAAAACCCACTCCTAAGATCTCTTAATTCTAAATACCTTAGAACTGTACTTCCGCTGGTCTCTTGGTTCTTTGGTAGAAATCGTGAAGCCTACAAATACCTGGCAGACTCCATTGAATCTTTCCCTCCCCAGGCTATGGTAGCCCGTATGCTGCTCGAACACGGCTTCACCAAAAGCTCCTACCAGCTTCTAAGTTTTGGAATTGTGACTCTATTTTCAGCATCTAAACCCGCAGCCGCATAACTAATCAGACTGAGACTACACTAATGGTTGAGTACCCAGGGAAGGGGCCGAAACATCGCTACATGGCGCTGAATCCACCTCCCCCGTGTCTACCTCGAACAAATGATCTACAGAATTGGTTCTACAAAAATGGTAATATTTAAAAGCTTTTTGTATACTCTTGAAGTCGAGGAGTCCTTTAAAAAGACTGTGGTTGTTCCTGGCATCCCAGGTTCTTTGGACCCGATTTATGAATGAATCAAAGTACTGGAACCGGGCCGCCTTAATAGGATTTCTCCTCACCCTGCTGCTCCAGGGATGCGGGGGCGGGGGCGGGGGTATTCCCTCTTCAGGTGGAACCACCGGCACTCCTACGGCACCAGGCTCGCCTTCTCAAAGTGCCGGAGTTGTGGCTCAAGTCAATGGAGAAGTGGGAGTTCCGCAATCCACCAGCCAGTCTATTCTTCGAAATTTGTCCAGGGTCTCCAAAGTTGTTTCCAATGTAGATCTCCAGAGGCAGACTAATTCACCGCTTTCAGGTGTCACGGTTGAGCTCTGGGCAGTCCGCGATGAAGGCGACATTGGCGAAGTTGAGTATCTCAAATTAGGGCAGGCTCTCACCGGGGCAGACGGTAAATATCAGATATCCATTTTAGGTACCGTCAACACCCAACTCCCATCACTATCAAAAACTAGCTGTGTTACTAGCCCCCCATCCCTTTCCAAAACCATCTGTGTCACTAGCCTGGCATCCCTGTATATCTCTACCCACCTTGTCAAAATCAAGCTCAAAAGACCAAATTTTTCCCCACCCATAGATAAGAGCATCACTTTTCGCCCATCGGTTAATAACAAAATACTGGGGGAGGCGGATTCCTCTGTTGACCTCACTATTGACGCTTCCATAGACGTACAGCAAGGACAGAATCTAAAGGTTGAGGTTATTAGTACAAGGGAACTGGAAGAGTGGGATAGGCGCCTCTCCGGCTTTCGTACTGATTTTGCTCAAAACCCAGGCTCCTTTGATTGGAATCCCAATGAATGGATTCCTCAAGATCTGAGCGAAAGACTTGTAATTCAGGAGCAGGTAGACCTCGACGGGAATGGAGACCTTGATGAAACTCAGCCCCTGGTGGTCTTCGATAAGCCCCAGATTCAAAACCTGGCCCCGGTCATTCGCAAGAAATCCGGTTCAGACACCTTTGGAAAAATTGTACGAATCTTTGAAATGGACGCCGATGGGGACAGCGCTTTTGGAGAAGGCGCTGACCTGGTATCAGCCTCCATTTTCGGAGGGGACAGCAGTCGCGGGCAACTCTCTTCCTTCGTGGATCTTTTTAGCGAAGGAGAGGTTTTATCCTCTCAGGCCGTAGCAGCACTTGATGTTACTTCCCCAGTTGTGCAATTCATCATTCCGCTTCCGCAAAATCCACCCGCGGAAGTGTCCGGCGATTTAAACATTCGGCTTGAATATTCAGATGAAACCGCCATCGACCTTTCCTCCTTAAAAGTATGGCTTAATGAAAAGATCGAGTTTCTTAACCCCCTGAGGTTCACCCTCGCGCCTGGGGCGGACTTCGCTCAGCAGTTTTTTCAAAAGGAACGGGATTCTCTCACCGGGAAAGGGGTAGGGACTTTTACCCTTGAGAATGTAATTTTCGCCCTTGGGCCTCGTTCCCACACGCTATTTGCAAGCATTAAAGATTTTGCGGGCAACCTGTCTCAAGCCCAGGTCACTTTCGTCGTAAACGCCGCTCCTGAATTTGAAACCAACACGCCTCGGGTGTTTCCAGTAAGTGAAGGAATTCAACTTTCCACCACAAGAATTCAGATTTTTGATGTGGACCGTATGGATGTGGAATTAATCAGCCTCTCGGGGTCTCTACCTCCCAACATTTTCTTAACCACTTCCACGGCCTCAGGCTCCCCTCGTACCAATAAACTTTTCAAACTTGACCCTGTTTCCGGTATTACATCCAGTGAAATTGAAGTGTTTCTCAATGTACAGTCCAATCATGATCTGGCCCTGAGCGGGAATCGTGTCCTGCAGATCGTGGCTACAGACTTCCCTAAAAATACTTCAGGAATCGAGCAAAAGGGTACTGAAGTTCCTTTTTCCTTAACCCTTCGAGCGATAGCGAGTAATAACCCGCCTGATTTACAGGCCATCTGCTGGACCAATGAGATTCGTCCGGATAATATTTTTCGTCAATCCCCCCATTCGGTCTGTACAGTTCTTAACACCACTGAAGAGCTTCGTTATTGCAGAACCAGCGCATCCGCCACCCTTCCCCTGACCATAGATGAAAATAAACTGGCCCAATTTACTCTGTGCGGATTCGAATTGGATTCAGAAGATGAAATCAGCTTTGAATACGCTGGTATTACGCGAACCGGTTCCGGGGAGGACCAGGAAACTACCGCTGTGCCTGAGTTCACTTCTGAGTTCTTTTTCATCCCTCCTGTTTCCACAGACTATGCATGGGATTCCACCTCTGTATTTCTTAGCAGCTCACTAAAAGAAAGTACCATAAGCACATTCCAATGGAAGCCCTTTGGAAATGAGTTTCGAGATGAAAACATACTGGTGTTCCGGGCGACCGATAACAAGGGAAATGACGGTGTTCGTTCCTGTCTTGGTAATCTCGCCCTCTCAGAAGACCTGATTGGATTCTATGGGTTTGAAGAGGCGGCTGGCACACTTGTCGCTGACCTGATTAGCGGCAATGACGGATTTTTAACCGGAGATGTTCTCAGAGTTCCTGGAACCATACAGCAGGCTCTATTTTTTGACGGGGTTAATGACCGCCTTGACACGATCCGTACGGTGGACCTGCAGATTCAAGACAAGTTCAGCCTTGAAATCTGGGTACGGCCCCAATCCTTTCCTGGCCTGGGTCTTCAAACAGGAACCATTCTCATCAGTGAAGATCAAACTCTATATTTAAAGTTGACCCCCTCGGGGAACTCCTATCAAGCCCAATTTGGAATCTCCACTTCCATCGGTTCCGAGGAGTTGTCAGGCGGTACTCTGAATCCATTACAGTGGCATCATATTGTTGTAGTTTATGACTCAAGCTCACTCACATTATTCGTGGACGGTCAACAAGCCAGTTCAAGCCCTCTAAGTGGAGCGGTCCAGTCAAGTTTCAGCCGATTAAGCCTGGGAATTGATCAACTTGAAAAGTTTCGAGGAAAACTGGATGACTTTAAAATTTATCGCAGCGCTCTACAAAATACCGACATCCAAATCGCCTCTTCGTGTGTCGCAAGTGTTGAACAGAGTATTATTCTCTCTGTTACAACCGTAGAAGACGCCCCTTTCATTGAAAGTGTCAACACCCTGGGGCTGGTGACAGGAGAATTTCCAGGTTCCTCTGTCTATGCTGACAAGCCCTTTCGCATTCAAATTCAATCGAATCCAGATTTCTTTGAGGCTTACAGGGAAGTATCAAATTCTGTTCTTTTCAAGGCTCAACAGGGAGAGCCGATCGAGATTATTTTTGAGGGAAATGATGACGAGAATCGCTTCTCCATCGGCAATGCCGATGGTAAAAACGCCGCAGCGGAATTGCTGCAGTTAGCAGCTAATCCAGATTGGCTAACACTAAGCCAGGAGCCCCTCGAAGGCAAAACATTCTACGCCCTGGTTTTGGAAGGAACGCCAACCAGCCAGGATTCAGTTTTAATCCAAACTATCGATATCCTCTCCGATGACCCTGGTGGAAAGGCTAAACAGGAAAACCTCTATCGATTCCACATTGAGGTCTTGGACCAAAATGATCAACCCTATTTTCTTGAGGGCGCCGGCAACGCACTCAGTCAAACTCCGCCTTCTCTGTCCCCTCTTAAGAGTGTCACCATCACCCTGGCCTCCACTGAAGATCAACCCCTGACCTTTTGGATCCACTCTTTTGATATCGACCCGGTACCACCGACTAAACCCAAGACAAGCCCTTACTTTAATCCGGAACTTTTCACCTTCCAGTATAACGCCCCCGTTCTGGCCAGGCTCAATACAGAGCCTCTCCCTATAGAGCTTGAGCCTTACTCCAACGGTGCGACCTATCGATCAGCGAAAATCCAATGGACTCCTGGAAGTGTAGATACCGGGGAGAATCTCCCCGCCGGTGTAGGCGCCATAAAGGAAAATAAAATTCTTATTCAAACCAGGGCTGTGTGTCCAGCCCTCTCCCTTCTCATTGACAACTGCCTGAACCAGGTGAATACAGTTGATGTGAGAATTGAGGTCCTGTCGGTAGATGAGGCCCCCAAATTCAGATCACTTTTCCTGAACAATCTGCCGCTACTGGATGAAACGGGAGAGGTTCATTCCCTTCGCATTGTGGATCTGGCAGAGGGTGTGCGGGTTGAACTCAAGCAGGAGATCAAAGATGAGGAAAATCAGGCCATCAACGATATTGTTATCAAGAAGGAAGACACTTCCCTGTCTAGTTTTAAGTCAAATTTCACCCTGGTGAATGTGGCCAAGGGAGGCGCTATCGGAGTTGGTTCGCAAAATTCCTTTGTGGTCATGACTGGGGCTCCCCAAGTGAAAGACTACATCGATCTCTCCAAGGCCGGCACTCCCATATGCAGTCTCCCGCTCTGGGTAAATCCAGATGAGACCTCTCAATGTTCTCCACCTGTTGTGTCCATGACCCTGGAGGCTCTAAACGCAATTGCCGCCACCGGAGCAACCACGGTCTCCACCAAGGTTCTAAAGTTTCGGGTAGCGGATGTCGCCGATCCGATATTCTTTGTTGACCCTGCTACCCATAATCCGGCTGTGAGGCTAAGTAATTCCACAACCAATGTCAAATTCAATGCCGATCGTAACGTATCCGCTCTCGAAGACACCCTCTTCACCCTTGAGTTGGCCGCCTATAACGATTCGGATAAGGATCCTCAACTCTGGGACGGTTTCCAGTTTTTTCTACTCCAGCTTCCCGATCCTCCTGGTGATATAAGCATCAACTCAAACACTTTCAAAACTACAAACACTACAGCTGTATTATCCTGGACTCCACGGCAGGAACATGTGGAAGGCACCGAGGATAAAGTCCATTCCGTCATTGTACGTGCCTGCGTACGAGATCCTCAAAAAGTGGACCCAACCCTGATCCTGGCCAGCTCATGCCGCGACCAGCGATTCAAAATCAACGTTAATGCCGTAGCTGACCCTCCAATCATATTCTTCGGAGAGGGACTAAGAAACCTGGAAGAAAACCCAATTACCCCCGCGAATCCTTTTCTTGTATTTGAAGACGCCCTATTTGAGAGGCTGATCCGGGTGGAAGATGAGGATCTCCAGAGTGTCAACTTGCAGGCTTCTTTTAGCCTGGCGGCAGTGACCGGTAGTGTAGATGTCGCAGCAAGGTCTTCAGGAACATCTCTTTCATCCACTAACGAAACTATCCAACCACCTAATTTTGAGCCCATTGATGGTGATGAGGGAACCAATTTTGTGGAGACGCTTGTCTCATGGGAGACTATCGACTTTGATGATCTCTTTACCACATCTATAGGTTCCCATCCCACTGTAGCTACTTATGTTCTGCACCTGGAAGCAAACACAAGAGGGGTTTCAGACGCTTCCGGAAAAACCGTCACGGATGTTTTCCTGGAGGTCCGATCTGTCAATGATATCCCCACCTTCACCACCGGAATCATCGGCCCCATTCTTCAGACCGATGGGCAGGATACCCTGACCACCACAATCGATTTACTTGACCTGGTAACCAATGAGGAAGGGGATCCCCTTTCTTTTACCCTCATCGACAAGGGAACCGCCGGCGTATTTCTGGCTGATCTTAGCGCTACAGAATCAAATACCCGTACACGCATTCTGCATCTTACTTCCTCGCCGGGAGAAAATGGTGTTGCGGACCATTCCCTGGTGCTAAAAGTAGAAGAGAGAGACAATCCGGACAACTCCACCATCGCGCAGCTCATCCTGCAGGTCACGGACTCCAATGACCCTCCAAAATTCGAAGATAACCCACTCTTCACCGCGGCCTTTACCCTGACAGAAGGAGAGTCGAAGGTGGATACTCTGGACGTTCTGGATGCTGACCTTTTAAGCGCCGAGTCTTTGGAACTTGTCACTTTCACGGTAGTGGGCAGTTTTGACTCCAGCTTCTCTAATCCAACGCTTCTTTTTAGTGATGGTACCAACTTTAGTGTAACCGCAAATTTCAGCTTCTTCGGAACTACGGTGCCAGCACCTCTAAATTCACCCAGGGCTCTTTTTCAATTCACATTTTCCCCACGCAAATTAACCGGCAATAGTCCTTTTGGAATCACAACCTACTATCTACAGTTTACCGCTACCGATCGTTTCAAGGAGGATGATTTATCCGAATGCCAAAAAACAGGAGACTCACCGCCCTGTCCAAAATCCGACATTACAACTGTCGCGTTTGAGATCCTGCCTGTTGACAATAGACCCTCATTTGTTTCCATTAACCAACAGGCGATAGGCACCCTGGGAGTCATTCCAATCTGTGTAACAACACCTACTTGCTTCGAGGATGACTTCTTCGCAAGACAACAGGATCCTGCATCGCTAAGTCCCTTTCTTTTCGCGGTAAAGGCGGAAGATCAAGAGACAGAACCCCTTAGTTTTCAATTTTCTTCACCTCTTGGAGTTTCCCTGATTTCCGCCTCCATTGATAATTTGACCTTCGCAGCACCTCCCTTTTCCTCCTCTCCGCTCCATCCCACCTCCCCCGACTCCGTCTTTCTCTCCTTCATACCTACCAATGGTAATGTAGGACTGGAAACCTTTGTGCTTAAAGTGACTGATCCTGGCCAGGGCGGGGGAGCCTCGGTTAACTCCACGCGAACCGCTACACGAGAGTTTTCCATCCTGGTTCAAAATGCTCCTGACAAACCTGAATTTCTCAGCATTGAGCACCAAAGCATAGATGTCCTTAGTTCTGTCTCCGCCGTGGTCTTTTATGAGGATCGATTGGAAGAGATCTTGATCTCCATCGATGATTTAGATCTTTATATTCCCAAGGGTTTTTCCGAGGCAGAAACCTTTATTTTAACCAGCAGTTATGGGCTAGATACCACAGGGATTCGAGAACTTGAGCGAGAGCTGTTTCCCCCTGAGTTTTTCAGTTATCAACTCATGAATCTTACCAGCTTCGCCGGACTTCAAATCCTATCTTCGACTACGAATAATCAGATACTGTTTGAGTTTTCATCACCTGCAAATCTTGTGCAAACCACCCCCGAGAATTTCGCCAAATTACACTGGGCGCCCGAGGAACGATTCACATTTCCCAAATTTAACTCCACTGAATTCGGGGCGTCCGGCGGCGATATCATTTGGAAGCTTAGAGCAAGAAGTTTCGCCTCGAATTCAATAGATTCTCTCAGACCCACTTCCATCGAAACTCTAATTCGTATCCGTGTTTTCCCGGTCAATGACCAGCCCGTAATCCAAAATACCAAGCTTGAGGCTTTAGCTACACAAGACCAGGCATTCACCTTCGCAATACAGGGGATAGATGAGGAGGAAAATTCACTCCTTTACATTTTTGAGACCAGGGGCTGCGATCCGGATAGTGTACCCCCCATCGTGCCGCCAACCTGCAATCCCGGTGATATGGACTTTGATGGTGCTGATGTGCAATGGAACCCCACCAATGAAGACACCATTTCTCCATTCTATGACATTAAGGTGTTTGCCCAGGACACCGGAAAGGTCAGTGACATCTCAGTTAGTGGTCTACCCCCTACCACTCCACTCTCCTCAGAACTCTATACCCTGCGCATTTTTCTTAATGACCTTGATGATCCCGCTATTCGAAGCGGCTCTGTTAATCCCTTGACACAGACCACTGAGGACAGCCTTTACATCACCGGTCTCAAATATAGTGACCCGGATTTTTTCGACACCTTGAGCTTCCATTTTCATCTTTTACCTCCTGGCATGACCATAGAAGATGACGATCTCGATGGTGAGGCTACAATCCGCTGGATCCCAAACCTGCCCGGCTCCTATCCTGTGATTGTACGAATCGATTCCTCTAAGAATTCGGCCCTAAGATCTTCCGTTTTCTTCAATTTCAACGTTGAAGTCACACCTGTAAATGACCCCCCCTTCTTCCGATCCTTGCCGCTCACCACACTTAAGGAAAATGATTCTTATCTCTATAATATTGATGTAACTGATGAAGACGACACTTCCTCATTCCTCACTCTCCTCACCCAGGACATCCCGGAGCTCAATCTCTCTTGTGATCCTAATCCTCAGCAGTTTGTTGAACTCTTCGCATCAGATCGAAAGCTGCAGGGCAGTACAAATCTAGCCGGATTAGAAGACCAGGAATCCTCTCTAGATCAAGAAGGGCTTGTTACCTCCATCGATATTTGTATTCAAGCTAGTGATGGTCTGGCAACTGCCACCCAGGCCTTCACTCTCATCGTACAAGCAGACAATAATCCGCCTACGATTGAACAGATGATCATTACCTCTACACCCGTTGGCTCATCCCAGCTGGTACCTACCCAGAATCCCTACTCACAGCTAGATCTCTTGATTACCTCAGAACCCCTTGTATACAAGGATCCATCCTTACGTACAGCCTCTCTATTTCAGGGTGTTGAAAATCAAATCACGATGATTTTCACTGACGAAGAAGGAGATTACCCACTAAGTTTTCAAGAACTTGAGGGTCCGGGGGTTACTTTGACCCAAACTTCAGCGCCCAATCTCAGTCATGTTACTCTCACTCTCACCTGGACTCCCCAAACGAGCCACATAGTCGATGCACCTACCATCAAAATTCGGGCAATCGATGATAGAAATAAACCCACCGATCTCATCATAAGAACTCGTATCGCCGATACGCCAGACCTGCCTACCTTCACCTTTAACAAGACTCTCCAATTCATTGATGAAGACCTTCCGCAGACTATTTCTCTAGGGGGCGTGGACCCGGACCTTGATAGCGTTCTCAGCTATAGTATTGTGCCGTTCGACACCACCACATCCCATCCCGTGAAACCCCTCTTCAGAGATAATCCCTTTGATCTCAATTCCCTGCAGCTTGAAATCAATAACCAGGGAAGTGTGACTTTTCTGTCACAGGTCTCAAGTCCAGCAGTATTAATCAGCGCCCCCGATCAAGTCCCTGTCACCTTCAGCATATGCGGCTCTCCGCGTATCACCGGCTCTGGGTTCGAGTCTGATTGTGTCACGGCTACCTATCGTTACCAAATTCTCTCCAGAGATGATAAGCCTTTCTTTTCCCCATCCATTCCATCAACCGTGAAAACCACCGCCAAAGAAGGAGACTCAGCTCTCTCATCCAATCTTGGATACACGGGAGGGAGTAGCGCTGGCCTTACTTTTAGAAAGGTACGTTCCACGGACCCCTGTCCCCTGGAAACAAGCCAGGAGATTTGTGTAATAGATGAGGAAAGCACTACCTCGAACGATCTCTTTGGCACGAAGACCAAAGTTCAACTCTTTCTGAGCGTTCCTGCCGTACCCCCTGGTGGTTTACTTCTAACCGACCCCCAGGAAGCGTGCTATGTCGTGAGTTCTGGAGCTAGCTGTCCGCTCTCCTCCGTACCTTTTCAGTGTAGTCTTATTCCAGCGGGATGCTCTAGCGCACAATACACAGTCGTTCAAACCCTGAGCTGGAATAGTATTCCCTTCGATCAACCCACAGTGCGTAATATCGAGGTCATTGCTCAGCAGTCTCAAGATTCAACCAAGCAGGGCACCTTCACCTTTTCCCTCGAGATTGAAAATACAAACCGGGTTCCGATTATTAATAACAGCGCACCTCTGGTACCTGAGTTGATTAATGAATCCTCTACCTTTACCTATTCCCTGGCAGACCGTTCCACAGATGCGGATGGAGATCCTCTTGTCTATGAAATAACCCAGGGTGTCTCGAAGATGACAATCAACACAAATAGCGGGCTGATTACATGGACTCCTAACGCCAGTCATATAGGTGAACACCTCATTGAACTAAGGGTAAGAGATCTTCCTTCATCAGGACCGGCCCTTTCTTATACGACGAATCTTGAGATCACAGTGCTAAGAAAGAATAACCCGCCTATCATTGAAAGCGATTTGAGAAAAATCAATGACATCTCCAGCACCAGGTCTACCATCGCAACAGAGGCACTGCTCTTCGAAGCAAAAATCTTCGCTCGCGATGAAGAGGGTGATGCCTTCTCCTTCTTCCCAAGTCTATCCACGCTCAATGGACAACCTCTGCCAGTTGAATTCGACCTCACATCCTTTGGGCGAATCGCATGGACTCCACCGAACTCCTTTGTCGGGCCAAACACTCTATTGGTTGTAGTGAAGGACACCGCTTCAGGCTCCTCCTCCAGCCAAGAATTTGACATCACGGTTAAGAACGTAAATAGTCCTCCTGTAATCCTTAATAGCATTTCAGAAATCATCTCCGTATCAGAACAGGAGCTATTCACTCATTCTTATTCGATCACAGACCCTGATGCTGCTGACAACCAGTCTTACTCCGTTTCTGTCTCTCCTTTTTTAAGCGCTTCCATCAGCCCCCTTGGGGTTTTACTTGTACAGCCCCTTGCCGATGACGCGGGAACCTACGTGGTTGATGTGACGGTCAGCGACAATGGAGGCCTAACCGATACCAATACATTCACCCTGGAGGTCTTACAGAAAAATAATCCACCCTCGCTGGAGCTTATTCCTGATCCCCTCTTTGTGAATCGAGCTAATATTTTCAATTATCAGCTCTTTGCTAATGACCCGGAACAGGACACGCTCACTTTCTTCTTTGAGGCGAAACCTACCAACGTTGACCTGGATCAGGATAGTGGATTACTCACGATTACTCCTCTTGCCCTCCAGGGCCAGCAGGAGTTCATCGTATTTTGCCAGGATTCTATTGGACAGGAGAGTTCACATCGAGTAGTTAAACTACGTTTCATCGATAGCGCTCCTCCCCTGATCACTTCTGTACCAGAGCAGGTCGGTAAGATCCTTACTGAGTACACCTATACCGTAGAATCAGACGCTCCTGAATTTGCTGTGCAACTCCTTCAGGGCCCTTTGGGTATGGTGGTTCCGGTAGGACAAAAAGTACTCATTTGGACGCCGTCTTTCACGCCGCCAACCCTTGACCAATCCGGTGTCTATGTTGTGATCCTTCGGATTACGACCATTATTGATGATGAGCCGGTACAATCCGCTCCGCAGAGATACCTGCTAACCATATCAAAGGAAAATGACTCCCCTACTCTGGAACTTGCCCAGGATGTAAATGGAATTTCTATAGATACCTATGACGCTTCCCAGGGAGTCACTTTCTTGAAAACCATCATGACGGTAAAGGATCTCAATGTTGAAGATTTGAGTCGTCTCGATTTTTATTTTTTCAACACCAATCGATCGAAATTAGATACTTCTACTCCACTATCCAGCTCCCTTGCCCAACTCCAGGAAGTCCCTGGGACACGCATCATAAAAGACGGAGTCGCGCAGGTGGACTTTGAGTTGGTATGGACTCCTGATAACGTGGCTGCCTTTGCCGTACCTAACGGAGATATCAATGACTTTGTGTTTTTGGCCAGCGATGGGATCACCGAGTCAGAGTCAGTCGCAATCGAATTCAACGTAACCAACAAAAATGACCTACCGGTCTTCTTCGACGATGAAAACCAGGGTGTTAGTGAAATCGCCTTCGTTGGAAAGACCTATCGAAGGGAATTCTTCGCCAGAGACCTTGATAAGCAAATTACCTATTTCTGCCTGGATACCACTAAATTCTTCAATCCGGTACAGGCCCAGTCGCCTCCAATATTTCCAAGTCTCAGTCCTATAACTCTCGTTGGCAGCGATGTTGTTTTGTCGAACGCGAATTCACTCACATTAGAGGGTGACGGACCATTGTTGATCACTGCCGGTGCGGTGCCTAATAACACTATTTGCCGCAAAGGAACCGCTGTTACGGGGATCGACGATCCCAATCCAGAGCGTGGTAAGCTCAGTAAGGCAACCCTTGTGTGGGAGCCGACCGAGGATAATATCAATACAGAACCCTTTGAAGATTTACCCTTGACCTTATGGGACAACGTACAAACCACCGTCACTAATACCGATCCGAAATTCACTCTCAAGCTAGCGCCTGTGATTAGGAACCTCGTCCCAAATATTCAATATACCGGCGAAGAAGTAGTCATCTCCGGGGACGGAATCGTACTGAATGAAAACCAGCTCAATATCAAGTTCCTTCGATCCGATGGTAGTATTTCAGCCGTGACTGAGGTATTTGACCTGAGCGACTCGAATCCGGGCCAGGGAAAATTCATCGTTCCAAAGGGCACGGTGATAGGATTCCTATCCGTTGGCTTCACTTCTTTTTCATCCCCAGTACCTTTCACGGTACTGGATGGGAAAACTAGCCTTATAGCAGGTTCTACCAATGTAGATCAAGATCTACTGTCCAGTCCCTCTGGGCTTGCGGTTACTTATATTACACCCACCAGTGCCGTGATTTTCGTGAGTAACACCGAATATCACACCATCCACACCTACTTACGTGACGAGAACACCGGGCTTACATCTTCTCTTGGAATTCTTTCTGGGCAAATAGGACGAAGCGGAGATGCCACAGGAAATAGATCCCAGGCTCAGTTCAACTTCCCCACAGGGCTATCCCTTGCACATCGCAACTCTAAGCCATGGCTCATTGTCGCGGATACTAATAACAACAAGATCAAAGCTATTGATATTTCCGAGATCTATACCAGTCTGGATCTAAGCACCAGCTCATTTCCGGCCTACTCTTTGGCAACAAGCACCCATCTCAATAGACCCTACAAGGCCATTCAACATTCGGATCCAACCAGCTCCGACTACTTCTTTATAGCTAACACATTTAATAACACAATTGAGATGGTGTACCTGGGCTCTACCGCAATTGAAGAACTTCCCGAACGTGAACCTACTACTATCAGTTCATCCTTGATTTATACGTCCTCACAGGATCCTTTCAGCCTAGAATTTAAGACTTTACCAAATATTACCAACGCGAATGTTGACGGTAGTCAAAATACTTATACGGTAGCTGGGACCGGTTACTCAAGAGTCGACGCCTTCGGCAATCTTTTTCACCCCATCGATCTCGCTATGACCCCCACCCCGGCAGGATATAGCTTACTAGTGAATAGTTACTCCAATTATAAGTACTCCTTTAACAATTCCTTTAAGGTGAATCTTTATAGCGGACCTGATCGCAACCTTGCCAGAGAAGATGATGCAAATATACGTTATCAGTCCAATATCACAGTGACAAATGACCTGATGGCGGCTGATTTCGGGGCCGACCAAAGTAATTATGATGGGGACGTACTCCTTGTCTCCCAATCCAACCGAGATGAATACACTTCAGTCAATGGATTAAGCGCGGTTATTCCACAAACCGGCGTGCCACGAACCGATAAGGGTCAATTTTTGATCACCGGGATGGAATCTCTATACACACAGCCGGTTAATCTTGCATCTCAGGTATCAAATGATATCTTCGAGGCAAACTTCGCCCAGCTAGAAAACCTTCCCAGCACTGAGAAAACTCTCTACCAAACTTTTGAATTAGAGATTCCTCACGGTGTCACCCAGGTTGGATTTATTAAGAATCCAAATCCAGGCTTTGAGCAAAATACCGCAGCGATTCTAGTGCAGCCTGCCACCAGGGAAATTACCGTAACCCCCCTTAATGATGATGGAATTTATGCGATCACATCCATGATAAAAACCCGGCTTCCTGCGGAAATTGGTAATGAAGAATTAGGTGAGCCCTTCTACTATGATACTAACCAGGATTTTGTTGATGACATGTTCCTGCCCGTACCAAACCTTTCTTCCGTTTATGTATTCCCAGGGCGTACCGCCGCTCCGCCCAGTCCACCCCTCACATTTGACACACAAAATTACTGGCTCATCAACTCCTCCTCATTTGGAACTGACTGTTCAAATGGAGACTGCCTTGGCGGTGTTTTGCAGGTAACCGTAGGAAGGGCCATGGGTTTTATTGTAGGCCCCCCCAATGCAACCAACCAGACCAACCCCGGACAAGCGGACCTTGACACAAACCGCAGCATTCTCCGCGGAGAAGATCTAATTCTGGTGTCTACCACCGACCTCGACAGTTCAATAAAGATCGTCGATGCATATGGCTGGACGGAACAGAATGATGCCGATGGCGCTTCGATTGCCGGGTACCGTGATATGAAATTTCATATCAACTACAACACTGCCTCACCCGCTGGTACCATGAATGACTTTACAACTTTTCCGACAGGGGTTGTTGTAGTGGATTTTGATTCTGCCCCCTACCAGGATACCTTTGTCAGAACCGACAATGTCCCAGAACAAGTCTGCGTCGGTCACTTTACCAATTTTGCCTTAAAACAGTCCTGTGCTAACCAGGAAGACGATGATGGGACCTGTTTGAAGACCACCACAGAAGGATCTAGTCCCGAGCTGACAGATGTGGCACTTAACTGGGTGATTGACGATGATATCAACACTACTCCAGTCTTTAGCGATCTTAGTGGGGAATTACTAAACCTTGAACAGATTTTTATCCGTTTTGCCGCTGGTGCTGGAACAAGTGTTCACCCACTAGCTCTTATTGGCGCTGAGCCAGTAGGTGATGGGGTTTACACCGTTTCGGTAAGCGAACGTTCTGTAGGTCCAATTCACTGTGGCCAACCAATCCGTCGAGCGAATCGAATTTTAACTCCGAGAGTTAATGAATTGGACTTGTCAAGGGCATTTATCAATGGTGGTAACCAATTTGGCAAACCTGATTCCTTATTCTTTACAGATAGCACCTTTGCCTTCAAAGCCATGGATATGGTGGACACCAATTTCTTTAACATACAAACCTTTCAGTCTTTTCCCGGTGCTGACACAGTGCTAAAAGATGGTGCCGGAAACACATTTGGAAGCGCAGGCGATTTTCTCATGTATGACTTCACTGGAGACGGAAACCCCGATTTGGTGATCCTACATCCGGTTGAGCAGAAGCTGAGCTTTAGACTTGGCACCGGAAACAATTCCGGTCGCTTGTTCGCCGAAGACACCGCCGAGGAAATTCAAATCCTTGATACTCTCGAAAATCCTGTCAGTATAGACCTGATTAAATCCACCACCATTAGCGTAGATGGATTTATGGATCTTCTCGTTACCAACCAGGGAGCAAATTCAGTTTCAGTTTATCAGCGAAATCCCAATTCAACAGGAATAGGAGATCTCTTTCGAAGTGGGATACACCTCAATGTTGGGGCTTCTGGAAATATTTTTAGTAAATCGGTTGTAGTGACCGATACCGTATTTCTTGGAAAGGAGCTTTCAAATTCCCCTACAAACCTCCCCACAGATACAGCCCCTATAATCGGGTTAGCCCACACAATTTGGGATGGTTATTACTACGGTCAGCACAGCACGAGCTTTCCGTTCTACCACACGGGCATTCTTTCTACCCAACGAACCACATCGGGCATAGTTAGTGTACAAAGTAGCCCCGAGGAAACCTTTTCAATCCTCGGTTCTTTCCTTACCACCGAGGGCTTGATTTTTAATACCTCAAGGAGTGTACAGGGAACAACATTTCCAATCATTCTGGAAACAACAATTATCAATGACGATCTCATCCCAGATCTCGTGGTGTTAGACAGCGTGAACCAAAAGCTTTCGGTGATTTTGTCGGATAATGGAAGGAGCATTACTTACGATCCAGATCGTAAGGACTATGATTTGACAGGGGTAGGAGCTGGTCTCGCAATTGGGGATCTCAATGAATCCTTTGATAATGATCTTCAGACACGAAATGATATTGTAGTTTCCAATTTCGATCAGAGTTCCATAACCATATTCTTTAATGGTGGTAAACCCACTGGAACCGGAGGAAATGAAGATTTCATTTTCAATCATCCCGGATTTCCGACGGAAACTATCTCCGTGGGCCGAGGACCCAGGGGATTAACAATTGCAGACTTGGATGAGGATGGACACAATGATATTGCTGTAGCCAATGAAATTAGTAACAACTTAGCTATCATCTACCATAAAGGTGATGTCCCACAGACCTTCACCTACCACAACCCCGTCTACTACACCACCGGATTTTCCCCATCATCTGTGATTGCTATGCGTACAAGAACGCATAGGGGCAGTTCCTCTGCTCTCCTGGACTTATTGGTGCTCAATGAAGATAGTGAAGACGTCTCCATACTGCTTAACAAAAGCAATCAAGGGTCGAGAGGTTTTGAAAATCCTCGTTCGATTAAAATCTCCGAGCAATTTCCCTCCTTTAGTCGTCTGATTAATATCTCTACGGAACAGCGACAAGACCCATTTAATGAAATTCCAAGGATTATGAGATCGGGAGATTTCGGCAATATCACTACCCATGCTGCAGTGAAACTACGGGAGAAGTTCAGTTTAAATTCTGAGGATGAATCGGAGCTTGCAACTGAGACACTTCGTTACCAAAACCTCATCATAGGTCAAAAACGCATGCTCTATTCCCTGAAAAACATTGGAGCCAAGGAATATAGTGCTTATAGAGCAGCTATCACAAGCTTCACCGTGGAGAATGATGGACGTCTTACCTTTGATTCTCTTCGAACCTTTGATGACGGTGTAGTCAAAAGCCTTATCACCAGTGGTAGCGATATCTTTTTAAATCGAACCCAGCTGAGTGAGAGGATCTGGCTCGGAGGTAGTGATTCTCAGAGTAGTTTGGAAAGCAGCGTTTATACTACCTCGCTCATTCATGTTCTACCTTTAGGACCTGATGTCAGGAACAGCGCCATTCAGACAATCTCTGACGGACTCCCTCCAGCGGATAGCGCGCTAGATATTCGATTTTCGCAATTGGGTGCAGGGCTCGAAGCAATGACCTTCACATCCAATCCCTATACGGGGGTACACCATATTTACGCTCTTCATTCAGGAAGGGATAAAGGTGTCCTGGAACTGAAAAACCTTTCAACCCTGAGCCCTTCCGTTGAGTATGTTTTCAATTCACTACGACAGACTCCGACCCAAACCACTCCAAGGACCTCTTTTTCCACAGATGTTTCCTTATTTGAACCGGGAGGCATGACTCTTGATCCAAATTCGCTCTCACTCCTGCTAGTTGATCGTGGAAACCAATTCATACGTGTGGTTGATCTTGAGGATAACGTAACTCGCACTATGCCCCTGAGAGGCTCTGCTAATCCGATACTTGAGAATATCGTCGATATCACGAATGTAAAAAATACCTTTAATTACTATGTCATTACGAATGATCGAAGACTCTATCTCATCAATCCATCTGACTCACCTATCAGTGTCACTACACAAGTATTTTCGATTGATTTCACCACTGAGAGTTCCTTTGATTGGTTTAAGGTTGAGAGCCGGAGTGACTTTCTATACATTGGTGCTCGTGATACGAATGAGCCGCCTACTAGCGGCAAGATCTATAAAATTGATCTGACTTCAACTCCGCTAGGTGTAACCGAGATTACCCTCGCGAATTCACAGTCTTTGGGAGGACTTGGCGGCTTCACCCTGGACCCGGATGGCAATACCCTTTACTATTCGGAAAAGAACAACTTCCTCATTAAGAAATTGGATCTCTCGGCAGCTTCACTCGTTGCGGAGACAATAGCTGGTATTTCTGGTCTCAGGGGTCACTTCGATGGGGCCGTTTCGACTGCCTTGATCAATTCTCCGGGTGACCTTGCTCTTAATAAGGCTTTGGATAAGGTGATCTTTTTGGATGGACCTACCGTTCGCTCCCTGGGATTATCCCCTAGTGCGGTGTCAGGAGATCTGGAGCTTTCCACAATTTCGGGTGATCCCGCCCGAACTGGTATTCTTGACGGAGATGGGCAGCGAGCACGTTTCATATTACCTGCTTACCTGTTTTACGAATTTAAGAATGGCAAAGACACCTTGTATCTCTCAGATGAATTAGCCCATAATGTGCGCAAGGTTGAAATCGATCCCTAATATTTCTTTCAGCCCAACGACCTTATGGATTTGACCGTTGTAATTCCTGTTCTAAATGAAGCTGAAGTTATAGAAGAACTCTTTAACACGATTGTTGATCAGCTTTCGGTCTCGGAACTTAGTTTTGAGGTCATTGTTGTAGATGATGGCTCTAGCGATAACACCCTTGAAATTCTTCGCAAAATCTCAGTGAATCACCCTGTTTTAAAGTGTGTTAGTCTCAGTCGTAATTTTGGACAAACCTCCGCTCTTTCGGCTGGAATTCGAGGGGCGTCTGGGGAATGGGTAGCGACCCTGGACGGAGACATGCAGAACGACCCCGCAGATATTCTTCCCCTGGTGGAAGAATGTAAGCAAGGTTATGATATTGTTTCTGGCTGGCGTAAAAATCGAGAGGATACCTTCCTCAGGGTTTTTGTCTCCAAGATCGCCAATCAAATCGCTTCCAAAATAACAGGACTACAACTCCATGATTATGGATGCTCCATGAAGGTATATCGAAGGGGAATCTTACAGAGAATCCGTCTCTATGGAGAAATGCACCGCTTTTTACCCATCTACGCTTCTTTGAAGGGGGCCAGGGTAACTGAGAGAGAGGTCAAACATCATCCTCGTACCAAGGGCCAATCGAAATATGGGTACCAGAGAATTCTCAGAGTGCTTCTCGATATGCTCATGTTTTCCTTTCTCTTCCATTCAAGAAGCCCGTTACCTTTTTTCTCCCGAATCTCCGTGATTTTATTCACGGCTGGACTCGGGTGTATTTTTCCTGGAGTATGGCAAGGTAACGCGTTATTGCTTTTCGCTGGACTCTTTCTATTCACGGTTTCCGGTTTCCTGGTTCTCTTTGCTTTGATCCTGGAACTGATCATCAGAACCCATTACCTATCTCAGCAGGAAACCCAATACTCCATTCAGGAAATAATCAATTTCCCTTCCCATCCTGATTTTGTATCCGCAAGTTAATCAGGTCTCAGTCTACTTTTTTCACCGCTGGGATGTAGACCGAAAGACTTTAAGATTTTCTTCCGCGGGCTCATAGCCATTTTCAGCTGCGATTTCCAACCATTGGAGTCCTAACTTTCGATCAAGAGGTATTCCATCTCCTAAGAGATACATCATTGCTAAATTATTCTGAGCCCTGGGATGACCCTGACCCGCTGCCTTGACGAAGTAGCTATAAGCCGTATCCTTCCTCGTTTCGACATGCTCGCCACGCCAATAGATTTCCCCTAGTGTCACCAGTGCCTCAGGATCATCCTTTGATACCGCCCTTTCAAGCCAAAGCCTACACTTCTTTGGATCTGGCTCGGTTCCTATTCCCAATTTATACATATAGGCCAGTTTAATCTGCGCCGTTAAATTGTCATACTCAGCTGCTTGCTTCAGGGCAGCTATCGCATTGGCATAATCCTTTTCGTCGAGAAACGACATCGCTTTCTCATAATATTCGTTACCGACATACGCATAGATCTTGCCCTGCATTAGAAAACCAGTGAGCACTAAAGTGAAAACTACAAATGAAGAGAAAACAAATAGTCTACGCAGGAACAACCCCTCCTCAATCAGATTCGTAGGAATACCTTTGAGCCTTTCAACCTGGAGCTTTGGGGGAATCTCCGGGATCTCTTCATCCTCGATTTCACCTCCCGAGGGCCTACCAATGCCTGGTGGTTGCGCCATTTGAAAGTCAGATAGCTCGGGTAACTCAGGCATTAACTCCAGGTCTTCCTCTAAAAGCTTTGGGACTTCCTGATGAGGAATTATCTTCTTTGAAGCTTCTATTCTCTTCGTAACAAGATCCACCTCAATGGCAAAGTCCTCTGTCAGGTTCAGCTCTTGAAGCAGCCACTCAAAACTCTTAAGCTCCTCATCCTGAGTACAGCAGTTCAGGGAGGCTTCAAGCTGGGGAAGAAGCTGAGTTCGAGCATATAGTCTCAGCCCCTTCAGTGCCTGTGTTTTAACGCGGTTGTCAGAAACTCTAGAGGACTGCAAAAAGATGTCGTATGCTTCCTCTAAGGGCTCCATATCCTTAAATAGGGCTATAAAACCTTCCAGGCTGTTGGCACGAACTCGAGAGTCTGAATGATTCGTCAGGAACCGAAATTTTTCAATCGCTTCCAGGGGACTTAAAGTACGCCTTTGGACTAGAATATGGGGGAAAATCTTAGCGATACCGGAGAGCACAAAGGGATCTTCTTCAAGATAGAGAAGTTCCAGTGAAAAGGAGGGTAAGGCAAACTCTCTATCCTCTATTTTTCTTAGCCAAATTAATTTTTGTTCTCTCTCCAAAGCCAGGTACTCTTCCCTGGAAATTTCTCGCAGAGATTGAGCTTTCTCAGCTAGTTTATCCCTGACAATATTTCCTTCCAGAGAATCCAAGAACTTGCGGAGGTAACTTCTTTCAGGTCCCTGGGTTTGAGTAACTGCATTGCGCAGGTAGGCTCTGATATCGAGATCGCAGCGATCTATCACTGATCTTTGAAAGTCCCATAGGAGCCTTCTTTGGGAAGCATCTAAGCAGTTGTCAAGTAAAATCAGGAACCTGTTTGAATCAAGCTGGGAAGACTTAAAATGCTTGTTTTGTATTCCCCAGAAAAAGAGATATAGGCATTGCTGCTTCCAGCCCTGCGGGGAGTCAGTGGAAACAATCTGGACATAGATATATTTCTGAACACCCGCTTCATCAAGGCCGCTGAGAATCTGCTCTCGAAGGGTTTCCAATCGAGCCTCAAGACTAAGTGTTTTTTGCTCACCCGCCTCGCTCAAGAGCCTCACACCTCCCTAAGAAATTCTTTCAGCCACCAGGTAAAAGTATACCTTAGATGAATTTAAATCCAACCCTACCAGCCATTTCCCATTTCCGTATGGTTGGAATTGGAATAGATTTGAAAAACTGAATTGGGATAATTGGGTAACGAGGGAACTGCTCTCAGATACCGTTTCTTGGTTCACAGCTGCCGCCTAAGCTTCAACTATCGGCTCTGGTAAAAGTACTTAAGACACTCGGAAATTCTCTTTTCCTGATCGAGGGCTGAAAACTCCTTCAGCCCTCCGATATGCTTCAGAGACTTTTTTACTTCACTCGCCGTAAAGCCCAACTGTTTGAGCGCACCTTCCACAGTGGGATCACTATAAGAAACTTCGGACTCGGGGGTTTGGGCTGGCGGCCCTACTCTTATCCCATACTTTTCAGAAATTCTTCCAGCACCATCGGAACAATCAAGCAGGATCTGGGAAAGAAGCTTTTTCCCTACTCCCGGAATTTTGCCAAATGTCTTGATCTCACCCTCAATCAAACAGCCAAGAATTTCTTCAGGGTTCAACATGGATAAAACCGAAAGCGCGGTCCGCGGACCAACTTTATTTGCTTTGAGCAAGAGCTCAAAAACTTCTAGTTTCAAAAGGCTGTCAAATCCGAAAAGAGTAGGTTCACCATCCCGAAAAACTTGGAATGTGAAGAGTTCTTCCTCGCTTCCTACCCCCCCTATATAAAGCTCTGTCTTTTGATCTAGATAAACGGAAAACCCCATTGACCCTGTATTTAATATGATTCTACCAGGCTCCCTGAGGAGGACTTTTCCTTTAATATATGAAATCATTTTTTGTCCTTCTCAGTTACTTTCAAAGTTTCAATTCTACGTAGATGGTTCTCATAGACTTGTGAGGATACCAGATGACGAAGCTCTTCTAGTTTCCGTTTAGCAGAAATAAACTGGTTTTTTCTAAGGTATTCATTCACCGAACGAAGGACATTTTCTATCTTTTGTGTTTTGGATAGCCAGCGAACGGAGTCCACCGCTAATCTATTATCCTTGTACACTTCATAGAGGCTTCGAAACAGGATAGAAGCTTCTGAATACTGTTCTTTTTCAAACAGATCCCGTGCTCTTTTCATAAACAGGTCTGCGTTCTGGCGCAGCGAACTCCCCTCCTCCCGGAATTGATTTAGTTTTTCCTTATTGGAAATCTCACGAAGTGCGATGGGAATCTCGGAGTTTTGCTTCTGTAATTGTTCTTTCAGAGCCAGTACATTTTTCTTCAGCTTGTTTGCACTCTGCTCGAGGTTTAGATTCCATTTCACGAGGGCTTGATTCGACTGATGGGTTCTATAGCCATAAATACTGAGCACAACAAAGATGGAAAGAATCCAGACGCTTCTTTGGGAACGAAAGAAAAAGGAAACCAGGGAAAGATTCATTGGTCCCCTGCGAAGTCTCTCCCTTCCCTCATCTTCCATTCCAATACCGGCAATTTGCGTCTCCTCTTCCAGAGGAAGCAGTGCTTCAAGCTTTTTCAACCGTTTTTCCAACTGCTCATGAACCTGTTCTTCAAATTCTATTGCCCCGTCTCTCAGCATGGCTTTACAACTCAGGAGTTCGTAATAGTCCTGTGACACTTCCATGCATTCTTTCATAAATTCATTTAATCCCTCGGGGGGATCCTCAAGAATTTGAGAAGTGGCATTTGCTCGAACTCTTTGATCCGGGTCCTTGAGACAACTCCATAGCCTCTCAAAACTCTCCTCACTTCTTCTTTGACGTATGGTACCCAGGGCTTCAACTACATTTGCCCGGACTCTTGAATCCTGGGAGTCTAAAAAGTCCTCTAAAATTGTCTCCACCCTGGAAGAGGGAATGAAACCACAGAGAATAGGAGTTATTTTCATCATGCGGGAGAGTACGAAGGGATCGTTCTCAAAAAAGAGACTGCCCAGGAAGTGATAGCACTGCTCTACACTTACCTCACCCTTTTCAAAGACCTCCAACGCCTTGACCCGGCAGGCTGGATCCGAGGATTGTAAGAGCCTGATCGGATCCATCAGAAACAGGGGGAAATTAGTGATGTTGTAACGGGAACGGATTTTAAAAAGAGCCCTTTTGACGCTATAGGCAACTTCCTGGTTTTGCTCCTGTCTGGAAAGGGTGACCAGGTGTGAGATCAGATCCCGGTGTTGAGGTTTAATTTTGGACCCGAGCTGATCCAGAATACGGATCTTTACCGCAGGTGAAACCGCATCTTCAAGGGCATGTATTATTTCTTCTTCCGAAGCCATTTCCTGAATTTGAGTTTAGTCGATTTCAAATTTCTTCTATACCGAAAAGCAAACAATATACCCATTTTGCAGGTTCATGACCAAAATAAGCTCATCGCAGATGAGCAAAGGAATCGACAGATTCCTAGTTTGGGCATAAAGAACCAGGTCCTGTCAGGCTCTATTCTTTTCAGTATGCTAACAAACAAAAAAGTTTGAACGGCCTGAAAATGCGTCACTCGACCAGGATAGACCACTTTGGTATATCGAAAGTTCTCCCGATAGGATTAATATGGGCCGCTCCACTCTTCAGTGTATTCTTTACTTAATCGTTTTCTCCGCTTCAACCACCCGGGTCATTGGCTGGACTCATGATGGATTCGTCAAAGATCTTAACCATCCCGGCCAATTGATCCAGTGCTACATAGGAAAACTGCTGATTCCTCTCCACAAACGAGAGTTCATTCAGGACTTTCCTGGATCAAGCCAGGAACCATCCTCCATTTCAACTGTTTACCTGACACAGAAACCGGTTTCCCGCAAAGAATTCGCCCTTTATTCAGAGCAAGCGAATCTGCCACTACCAGCCACACTGAGCGATCATAATAAGTTTGGGCATCAGTCTATTCTATCCGGAGCCACTTTTACAGAAGCGCAAAATTTTTGCAAATTCTATGGTTTAGACCTGCCCGATAAAACACAACTAAGTCATGCCGTGCAACTGCGCAAAGAGGGCCATGATTTTCCTTTACTTGATAACGAACCGCACCTGGAATGGACCCGTGAAAATCGTCTGTCGGGTACTCCTGATCATCGTAGAAAATTAGTATCCAGAATTGATGGTTCGATTGAAATCCTGTCTCAGAACACTCGTGACCCCAGGGTTGGATTCCGTTGTTCGCTAAATCTACATCCAAAAGGACTCTCTGAAATCCTCCTGGGACATCGAAATTCCACGCTGTCTTCCAGGAGGAGTAATCGGCACTACCTACGGATCGAGACCGAACCCCCAGATGTTGAACTGTATCAGGATATACACATGAAGCATCGTCTTGGTCTCAGTCCTTATTTTGGATCTTTTGGGAGTCGTGAAATCACTTTGTTCTTGAAAGGGGAATCCATCCGCCCGCAGACCATAACAGTCAAAACCCCTGCGAATTGGGGACAGGTGCTTCAATTGAAGATGGAGAGGATTCCTGAGACGATCCTTGAAGATTCAAGGAGAAGCTCACGTATGGTCCTTATTCCCCAGGGTGCTGTGCGCGTAGGCCTCAGTTCCCATGCCAGGGAATTGGTTCAGGCCAGAATCCTATCCCGCACGAAAAACAAGGATCTTGATGAGGAGAGAACTCGAAAATATCTGAAAAATGAGAGCCCGGAGAGGACCTTCTTTCTCTCGGATTTTTATATGGATCAAAGCGAAGTTACCAATAGACAGTATCTCCAGTATGCCAGGCAGAGCGGCCGGGATGATTCAAAATGTTCCCATGTCTCTCGACTCTCAAGACCTGATGCTTCCGTGGTTTGTGTTAGCTGGAATGAAGCCCAGGCTTTTTGTAGATTCTATGGCATGGAACTGCCTTCTGAAATTCAATTTGAAAAGGCGGTTCGAGGGACCCCTGAAAATACGCAAAAACCATGGCATACCCGACCCCAGATTTCGGGGACTCGACCCGGAGATGAGAGTCCTTTTGGAGTTTTGGACCTCGAAGGCAATGTAATGGAATGGACGAGGGACTGGTTTGACCCTGATCTCTACCGAGAGGGATTTATTCTCAATCCAAAACCGACGAACCTGATCCGCAAAGAAAAGAGTATTCGTGGAAGCTCCTATTCACCCCACAGGCTTGATCGGAGAGTCTCCAAGAGGCGGCACAAGAGACCATCCCATTTCGCGACGGACCTGGGCTTCAGATGTGTACGTAACCTATGAGGAAAATTATGCCAAAGAAGGAATCTATTCATCATCCAGCATCCCCATTTCTGCGCTATGAAATTCGGGAAATCGTAGAAGTTGCTAACGAGCTAAAGGAGAAGGGGAAAGAAATAACCTGGGAAAATATCGGTGATCCGGTTGCCCGTGGACACCGGCCCCCGGACTGGATCAGGGACATTCTGGTTGAATGCTTACAAGATCCAGAATCTTTCGCCTACGGCCCCTCCCAGGGATTGTTGGAATCCAGAGAATTCCTCAGCTCCCAGACTAATCAAAATTATGGAACCAGCCTCAAGGCCGAGGACATTGTATTTTTCAATGGAGTTGGAGATGCCATCGCGACCCTGTATAGATCCCTGGATCCACAGGCAAGAATTTTGCTGCCCTCCCCGGTGTATCCTACTCACTTTGCCCTTGAAGCGTTTCACTCTCATGATAATCCCATTCAATATGAGTTAAACCCCAAGACAGGCTGGTCCCCCGACCTGGCGCAAATTCGAAAATCACTGGAGCTTAACCCTCAAATTGTTGGTCTATTGTTGGTCAATCCCGATAACCCCACAGGATCGGTTCACTCAAGGGAGGTACTTGAGGAGTTTGTTTCTCTTGCCCGCGAATTTCATGTATTTCTCATCGTGGATGAAATTTATGCCGGAATTCAAATCGACTCTGAACACGACACTAAAATTGCCGGGCTCCTCGATGATGTGCCTGCGATTCTTCTTCAGGGAATTTCCAAACTCTTACCCTGGCCGGGAGGAAGATGCGGCTGGATGGAATTTCATCACCATGGTAACAGCAACCTTTTGAAACTCCTTGATACGGTGAATGCCCACAAACGACTTGAAGTGGGATCCACAACTTTACCTCAGAAAATTCTTCCCCAAGTCCTTGGAGACTCCCGCCTTCAGATCATTCAGTCTGACTGGACGCATTTTCTTAAAAAGCGCATCCATACAGTAGAAAACAGCTTTGGAGATATCCAGGGATTAGAACTCAAAACTCCAAAGGGAGCCTTTTATGCCACCCCTTATTTTGACAAAGAACAAGTGGATGATAAGTTTTTTGTACCCATGGAGGCCAGGTATCATCAAGTGATCCAGCCTTATGGGAAAGGGGCTTCTGAGGATAAAAAGTTCGTTCTCCAATGCATGGCTGGCCCAGGAATTTGCGTTGTTCCTCTCAGCTCCTTTCATACTCAAGTTCAGGGATTTCGAATGACCTTGCTGGAGCGTGACGACAGGGAATTTGATAGGATTTGCGCGGAACTTCGCAGGACTCTGCTTTCCTACTTGAATGCCGGTTTAAAGAAGAAAGAGGGTCTTCCTGCAGCGCGAACTGCATGATTCTGCCATTCCCTGACCCCAATGTCAGGATGACAAAGTGGGGGGAAATCGTTCTTGGAATTCCTTAAGGAGCGCTGAGAAATGGGGATGATTCTCGTTGATCAATGCCTCAGTAGATGACTTTACTTGCTCCACACAGCGCATCCCGTTCAAGACAATGGGTGCGCTGGGAAAACTCATCAGAAATTGCATCACGCCCGCTGCGATGGTAGAAGAATCTACCGTTAGGGGCTCAAGAGAATCACCCAGGGCCGGTTTCAGATTCTTCTCAAAATCTTCCTGGTTCAGCCTGCCATTTAAAAATTCCTCCAGGTCCTGCCACGCACAGAGATACTTCTCCGAGGACTCAAGGGTTTGCAAAGGCGCGTTTTGTTCTAGCCAATGCATGGATTTTCTGGTGTGGGGTAGAAAATAATCCTCAATTATGGCGTGTAGAAAGTCGCTATCGTGGATCTCAGGTAGGAAATCTCTTAATTCACTTCCTACTTTAAAAAGTTTATACCCGATAGCACCGGCATCTTCCGTCATGCTTGAAATCTCTTTCTCAAACGATTCCAGGACTTGAATAGATTTTTCTACGCCAGTGTCATAGTCACATCCCTCTTGATAATCTCTTCGAGCCAATCTAAATACTCTACCCTGGTTGATTGCATTTAAAGGGCGGTTGGTCAGCACATCCAGACCCGCTTCCTGGGCCAGATTCAAAACCTCCATCGATTGTTGAATTTCCATGGGATTGAGAGGAAATTGTATGACTTGAAAGTGAGATTGTTCCAATTTAGGGTTGTGACAAGCCGCCGCTCTATCTGCTGCGCCTAATAGTAGGTTCAAAGAGACGTGTTCAGGACTGAGTTTTGATAAGGATAAATTGTTGGAACTGATTCCGTAGTAGAGGATTTCCCCATCCTCAACTTTTTGCTCCATCCATTTAAATGCGGTCTCTATTCTCTGGTAAAACTGATCCTGGATTTCACCTGGGTCCAGTACCCCCCTGGATAGCTCGAAGTCGAGGTAGTATTCGGGATTATGAAGAAGCAAAACATCCAAAGCCTTAACTTTGAGTCTGCTTAAGCTTTGTTTTAGCTGATCTTCAAGAAATTCAGGCTGAATACAATGCCAGCAATCATCCTGGTAGGGAACCAGATCATCATAAAGTTTTTCTCCCGCCGACAGAGATCGGATTTTATTGAGCTGGGGACCTTGAATGTAGCCGGCTTTGGTTACAATCACGACCTGTTCCCTGACCGACTCCCCGCCAAGGTCCTGAAGGACTTTCCCAATAAGGCTTTCCGCACCCCCAAGGGTGTAGTTGGTAGAAGTGTCTATGAGGTTCACGCCGGACTGCAGGGCAACTCTCAGGGCATCTTCATGTTCTTGGATAGAGGAATGGAGTCTGTATGTACCTATCCCTAGCTGAGAAACAAGAACTTCCTTTCTAAGAAAGGGTCTGATTCTGGAGTCAATTACCAGCCCGTTGGAAAGAAACTCATCCATTCTGGTCCTGGTGCCCAGGTATGTAGCGAACGTGGATGTCATAAGGTTGAGCAGTTTACCAGATGGCAGTGCCTAGACAGGTTCCAGGATCAAGGTTGAACCCTTCCTGACACCGTTGTTGATTTGGGTTAGCACTGGGCGAAAATCGTGCGTCCACTCAGATGACTTATCCAGATCCCAATGAATTCGATTGCTCTCTACCCTGAGAACGAAACCCAGGTCCTTTAGTTCGGAAATCTCCAGGCCGCTATCAAGAGCCATCCAAACTCTTGCTGACTTCAGAAACCAACAGACGTAATCTTCCTGTTCCCTTATCTTCTCAGGCTCTACCCCATCAATACCGTGATAATTCCGAATTTTCTTCAGTCGTGGTTCCAGCTCCTTGCGAAAAAAATTCATCCAGTCATAGAGGGGAGATTCTCTTCTTGAATCCATGCTTACAGGTTATACCTAAAATGAAACCTTTGTCTTAATTTTCGCCAAGACTGAATCTTGCATTTCTCTGACCTTTCTCTATTCACCACAGCGGGACTGGAACCTACATGTGCACGGGCCACTTGCCGGAGAGGTATGCCGTTTGCTTTTGTGTATAGCGGTTCACAAGCCCGGAAAACCATCAATTACAACATTCAATTTTCCGAAAAAGTAGGGGTAGGAATGTGAGCTGGATATTCTTGATGGTTAAACGAACCCAACCTTTTTTTAAATTTCTTAAGCGGGTTCTATGCTTTTGTCTGACCTTTATCATGCTCTCAGAACCTTCACTTTCCTTCGCGGGTGCCCCCGCCGAAGAAAAAATCGATGCGGGAATCTCTACTGAAGAGCTTAGCAAATATCGGCTAACACCACCTGCAGCCCATGTTCCCCTGAGAAGGAGTGTCCCCGGTTTGAAGTTTTCCAGGGACAGGGATTCTTCAAGACCCAGTTCTCCAACCACCCTGATCGTAGATGAGAACCTTAGGATTCAATTCCCTAAACACCTTAAACAGGCTGCTGAATTTGATTTTTTATTCCAGCCCTATTCGCAGGAATTCATTTATGCCAACGTGAACCTCAACCATGTAGCACTTGCTCAATTGGAAAAGCTCTTCATACGCTTGGAATATCGTAATAATGCCTTTTTAAAAACCGTCAGACTTGCTATCCAAATTGGCCATTACAGAGAATTACTGACCCAACATCCCATCTTCCAATTGAAAAGCTCATTCCTGGGCACCCTAAATCGGATTGAGCGCAGGTTTCAGGATTGGATTCTGAAAGAACTCCAGCTACAGCCTCTTGAACGTCTAAAAAAATTGAAAGTCTATTTGATCAAAAGACAATTCGAGGACATATTTGTTCTTGGATCTTTATATCGACGGATACAGAAGCACCTGGAACCGGAGGCTTTAGGTCATCAAGCCGACTTACTGGACTGGTTCCAATCCCAGGGCTCAAAAACTGAGAACAAGGATGCCCTTTGGACCTATTACCATTTTCTTGACCGCAATCCAGAAGAGATCTTAAAACAGGTTAAAAATTACCTACAGGCTCTCATTTTTGAGAACCTGCAAGAGGTCCTTCATATTGGCTCTAAGACATATCTTGAGGAAGCTGAATCCTTGCTCGAGTCTTTGAGCTTGATGGGACCTCCGCCTTCCCTGGTTAGAAATACTCAGCTGGAGCTAGAGTTTTCGCGCCTCCAATTTGAGCCTTATCGAGAGTTTCCCACGGTTTACAACCGCCTCATGGAAGTCTATTCAACACTACCCAATACGAGTGACTATTTTCAAAATCAACCTCAGAAGGCCAGAGTCTTCTTCCATTTTTTTGATCAACTTCTCAACCATGGAATTACCGAGTATGAACGGGGTGAACTGGAATGTAAGAATCCCATCAAAAACCGTGAAAATTGCCTCTTACATTGGCAGGAGTCACTCCAGTTCCTAAAGTATGTAGCTCGTCATTCACCCTTCGGACTGCTATCTACGCGCTCTGTAGACTTAATGGAGAAAATACAAACACATCAAAAATTAGAATATCCCTTGATCTCAAGATCGGATCTTCTTGAAATGATGGATTACAGAGCCAAACCCCACCCCTGAAACTCATGAGTCCTACGATTTTCTGGCTCAAAATTACCGCTGCGTCTATTTTTTTCTTATTGGGGCTCCTGGGACTCTTTGGACACCTCTCAAAGGAAAAAAGAGGCTTTCAAAAGCTGCCTGCCTATAAAAGCACTTACGGTGAGAAGTGGGGACCGATTCTACATTTTTTAAAGGTAGCTGTCTTTCCCATCCTGATAAGCGGCCTCTTAGTTTTAAGTACCCTGGGCCGCTGAACACTTAGTGAATTTTTTCTTTCTTGGATTGCAGATAGTCTTCTATATAGCGCAGGATGCGCTTGCGAAGTTCAGGGGGCAGTCTCGGAATGGCATCTCGCAGCTCTTTATCAATTTCTTTTTTCTCTGAGTCTTTTTTCGAGGAACTCATACATACCCTTTTCCATTCGCTCACCCGTAAGACTATTCCACTGTCTTACCACCGTTGGACTGGTAACATTAATTTCAATAAGACACTCTTGAATTAGATCAATTCCAACGAAGATCAGTCCATCTCTCCTTAACATTGGCGCGAGATCCTCACAAATCAGGAGTTCTTTTGGACTCAAATCACACAGTGCTACTCTGGCCCCAAGACCCACAGCGCATCGGAATTCGCCTTCCTGGGGAATACGCGTGATCGCACCTGCGACCTTCCCATTGATTAAGAAAACCCTCTTATCACCCTTGACTACTTCTTCAAGAAATTCCTGTACGATGATGAACTGTTCACCGTTACTGGAACTGATCCTGATTTTTTCGCTTAGATGAGAGCAGCCTGGCATGTGTTTTTCAATTCCCTTACTCCCATATAGATTAACCGGCTTTAGTATTACAGGCCCATTAAGCTCTTTGATGAACTCTTCTATCCTCTCCTGATCAGAGCTAATAAGGGTCCGGGGAATATATTGGGGCAAAGTCAGGGTATATAGCTTCTCACTAGCCTTTAAGACACCGGCCGGTGAATTGACAAAAAGCACCTTTCCCTCGTCTTCGAGTGAGGAGAGCAGTTGTAAAATCTGAACATAGTGATCATCAAAAGGAGGATCTTTTCTAAGAAAACAAATATCCAATTCTTCGAGTAGAACTTCTTCAAAACCAAAAGTTTGAATCTCTACCCCGTCTTCACGCAGAAAGACGGAGGTAGAATGGAGACGGGCTCGGATACCATTGGAAAAGAATAGATCTTCGGATGTGAAGGTGTAGACCTGCCAGCCTTTTTTTCGGGCAAAATCCATCCAACCCAGGCTTGTATCTGTCTCTTCCTTGAGGCGATGGATTGGATCAATCAAGAATCCAATTTTCATTTAATTCTCCGATGCGAAAGACAGGGAACAGTCTCCCTGGCGGAATCAAGGCGCTCCAATTCGATGGAAGCAACGGCGAGTCCTTCCCCCTCCCCTTTTTGGCAAAGAACAACTCCCCAGGGGTCAACTATCATGGAATGTCCCCAGGTTTTTAAATCTCCCGCATGAGAGCCAACCTGGTTAGCAGCCAGTACAAAACACTGATTTTCAATGGCTCGCGCCCTTAGTAGAACTTCCCAGTGATCCATCCCGGTCTTCAATGTAAACGCGGAAGGAACCACAAGGAACTTAGCTCCAAGTCGAGCATATTCTCTGTAGATTTCTGGGAACCTGAGATCATAACAAACACTCAGCCCCATTTTTCCCCATGGAGTCTCACAAACGATAGGCTCTATCCCGGGTTTGGTGAACTGAGATTCTCTGTAAGTGGACTTTCCGTTGAGATTTACATCAAAAAGATGGATTTTATCGTAGACGGCCGCGACCTCACCAGATGGATTTATTACATGAAGGCGATTTCGAACCAGTCCAGGCTCCTCTGAGCGGAGGATCATTGTACCGGCTACCAGAATTAACTCTAGCTCACGGCAAAGCTCCCTCAGAAAAGATATCGTTTCCCCACCATTAATAGGTTCAGCAAGTTCAAATTTCTCGGCGTCCTCACAGAAGCAGTCAAAAACTTCTGGCAAAACAACCAATTCACAGCCTGCATCACTGGCCTCTCTCAGGAGATTCTCAACTCTGCGCAGATTTTCAGAACGGTTTTTTGAGGAATTGAGCTGGACAACTCCTGCAAAAAAGGTCGTACTCATTTTCCCAGTACATAATTCCTGATGCGGTTTAAAAAACCGCCGGAACTGTCCTCGCTGAGATCTTCTCGACGTACAACGCCAAATTTACCTGCCTGAAATTCATACTCTCCTGAATCCAAGAGGTTAAGAAAACCCATAACCCTCTCATCAAGGTTTGTCAGCTCTCTTTTTCTAGCAATCATTTTTCGGCAGTATTCCAAATCTCCATCACAGTACTTGAAAGCAAGGCGGTTCTGACCAATTTTTGACTCAATGCGAACCTTGAGATCAGTGGTCTCCTGGACATTCATCTCATGATCCAAAAGTGAGGAGCAGTGCTCGAGTGCACTCTTCAAATACTTGGGATCATGGGCGAGGAAATCGGTATCAAATACTTCTCCTCCCCCTATTTGAAATTCCTCGAGAGCCCGTCTGTGTAAAAACTGCTCCTCCTGGGGTCTTAATTCTACGGCTTTATCAAATGCGGCAAGGGCATCTATATGTTCGCCTGCCTGGGAATAGCAAATTCCGGCATTGTAAAAAATCTCGGGTTCATTGGGAACCTGATCCATCAGTTCATGGAAACAATCAGCAGCCTCCTGGTGCTTACCAGATTCGGCCAGTCCGATGGCCTCCTTCATTTTTTTTTCGATTTCTTTTCGCTTCATACTCCTCCCAAGAGGATCTACGCTTCAGAGCAATTTGCGTCCCATTATATGCCCAAAGGCAGTTGGTTTGTCCGGATTTTCGGACAAACCAGATTTACCATTAAATTTTATACCAGATTTTCTATCAAAAAATTGTCCGCTCCGAGCTTTTTTAAAAATCGGGCCAGTTCCGATTTTAGACGATTATCAGAGGTTTTCTGGTGAAGATCCACCAGCTCAGGAATCAATTCCGTCATCTGAAGGTGCGCAAGCATGGGTAGAATTCCAATCGTAAACGCGGCGTTTTCCTCGCGTAAAATACCTCGTACCTGTGAAGTTTTGATCTGCTCTCCGCGCTCATACCAATTCCTGACTAAATCATTCATGGAAATATCCACGGAAACTTTCTCAAAAATTCTGGAAATCCTGATAAAGGCCAGGCTCCTCAATTCCAGAGTTTTATCCAGGCATAGTTCCCATAACTTCTGAAGTGAACTTTCATTTTTATGAGACATTACTTGATAGAAGTAATATAGGGGTTTGAGATGAATTGATGATGCTTCCAGCTCCCTGTTTAACTCCTCTCCCAGGTCTGCCGGTGAACCTTTTAGAATTAGCTTGAGAACTCTTTCACGCAACCTTGGATTTTGAATCTCAAGGAGGACTTTTTGCTCCGCCGTCGAAAGATCTCGACCCTCCTCCATAAGCGCGTCCAAGATGATCCCGATACAGTCAGGGGGATCCGTGGACCATGAAGTCAATTTTTCAAAGATTCGCACTCGCTTTTCCTCAACGTTTAACGCATCGGTAAGAATCTCTCTACAAGATTGTAAAACGGTTAAGGAAAAATTAGGCAAAGCGTCCAGGATGGCCTCTAGGACTGTGGATTTAGGATGCAGGCTTGATAATTCCAGGGCCGTGCGCTGCAAATCTTCCGAATCACAGACCAGGAGAGGAAGATGCTGCTCAATATCCAGGACCCCGAGCACTCTCGCGAAACCCTCAAGGTTTCCTTCTGAAAACTCAAACATAGACTTCAAGGGGCTAAGGGTTAATTCTGAAATATAAAGCTCAAATCCCTTCAAAACTACGCTGGAACGGTTTCCTTCCTCCCATCTTTCTCGTACCCTCCTGAGCAATTCCCCCCTGGCTAAAATTTCTTCTCTCTTCTCTGCTTCTACCTTTCTTACCTGTATTGAACCTTCATCGATCATACCAATGAAGGCATCCTGTGGATTTAGTCGTTCCAATGAGCGCAAAATCTCCATCCCACAAACTACAGCACGCTGTCTGGAGAGGTGATATTGGGGAAGACAAAACAAGATTCCTTGTTCCCAATTACGATCCAAAATCACTACTCCACCATAGCGACTTGCCGTCTTACGAATAGTCTCCACTGTCTTGGTATAAATCTCGAAGAACAACTCAGAACCAGAGCTTTCGGAGGGAAATGTTGAGATGGGCGCTATGAACAAAAGTACACATTCATGAGTTGTGTTTTCATCTAAGACCTCAATTGCTGCGTCCTCTTCCAGCCTCAAGCCAATCCACCTGGATACTGACTTTTGATGCAAATCATAAGACTGAACCGCCTTGACCATCCCTTCAAAAGACTGAAATAGTTCACGGTATGAAAACAGGGGTAGAAGGGCTTTAGAATCACCGTCATTTGACCCTGTCATCTCTTTTAATCTGGCTGCCATCGCCTTGAAAAACTCATCATTGCGCTGGAAGGACCATAAAGACGCGAATATGCAAAGTCCCATGGCGCTGAAAAAAAGGAACATCGAGCTTTGTTCTTCACTTCCTAAATCCAGATAAGTGGCTCCCTCAAGACGTCCCTCTCTGGCTTGAAACAAGAGAATTGCCCGCTCCTGTTTCAATGTGTAGAGTACTTCTTCCTGGAAGGGCAGCTGATGACGTAGAACTCGGTAGGGTGGAATGACCAGTTCCCTGAATCCACCGCTCACTACATTTCGTTCCCGATCATATCTCCTTCTCTGTCTCGAGCGTTGTTCAGACTCCGTGGACTCCTCCCATAGAAACCAGCCCATAAACAGAAAACAGATCAGTTGAAAAACAAGCACCCTATGTAGAATCGTAAATCGGCTCCCTCGCAGACTGGGAAAAAAGTAGACCAGCAGGAGTAACGCACACAAAAGCCCGCCGTAATAGAAGAATTGACTCCATAACTTTGAGTGGTAATGTTCTTTATCCAGAACTACCACAACATGAACCGGTTCTAGGGGAATTTCTATCCTGGAATAAGCATAAGCGAAGAAGTCGAGATCCATAATCTGAAACTGGGACTCGAGACGCGCGTGGTCTCGCAAGTGGATCATGTGCCTCTCAGGAATTCTTTCATCTCCCTCTTCAAGCAGAAAACTCCATCCTCTTTCGGATTTCTCAGAAATGCGGCTTAACTCAGAACTCATCGCATCAATCAGCCATCTGTGGGAAATGGGAAGAGAGATCCGTATTTGGTAGCCCTGTCCCCTTAAAATCCCCTGCAGGTACCACTGAGAATCCTTTTCAGACCAGCTAAGTTCCTCGGCAATACCTGTTTTTCCCCATTGCACACTCAACTCGTCAGGGAAATAACGAGACTTTAAAAAACCCTCCAACTCATCCTTTTTATCCGAATACTGAAAATAGGACGCCCTGCGATGGATTTCGTCTATGAGAACTTGCCTCAATTGAGATTCATTAGGGGAGTCCAGCGCAGCAGAATTGGAAACGAGAAACTCATTCATTTCCCTCTCAATTCCTGATTCCAACTTCACCCAGAGAATGAGAAGACCTACCAGGGTGATAATCGCAAAGACCCATTCCCAACGATATCTTTTCAAGAGGCAATCCCTCTTTTTAAGGCTGCCAATTCGGCTGCTTCCATCACCAATTCAAGAACATCTATCAGAAGCTGCCTTAGAGAGGGATCCGTGGCTTGATTCAATTTCTTCACCAATACCGGTTGTGAAAAACGACTTCGAATCTTTCTCAAAGCCTTAATCGCATTGCGTTCAACAAGAGGGTGCTTGTGAAACACTAATCGTTCACAGATCTCCCTGGCTTCTAAAAATATTTTCTCATTCTGGTAGTAATAGCGAAGGGGATCGCTCTGTAAACTGGACACAATCTGAACATTACGTGGGACAAATACCTCTCCAATTCCAAATAAACCGGAACAGGAATGAAGGGGATCATTGTCAGCTGCCATTGTCAGAAGAATTTGAAGACCTTTTTTTGATCCCATGAGCCAGATCGCCAGGGCCGCGTTAGCGCGACTTCTGTTGTTGGGATCATTCAAGGACTCTTCCAGGTACCTCAACACAAAACGGCGATCCATGCTCTTTCCGATAGCTTCAATCGTATTAGCCCGAACCCTCGGATTTTCATCCTTAAGCAAGGGAAAGAGCGCTTTAACAAATTCTTTCTTACCCAGTGAACCCAGGGCCATGGCCAGAGTTGCCCTACAGTCGTTGTTCCACTCCGCTGCCAGGGTATTGAGCAATGCGTGGCCAATTCTCTCCTGATGTCCCGGTTCAGACACTTGAACTACTGCTCTTATAGCCTCGATGCGAACCCTGGGGGACACATCATCCAGTAAAGCAAGAAGACAGTCCGGATTGATCGATGATCCTTGACTTTGAATGACCCGGATACTAACCAGTTTGTCCTCAACTCTGGCTGATCCCATGCTTTTGATATGGTGATCCAAGGTTTTTTCAGCAGAAACGCAGCAGCTTTCCGCGCAGAAATCTTGAAGATGGAAGACTTGTTTTCCCTTTTCTTCCAGGGACCGTTGGATGAGGAACCGGCCCTTTCCACTCTCTAATCCGCCTTTGCGCAACCTCTCAAGTGCCCAACCGAGCTCTGGCGCCATACAAAGATGTCTATATCCTTCAGGAAGAGAAACAATACCGGTTCTTACCTTGCAGGAATGCAGCATCACACTGAGTTTTACCCGATTATCATCAAAAATTGGGGAAAGATAAAAATCCCTCATCATTAAGAGGGCATTGCGGTCATACTGGGGAGAGTCTTCAAAAAACAGAACTTCAGCCTCTTGAGAATGAAAATGATTGAGAAATCCTGAATAGGTTTCACACAAAGGGAGGATCTCCCTGAAAACATCCTCCGCCCCGTCATACTGCCCCTCCCCATTGGCCCAAACAAAACTCAGAGCGTAGACCGTTTTATTACTTGATTTGGAAAGGTCTGTCCGACCCCCGGATTGCATCTGTTCCCACAGGTCTGGAGAAACTACCTGTCGTAAAACCTCTCTCTCTCGTAAGACTTTTGTGAGCCGGTTTAGCTGTTTGAGGACCTCTCCCCTTTCATCCCGAAGCCAGGGATTGACTCGACGGCTTGTGATCCCTCTCTGAAGCAGTCCCAGGTGCTCGATGATCGAGCGGTATGAAACCCCAATAGCACGCCAAAAGTAGCCTAGAAAGCAAAGGGCCAGAAGACTTAGAAACAAAAGACCATAGAGCCTCTCGGGCCAATGGGAAAGTAGGGCCACCGATATCGCGGCCATACTCCAGGGAATCAGAAAAAGAACCAGGTATGCGATGGAATAGGTTGGCTTGATCAGGAAGAAAAGTAAGCAAAAAGCGGCTACTGAGAGAAAGCTATAGGTCAGGGAGAAGACCGGAAAATGAAGCACCTCATGGATAGAAACCAATGAAGTGGCGACAAGCAGACTCCACGTCAGTAGGAATCGAATTTGAAATCCGTCAGTTATCATCCCTGGTGGGATAGAAAACGCTCCGCGTCCAAAGCGGCCATACAGCCAAATCCAGCCGCTGTCACCGCTTGCCGATAGTTCTTGTCATGCAAGTCACCAGCAGCGAAGATTCCATTTTTGCTGGTTCTTGTGCTTCCCTCCTCTATAACCACGTACCCTTCATCATCCATTTCCACTACTCCTTGGAAGGGACTGGTATTGGGGATGTGACCAATGGCCAGAAATACTCCTGTGACTGGCAAATCCTGAGTTTGAGAGGTAAGGAGGCACTTTAGTCTGGCTCCTGTGACGCCATCAGAAACATTCCCCAGAACTTCATCTAGGACAGAATTCCAGACAATCTCAATCTTTGGGTTATCCAGGGCTCTTCGAGCCATAATTTTTGAGGCTCGCAGCTCATCCCTTCGATGAATCATATAAACCTTGGATGCAAATTTGGTAAGGAATGTCGCTTCTTCACAGGCTGAGTCTCCTCCGCCAATGACCAGTATTTCTTTCTCACGATAAAAGAAGCCATCACATACAGCACACGCGCTAACTCCATTGCCCCAGTATTTAGATTCAGAATCCAGTCCCAGTCTGCGCGGTCTCGCGCCAGTGGCAAGAATGATTGAACGCGCCTGAATTTCTCCATCATCCACTGCCAGAGTAAAGGGAGAATCTCCATCGATGCTGCGCACATGGGTCATCTTAAAATTGGTCCCAAACCGTTCTGCCTGTTTATGCATGTCCTTGATGATATCAGGCCCCATGATTCCTTCAGGGAAACCTGGAAAGTTCTCAACATCAGTGGTCTGATCTAATTGTCCAAGTTCTGAACTTGAATGAAGTACAAGGGGGGATAAACCCGCTCTTGCAGCGTAAATCGCTGCTGTTAGACCTGCCGGTCCGTGCCCAATGATAACCAGATTTTCCATGGAGGCTCCTTTTTCCGATTCCCATTTGTATCATATTCCTTGAATGGAATCGAGTCCATCGCTAGCATTGTTCATTCACTTCCCCCAACTACTCTGTTATACTGCGCCCCTGCTCGATGATGCGAGAGGTGAGAGGAGCAGCCTTTTCGCAGTCACTTATGAAGCTTTCCGGAAAGACCGCTATTGTAACTGGGGGATATAGAGGACTTGGTTTGATGATCGCCAAAGCCCTTTTGAAAGAGGGTGCGCGCGTAGCGATTTGCGGTCGATCCATTGAAAATCTCAAAAGACTTGATTCCACCCTCGAAGAATACCAGGGCAACTATTTGTGGTCGGTCTGTGACATTACCACTCCCCTACAAGTAAATAACTTCATCAAAAAAGTTTTGCATGAATTTGGTTCCGTAGACATCCTGGTGAATAACGCGGCGATCTTTGGAGCTAAGGAAAAACTACAGAAATATGACCCCGAAGCCTTTCGAGAAGTCATCGCGGTAAACATCATTGGAACCTTCAATATTATTCGTCATGCCTTGAAACATATGACCGCTCAAAATTACGGAAAGGTCATTATAGTGTCAGGTTCCCACACCATTGAAGAAGGGAAGGTTCTTGGATCTGCCTATTATATTTCCAAGCTTGCCCTCGATGGTCTGTCCTCCATTCTCTCCTCGGAAATCTCTGATACGGGAATCTGTGTGAATACGATTAACCCGGCTGGCTTGAAGCAGGATACTCAAAGTCCCTTTTATGATGAGGAGTTAAATGAGGAACTTTTGGATCCCGAGAAAGCGGAGGAATTATTCATTTACCTGGCCTCTACTGATTCAAATGGCGTGACCGGTAAAAACTTCAATGCCGTAGATTGGCTCAAGTCTCAAAATGGATAAACTCAGTGACCGTACAATAGAACAGCACTCCTCGATTCTCTTTGACAGCCTTGGCTGCAAACTCAATAAATACGAAATCGAACTGATGAGAAGCCAGGCTGAAGAACTGGGGCTCATTTCCCTGAGCGACACTAAAGTGGCCAACGTTGTGGTGATCAACACCTGCTCGGTTACCAACCAGGCTTCCCGTGACTCACGACGAAAGATCAGATCCCTGCGAAAACACAATCCTGATTCCTACCTTGTGGTCACGGGCTGTTACTCCCAAACCGAAATCGAGGAGGTAAAAGAACTTGGAGTCGATATGATTCTCTCCAATTTCGAAAAGGAAAGTTTCTTCGAAAAAATCCGTCCTCAGATTCGAGATTACGAAGGAAAGACCCAGCCCTCAAATGGGATTTTGAACACAGTTCAGTTTCAGTCAAGACCATTTCTAAAAATCCAGGATGGCTGTGACGCGTTTTGCAGCTATTGCATCATTCCCCGAGCCAGGGGACGCTCGCGCTCCTTTTCTCCTGAAACTGTGCTTCAACAAGTGCGGGAGTTAGCCCCACGATATCCTGAAATCGTTCTTTCGGGGGTCAACCTGGGACAATATGGGGTGGGAACTCAAACCGGACTCTTTGAACTGCTAAAGGAAATAGTGAAAATTAAAGAATTGAGGAGAGTTCGTATTTCCTCACTAGAGCCCCAGGATCTTTCTGATGAATTGTTGGATTTGATTGTCAGTTCCGAAAAGATTTGTGACCACTTACACCTTCCCCTGCAGGGAGCTCATGATGAGTTACTTCCAGCCATGAGGAGAAATTATTCACTCAAATATTATGCGGATCGTTTAGAACGTATCAAGTCCCTGAATTCCTCCTTTTGCCTGGGCGCGGACGTCATGGTTGGATTTCCGGGAGAGACAGAGACTATTTTCCAGGAATCCCGGAAGAACCTTAAGAATTTTCCCCTGGATTACTTTCATGTTTTTTCTTTTTCTCCGCGGGAAAAGACTGTTGCTATGAAAATGTCAGCACAGATTGAAATGCCTCTTAAGAAGGAGAGAAATCGAGTCATGACGGAACTCTCTAACCAAAGGAAAGAGAAATTCGTGGCTTCTCAACTCCACAAGGTTCGCCCGGCGGCTATGGAAAGGCGATCAAAAATAAATGGATTTGTGCCGGGTATGACCGATAATTACATCCCCATCATTGTGGAAGGCGATCCCAAAGAACTAGGTCTGAGTGACCTCAGAGTTCGAATCCAGGAAACCAGAAACTCTAAGGTTCTGGCAGTTTCGGTATAAACTATTCTTGAGAAAAAATGAGAATTCGGAATTTTTTACGGCGTCGTTACCTATTTTCTCTGGCAGTATCTTGCCTCGATCTTGTCAGTACCTTGATTTTATGGGAAGTATCTCTACTACTTCTTACTGCAATCACTTTCACTCTAGATCCAATTCTTTCTTCTTTTAGATCCTTTTTTCTAATCCTGCTACTCGCTCTACAGATCCCCATAGTGCTATTTGTCCTGGCCCGAGCTAGAAAAATCCTACCGCGGAGTTTTTCAAGCTTCGTATTCCAGTGGGAAGAGAAGAACTTTGAACGAACTGAAAATCAAGCGTCAGCGTTACTTTTTTCCAAGAACTCCGGAACGGAATTGGAAGCCGAGTTCCGCAGTCGTTTGGAAGAAAATTTATACGCTTCACTTGAAAATACGAGGATTCTTCCTCAGCTGCACTATAAACCAGCGCTTTTGGCTGGCATACTGATCTTTCTTGGATTCTTCACATTTCAAAACATTGATCTAAGTAAAAGCCGTTTATGGCTATCCGTGAAGACCTTACTCAACCCTGGTGTCGCAACTCTGACTTTTAAATTTCCTTCCTTGAAAAAATCTTATCTTCGAGGCATTCCTTTTCCCATAGAAGGGATTGTAGAAGGAGAGCCTCTCTTTCCTATTATCCTTGATGTCACAAGTATGAATAACTTAAGACTTCGAGAAGTCTATGTAGCTGAATTGAGGGAAACAGAACCTTCTCGTTTCCGCTTCAAAGTTACCCTGGAAGGTCTACAGGAATCTATTCAAATTCAGGCGCGATCAGGTACACAAATCTCTGAAACAAAAATCCTGAACCTGGTGGAATTGCCGGCTCTGAAGTCTCAGGAAATTACGATCAAACCACCTCCCTATACAAAGGCTCCCTCGCGAATTTTGAAGGAAGTCCCCCGAACCATTCTGCAGGGCTCTTTAGTGGTCCAAAAATTAGTATTCAATAAGGAAGTTTCCCAATTTAATCTTCTACCCGAAACAGCCCCTGTAACCCTTACACCGCAGGGAACTACGAATTTGGAAATCAGTTTCATTGCGAGGAAATCTCTGAGTTATCGCCTGGATTTTGTCGGCATACACGGTTTTTCTGGAAGGAGTCCCAGCTACTACTGGAAGACCTACCCGGACCGCCCTCCCGGCGTTGAGATACACACCCCCTCCAGCAGACATAAAATTCCTTCCGGTTCACTGGATAAAATCAGTCTTGATATCCTGGCTGAGGATGATCACTCCATCGAAAAAATGACCCTGGAAGTGGTGAGCAGACAGCGGTTTGAAATGACCTATCTAAGTGAATCGGCCAGCATAGTACTCACCGAACCCACACAAAAAAGAGTCTACTTTCGCTCCGAAATTGAGTTGCCCAATACCCTTTACCTGAGAGAAGGCGATTCTCTGACTCTACACGCACTGGTCTGGGATTCCCTCCCGTCCAGACCTCCTACGAGGTCTGCCACCCATGTCATGTATGTCCCCTATTATTTCCAGGAACAGGAACAAGCAGAGGAAGAAACCGAAGAGGTTATTGAAGAGATGGAGGAACTGGTTGAAGAGGAAATGCATACCGAAAAGGAGATGACCAGATTAGCAGAATCCGTCAGCAAAGATCTTGAAACACATAAGGCTCCTGCCACCAGGGAGTCCCTGGAGGAAATGTTTCGCCGAAAGCAGGAGATCCAAAAGAAGGCCGAAGAATTGGAGAAAAAACTGGATAAGATCGTCGAGCGCGATAGAAATCAACAATTGCTCAGTGAAGCAGACATGATGAAGATGCAGCAGATTCAAGAACTCTACCAGGATGTCATGCGGGATATGCAGCTGGAGCTTTCGGGTTTGGAACAACTTGCACGCCAGGCCTCCCAGCTATCCTCTCAACACTTGTCCCAGATGCTGCAGTCCTTTGATAAAGATAAGTTCTCACAGGAATTAGAGAGGTCTCTCAAATCACTGCAAAAAATAAAGGCGCGGCGAAATCTGAAAAAGAATCTAGAGAAACTCTCCCATTTGGCAAAGGAACATGAAAAACTCTCTGAGTCCCTTGAAAAGGGGGCGACTGTTCCAGACACCGTTGCAGAAAATCTTCAAAAACAATATGAAGACATCCGCAAGGAACTTGAAGAACTCAGTAAAGATCAAAACCTCGACGGCAACCTGAGAGATGGTTTGAAACAAGAGCTCGAAGAGAAGCAAGAAAAGATCGAGGATTCTTATCAGGAGCTCAGCGAAAACCTGAAATCACAAGACTCGTCCAAGAGCCTCGAATCGAATCAAAAAGTGCAGCGGGAGCTCATGAAAATGAGCCAGCAGATTCAGTCCCTATCCCAGGAGTCTGAACAAAAGGTCATGCGGGTAAATCTCCAAAAACTTGATCTTTTCCTTCGAGAAACGCTCGAACAGGCAAAATTTCTAGAGAATACCCGCATTCAAGTGAACCGCCTTGTTGGCTTAAAGCGAAAGCGTTTCGCGGCTCGTCAATTATCCTTTCTCGACTCTTCCTCACGCGCCCTCAAAGAACAGATTGGAAAGGAATACGAGTCAAACCTGAATTTTCAAAAAACCATTCTTCAGGTTCTAAATATGCTCGCAAACAAGATACTCACTGCCGTAGCCTCCTTTGAGTCTGATAGAGCTCCCAGGCAAGTGGATCCTATCATGGGTGTATTTCGCGTCAACAACCAGTTAACCCTCATACTGCTTCACTTAAAGGAACAGCTGCAAAAGCAGAATCAGCAGGGTGATATGAGCCAGTTTTTTGAATCCCTGGAGCAGATGGCGAACCAGGAATCTCAGATTCGTAAAGGAACCAAGTCCACTTCTGCCTCCGGGTCCATGCAGCAGCAAAAACTTATGGAGCAACTCGCGTTTCAGCAGCAATTGGTTAGAGAATCCACCCAAAGTCTCTACCAGAAATACCAGGAAAAAATGGAGTTAGCCCGAGGTCTGCAGGGCCTTGCCAAGGAAATGAAAGAAGTAGAAGAAAAGCTTAGAGCCGGCGACGGCGGAGAGGCTACACAGGAAAAACAAAAACGAATTGAGTACAAGTTACTAGAGGCGAGAGACGCCCTCAAAGAGCAAAAGGAAGGAAAGGAAAGAAAAGCGAGGACCGCAAAGAAACAGTCCCGGCAAAAAGGAGTAGTCGCTACTCCCGGTGAAGAAGGTTCCAGGAAAATTAAGATGGAAATCCTCGATCGGGGAGATTTCCCCCCTTCCTTTAAAGATCTGGTGGACCAATATTTTCGAGCTCTACAAGAGGATCGTCCCAGTGCAAGATAAGACATTTGAATCCATGGAAGTCCGGAAGAAAATGGGATATGCTAGGAGCATTGAAGAACTGACTAAATTGGCCCCTTCCACTCATGTCCATCATAGGCTCCATACTTGATAATATTGATCAATACGTCCTTTCTGAGGAAGCGTCCTTTTTCATCATGGAACCAAGGGACTACCCTTGCTTTCTTCAATTCGCCAAGGTAGGCGAAAATTTTCTGCTCGATATTCCCACGAGCAATTTTTTTGACTCCCAAATGCTGGTAGATCTAAAGAAGGCCCTGAAAGAACGTTACCGAAAAGAATTGATCGCAAATCAGGACCATGACGAAGCGCCAATCCTATCCTACCAGGTAAGGTTCGCCCCCTTTGAAGTGAATAAGATGTGCTACATCGCCAGGGAAGTCCTGGTTTCCATCTTCCTTCTCGAAGAAGATTACGAACTTGTCATCTCTACGAGGTAGGCGGCGGGGAGTCTCGTTGGGGTAGGCTGCTTATGCCAGGCTTCCCAACGAGACTCCCCGCCACCTGGCTACTCTACAAAGCTCCAAGAATTCAAAAATAAGCCATGCTGGCTTGAGGGGGTTTCTTCAGGGATGGAGTATAGTCAGGGGTTTCGAGAGGTGTCGCATAGGTGTGGTTCGTGAGGAGAGCGTGGCATCGTCACGGTCGACGAGGGAAACGCGGCTATGCGGCATTTCTCGGAAGACCTGGGTAGCCAGCCCTGAAGAAACCCCCTCAAGCCAGCAAAGAGATTACTTGCGTAGCGAATTGTTCATTGAACTTTTTAAATTTGGCTTTGTGCCTTTGAAGCGGCATGAGTACTGGACATAGAGAATACTCTTTTACATAAAGCACTGCATGGTAAATGAGGTTTTCAGCCTCAGATAAGAAAGCCTTCTCAAACAACCCATAGAGGTCTTCCACACGGTAGCGTGCCACATCCTTTAGGATTAGGGATCGGATGCTCACGCTTGGCTCTCTTTCAAACACATTCTCGACGAATCGCCGATTCTTTCCATATCCCTCGCTGCCCAATCCCTTTAAGAGGGCCACACGGGCTTCTTCATGAGGATCGGAAATCATCTCGAAATACTCCAGGTAGAGTTCCTTGCGCTCCTCATCCTCCCTGACTTGCTTTTCTTTGCGGGAATAGAGCTGACTCTTTCTACGCATTTGATCGCGAATGGAATCAATGAGCTGATGATACCTGCTGAATTTTTGCTGGGACCGGTACCAATCAAGAATTCGATCCGTCTTCTTACGAATCTCTCCATGGGACTGCTTGAGGATCCTTCCCAGGAGATTGATCGTATCCTTTCGAGGAACCAGACGAGTTAATTCCAGCGCTCGGCTCTTCTCGATCTCAGTGCCATCGATGGATTTGACTTCCAAAAACTTAACAATTTCCCCTGAATCCAGGGAGAGGAATTCAAAGAGCGCGTTTCTATCCAGTCTGGACCCGGAAAATATACTTTCAAAAAGTGATTCCAGACGAGAATCGTCGGGAACAGGAAGTTGTATTTGCTCAAGTTCCACTGCTTCTTGAGATAAGGGTTCTGGACCGGGTACACCCTTGATTCTTAATTGTATTTTTTCTCTTATCTGCGGGTCTAACTCCATTGTATCCAGTTCCCTCAATACCTTCTCCTGGACTTCCTGTACCTGAACGGAAACCGGGGGGAGGTCTCGATGAATCATCAGGCGCATCTGCTCCTCTCGCTCAGACTCAACTTTGCGAAGAATTAACAAAGTACGTTCACACAGTCTTGCGGCCATGCGGCGAACCAGCGCGTCATCACTTTTCTCCTGCTTCCTGAGATAGGCAACGATCCCAATCAAATCAGCGGCTCGGTATCTAGAAAAAAGCCTGGATCTATCCTCATTGGATAAACGGGGAAATAGCTTAATCTGATAGAAAAGCTCATCCAAAAATCGTTTCAAGCGATCGAAAAGATCGAAATTCGATTCGTTTTCAGCGGGTTGAATCTCATTCATTCCTTCTCTTATCGACAGATACCACCCTTCAAGTTTAACCCTCTGACCAATCATTTTCGGTTTCTTTTAAAACATTGTAAACCCGCTCTAAGCCTTGCCTTGAGGATGAATTCTACGCTATACTAGGGGGAGTGCATTCGTGCACACCCCATTCCCCTATGAAAATTCTCTTAAGCAACCCACCCTGGTATAAGAAGGGATTCTACGCAGTCCGCGCAGGCTCGCGCTGGCCTCACTTTGAAGAGGAAAGTGTGCATTATATGCCCTTCCCTTTTTTCATGGCTCATTCTTGCTCCTGGCTCCAGCAGCATGGTTATCGTCCAAAAATGATCGATAGTCTGGCTCTCAAACAGACCCATGAGCAATTCTATTCTGAATTACGCAAAATTGAACCTGAACTTCTGTGTATGGAAGTCTCCTCGTTTTCCATGACCAATGATCTCGAAGTTGCCCGTCAGGCAAAAAAGCTTATCCCTGGGATTCGCGTTGTTTTCATGGGACTGGCCAACGAAATGAAGGAAGAGTCTTTTTTGCGCAAGAATAAGGCTGAAATTGACTTCTGCCTTGTTGGAGAATACGAAGATACCCTCCTTGAGCTTGTTCAAATCCTGGATGATGGAAAAGTACCAAGTACCCTTCTGGGTGCTACCTTTTTACGCGAAGACGGTTCCTTTTCCGGCTTTGAAAGGCGGCCTCTTCAACCGGATATCAATATCTATCCCTGGCCCGCCAGAGATCAGCTTCCGATGCATAACTACCATGATGAGCCGGGCAATATCCCAACTCCTTCCGGTCAGATGTGGGCTTCACGGGGATGCCCCTACAAATGTATTTTCTGCGCATGGCCCCAGATCATGTATGGAAACAATGATTATCGGACCCGCGATATTCTCGACCTCGCTGATGAGTTTGAATGGCTATCCTCCGAATGGGGCTTCCGATCTATTTACTTCGATGATGACACCTTCAATGTAAACAAGAAGCGAATTGCCGCGTTTTGTGAAGAACTGATTCGTAGGGGACTAGACGTTCCCTGGGCTGCCATGTCCCGTGCTGACCTTGTAGACGAGAAACTCCTCAAAGTGATGAGTAAAGCGAGGGTTCAAGCCCTCAAGTTCGGGATTGAGTCGGCTGACCAGAATGCCGTGGACAACATGGAGAAGAGCCTGAATCTTCGCAAGGCCGCTGAAAATATACGCCTAACCCACAACTACGGTATCAAAACTCACCTTTCGTTCATGTTCGGCCTCCCTGGTGAATCCAGAGAAAGCTGTGAGAAAACTCTGGCATTAGCTTTGGATCTTAATCCAGAGAGCCTGCAGTTTACGGTAGCTTCTCCCTTTCCCGGGTCAAAGTTCATGGAGCATTTGGAAAAAACCGGGCATTTGACCAAAGACGTGACCAAGGCAGATGGCTTTCGAACATCCGTTGTAAAAACCGATCAGATGAGTGCTGAAGAACTCGAGGAATTCGTGGCTCACGCTCAAAATACCTGGGTAATTCACAAGGCGAAACAAAAGCCCCGTGCAGGAATAGGATTTAAAAAGACTGGGCTTGTTTCGGTGATCATCCCTAATCACGATGGGGAAGCCTTTATCCGCAACGCGGTCAGTAGTGTCCTTACCCAGACCTATCAAAATGTAGAGGTAATCCTCATTGATAATGGCTCCTCGGATAAGTCGGTTTCCATTATTCGATCCCATTTCCCAGAAGTTAAAGTTGTAGAGTTTCCTCAGAATCACGGGTTTGGATTTGCCGTGAATGCAGGTATTAAGATTGCTAACGGAGACTTCATAGCCTTGCTCAATAGCGATGCCAAGGCTGAGCCACAGTGGATTGAATCCCTGGTACAAGCAGTGAATGAAGATTCAAGAGTGGGCTTTGCGGCAAGTAAAGTCTTGTGTTACCACGACCCTGCACTGGTTCAATCCGCGGGTGATGGCATCACTTCCGTGGGTCGTACCTATAATGTTGGTAATTACAATGCTGACTCCGAGGACCTGCAGCGAAAACGCTGGGTTTTCGGTGCAACTGGAGCTGCCTGTCTCTTTAAAAGGAGTGTCTTAGACGATGTGGGTGAGTTCGACGAAGACTTTTTCCTATATCTTGAGGATGTAGACTATTCCTTCCGAGCTCAGATACGGGGATACAAGTGTGTTTATGAACCTCAGGCGGTAGTTCACCACATCGGTTCGGCCACCACGGATAGGACCGTTGGCTTGCGAACCTATTACACCACGCGAAATTATTTTCCGCTCCTGGTCAAGAATTTTCCGAAATCCCATATCAAATCTCACCTGATCGGTATCGGATTCTTTGTCTTCAAAATGGCCCTGGTACACATACTTAAGGGAAGGGCTCCGCTCGCCTTCTTTCGCGGTCTGCTGGATGGCATAAGACTGGCAAAGGCATGCGCTTCCAAGCGAAGAAAAATTCTTGGCGGACGAAAAATTTCTGATGAGGATTTTGAAAGACTCTTCCACTTTGGTGATATGAACTGGCAAATCACACGCAAGAATCGTAAAAAACCACCCTCTAATCATACCGTATCGATCACCAAAGCAACCGTACAGAATGCCTGATTCGGCTGTTCCATCCCCTTCTAAATCCGAACCTTGCGGATTGATGTTGAAATGTTGGGTCTTCTTTTTCACTGCCCTGCCCTTCTTGTGGATACCCTCTTTGCTCGAAGCCCATTCCCTTCGAAAGAGTGTCTTCTTAATCCTGGTTGGCGCTCATTTAATTTTCAGAGCCTGGCGGAAAATTAAGCCCATAGAATTCCAGCCCAGGGGATTGGACTACCTGCTCATTTTCTATGTTCTCATCAGAATTTTAAGCTCAGGCTTTCTCCCTCCCGATCCCCAGGTACTGATGTTCAGCCTGGAAACTCTGATGTGGGAGTCCTCCCTGTTACTTTTTTATCTTCTCATCCGCTCCGAAAATCCGGGAATGTCATGGTGGAGTCGGGTGGTATTTGGGCTGCTTGTTTCTTTCTTTCTTTGCGCGATTTTACAGATCACCGGCGCTCCCTTCGTACGAGAAATGGTGGATGGGAGGCTTCAATGTTCTCTTTTCCATCCCAATGTACTGGGAATCCTGGTTGTCTCCTTATGCGCCTTTCTAAGCGCTAAAGGCTCCCGGAGTCCTTCGATTCTTGCCGGACTGCTAGTCGCGTTTCTTCTGGTGATGGGAAGCGGCTCCCGAAACGCGTTTTTTTGGCTCCTGGTCACACTTATGTACTTCCAGCCCGTCCGGAGGGTTTTTATTCTTGTACCTCTGATTTTAATTCCCGGGTGGGAGGTTATGCGAATCAGCACATTTCCCGCGGAAGCATACCGCTCCCGCCTTGTTGAGCACTTTACCATCCGTCTTGAAGTTTATAAGAGTACCTGGCATGCGATTCTATCTTCACCCTCAGGGACTGGTGCAGGGCTTTACTCCGCGAAAATTCATCCCCATACAACGGAGAAACTTCATGGATTTTTCCCAAATCCTCTGCGCCAATCTCTGCAGAAAGCCCATAATGTAGTTTTGGAGAGTATTGTGGAAAGCGGCTGGGTCCTATGGATCTGGTGGTTTTGTGCGCTAACTCTTTTTTGGAAACTCAGGTTTTCGTGCTCAAAAGCCGCCGTTTGGATTCTTTTCCTGGGCGCAATGTTTTCAGTGGTTCTAAATTATCCAGAAGGACAGATATTCCTGGTTCTCTTTCTTTCTGGAGCGGTCAATGGAGAAGATGGAATCATTGATTCCAGAAATTAAAGGAAAAAAGTGAATCATAGGAATAGATTTGAAGTCGACCTTGGGAGTATTTTTTGGAGTTGATCGATGTTTAGGAAAATTTTAGCTGGATTGATTGGGGTGCTGTTGATCGCCTATGGTTTTCTTTTCCTCAAAAAGGACTATCTTTTCGCGAAATTCATCTCCTTGATGACTACCGAGGAGACCCTTGAGGAAGTCACTTCAACTTTTGCGAAAATTCAGAAACTACGCCTACCAGCTTATCCGGTCAAAACAAGCTATTACCAGTTACGTCTGGAAATCGAGCGGCGCAGGTTTCTTACCGCCTGGGAAATGGGATTGCGCCTGCATCGACTAGCACCTGGATATTATGATCTGGAATGGCATCTGGCTTTTCTGGCTCAAAAACTCGCTCGACCTCAAACAGCCTTAGTATGGATTGAAAAGGCTATTGATTATCACCCATTCGAGGAGTCCAATTACCTTCTGAAGGCTAAAATTCTTGATTCAATGGACCTGGAAGAATTAGCTAAAGACTCTCTTTTGACAGCCCGAAAGCTAAGCATTCGAAACAGACATTTTAAGGCTGATTGAATTCGTTAAAATCCAGCGTTCCGATATTCTCAATATTCTTAACCCGATCACCGGTTCTCAGGTCTATATAGATTGCATCTTCGGTAAGGTCCCTGAAGGATAGCGCAAGGTAGCATTCCTTTCCGTGAAGCTCGGAGGAGGTGAAATCGGTATTCTTTTTTTGGGTCACGGTACCAAAGGAATCATAAGAGAAAAAGGTCACATTTGGTAATTCAGACCCCTTCGCTCCATCGGCGAAGGAATCATTTGTATCGGCGAAACGAACGATCGTCCCCTCTGGGAGGTTTACCACTCTGCTGCGTATGGACGGATCCGAAATGTTGCTAAGGCTGCCAACAAGTGACTCTGCCAGGGTATTTTCAGGCGCTTTGTTTCTATATTTTGATTCAAAACCCTGGTCGGTTACAATAAGGATTGAATAGGAAAGATCATACTCATAGTTATCATTTCGTGCGCTTCCATCAGCAAAAGATCCGCTCAAATGCTCCGCTGCCGCTTCTGGAACCACCCAACCTTTGTAGATGTAAATACTAGCGGCCAGGCGAGTAGGCTTTCCATCCTTCCATATATTAGTATCGCGGGTGTCAAAGGAAGTGTGCATGGCAAAAGCCCTGACCTGCTGAATTGCCGAAGTTAAAACCTTTTGGGACTGGTTTACACTCTGGTAATCCAGGAAACCGCTGATATTATAGATGGCAGACGTGGCAAGAATAGCTATCACGGTGATAACTACCAGCATTTCTACAAGAGTAAAGCCCTTCTTTTTCATTTTCTAGAATCCAGATAGTCCACCTTTTCAGTGGACTCTAGATAGATTCCCAACGGTTCATAAAGCTGGGCCACATCTCCTGTGGGATGTACATCACAAGCGGGAATATAAAGTGCGTTGAAAGCGGCTGTGTTGTTAAGATTCTGATTACCGGAACAAGCTCCAGATAGTAGCTTTAGATCCTCGTCGGTTCCCGAACGATACTGAGATTCATTGTTTACTTCAACAGCCCGGGTATCCATGTAAAAAACCAGTTTATAAAGAGCCCTGGAAACAATTTCGAAATGAGAAATCTTTTGGTCGGCCTCATCGAAATCCAGATGTAGGAAATCCTCTCCCACTTCCCGCACAGTCCCAAGAGACCACAGCGTGAAACGGGTATAGTCTTTATGACCGAGCGTAATTCCGTCATCACCCTTACTGGTGGTATTTATGGTTCCCCTGACGGAAGAATCCCAGTAATCCTTGTCTGCCCGCTGGTAGGCCAGGTAAGGTACTGGGAATTGGAGTACTCCCAGGCGATGACCGGTTTCGGATGCACTTGAACGACTCACTCCGTTGGGCGCATCGGTATCGAGAAAATCAACGAGGTAATTGGGCCTCCAATAAGAGGAATTGACCACATTCACTGACGAGTTGTTGTAAACGGTCCCGTTCTGCCTGGGAATGGACCAGATAGGATGTAGATCATGTGCCACATCCTCCGACGTCTGGTATTCGGAATCAGAGGTGATATTGGTTCCGGCCCAATTGAGAAGGTTATCATTCCCGGAATTGGGTTGGTTATGGGTGATAAATGCCTTGGTAACCCTGCCGGGATTTACGGTCAGGTTGCCGCCATAACCATCCCGCTTTTCGTCACGGGTTACCCATAGTTTAAAGAAAACTTTGTATTTAATATTGCTGAAGTCCTCATGATTAAAGAGATCCTCATCACTGGGTGTCGCTGTGTCCAGACCATCCAGGTTCAAAGATGTGTGCATTTGAACATGATAGGCGTTATTGGTGGCATCACGCTCCTGAGGTGTATCTATTTCTGTGGAAGCACCGCTGGTTCGCAAAGGCTCGTAGGGAAACTGAAGGTTGGTATCGTCTCGTCGGTAATGAAAGAGTCTCTCAAAGAGAATATCTCGATGGTTAGCGAATTGGGCCAGATTACTAGGATCATAGCGAATCACTCCCCCGGTACCGCGGGGATTACTCGAAGCGATGTCTGATGCAATGTTCTCTCCCCCTACGGCTGAATAATTCCACTGATCATAATAGTGCCATCTCTTGGTTCCAAAATGACCGTCTCTTATATTAGAGTACTGCCTGCTCTCAGTCTGCGGATTGATGCCGTCTGTACCCGAGGCTGCCGGGATATTAGTCCACACCGTGTTGTAGATGCTTACCTGCGACTGTCTGAGGCATTCCGTATTCGAGAAGCTCGAATCAAAGAAGGTAAAAGTTGTGGGAGAAAGCGGGGCCACTCCATCAGTATCGAGCTGCTCCTCTGCACATTCACTCAAGTATTCACTACCCTGGGTGGGCTCAGATGTCAGTCCGAATCCCTCAGCTCGATTTCCAGCCAATGCGTTTTCCAGTTTCAGAGAAAAGCTATTGATGCTTCTTAAGGAATCGCCGCTGTTTCCAATAATCGCATCACCGTAGTCTATGGGATTGACCGGCCCCCCGGTAACATTATCAATCCCCTGATCATAACTGTCTGTACCTATCCAGCTGGCCTGGTTGGTTGGGAATGCTCCACGTGCTGTCAGGTCAAAGATGGGATTAAGAATCTCCTGCCAGCTGGGTGGAACTTCCGCGACACGAGCGGAGTTTGCGGTATGCATATGGGTTGCGAAGCGAACATCCACCAGGCTCATCGCCTCCATGGTATTCTTGATCATGGAATAGCCATAATCCAGACCTGACCGGGCTGCCAAATCCGCAATCTGCTGATAGTCAAATTGTCTTCTGAGGTTAAAGGTGATTTTGATTCCCTCTAACTGATGGATGGTAAGGAACTCAACAAGAACCATCATCCCGATGGCCAAAACGAGTAATACACCTTTATTTCTAGAGGGTCGAAACTTCATTGTCGAAACTGCTTGATTCCCGGGATTCTGGACCAGCTATAACGGTGGTAGGACAGGTCCAATGACTTTAATACGTTCTTGGAATAGGATGGTGAAGCGATTCCCGTGACTACGGATTTCACACTGGAGCGAGCAAGAAAACCATTGCTGCCGCCGTCAGCAATAGAGGTTTGCCCTCCAATATCTCCCTCCTCCATGGTTCTTACCACAACCATTACCAGGATTGCGTGAGCCCCGGCACCCCCTACAGTCTCCGGATATGCGGCACCCGAGACTCCTGATACATTGCCTCCGTTGGAGGAACCGCTGTCACTGTTCCAATCTTTGAGACTCTGGATAAAGAGTAGGTCGATATCGGTACTTGTGGCGATTTGAAGGCTGCTTCCGGAGACCTCAAGAACCCCCCTTCCCCTCACATTATCCCGATACACAAGATTACCCTCTCTTATCTTGCGATAATACACATAGCGGCGAATCCGCTCATTGTTCCAAGCGCCAATCACGGTAGGATTGAGAAAGAGCTGGACCCCGGCGTCAAGCTGAACTTCGTCAGGCGATAACTTGGCATTATTGGAGTAGCCGAGTTCAAAGTGCTGTACCTTTCCATCACTGTCTTTAGCCACATTTCCATCCTCATCCAGGAGGGTCACCAGAAACTCTTCGGACACCAGCGGGAGAACACTTCTATAGTCCGTATCTCTTAGTTGACTGGTCACGTGATGAAAGGTTCCCCGCTCCGAACCAAAGGTGTGATTACTGATCTTGTCGTTATTGTCGCTATGGTCGTATCCAAATTTCAGTTCATTGGGATAGGGAAAGGAAAGAAAGCGAAACCGGGTGTCATCATCGTCATCATAATAATCACTCCCGTGGTTGGTCCCATGTACTTCCAGCTGCAGTAAATCAATCCTGGGATCCTCGCCCGAATTTTGAAGCGCATCCAGTCCTGAAGACTTCCCTTCGTGGGAAAAAATTTCCGTAAAGGACTGAAACTCAATGGTTGAGACATCAGATTTCGCGGTGGAGATAAAGTTTTTCTCTTCTCTTTTTCCACTATGAATGAAAAGGAGAACCCGCTCCAATTGTACCATTGCGAGCCTTTGATAAAGCGACTCCAGCTGCATGGTTCGAAGGATTTGACGTCGCCCCTGCGTTGCTGACCCATAGGTACCAATGACCACCACCAGGATGGTTAGGGAAACAACGACTTCAATTATGGAGAGTGCCCGCCTCCTTGTCAGGTAAGCATGCATTCCTAGCCGGTAACTTTACCCAGGGCGTAGGTGGTCCCCTTAAAGAGTCTTGTTCGACGATCCGCGGTTCCATCAGCATTACTCAGTGCCGAAAAATGTTCGGTGGTCACCTGGTAATCGAGATTAAACTTTAAAAGCTGATCGGTCTCTGTCTGCTCTACCTGGACCAGGTTTACAACAAAGTCCGTGGCATCCTGAACCGCTACAGTTCTGTCGCTGGCAAGGAGATTAAAGTCCTTTGGATCTGGAGGAAATTCGTCCGTATTGGGAGGACTGAATTCCTCTCGCTTATAAAACAGATGGGTCTGGGCAATAAGATTACCATCACCATCTCTTCTTTCCTCATAAAAGGGATCAATGGTCTCACGCTGCTCATCAATATAGAAGTAACCAAGCTCAACTAGAGCGTCCTCATCGTTGTACTTGAAGTAATACAACATATCCACTGAATCTCCCAAACTGCTATTATCAACGCTTCGGAAAATCGCGTGAGAAGCGCCCGTGAGGGCTTTACTGATTCCCATCCGCACGTTATTCCCCTGCTGAATTTTAGCCAGATCCAAATCAGCGGTATTGGAAATCTGGTTTAAATTGGAAAAGGCAATGAGAAAACCACCAAGTATAACTGTAGACGCTGTAAGGGCTACCAAGACCTCGATCAGGGTAAAACCACTCTTAAATACTTGATTTACTTTTTTAGATATGCCTCTGCTCTTCATAGCGAACTCCCCTGAAATTACAAAAAGAACCCTCCAGTAAAATTACAAAAAGTCCTTTAATATAATTATACCACCATACTAATTATGACAGGAAAGAGGGCGAAACGGCAAGCCGTCCCGCCCAAATACTTAACCAATCTTAAAGACTTCCGGAGTGAAGATCCTCATCAGTTCCTGAAGGACCGTAGGTGCCATCAGTATTTCCATTAATCTGGTTACGGGTCTGCCCGTCACCGATTGAGCCCCAAAACTTACATCCAGTCCCGCGCAATCGACCTCCAGTAGGCTTCATGCTGGAACTATCAGTATTGCGAGCATACATAAACCACTGATAATCTTCAAAACCGCTCTTATCACCTGTACTCATCTGCTCAACACCCTCAAATGCCAGCACAGTTTCAGGACAGACAAACGCAAGTTCATCCTGAATTAGATCATAAACTTCATCGGCCTTGGCTGAATTTATAAAGCGTGAAGGAAAACGAGCCCCTCCACCGAATGTACCCTTCTTTCCATTGCCCTTGAACACACAACTAAGGAAATTGGTATCCGTAGCCTTAATGGAAAAATTGACGTATTTCGATTCCCACATCCCAACACCCTTATCAATCGTATTCTGATTATTTGCACAACCGGACTTACGAGCATCACGGGAGAACTGTGCGTACTTACCAATACCTAAGGTGGCCAGGATCCCGATGATCACAATAACTACCAGGATCTCAATCAAGGTAAAACCCTTGCGCCTGGCTAAATTCATTCGCTGTAACATATTTCCTCCTAGAATGATCCGGCCCGGCTCCCACGTTAGGACACCGCTGGCCTTCTACTTGATCCTCATCGATGGGATCCGCTAATTCATTAACAAGTACCGTGCCAATTGCTTTAAAAGCCTTAATTAAGGGTTCTTGCTGACATGGCGCAAGATAAAGCTTGCAACTCGGTTAAAAAGTGCAAGGAAAGTCATGCGCCCCTGGAGAAACCCCCATGGTTACTGGGTTTTTGAACATTGTGAGTCTACAAAGTTAAAGACCGCTGGCTCCTTACTTGCAGGGAAGATCGAGCCTGGTTCCATCAAATTTCTCGACCTAATATCAAGGTTTCCCAGCTCCCCGAGAGAATCACTCTTCCAACAAATTCGAACAAAAAAGAACAAAAATATTGATTTTTTGTTAAAAAAGCTCCTCTTCAGCCGAAATTTAGAAAAGACAGACAATGGAAGGAAGAAACCATGAAAGTTACGAATTTTAAAACTTATTCACTATCTAAGATTTTAAAATCCATACCTAAAGTCCAGCTTAGTACCCTCGATACTCCCCTACCTCCAGGATTAAAGAAGTCGGAAGATAATCAACGGGCACTACCTGTTTCTCTACTTCCTTACTCTTCCAAACTTCGCGATCGACTGACCAAAAATCAAGCCAAACTAAAGAGAGAATCTGGAGCCAAAAGGCTGCCCATCAGAGCTGAAGTATTACAGGCATTGCTTGTACAGCCTCATAAGGAGGCCACTACCACTCCCTCCATTCGATCCATTCCCCTGAAGAGATACTCTAACCAGGACGCATTTTTACAGCAAAATGTAGAGAAAAAAACCATGCGCTACCTTAGCAATGCCAGAGATCCCTTCTACCAGATACGAAATGTTCGACACTTCAATACTGTAGAATAGATAAATAGAGCATAATCCATAGCCTATGGCACTGCTCTTCTATCAATTCTTAACCCTCATTTGTCTGCCTCTTATTCTGATCTACCACTTATTCAGGGGTGATACAAGGAGAAGGCTTCCCCACTTCTACGGCCTGTTCCATGAAGAATTCCAGGGTAAGTTTCCATCCAAGGGATGCGATTGGTTTCACGCTGTTAGCTATGGAGAGACCCTTGTAATGATTGAATTCATTGAAATGGGTTTATCCACAGGAAGAATTAAAGGCCAGGTTCTTTTCACCACAACAATTGAAAACGCGCTTACTCGATTCAAAGATGCTTTTAGAAAACACCCGGACGCTAAGAGAGTTTTCTGCTGCTTTTACCCTCTCGATCTACTCCCCGTATTGTGGCTTTTCTTCAGAAGGGTAAACCCAAAGAGGTTTTTTTTATCCGAAACGGACTTCTGGCCCATGCTGTTTTGGTATTTGAGAAGGAAAAAAATCCCCTCATACGCCATAAATGTAAGGATTTCCGAGAGACTGTCTTATTGGTACGGCGCAACTCCCTCCATGTCCCGCAATCTTTTTAGAGGATTCCGTAGAATTTTTGCCCAGACTCAGACTGATGTCACCAGGCTTTCTGACTTTACCCGTACCAATGTCGAAGTTCTGGGCAACGCAAAATTTGACCTTCTTAGTTCCGCTCCCCTCAAGGAAAAAGAAGGTTGGATCAAAACAATGAATCGACAGATCATTTGCTTTGGCTCCTTTCATAAGGATGAATTCAAGGTTATCTTTTCCGCCCGGTCGGTATTAAATCCTAAAGACTTTCTCTTTCTTATAGCCCCTCGAAACCTCCAGGATTTATCAGCCCTTAAAACTAGAATCAAAGCACGTTCTGAGTCCTTTTCCAATTTTTCAGAGGGTAAGGAGAACACGGAGAACTGTGACTATCTCCTTCTTGATAAAATGGGTGTGTTGTCACGGATCTACCAGGTTTGTAGTTTTACAATCATCGGAGGCTCCTTCAACAAGGTAGGAGGCCATAACCCACTAGAGCCAATGGTCTATCGAAGACCTGTCCTGGTAGGACCGGGCATGCGAAACTACGCCGACCTGGTGCGTGAGGGAATAAAGCAAGGCTATCTCTGGCAGGTTAGAAACGCACAGGAACTCTGCTTGTACCTGCGCAAATACGCCAAGAACCCAAAGCCATATATTGAAGGAAGCCTTAAAGCATATCGATTTGTAGAAGAAAACCAGGGTACTCTCAGTCGTTCCTGGGAGAAAGTCGATCAAAATCCGTGAACCCGGTCAGCTCCAAGCCAAAAATTCTTCTTTGTATCAGCTCCTCAAGATGGGGGGGTGGTGAGCGGCATGTCTTTGACCTCATAAAAGGTCTGAGCCCTCAATTTGAGTTCACTCTTCTTTATGAGCCGGGAGGAGTCCTGGAGGAAGAAGCACACTCCCTCGGGATCGACCTTATCCCCCATTCTTTTTCAGAAGGCACCCTCATAAAGCGCTGCAGCTCCCTACTGGCAAAGATAAAAGAAGGAAGATTTGATGGAATCCATACCCATCTCAACCAGGCTTCCTTTCAGACCTCTCTATTGCGCCCGCTAATAAAAAAGCCGCTACTTGCAACTGTTCATGGTTTTTCCAGCCTCCTTTACTATGCCCTACCTCACCACCTAATTGCCGTCTCAAAGGCGATCGAGACTTTTCTTTCACCCTGGTATGACGATAAAACAAGCTGTATCTATAATGGCCTCAACCAGGAACCAATGCAGCCTAAAGAAGATTCTGAGGGCATTCCCAATACCTTTGTCTTTGCGACGATTCATCCCAATAAGGGACAGACCTTTGTCGTAGAAGCCTGCCTCTCCACGCCGCCCACCTCAAAGATTACCTTCGTAGGCAGGGGATCTAAGAAACATGAAAATAAACTTAAGCGTCTAACCAATCTTGGCGAAGCAAAATCAAGGTTTGAGTGGATTCAAAAAATAGGAGATCTTGAGTCTTATTGGGAGGTTGCGGATTTTATCATCGTCCCCTCCTATAAAGAGGCACTAAGCTACGTAGCCCTCGAAGCACAAGTACGCAACATACCCGTGCTTGCTTCACGCACCGGCGGACTCAAAGAGATCATCACGGAGGGAGAGGGCGGCCTATACTTCGAACCGGGAAATCAAGGCAGCTTTAGAAGAAGCCTATTAGAAATGGAAAAGCGTCACAGAGAATTCAAAAAACACCTACAAGCAAATCCCTTTCTAGAACAAAACCCCCAATTCCAAATGCAAACCATGCTAGAGAAAACAAAAGAGATTTATAAAATAGTTTTCAATCTAAAAGAGACCCAACCAGAAAACTAACAGATCGACTCACTTCCTTACGGGAATGATCATTTTTTGTCCTACGTATAGGACTTTGTCCGGGTCGATTTCATTGAGCCTGGCCAGCTTCAAATATTGATTTTGGGAACCCAAAAATTTCGAAGCCAGTCTGGCAAGGGAATCCCCATAACCTACTTTATATACTTTGTAGCGAAAGGATTCGGGAGGGAAAAGGGACTCTTGTTCTTTTGCCAGTGCTTGCTGGTATTCCTCTTGAACCGATAGGGGAACATCTCTTAACTCTAATACCTGATTAGGCACAAGATTCACGGATTTCAGTTCATTCCATGCCATGATTTCTTTGAACTTCTTGGGATCCCTATAGAGCTTTCTGGCAATCAAAAGCAGGGCATCGCCAGGCTGCACCACGTATCGCATAGTTTTAGACTGCTCATTTATGGGCTGTTCGTCCGCAGGACTCTGCTCATACTCGAGCTCGGGCGCTCCCTTCCCTATCTGAGTTTCAAAAGGAGATTCTAAAACGGGAGCAGCAGCTGATCCAGGGGTAGTCTGGGAACTCTGGCCGGGTACCTCCGGACTATCATCGTCGGTAAATAAGAATTGGTCGAATTCTGAATTTACCTGGGAAGGGCGCGGCTCAACAACAACTTTTGGCTCAACAACAACTTCCGACTCGTCTCTTTCATTCTGTGGTATTTGAACCGGTTCCACACGCGCATCCCTGGTAGTGCGACCTCTTGTTTGAATTGCCTTTAGCCTTTCAAAAAGCGTCCGGATTCTGGTCAGCTTCTCATTTGAAGCCTTCTGATATTTAGAATGATCCGTCTGGGTCTTTTCAACAGGATTTGTGAAGCCAATCCCTACCAACATTAATCCCAAGCAAATCAATCTGGCCAAATTCATCCGAACTCCCTTCTCGCCATCCTCAATTCCAGGGACAACTACCCATAGAATACAAAAAAATAGACTACCTGTCTATTTTTGTATACCTTTTTCGGTTTTTTGAACTTGAACAACGGGGATTCTGAGCTTTTTCCCCACCGGAATCCTAGAGGGCACCATTCCCGGATTGGCACTAATTAGCGCCTGGTAGGGTATTTTGTAAATCTGGGCAATTTTGATAAAAGTATCACCAGGTTTTACCTCGTAAAAAGCGACCCCAACCCTCGGGGTGTGAACCTGCCTGGGTGCAGGTTTATTGACTTCCCTTTTTAAGATATCCGCTGGTTTCGGGTAAGTCGCGGAGCCTTTGAGTGCCATCTCACGAAGAGGTTTTGGAACTACATGCTGGTTGATTAAAAAACTTCGAATCCCTTCCACTAGCCTTTTCGCCATACTTTGCCTCGACTGAGAGGCAAGGTACATATTCACATCCCGACGGTTTGTAATGAAACCCATTTCCAAAAGAACTGAGGGAGTATTCAATGTCTTTAGGACTACAAACGCCTGACGATGCACACCACGGGACTTGCTGCCTGGGAACTTTTTCATTTCCAAGGCTAAAGAATGGGCTAATAAAGATGAGGAATTTACGTTCTCTCCCTGCTGGATATCTAAAATGATTTTGTGGACAAGATCTGACTTAATCAAAGATAGCGGATCTTGCTCAGATGGAGGCTCTTCTTGATTTTTAAAACCCTCCACATGAGTATCTATGTTCTCCTCGGCCCCTTCCTCGGAAAGGTAATAAAGTTCAAACCCCCTGGTTGGCGGAGTAGAGGCATTCATGTGCAGAGATAAGAAAATATCCGCCCCTGCTCTATCACTAATTTTGGGTCGATCCTGCAGTTTGATTTTGTAATCCCGATTACGAGTGAGGAACGCAACCATTCCTGGATGACGATTAATCATATCCCGGAGCGTTTTGGCTACCAGCATATTCAACTCTTTCTCAACCTGAATCCCTTGAGCCCCGGGGTCATTACCTCCATGACCTGGATCGATACAAACAACGTATTTTTTACCCTCGGGATCTAAAGCCCTTCGGGTAGGGTACGGATTGGGTAGAAACATCTGAATGGTTCGACCGCCCAGCATGGACTCAAACTTAACTTTAAAGTACCCGCGATGATAAAGAATTAACTGTAAGCCCCTTTTGAGGTTCTTGAGATAGAAGGAGATCGCAAGGAGGTGATCTAGATCCTGCCTCCCGAGAAGCTTAAGGGATTTAGCCCTGGGTACTTCAAGGCGGTAGCGATGTTTAGCCTGATCATAGCTAGACCTGAATTGAACTGGCTTATCAAAATGGAGCAGGAGCGTCATTCCTTCGTAGGAATCCAGAACTTCATAGTTGCGAAGAAGCGCCCCGGGAGCTCCATAAACTGCCGACACGAAAAGCGATTGAACGAATAATATGGACCCAAAAAGGATCCAGGCGGTCCTGGTTTGTACTCCCATGTTGTTCTTTGTTATCGGTGATTCTGCTGGACCTGAAATAAAAAATCAAGAAAAACTTGGTACAATCCTTGAATTTTCCTAATTAGCACAGTAAACTTCCCCCCTTTCCCCAGCACGGGGAGCGTAGTCTGTACCAGGAGGTATTCGTGGCCAAACGATGTTTTTTAAGTGGAAAGAGGCCCAGGGTACTCAAAAAAGTTTCGCACTCCCATATTCGGACCAATCATAAGGTTAACCCTAATTTACAAACGGTCACTATTCAGGTAGGCAACAACACCAAGAAGGTTCGTGTGTGTACCAAAATGATCAAAAAGGGTAAGACCATAGGACTCAAGCTCACTACGCAGCAGTACAAGGCGGCCAAAAGAAGTCCACAAGGGCTTCTGGGCTAAGAGCCTGATAACTCTTCCCCAGAACGCTGAGTTCAGTCTGACTCCTATCCTCTAACTGTTGCCTCGTTCCCCTTCAATATCTTCGGACTTCTTTTGATTAGCTGGTAGAACAGCACCATTCCAATCAAGACGTCTGGTATTAAGAACGAGAGATTGTATTGAAGGGAATATAGGAGTGCCTCTTCCCATCCCCTGCCCTGTGAGAAAAAGAGAACTCCTGATATGACATGACAGACCAATCTTCCCAACTGAGCCAGGATAATAGAAAGAAACGGATATCTTCCCAGCCAGCCAAAGGCACCTAAAAGAACATAGGCTGCGATATAGTCAAAGAAGAAAGGGCCGACTCCTATTAGAAGCCCGCTGGTAAGAAAAGAAAGGATTCCAAAGTTAATCCCTGCCAGCATTCCTATGCGTACACCCGACCTCAGGGAGACCAGGCAGAGGGGTAGGGTAGATCCAAGGGTAACCGAGCCTCCAAGAGGCGCCCGGTAGATTGTAAATGTAGAAAGGACAAGCCCAACAGCTACTAACAGCGCCGCCTCAATATAAGGTCTGATTCGCTGAGGCGATGAAGGTAAGGCCTGTCCCAACTCTTGATTAGAATTTCGACTAAAAGTCGTTCTCTTCCACATCTACCGCACTAAGACTATAACGCCCAAGCCGGTCCTTCTCAGTGAGCTTAAGGGTGATAAAATCTCCCTCATTCAGAATATCCGTCACCGAGTTCAGACGACCCTTCTTTGAGATCTTGGAGATATGTAAAAGTCCGTCCCTTCCAGGCATGAATTGGCAGAACGCCCCAAAATCGGTAATTCTAACCACTTTTGAGTTATAAAGCTTGCCAATCTCTGGTTCCGCCACGAGAGTTCGTATGTACGCCATAGCCTCTTCACCAGAGGGACCATCAACTGATAGAACCTTCACGATACCAATTCGGGCTTCTTCATCTTCGCTGACTTCAACCTTGACGCCGAAATCTTCACAGGTCTTGCGAATGATCTTCCCGCCCGGCCCGATAACATCCCCTATCTTCTCCTTGGGGATTTCGGTGATCAAAATTCTTGGTGCGAAATCACTAATTGCTTCCCTGGGCTTAGCAATGGCTTCGTCCATCTTGGAAAGTATGTGTAAACGCGCGTCCTTGGCCTGGGTTAAAGCCTTGCGCATGATCTCGATATTGACGCCATCGATCTTGATATCCATCTGCAGCGCGGTAATACCTTCTGTGGTTCCAGCAACCTTGAAATCCATATCGCCGTAATGATCTTCAGCTCCCTGGATATCCGTTAGAACCGTATAATCGTCACCTTCCATAAATAGTCCCATGGCAATTCCTGCCACGGAGTGCTTTATGGGAACCCCACCTTCCAACATAGCCAGAATAGAAGCGCATACAGTCGCCATGGAAGACGACCCATTGGATTCCATGATTTCTGACACTAGACGAATGGTATAGGGAAAATCCTTAGCATCCGGGAGGATTGCCCGCAGAGCCTTACTAGCCAATTCTCCATGCCCAATTTCTCTTCGAGACGTAAATCCGAATCTACCCGTCTCCCCTACTGAGAATGGCGGGAAATTATAATGCAAAAGAAAGGGGGTCTTATAGGTTTCGTCGAGTCCATCAATGAACTGTTCGTCGTCTCCCCCGCCAAGGGTGAGTACTCCAAACGCCTGGGTCTCGCCTCGTGTAAATAAAGCGGACCCGTGAAGTCTTTCAAAAACACCAACTTCACATTGGATGTCGCGAATCTCGCTACTTTCACGCCCATCAATACGCTTCTTCTCAGACACAATCATCTTTCGAATCACGTCCGCCTCAGTGTCGTGCAGGATTTCCTTGACAACTTTTCGAAGTTCCGGAGTTTCTTCATACCTTTCCGTAAACTTGGCATGAATTTCTTCCTTAAGCTCATCAGCCTTTTTTCCTCGAAGGATCTTGCTTTCAATATCAAGCGACTCACGAAAATTTGCGGAGTAGGCAGACTTTAGCTCCTGAACCAGACCTTCATCGGGCTCTGCAGCCTCAAAAATTTCCTTTTCCTTACCGGCCTTTTCTTGAAGTTCGGTGAATAGAGCACATATCTTGCCAACGTTTAGATGGGCAAACTCCAGGGCCTTGAGGTAAAGGTCTTCATCTAAGATATCAGCCTGGGATTCCACCATGGTGATCCCTTTAGCGGTACCAGCAACGATTAGATCAAGACTGGATTCCTTCATCTGGGAAACCGTCGGATTCAGAACCAATTCATCATTGACGTATCCAACCCTGACAGCGCCTAATGGCCCCTGAAAAGGAGCAGCTGAAATACACAGTGCTGCCGATGCCGCGTTGATTCCTAAAACTTCTGGCGGATTTTCCTGATCATAGGCCAGGACCTGTGCGCAGATCTGGGTTTCATCCTTGAACTTATTCGGGAACAAGGGGCGAATAGGTCGATCAATCAAACGACAGGTGAGGATCTCCTTGGTGGAGGGTCTCCCTTCTCGTTTGAAAAATCCACCCGGGACCTTACCAGCTGAATACATTTTTTCCCGGTAATCCACTGTCATTGGGAAAAAATCCAGGCCCTCTCTGGCTGCAGATGTACAAACAGTTCCAAATACTACCGTGGAGCCATGCTCGACTACAACGGAACCTCCGGCCTGTCTGGCAATTTTTCCAGTACTAATCTTTAAATCTAGTTCTTCACTATAAACACTTATTTCGTTAAACACTCGTCACCTTCTATTTAATTCGTTTTCTTTCTTATTTTCTAAGTTCTAGTCGCTTTAGTATTTCCTGATAACGCTTGAAATCTTTACGCTTCAGGTAACTAATGAGACTCTTTCGCTTACCCACAAGAATTAAAAGGCCTCTTCGGGACTGATGATCTTGCTTATGGGTTTTAAAATGCTCCGTAAGTGTACGGATGCGATGGGTCAGGATCGCCACCTGGACCTCGGGGGAACCGGTGTCTGCCTCATGAACTGCAAACTCCTTGATGACTCCCTGCTTTTCTTCAATGGAGATGGACATAGGGTACCTCTCTGGAACACAAATTTTTTTTCAACCTTACAAAAGGGGAGAATAGTAGCACGAAGTGCATCTTTAGACCAGAAAAACCCTTTAGGAACAGGGATCAAGGCTTTTCCTTCGCTTCCTTGTGCGTTTTTGTTTATTCTTGTTTGTTTTGATCATTAATTCTTAGGGTTCTCCCGAATTATGTCGATGAAGATGTATAGATGAATTCATACCAACTTCAATACAAGGGCTTTAAGGCTACTCTTAAGTTTCCGGTTCAATCGGTAGGGACTGAGTGTCCCTTTGAGGCTCCTGTAACATTAGTACACAGTAAGGCAGGGGATGAGTTTTACTCCCGCTCCGCCTACTGGATCCTCTGCCCCAAACTCGTTCGGGATATACGAGAACTGGAAAGCAAAGGCTGGATTTCCATCCTTGAGGAACTGATCCAGGGTCCCTTGAAACGACGTTGGTCAGAGTTCATCAGTCAGGTTCCGGATTATCTGGAGGAAACTCTGGAACAGGACTATTTTCAATCGTTAATTCGAGAAGGACGTGCTCACATCGGTGGCGTGAAAAACCCCTTTCACATTAAGTGTCTTCACGCTCACTACAGTTTCTACCTTTTGCACGGACGCGGATTCATCGGAGAATTCACGCATGGACTTCTCACCTGGAAACATCGACGATCCAACCCGCATGTTTCCGGTGTGTATTGCCAACCAACTACCGTGGAATGTTCTCTAGGAGCTGCGCATGATCAAAGGACTTTATACATCAGCAATGGGCATGCTGATGCAGGAGGCGGAACTCAACGTCACCACAAATAACCTTGCTAACGTAAAAACCAAAGGTTATAAGAGAGACCGTCTCACGGTCGAAGAGTTTCCACACCTGCTAGAACTCAGGCTGCATGACAAAAAATTAGCTCCCGGTCAAAAGCACTACCTCCCGCCTGTCCTTGGAGGAATGGGAACCGGAGTAATCATGGATCGCATCACTACCGACCATGAGGGTGGCCCCAAGGTTGAAACCATGAACCGCACCGACTTTGCCATCGAAGGCAAAGCCTACTTCATGCTGGATACTCCAAGAGGGATCCGCTTTACCCGCGACGGCAATTTTCGATTGGACTCTGAGGGAAATCTAAAAACACAGCAGGGTTACCAGGTCATGGGCTTCCAGGGAGAAATGGAAAAACATTGGCCTATGATGGAAAAAAATAAAGACGGAACCCTGCGAGCAAACGACCGCCTCTATCCCATTAAACTCGGCGACAAAATCAGTGACATCCATAACTTTGAGGTAGACCTCAAAGGAGAAATCACCAATTCAAATCTTTCCCTGGCGAAAGTCGTTTTTAAAGACACCAACTCAATTCAAAAAGATGGAAATAATGTTTTTCGGATCCTTGAGGATGAACCGGTTGAAGAAGTGGCTCTGTATGACACGGACTCCTTCATGCGCCAGGGCTACTTAGAGGAATCCAATGTAAATTTAGTCCGCGAAATGGTTCACATGATTCGAATCCAAAGGGCTTATGAGGCTAACTCTAAAATCGTTACCAGTATCGATGAAGTGAGTGGCCAGGCGGTACGACAACTCGGAACCTTACGTTAAGACACTGGAGGAACAAAGCTATGATGCGCTCACTTTATATATCTGCCACCGGGATGCAGGCTCAGGATAAACACATCTCGACGACCACACAGAACCTCTCCAACGTAAATACCAATGGATATAAAAAGAGAATCCCCAATTTTGAGGATGTGTTTTATCAGACCATTCGAGAACCTGGTACGGAGCTAGTTGATGGAATCACTACTCCAACGGGAATTCAGATGGGTAACGGTGTCCGAATCATGGGAATTTCAAAGGTCTTCACCCAGGGTGCGTTTGAAATCACCGATAACCCCTTCGATATGGCGATTGAAGGAGATGGTTTTTTCCAGGTTCAACTCCCTGACGGAAGCATTGGATATACCCGTGATGGTGCCTTTAGACCTGACGCCAATGGACAAATGGTTAATGCCACCGGCCTGATCCTTGACCCTCCCATTACCGTTCCCGCGGACGCTAAAAACGTTACTGTAGGGACCAATGGTGTAGTTTCAGTGGTTCAGGGAAACAATCAACAGGCTAACCAGGTGGGGCAGATTTCAACGGTGCGCTTTATTAACCCGGCTGGATTGAACAACCAGGGTAGGAATATCTACACCGAAACCGTAGCCTCCGGCCCGCCCATTGTAGGAATTCCAGGTCAGAATGAATTTGGAACCATCGCCCAGGGAAGCCTTGAAACTTCTAACGTTGCCATCGTGGATGAGATGGTGAATCTAATCATTGCCCAGAGGGCCTACGAAGCAAACTCCAAAGGTATTACCACCTCAGACACAATGCTCGGAACTGCCGTTGGACTGAAACGATAATAGGCTAGGGGGCGGCCCCTGACTGGTGCCGCCCCCATTGAATCAAATGAAGCAATGGGAACAATTGAATCAATGGAATATGGGAAAGTCCGGAGCAATTAGGACTGCCCTGGCCAGGAGGTCAAATCAAGATGAGACTGCAACGGGGCAAAGCTTCATTCCAATGCTCCCATTGACTTCATTGATTCCTCTACTCCCCTTTTCATTCAGGGTGCGGGATCTGAAGTTTTGATTCCGAGAATCATTGCTGTTCTTCGGTCTACGTCATTGGCCACATCAGCACCAACAAAATACCTGAAGTCATCGGACACGAAAAACCTGAAGAAGAGATCTTGCTCCGGGCGATTATCAAGAACCCAGAAACTATGCATATAGTTGGTTCCTAATTCTATCTGGTAAGGAACACTCTGATTGGTAATTCCAAGGACGTTATCGAAGACCGCTGTGCCTCCGCGAAATTCAATGCTCCCACGGACCATGATTTCAGAGGTGGGTATATCGGTCAAACGCAGTCCGGAAGTCACCGTGGTAACGATGTTCGTACTAAACGCGGACCATTGGTAAAGTTCATATTTACCCACGAGTGAACGAATGGGATTCATCCGCCCGGGCCGGACCATAAGAGCAAGCCGATCAGAACCAAGTCCCACCTGCCCACCCTCGGTCATAGCGACATTTACCCCGGGATTCAAAAACCACTCCCAACCCAGGAAAAGGAGCTTGTCCTTCCCCAGGTTGAGTCCATAAGCGGGCGAAAATGGAGTGACCACATTTCCTACGGTTGAATTGTTGACAACCTGCTGAAGAAGCAAAGGCAGCGGCCCAGAAACCGACGACTGAAATCCAACCCCGGTAAGAGAAGGAATACCTAAAACAGAAGTTGAAAGATTAACCTCAGCTACTACACTGCGCCCGGTAAGCTCAAGGGCCACTAATCCCCAGATTCCCTCAAAGGATTCGTTAGTTAAATTTCCACCTTCTGATGGGATTGCTCTGAGCTGAATCCCCAAAATGGGGGTCGTAACGCTGGGGGCAGGTACGGAGAATAACGCCAGTCCTCCAACGGAGTCAGTCATGTATTCCACCGACGCCAAAGTATTGCCTGGGCTTGAAATTCGGGCCACATCCAGATTTCCAAGACCTATATTCTTAGAGGAAAAAGAATAGGATTTTAAAACCAGATCGAGAGGATCCGCTGTGTCGCACAAAGGCGGCGGAGGAGGGAGAATTACTCCAAGGTTATATTCCGCGTCTCTGGCATCCACTTTCGGAACGTCCAGTAGAGAACGACTGGTATAACAAACACTGATCTGATTGTAGAGCCCCTCGAGACTTTGATTGGAAACGAAGGGAGGAACTGCAGGAAAGGAATCATCCTCTCCACTTGTGCCACACCCGGCCAGAACCAGCGAAAACAGAATTAATATTGAAAGTCCGCGTGACATGAAACCTACCCTTTACGCTAAAAGTCATCCAAAAGATTAATCTTTATTATAACTTTTGTAAGGTTTTCCTTAAAAAGGATTTTTTATTCTTTATTTTTCGGAGGAATTCTTACCGATCTCTTGACATCACATAGGGAATGCATACAATGGGGGGCTCATTCCGGCTGGCCTCATGTTTGAAGAACTGTGAGCCTTATGGATTGTACTGGACTAAGGAAAGTCTCAAAACAGGATGATTGTCACCATTGACGGACCTGCTGGCGCAGGGAAAAGTACTGTTTCGAGAACCCTTGCCCAAAGAATCGGGTTTCAATACCTGGATTCAGGTGCGATTTATAGGTGTTACGCATACCAGGCGTGGAAAAGCGGACTGGAATTTGAAAATCAACACGATTTTCAAGGATTCCTGGAGAAGACGAAGATCAAAGCTGACTTCCAATCGGCTAGCCCAAGACTTTGGGTAAATGGATTGGAGGTAACCGAAGAAATTCGGAGCAGCCTCGTTTCCGGTCTTGTCTCCAAGATTTCCAAGTTCGGTGAAGTCAGGGAAGCAGTAGTTCAAAAACTACGAGAACTTGCTGGAATAGGAGATTATGTCATTGATGGACGGGATATTGGAACAGTTGTCTTTCCAAATGCCGAATTGAAAGTCTACTTGACCGCCTCACTTGAGGAACGCGCTCAGCGCCGCTCTCAAGACCTGTTAAACCAGGGGGAGGAAGTTAATCTGGAGGAACTGAAAACTCAGATCACCCAGCGGGACCATGAAGATTCGTCACGAAAGATTGCTCCACTCAAGAAACCGGAAGACGCTGTGGAAGTTGATACCACAGGGATGTCAATCGAATTGGTTCTTGATGAAATCCAGAAACTCGTACATGAAATTAATGGAAATCTCCAAAAAAAATCTATAGACAGGAGTTGATCTCAAGTGACTGAAGAAATTCAGGTAAATGAAGAAAATATAAAAGAAGAATCCATGGCGGATTTTGAGGAACTGTGGTCACAGAATCTCGTCACCGCTGAACTCGGGAAAATTTACAGGGGAACCATCGTCCGCATCGACGGCAAAGATGTTTACCTTGATATCCAGGCAAAGAATGAAGGTATTGTAGCCTTAGGAGAATTCTCTCGGGACAAATTACCCCCTGCATTAGGTCAGGAAGTTGACGTAATGGTGGTACAGAATCTCGATGACAGTACCCTGATCCTTTCTAAGGGAAAGGCAGAGGCCGCCCGTGCATGGGAGACCGCTGCTGAAGCTTATGAAAAGGGTGAAAGGGTAACCGCCGTGATCAAAAACAAGGTCAAAGGCGGGCTAAACGGAGATTGCGGCGGTCTTAAAGCCTTTATCCCCGGCTCCCTGATGAGCCTTCACCAGGAGTATGACCTGGAGAAGTACATCGGTCAGGAGTATGAGTTTAATATCATCGAATTTAACCGTCGCCGACGAAATATGGTGCTTTCTCGAAGGGAAATACTCCAAGAAGAGCGTCGGAAGAACATCGAACACATTTTTGAGACCCTAAAAGAGGGCGATATCTGTGAAGGTGTTGTTAAGAATATTACGGACTACGGCGCCTTTGTCTCCATCCTTGATGGTCAGATTGACGGCCTTCTTCATAAGGCTGATATGTCCTGGGCACATGTTCGATCGGTTTCCTCAATGATTAAACTGGGCGAGAAAACCCAGGTAAAAATCTTGAGCATCGATCGGGACAAGGAAAAAATATCCCTTGGAATGAAGCAGCTCAGTGATGACCCCTGGATTCATATCGAAGAGAGATTTAAGCCTGGCTCTGTACATGAAGGTGCAGTGAAAAATGTCACCCATTTCGGTGTCTTTGTAGAACTGGCTGAGGGTGTTGAAGGTCTGGTCCATGTTTCTGACATCTCCTGGACCCAACGGATTAAACATCCTGAGGAAGTTCTTAAAATAAGCGATGACGTTACCGTTAAAATTCTGAACTATGAAAAAGAGTCTCGAAAGATCTCTCTGGGTATCAAACAATGCGAACCTGATCCCTGGGAGCAGGTTTTTGATGATTTCAACGTAGGAGAAATCATTTCCGGAAAGGTGAGAAATATCACGGACTTCGGAGTCTTCGTTGAAATTCGAGATGGAATTCAGGGGCTGGTACATATTTCGGACTTAAGCTGGTCCAATAAGGTTACCCACCCCAAGCAACTCGTAAGTCTAGAGGACGAAATTCAAGTTAAAATCGTCGGAATGGACCGGGAAAGTAAAAAGATTTCCCTTAGCGTGAAAGAAGTATCTGAAGATCCCTGGAAAGATGTCGCTGATCGATTTCCGGTAGGAGAAATTATTGAAGGTACTGTCACCGGTCTCACCAATTTTGGAGCTTTCATTGAAATCTCTGAAAATGTGGAGGGAATGGTTCATATTTCGGATTTTTCATGGACCGAGCATTTTGAAAATGCTGCTGACTTCCTACAGGAAGGGCAAAAAACAAAATGTAAGGTTTTAGAAATTGAACCGGAAGTTCGTAAGATTTCACTTGGAATCAAGCAACTTTCTGAAGAACCGTGGTTCATGGTAACCAGAAAATTTCCTTCTGGCAGCATCATCACGGGAAAGGTCACCAGTCTTACCAATTTCGGTGCATTCATCGAGATTGACCAGGGAGTGGACGGCCTTCTTCATGTTTCCGATTTTTCCTGGACTGAAAAGATTGATCATCCCTCTGATCGATTGAGCGAAGGAGATGAAGTCACGGTAAAGGTCCTCACGGTTGATGAAGACTCTCGCAAGATTTCTCTCGGATTGAAGCAGCTTTCGGATGATCCCATTGAGCAGTATTTCTCACAGAACCCCGCCAAGTCCATAGTAACTGGAAAGGTCAAAGAGCTCACAGAAGACGGGGGTTGTGTCCTCAGTCTGGCTGAAAAGGTTGATGGCTATGTTCCAGCTAAACACATGGGAAAGGGAATTTCTGTAGGAGAAGAGCTTTCTGCGAAGATCCTGGAGTTTCATGCCAGGGATAAGAAAATCCATCTTTCTATCAAACAGGCCCAAAGAGATTTAGAGCGCTCAGCATGCGAGGAACTGAACAAGTCCAATGACATGCGTTCCGAGCAGGAATCCGCCAAGGATATGAATGCTCTCGCTAACTTAAAGGCCGAAATTGAGCAGGAAGAAAGAGTCCGAAGTACGGTAGTTGACAAGGAAACCGAAGAGCCTAAAACTTCCACTAAAAAGGCCGCCAAGCCTGATAAGTCGACGCAAAAGGCTTCTTCCGCCAAGAAAGCTACCCCAAAGACAACCGCCAGTTCAGCAAAAGCTGAATCTACGGAACCGGAGTCTTCCCCCGAACCAGAACCCGTAGAGGCAGCCGCCAGTTCAGTAAAAGCTGAATCTACGGAACCGGAATCTTCCCCCGAACCAGAACCTGTAAAGGCAACCAAAGCCAAGGTTTCTGAGAAGGCGAAGGCAACGGAACCAGAGCCAACGCAGGAGCTAGATTCCGCGAAGGCTGCTGAAGCCGAAGTCACTGAGGAGGTTTAATTCCGGGCATCTTTCATGAAGCCAGGAATTTTACCCTTAGACCTATAGAACAATTCGAAGACTCAAAGAAAGAGGGGAGGCAATATGCCTTCCCTCTTCCTTCTTAAGTCGAAGTTCAGATAAGGAATGCTGGGTGCCTACCGTCTCAGTTGAGAGATTGCCGTAGAACCAGTGGATGCGACCAATCTGGCTACCTGGCGAGTGAGGGTAGTCCTGCAGCTATTACAGTTTCTAAGCTCAAAATCATGGGGCATATACCCTGCCGCTGACATGATCCCGATAGATTGAGTCCGTTTCAAAAAAGCAGTCTCAGTTTCAAATTTTTCACCGCAACTGCACTCTTTAAATGATTTATTCCAAACGCCCTCCATGGCTTCCTCCTCTAACTGACTTGCTAGGAACTTGGAAAAGCCTCCGTGCCTTTCGAGTTTCAAGTACCCGCTAGATTACCTATCGGATATCTCGATAGGCCACATTAGGCTTTTTTTGACCTTTTTTGTTTTTCTTTGTATTTCCAAGCCCAAATTTGTCTCTGCATCTCCATGGAGCCGAAGTGCATTCTAAAATACTCCCGCCGCCCATCCTCAAACCCCGACCGGGATGCCTCTGTGCCTGATTCATGAAAAAGATCTTCTGATTCTGAGGGCCCCCTGGGTAAAACTAGCCAGTTTCTACTCACCACGGCCAGGATTCGGATAAGACTTATGGGCTCAGACACCGCTCTTGCGGTAACCAGGTCAACCTTTCCATGCTCACCGGCCCATTTCAGTGCCCGCTTTCGATTCCATCGGTCATGAATGGCAGTCAGCGGTATTTCCAGCTCTATACAAGCACGCCTTAAGAAGGCCAATTTCTTTGCTCGCGCCTCGACCAGGACTAACTCTTCAAGACTCGGCAAAATCAAGGCTAATACGATGCCTGGCACTCCACCACCGCTGCCAAGATCCAAAATGGTATGAAGGGAGCTAAGAGGAGTTCTCGAAGAGAGAACACTCACAAGTAAGACCGTATCCAAATAGTGTTTTAAGATCGCCTCATCAAGTGATGTTATCCGCGTTAAATTCAGTTGCTCATTTGCACTTAGAAGCATGGTGTGAAAGTGCTTTACTCGAAGAATCTGCTGAGGAGACAGAGGAACTCCTAAAGACTCTGAATGGCTCCTGAAAGCCTCCCATGGGGACTCTTCCATCATAAAATTTAACCTATTCTTTCTGCCTAAAGTAATGATTTTCCGGGACGAATACTTTACTGTAGCAGATAAATTGTGGTAGGAAGAGTTTAGGGTACATTATGAGCTTCTTGAATGATGGTCGATATGGCAACTGGGTCTGCTATCTCCACGGAGATGCCAGCCTCGCGTGTTGCGTGCAATTAAATCAGAGAGGACCAGAGCACCGCTCTGGGAGACTGGCTACTCGTGGATTTTCATCCCCCGAGGAAGCCTGCCACTATCTAAACGTAATTCTTGGTCAACCATACGATAAAATCAGATTTTTCGTTACCAGTCCTGAACAGTTCCTCCTGACCCAGGTCCTTGCAGGCCCCTGCCTGCCCATACCAGAAAGACACATTCTCAGAGGCCTGAATTCAATCAACTTCGAACCCTTCTGAGGGGTGCACCGAGAACTGGTATTTAGGCACGGCTCCAGGCTCCCATCAGCGGCACCTGGAAGTGCTTCCTTCGTCGAAGGTGACGATGCCACCTCCTCCTCACGAATCACCTCCATGCACCACTGCTGAGAACCTGGACCCGCACCACATACCAGCCCTCGATGCACGGTGTTTAAGGATAAATAAGATTAGCACCAACTTCCCTAATCCAAGAAACAGCCTGCGAAGCAGGGAGTTCTTTTCACTTAATTCCGACGTACCGGGGCGGGATAGTCGTATTCGTAAGCCCTGGGTAGGCAGCTTTTTCTACATTTTCCCGCCGTACCGGGTCGGGATAGGCGAGTTCTGGGAAGATGGTGTCAAGCCAGGTGTTTCGAGAAATGGCCTCCAGGGGTGTTTCGTGAGGAGTAGGTAGCATCGCTACCTGAGACGAGGGAAACGCCCCTGGAGGCTGTTTATCGGAAGTCCTGGGTAGGCAGCTTTCCAGAACTCGCCTATCCCGACACCTGATTGACATTGGGGTGGGAGTCTGTTAGATTTCGATCCGATTTTCGCGGCCATTAGCGCAGTCTGGTTAGCGTACTAGTTTTGGGAACTAGGGGTCGCAGGTTCGAATCCTGCATGGCCGATATGCGGGTGTAGCTTAGTGGTAAAGCACCAGCCTTCCAAGCTGGCTACGACAGTTCGATTCTGTTCACCCGCTCCATATTTTCAAAAATCTGCAAAGGTCCCGGTTGGTAGACACTACCGTCCAAAATTCAACCGGTCTACTACAAACCCGCTTAAGCCATTTTTGAGCATTTCCTGCTGAGCATTGGAGATTGCATACTCTCCCCTTAGAAAGGTAAAGGATTTATCCTCGGTATCAAGCAATAATCCACACACACGCGTATCTCCGTCCCTTGGCTGTCCGCTGGAGCCGACATTGATGACCAGGGTATGAGTACGATAATCCTGCAAGGAATAGGGATGGAAATATTTTGGAGTCACGGCCTCACAATTCCCTGAAGTAATACAAAATTTTGGCTGATGGGTATGGCCGTAGAGACAGACAGCGGTCATTTCGGAATCCTCCGGCAGAATGGAATAACTAGGATCCTCCGGGTAATAGCACCAACCAAGGTAATCTTTTGGGTGAGCATGGGTCAGCTGAATCAAGAGGTTGTCCTCCTCCCAGCGAGAAATCATAGGAAGTTTTTCCAAAAATTGAACATGCCTTTTTTTCAATTGAGTTCTGGCAAGTTCCAAAGATCTGACCGCATAGGACTGGTAACGTTTAGTAGAATGCTTCTTTAAGAGAGCATGATCGTGGTTACCCGCAATGGTTCTTGAGCAATGTTGCTCAAGAAAGTCTATACATTGGGCAGAAGAGGCGCCATATCCAACAATATCTCCCAGGCAGACCAGACGCTGGGCACCACTGTTTTGAAGAATCTCCCAGGCTCTACTCAGACCCTGGATATTTCCATGACAATCACTGACAATTCCATATCTCATGAAATCAAAACCTCTTAATGTTAAACTTTGCTCGAAACCTTTCTTCAAAATAAAAAGTCATGCTTAAAAAATTAATCCCGGTTCAGATTTTCTTTATTTTTTTCTCATTTGGATGTCTTGAGATTCAGGGGCCCACAAAACAGGGAAAGCAGCCTACGCGCTCCTCTTTGTCTATTTCCAATCAGGAATTTTTCCCCGAGAATCTCAAATTGAATCAAGTCTTCTCTGTTCTCACGGCCCTTGGATCAATCTACGTGGGAACTAGTGATGGAATCTACTCCTTTACCCTTCCTGATTTTAAACCTCAACGGGAAAAAAAACCCTATCTTTCGGGTCAAAAAATTACCAGACTGGCTCTTAGTGACTCCGCCCAACTATTCGCGATTTCTGAGAAAAAAGGCCTCTTCGTCCTCTATCCTGGAGAGAATGAATTTCAGCATACAGGCTCTACCATGGTTCGTGACATGGTCATTCCTAAGGGAACGAACCTGGTCTACTGCGCCACTTCGCATGGAGTGGATGTTTATGAAGATGGAAAGTGGACCAATATTAAAATTCAATCCCTTTCAGATTACTCCGCAAGGCCAAATGACATTCAATCCATTGCTCACCAGGGTGGAGAGGTGTTCTGGCTTGGCACCAGTTTTGGAGTTTACCGTATGGAGCGGTCTACAAAATTCGATTTCTTGTTTGCGGACTTCCAGATCATTCAGGGAAATTCAGTGATCAATAAAAAAGGAAACAGCCCCCTTGGTGGAAATCTCTTTTACGATATTTACCCAGAACCTGGTGGAGGTACGGTATTGTTCGCGACCAATGGCGGAGTATCTATACTGAAGAATCCGCTGGAATTCAAAACTCGAGCCAACTGGAAGACCTTTACTGGAAATCATACGACAAGTCGTATGACTGACGAAGGAGTGAAGGAAATTCCAGTGAGGGGAAATAGCTCTATCCCAAGCAATTTTGTGAAAAATGCTGTAAAACTCGGGGAATCCCTGTATTTTGGGACGGAAGAAGGCTTAGTTCGACTCAAAGACCGGAAATGGACGGTGTATAATCTCGAGAACCAGTTTCCGGGTGATCGGGTCTACGACCTCCATGCTGTGAGCGCCATTGATGAACATATCCTATACGTGGGAACCAGCGGTGGACTTGCTGTGATACGAGAAAAGAAGCACGAAGGGCAGGAGGATAGCACCATATGAACATTAACACTTCTCGATTTGGGGAATTGGAGGTGCCCGCAGAGGATATTATTACCTTCCCGTTGGGAATCCTGGGCTTCGACAAAACATCCCGTTATGTAATTCTAAATGATCCTGCGACCGAACCGCTACGATGGCTGCAGTCGGTCGACAACAAGGATTTAGCCTTTGTGATCATAGATCCATTACGGTTTCGGTCGGAGTATACCCTTGATCTTTCCGATGAGGATGTTCTGGATTTAAAACTCAGTGCACCAGAAGAAGCTATACTCTATGCGATAGTGGTCATCCCAAAGGACAATCCAGAGAAGATGACTGCAAATCTTCAGGGCCCCATTGTGATCAACGCGAACCTGATGAGGGCTAAACAGGTGATTTCCACCAACTCGTCCCATAAACTCAAGCATTTCATTCTTGAAGAAATGAAGGCCATGCTCGCGACTACGCAAAAACGTCTTGGGAAACTAGGCGTTAAGTTAAATCGTAGAGAAAGTACAACGAAGTCGACGGATGAGGAGGCACGCTGATGCTGGTGCTGACTCGCAAAAAGAACCAAAAAATCATGATTGGTGATGATATAGAAATCACCATCGTCGATATTCGAAGTGAGCAAATTAAGCTGGGAATCAATGCCCCAAATCACATTAAGGTTTTCCGTAAGGAAGTCTATGATGCGATTCAAGAGGAAAATAAAGCTGCTGCTTCATCACCTGAGGATATTAAGGGTCTGTCTGATCTTTTCAAGGGCTAGAAGACGAAAGTTAGTATCTTCCCTTGGAGAGCTGCTCATTTCCTTCAAATGCTTTAGGACCGGCAGTCTTCCATTGTAGTGCGTTTCTCAGTGAAAATTTTTGGTTGAGTTTCTCAATCAGGTAGCGCTTGTCCTCGTTTTGGTTACGGATGATGTTTTGAAGAGTTTCCTTTTCCTTCCTCTGTATCAATAGGTCCTTCTTTAACTGAAGGTTTTCTTCCCTTAGAACCTTGAGATCTCCTTGTTCGATCTCTCTGATCCGGTTTTCAAAATAATTTCTTTGATCCTGAATCATTTTGACCAGCGAGGAAACTTCAAGGGCTTCAGTCTTGGCCATTCCTGCCCCTTCTTCATCATCTTCTTTTTTTATTCTCTCAAAGAAGGGAATGGCAGAGCGGATCTTTCTCTCTTCAGGCTCCTTATCCTCTTCTCCTTTTGGAGTGACGGCTTCCATCGACGGGACCATTGTAGTCCGAGGCCCCAGGGGAAGGGATTTTAGATTTCCGTTATCAAGTCTATCTATGGAGGGGGGTTCTTCCTTTTGACTCTTCTGCCCCAGAGCCCTTCCTTCCAGATCAGAAAAGACCTCCTGTAACGACTCTACATGATCGTTTCGATACAGATATTTTCCATTTTCATCTTTCTTGAGCCGCAATACCGAAGCAATAGAAGCTTCAACTTTTTGGAACTCAATGAGTTCCAAATTCAGCAATTTTGCCACCTCTATGGAGTGCATCCTTCCCTCCTTAGCGAATCGAATCATGATTGGCTAATAAATTGAGATATCGACAAAAATAGGTAATAAATGAACTTTTTTGTCAGGTTACGGCCTGAGAAGCTCTCTGGCTCTACCCTGGAACCGTTGATCAACGACTGAACCGCGGGCACTAGCATCTGTAACTCGGTTAAGTTTACTTATAGCCTCTTGTACAGATGACTCCAACCCTCGCCGACGCTCATTTAGAAAGCTGCGCTCCCGTTCAAGCTCTCGCTTCTTTACTCGCAGAGTGATGAAGGACTCCTGGAGACGATCATCAGAGGGAGCAATTTTTTGTCGTTCTTCTAGAGCGGAGATTTTCTTATTGATACGATCACGCTCACGATCGTTGAGAGAAACTTCTCTTAGCAGGCGATCTATTTCCATCTTTTTTCTGGCCAAAAATGACTTTAGAAAGCGAATCTCTCTGTCTCTTCGAGGTGCTCCGTTTTTTTGGGCTTGTGAAAAAACCTGCCCCTTTTCAAATCCTTCTCGGCGTACAGTTGACCGAACTCCAACCGCTCTTTGCTCTCTTCGCTTTTGATCTTCCTTCTGATCAAAGTAAGCCTCGGGGGCTTCCTCTGTAATGCGTTCACGAATTCTGAATTCAGCGCTGTTTGTACGCTTTTCATCATGCCATTCCTGGAATTCCTTCACCATTCCTTGAGGGCTTTTCTTTCCGGAAAGCGACCGAAACTCAGGATCTTCTCCCACTCCAGGCAACCTCCTGAGATCCTTAGAAATCGACCCTTCTGAGGTTCTTGGCTTCTTCCTTAAAGCCTTTGGAGACAATTCATCGAATCCTTTTTTCCGGGCTTCCAGGAGCTGTCTTTGAATTCTCTCGGATCGAGATTCCTGCTCCCAGTTTTTTGAGGGCGCCAACCTGATAGTCCTGGGGGTAGGCTTGATCCCATATGCTGGAAATACTCTGGCATCAAATCTACTCACTTCAGGAGTTTTTGAGCCTTGAACCCACAGTGTCCTTTGACCACCTTGTACAAATCGGCTTCGGCGAGATCCTCGACGGGATCCAATTTTCACGACACCTTCGTAGACACGAACCTCAGAATCCTCAGCGTGAGTAACTTCAAATACGGTCCCTCTTACAGAAGAACGAAGAATGGGAGTCACCACTTCAAGACGGGAATTACGGGATGTGACCGTACAAAACACCTTACCTTTGCTCAAGTCGATTCGATCCTGACTCACCTTCAAAATACTACCCCCGGCAATCCGAACGATAGAGCCATCCGGCAGGCGTAATTCCGCACCGCTTTCAAAGGGGAGACGTATGCGATCTCCAGGAACCAGGGGAAAGGAGTTCTTGATTACTTTGCCTCGAAAGCCATTTTCACGGGAAATTTTAGCCTCCACAAAGGGAAATAGAATCCACCAGCTTTTCGCTACAACACCTTTTTGCACCCTATCCCCTGAAGATGGGTAGGGATCTAAAGAAGTCCAGGTGCCGTTCCTTTCAACTTTGACCCGATTTTCTTCCAAAAAATAGGTAGAGGACGGATCCAGAACAAGGGGAGATCGATTCCTTCTCAGCAACCGCCCCGCAAATTCGCGAGAGGTACGAAACCAGGTCTCCTGTGAAATCTCCACATCTTGTTCCACCCTCCTCCATTGCTCTGATTCTGACTTTGTACGAACAAGAACAAAACCTGCAAACCTTTGCAGCACATTAGCCTGGAGGGAAAAGGTAAAAACAAAAAGAGAAGAAACCCAAATTAACTTACTAATACTGAAAAACCCTGGCGACCTACAAGGAAAGACGAGTTCCCACATATCCCAACTCCTCGTAGCGATCATTTACCGAAAACTCAAAATGACGTTCACGCTCCCAGCGAAAACCGGCATGTATCTGGTGGGTAGGTGAAATGTTATAGATCACCCTATAATCCTGCCCCTTTTTGTTAAAGGAGGAATCTATTGAATTTTCAAAGAAATGAAATTCCTTTTTTTCTCTATCAAAGCTGCCTTTTAGCATGAATCCATCCCCCAGACTAATCGTAGAGGTAAAAGATCGAAGCTGATAGTCCCAGTTGGTAAAAAACTCCCGAGGCATTTCATAGCCAAGTTTGGAAAACACATGGAACCACGACAAATTCCACCTATTCAATACATCCCAACTCACACTGGATTGAAATTCCCACTCCAGATTATCAAAGAGCGGGCGGGACTTATAGAAAGTGGAATCCAGCTCCAGACTCGTGTCGAATGAAATTGTTGAAAAGGAGAGAAAATGAGAGAGAACCGCGATATTCCTCTGGTAGGAGAGAAGATTGTCCGCCAGGGATTCAGAGCTGTAATCCCGATCTGAGAATTGATCATCAATTCTAAATTCATGATTATCACTCAGGAAAAATTGAGCTACCCCATTAATCTGTCCTTCCAGATAGCTCTTCTCAAGGCTGTTATACAATTCACGATGCCGAATCCTTCCCTCAAGCTCAAAACTCATGGGAGAATCTACCGTATAGGGCAAAAAGCCATAGATTCCCCGCCGTGTAGTTCTGGAAGGGATTAACGTGGCTGTTTTAAAAAAACCTTCGTCAATGAGAGCATTACGAGTCTCAGATACAAATTGATCTGATTTCAATTCCCCAGGTACTCTCTCTTCTGATTCTGACCGCACTGGCTTGAGAGTTGTTTTTGCCGGAGAAAAGCGATAGTACCCCAGGTAAAAATCACGCTGCCGATAATTATCAAAAATACTGGTGTCATATTCTCGATCATGAACCTCATAGCCTAGATTGAGGGATACCCGCGGACGAATTCTATGTTCAATTTCAAAAATCCCGCCGAGGTCATCATTGGAGTATTCTGGAAACGATCTATCATCGAAAACCTCCCATAAGCCCCTTCCCCGCAGTCTCCAGCCTGGACTTAAAATAGCCTGCCCGCCAATTTCAAGGAGGTTGTTTCCGTTGGAGTCCCGAAAAATCAAGTTATCCTCAGAAAAAAGATCGAGATCCGCTCGATTGAGAACCTCCAACTCAAGGGCTCCCATCTTTTGACGAAAGAGCAGGTCCATACCAACATCATAGCGATGGAAGTCAAGATCCTGACGAAGAGTACTCAAGCCATTTATGGAATCAAGAAAGGTCTCCTCTTCCCCCTGGTAGGTCGAAAAATCCATCTCTCCGTTCAATCGAAATGTTGACTTTGAGGGTACGGAAAAAGAGAATGTCAGGAATAGAAAGAATAGTAGCCCACAAAGGATCACATAGGAAAACTCGACAAAAAAGAAGCGCTCATGTACGGAATTGTCTTGAAATTCCATCAAGAATCTGCAAAATTTTACGAAAGCAAAGATAGAATTGATAGTTGGAGGTAACTTAGCGTGTCTACAAAACGGTTGATCAAATATCCAAATCCCAGACGAAGCCGCTTTTCCAGCCCAGCTGCAATCCGAAGCCAGGCTGCCGAACAGAAATTTTCATCTAGTGTGCACAGAGTCCAATCTCTACTGTATTTTTCCTGTATCGGATTAATTCTAACCAGTATTGGAATGGGATATTACGCGCTATTTTTGAAAAACTCGGTGCAGGGAGTTTTCAATTCCATCCTGGTTCTGCTCTCAGGTGTGATCCTCTTCTTCATGACTTCCCATGAAAATTTTGTCTCCAGAAAACTACAGGCTGGGGTCAGTGTCGGAGAGAGTAGTCCCTATTCCAGTGAGTACTCCGTAGACTAGGAGGCTCCTAGGAATCTTCGGAAAATTCTACCAGAACCCCGGTAGTATCTTTTGGATGGAAGAAGCAGACCCGGGTATTATGCGCTCCCAACCTGGGCTTTAAGTCCAGACAGCGGTAACCTTTTCCGTCCAGGTCTGAACTTATTGCTTCCAAAGAATCCACCCTGAAACAAACATGATGTATTCCTTCTCCCCTTTTTTGTAGAAAGCGCGCTATAGGTGAGTTTTCTCTGGTAGGCTCAAGTAGTTCAATAGAGGACTCCCCGACTTGAAAGAACGCTACACGTACCCCTTCTGATTCAACCTCAGTGAGGGATTGTGGTTCACACCCGAGCAGATCACGATAAATCTTGATGGCAGACTCAAGATTAAATACGGCCACACCAAGGTGATCAATCTTTTTTACACTCATTTCTTGATCTCCGCTTCACAGATATAATGATCCTCTTCCAATCCTTCTTCCCCCTCCCTGGGAAAGATCCAAATCTCGAGTAGTTCACAGGCAAAAGGGCGATCATTTTTCAAACCATGACGAGAGTGGCGAGGTATTGTTACACACTGCCCGGCTTCTCGTACAAATTCAGTCCCCTCTAAAGAAACTCGTATTTCACCACTTAAAATCACCCACACTTCACAGCGATTCTTATGGAAATGGGCAACCTCTTCGGCCCCCGGCCCAAAAGTCCTGGTATTCACCCGGTGTTTAGAATCTTCTCCTGGGAACTTAGGATCCAATTTTTAACTCCGATTCCAGTCGCTGCGGGAGGTCAGATTACGAGGAATTGTCATCTTCCTCCTTTAAAGGTAGGCCAAGGCGGCGAACAATATTCGACAGGTCATTGCGGTTATAGCCTACTGCCTGTGCTGTTTGAGCTAAGCCATAACCATTTTTACGTAGATGGTAGCTAAAAAACTTTCGATGAAATTCATTCAGAACCCCATTCTTTGCAGCCTTATACTCCTGCTGAGAAAGAGGAATTTGCACCCTGTATTCTTCTTCCACCGAATAGGGCAAAATATCCACGACTTCTGAAAAATCAATTTCAGGACCCTCACTGAGAATGGCAATCCGCTCAACTGTGTTTTTTAGTTCACGAATATTTCCTGGCCAGGAGTAGTTTCTGAGAACTTCCAGGGCTTCTTCAGAAATGCCTTTGCGAAATCCAGTACGCCTATAAAAACTCTCCAGAAAGAAATCTACCATAGAACCAACATCCTCTCTTCGATCCTGAAGTGCGGGCATCGCAACAGGAAGTACATTAAGTCTATAAAATAGATCTTCCCGGAATTCCTTTTTTGCTACGGCGTCTTCCAGGGAACGATTGGTGGCAGCAATCACTCGAACATCTACATCAATGGATTCAATCTTTCCTACAGCTACAATTTTCTTCTCCTGTAATACCCGTAAGAGCTTTGACTGCATGAGTAGCGGTAGTTCTCCAATTTCATCCAGAAACAGAGTCCCTGAATCGGCTGCTTCAAACAATCCCATTTGATCGCTCATCGCTCCCGTGAAAGATCCCTTTTTATGACCAAAGAGAATGCTTTCAAAAAGACCCTCAGGGACTGCCGCACAGTTCACTACAATGAATGGACTATCCGCCCGATGGGACAGAGCATGGAAGTGGCGAGCGGCAACTTCCTTTCCAGTTCCGGATTCTCCGCCAATTAAGACGGTAGTGTCCATCGGGGCAATCTTCACCGCAAAATTCTTGATTTCCTTGATTTTTGGGCACTCTCCGATGAATGGGAACTCTTGTTGGATCTGGCGCAGAAGGCTGCTGCGTTCTCTTATGGTCGCGAGCTGCTTCTCCACTTTGTACCGAATCTCTTTCCAGGAGGAATCCTTGAACACATAATCGGTGACATTTTTATAACGAATCAAAAGATCGACCGCAAAAGTCTTGTCTTGAGAAGAAAGTACAACAATGTTGCCGCGAAAGGATTTTTCCAGGGCATAATCAAGCAACTTGACTCCAGCGGTATAGTCAACACTCTCTGCTGAGCTATAGCCTGAATCCAGTGGAAAGATTATGTCGAGTAATACAAGCTGAATGGACTGCTTCTGCAAGATGGCCTTGGCATCTTTTAGATTACCGGCATAATGAAATTCTGCCATGGCGCTGAATTGTTCTTCCAGCTCTTGTTGTATTTCAAATCGATAGTTTTCATCATCCTCGACAATCAAAACACCTAACATATTTTATCCTTCGAATTCAGGCGAGATAAGCCATGAGGGCCAACCTTATCAAAGTTCCTCTAGCCATCGGTTCCGGGTTGATCCACAAATGTCCCCCCAGAATCTCACAAGCATTTTTTGACGCAATCAAACCAGTCCCGCCCTCTCCAAGGCTATAGGTTTCCTGTCGCTCCAACTCTTCCAGAATCTCCGGTGGAATCCCAGGACCATCATCTTTCAAATCAAGGTTCACTGTTCCGGGTTCAGGGCTATACACCCGGACTTGTACCGATTCGGCACCCGCTTCCAGGGCATTGTTCAATAGATTTTCCATAATGAGTTTCATCTTATCAAGGAACCCTTCTCTTTCCATGACACAAACTTTGAGTGAGCCCGCGTCAGGCTGAATTTCCAATTCTATACGCTTTCGATCAGAAACTCCCTGTAAGAACTCTTCTAAAAACCGCGGCAGGCTAACTTCGTGCTCCGTAATAAAGCCCGCGAGCTTATCGCTTAATTCCTCAAAGAGACCATTCTGAACCTTCAAAAAGTCATGGGCAAGCTCTAACCTGGTTTGAGGATCTTCAAAATTCATCCTGGAAAACGACTCAAGCTGATCAATGAAGGCTATATAATCCACTTCGCGAATTTCACCGCAAATCGGGAAAAAACCAGCACTCATCATGGATTCCAATTGAGCAATCAGCTCCATCAAATGAAGAATCTTTTCCTTCACATCATCCAAGTTTGAGACGCGATAAAAAGTTTTCAGCAACTTGGAAGGCTCGTCACTATAGCGCCCGACTATAGAAAATTTTCCCTTCAAGCCATGAATAGAAGAACGATGAATCTTTTCCAACTGCATCAGTTGTTGAAGGTAGGCTTTTGAAGAGGATTCCTGCCAGGAAACCATACTTCTTTGCGCATCCTCCAAAAAACGTATGAAGGAATCTAAATCCACTTCTTTTGTGGATACCTTTAGCTTTATGGATAACTCTTGTAGTTCTTCCGGTATTCGATCCTGATACTTTATGAATTCATCAAGAGATTGAATGAGCACTTGTCGTACCTGCTTCCTCCACTCTAAAGAGTCCCTTGTGGTTAGCTCTACCAGAGCTCCCAGAAAGAACAATCGATCTTTCCTACGGTCATATCCTATCTCATTAAGTCGGAATCTCTGCAAACGAACATTTCGCTGCCCGAGGTATTCAACATGGGTTAGAATCACAATCCAAATGTTCACGAACTCCTGGCTCCTTGAGCGAGACCGGTATTCTCCAAAGACCACTAACAAGGAGTCACCCTCAAACTCCTCCTGGCTATAGAAAGTAATTGCAGATCGCTGAAGGTCATAGACCTGGGGAAAGGTTCGATTATGAATTTGGGCGAGAATCCTGGGATGCATTAGAAAGCTCCCAATCTCAGGCTCACCAAGCCCATCTTTGGTGACATGAAGCCTTACCGTACGTTCCAGGTGTCTATCTTTACAGCGAAAGATCCAGGAGTCCTCTTTCTCATCAACAAGACTCACATCACCATAGCGGGTAGGTAGATGAGTAAGAATACGATTGAGTTCCGCATCTTTCGAATTCTTACCTGCTTCCAGATCAGCACCCACTTGAAATGAAACGTTGGTAAGTAGAATCTTGAGAAAGAGTTCACCCCAGCGAAGCATGGAGGTTTTTCTATGAACAGCCCCCTTTAACTGATCAATCTCTTCTTTGGTATAGGAGGGAAGCTGTAAGCGCTGAAATAAGCCCAGGGCTTCCTCCTTGCGATTTAGATTCAAAAGGCATAAAACTCTGTAAAAATGTGCTTCTCTCTCAAAAACTCCCTGTGATAGTAGATAGTCAAAAGTATCCAGAGATTTCTGAAACTGATCAAGTCGAAAATAAAGAACACCGAGTTGTTGATATTTTTCCAGACTGGGATTTTCTTCCACAAGCTGAGAAGTTAACTCCTGAAGTTCAAGAGCAAGCCCCTCTTTCATCTGCTGAATTTCCTGAATGAGCTTTCTAAGCACAAAGCTCAAAACAATGGAAACTCCCAATACGAAGAGTGTGAATCCACTCAGTTCCTCAAGCACGGTCAATGGATAGGCACTTCAAGCCCATCACTCCTCCCCTAAGAGTCTTTCAGCCCAAGTCTTCAACTGCATATGAAGCCAGGGAATGTCCCTGTTATTTAAGATGTAAAAATCACAGAGTTCCCTTTTCTTTTCCTCTGGCATCTGAGAACTCAATATCTGATTCGCTTCTTCTTTTGAAGAACCATCCCTCTTTCTCATCCGTTGAATCTGTAACTCTTTTGTACAACCCAGAAGCAGCGTACTATCAAGCTCATTTTGCCAACTATTTTCAAAGAGTAAGGGAATTACGAAAAGAGAAGGTATAGAATTTTTACGAGCACTTATTATCCCTGACTTTAGCCTGGCTCCTACATGAGGATGAACCAGGGAATTCAGATCCTTAAGGGCACCAGGATTTCCAAATACCTTACTACGAAGTGTAGGACGATGAACTTCTCCGCCATGGATACAATCGGAACCAAATCTCTGCGCAATTTGTTCTATGAGAACTGAATTGAGGGCATAAATTTCATGTACGATACAGTCCGCATCAATGACCCTGAAAAAGCGCTCCAGATATTTAGAGGCAATGGTCTTCCCCGATGAAATCCCTCCCGTAAGGCCAACGGCAAACCGCTTCACAACAATCCCATCGGGAAAAGAAACTTCTCAGGGTGATGACTCGCCAGCGTCTTCTTCTTCCTCATCTTTTTCCAAGTCCTCAGAACTTGAAATAGAAGACTGGACTTCCTCACGGGTAAGATGGAATCCAGCCAGAAGATCTTCAAGTTCTTCCGCCTGTTTGAGTAGATCACCGACTACTTCTTCATTAGCCTCTTTTGACAGAGCTTCACAATTGGATCGTATAGCAGAGGAGAGTTCCCTGGATTTACCCACAATTCCGCGGAACTGATCCACCAGAAAATTGACCGAATCAGCAACATTGTGCAGGGCGTCACCACCCCGTAGCTTAATATTGAAGGAAAGATTCCCCTGGGAGATTTCTTTGAGGCACTTCTCCAATTTATACGATGGTCCGGCGAATTGGTGGGAATAGAAGATTCCAATGATCGTGATGATCAGGAAACAGACTACCCCCAGGGTGACGATTCGCCAACCGACTATGCTGAAAACCGTCGTCAGGAAACTCTGCATATCCCGAAGTTCCATCACCGTATTGGTGTTTTGAACCACGTAATCGCCGATGATGTAGAGATTAAAAAAAGTGATCGTCGCTACAAGTAAGACGATCATGACGAGAACGAAGGTAAACTTGATTTGCAACCCCGCCTGGATAAAATAATTGGATCTTGTGGACCTGGGCTGTGTCATCCCTTCTTCCCTTTCGAAACCCGAAAACTCGATGAATTCTAACCCATCTTCAGCATGCAGTCCAATTGTTAAGGGTTAACCCTGGGATCCATGTACGCCGTCCAAATGTAGGACTCACTCCCATTCCTAAAGATTCCTTTGTTTCCTCTACGCGCCCATTCCTTCTCTTTTCCCATAAAAACTGACAAATGAATGTCGATATTGAGGAAAACTGTGAGGTGAAATACTCGACCTGTGCATGTTTTTGTTTGCGGGAAGCGAAACTCGTACTGAGTGGAAAATATGATGAAAAGACTATCTTTTTGGTTCCTTCTGATCATCTGCTCCTTTGGATTATCACTCAATGCTCAAACCGAGGGTGATCTCTCTGAAGAAGAAGATCAGATCGTCGCGCTGGAGGATTCCCTGGAAGGAGTTACTCCTTTAAATCAGAAGGGCGTGGTCTCTCTGGCTCTCCAGAACGCTGATGTAGCCACAGTCATGAAAGGGATCTCACAAATCGGAAACTATGATTTCGTCACCAAAGGAGAAATCGATAAGTCAGTAAATCTCACTCTGACAGGCCGGTCCATCCGCGAAGCTTTAGACATCATTTCTGATTCCACACAAACGGAATACCGCGTGGATGGCTCCATCATTACGGTATTTGGAGAGGAGCAAGATCCATCTTTTACAAAGACCTACTTTGTAAAAAAGGGCAATACTCTCACCATTGGACAAGTTCTTAAAGATTTGATCGGGGCCTCGATTACAACCCAGACGGTCCAGCAAACTACAGAAGGAGCGCCCCAGCAGGCCACTGCTGGAGGAGCATCAAATGCCATCGTCAAGGGCGCAGCCCGAATTGTAGTGGATAAACTCAATAGCCAGATCATTGTGTCCGCCGTACCATCAGATCATCGCAAGATTGAAAAGGTCTGGGACGTCATTGATATAGACCGACCCAGGCGAAGATTTAAGAGCGAGATCTTTGAGTTAAAATTTATCACCCCACAGATCTTTGTTCGCAGTATCCGCTTTTTGATTCCGGGCATTGAAAGAACCCAGATTTTCAGCTTTGCAGACACGGGGTCGGGCGGTGAAGAGGGCGAGGAAGAGGAACAAGATGCTGAAACCCTTTCTTCTTCAGAGAAGCGGGTAATCATTCAAGATACACCCTCCAATTTAAAGAGAATTCGAGAACTGCTGGATGAAATTGATGTCCCTCCTCGCCAGGTCGTCATTGATGTGAAAATGGTGGAATTCACCTTGAATCGCGATGACAAGCTCGGCGTGGATTGGAAAACCATCTTTACTGAATCAGGCCGAAACCTGCCTGTGGGAGAATTCTTCTCACCCCTGGCTGGAGATGGGACCGGACGTCTAAAATTTGGTTCCCTTGGACCGGATCATATTCAAATTGTCTTGGACTTTATCAAGGGGAATAGTACGGCAAAGATACTTTCCAATCCTCAACTCACTGTTCTGGATGGCAATACAGCAACCCTCACCGTCGCCGACCAGATTCCCTATAGGACTTCAATTGTAAACCAGGGGATCGTGGTTCCCCAGGTAAACTTCGCCGATGCGGGAGTAGTGCTAACGGTAACACCCGTTATCTTTAAAAATGAATTTGTGAACCTCACAATTGCCCCCGATATCACCTCACGTAACGGTGAATTCGATGGCATCCCTATCATCTCTCAAAAGACTACTTCAACAACTCTCAATATCAGGAACAATCATACTGTGATCATGGGTGGCCTGATTTCTCATACAAAATCAAGTGAACGAAATATGATTCCCCTGATAGGTCAAATCCCGGGAGTCGGGAAATTCTTCCAGAACAGCAGCACTAGTTTTCGGGCCAATGAATTAGTTTTCTTTATCACTCCGAGGATATTCTCCGAGTTCTCCAATCATCCCCATGACGCGCTTAAATATCGTTTTAAAGACAAGGGGGAGAAACTTTCGGAGTCCTTTCGATTTATTGACCAGGGAACTCAAGATCGGGAATATCGTGAATTCTTGAAAAGGAAAAAGCTATGAAAATGACACGCGCTTTCCGCGCTTTGGCTATTCTTTCAGCTTTTCTTGGTTTCTCAGGCTGCGCGACGCCGCCCTTTGATCCAAAATCAGACATTCGAATCACATCGATTTCATCTCTGGACGGCCGTGATGAAATCAATCCAAACACCACTCGAATCACCGCCCAGTCATTTCCCTATGATCAGGCTATCATACAATTTCAACTCAATAACGGAGTCGGAGTAACCCTTCAGGAAATCGAAATTAACTATTCTCAGGCAGAAGGTTCGGAAATCGTCTTTCAAGACGCAAACGGGGCTATTCAGACAGGAATCCCTTCTAAAAAAACAAGGGTACAAAGGAGATTTCCCTCAACCATCCCCTTTACGGAACTTGGGCAGTCAGGTGCTGTTATCCAAGATCCAGCCAATGCCCCCTCCTCTACGGGAATCACCTGTTGCCTGATCTTACAGCTCGTAACGAATCAAGCCAGAGATGTTCTATCGATCGACGGCGATTTCAATACCGAACCCAATCTCGGGACAGATATCATCACAAGCGTGACGGTTCGAGGCATTGACGATAATGACAATCCTTTCAGCCGCGAAGCCGCCATAGGGATCACAGCCATTCCCGAAGCAATCGGTACCAGCATCGCGGACACGGTCTGTTCTGAGTGTACCATCGGGGCTACGGCCGCCACTGAAGGTGCTGGAGCTGCAGCGGGCGCAGCCGCAGGCGGAGCAGCCGCCCAGTAATTCACTCGGTAATAGAAATTCCACCAGAACCGGAGCATCAGGGTCGGCGAATGGTGAAATTCACGATCTTCCCACTTCGCACTCCAGCCTTGACCCTTCACCCTTCCCCATTTTCCATGGTAGGATCTCTGCTAGAGGAAACAGGGATATGGCAGATAATACTGAGCACAAACTTCTGGGAGAAATCCTTCTAGAAAGAGGGCTGGTTTCTGAGGAGGTTCTGGACAAAGCACTGGAACTACAGCAAGAAACCATGCTTCGCATTGGTGAGCAGCTCGTAGAGATGGAAATCATCACAGAAAAAGATGTGACCTCAGCTCTTTCCGAACAACTTGGAGTCGAAATCTTCAACACTGAAGACCAGGAAGATTTTCCAATCGAAATTATCGATGATCTGGACTTTGACTTCCTTGATGAAAACAAAGTGATCCCCGTTCATTATGACGCTGAAGAAAAGATCCTCACGATCGTCCACCACGATCCCCTAAACATATTCATAGCTGACGATCTGGAACATCAGACCGGACTCAAGATCAAGTTCTGCATCGATACCAAACAAAATATTACCGCAGCCCTTAACTCCATTCGAGCAGCTGATGCCACAACTCTAAAGGGTGTGGAAGAGGATCTTGGAAAAATGGAGGTGGTGGATCGAACCAAGGAAGACTCTATCGATCTTGGTGAAGCGGAAGGCCCTATCGTTCGCCTGGTAAATCTTATGATTTCAACGGGGATCAGTGAGGGTTGCTCCGACATCCATGTTGAACCCTCCAAGAAGAGACTAAGAATTCGCTATCGTAAAAGTGGAGTGCTTACCGAACTTATTCCGATTCCAGGCCTTATTCATGCCTTTCAACCTGAATTAATTTCCAGGTTAAAACTTATGGCAAAGATGGACATATCCGAATCTCGAATCCCCCAGGATGGAAGAATTAAAGTCTCGATGGGTGTAGGGAAGGCCATGGATATGCGCGTCAATTCACTTCCCGTTCAAGGGGGAGAAAAAGTCTGTATGAGAATTCTAGACTCCTCCAGCCTCAGCCTTGGCCTGGACCAAATCGGATTTTCAAAGCACACCATGGACATTTTCAGACGCAATTGTAAGAAACCTAATGGAATGATCCTCATGACCGGTCCCACTGGTTCCGGTAAAACCACGACGCTATATTCAGCACTGCATTATATCTCCACTCCTGAAATAAATATCTGCACCGTTGAGGATCCCGTCGAGTATGCCATCACCAACTACAACCAAACCCAGATTCATCATAAAATCGGATTTACCTTTGCCGATGCCTTGAAGGGCATACTTCGGCAGGATCCTGATGTGATTCTTGTTGGTGAGATGCGAGACAAGGAAACCGCCATCATTGGAGTTGAAGCCGCCATGACAGGCCACTTGCTTTTCTCCACCCTCCACACTAATAGTGCCGCGGGAGCCATTGGAAGACTAATCGATATGGGGGTACCCCCATACCTTGTAGCTTCCACTCTGCTGTGCATAGTCGCTCAACGCTTGACCAGGCAACTCTGCCCTTCCTGTAAACAACAGATCCCACTGTTTAAGGAATTGGCTCAATTCGCCAAGAGAATCAAGGCAGACGTTAAGAGCATCTATAATTCGGAAGGATGCCGCCGTTGTGACAACTCTGGTTACAAGGGTCGTTCCGCTATCCACGAGACCTTGGAAAATTCTGGAGTCTTGAGGGACTGTATTCGTAGCGGTCAAGACGAACATACCATTGAAAGTGAAGCCCGAAAAATAGGATTTATTAATCTGCGCGAAGACGCTATGATCAAAGTGCTGCAAGGCAAGATGGATGAAAAGGAAATGAACCGGCATACCCGGTGAAGGAGGAGCACTATGCCAGGCGGAGTTCCCATGGAAACACTGATGTCCTTCTATAACACCCTGGCGATTGCTCTCAATGCTGGAGCACCCCTAATGCAGGCGCTGAGCGCTTACAAAGAACAGAATACCAGCGCAAAATTCGATAAAGTTCTCGATGGAATCACCACCGATGTAGGATCGGGTAAACCATTTTCCGAAGCTCTGGTCAAATTTCCAAAGATTTTTCCCAAGGAATTTCAATCCCTTGTAACCGCTGGAGAGATGTCAGGACAGCTTGATAAACTTTTGGTTGAATACGTGGAGTTTGCTGAAGGTCAGCAAAAACTCAAAGCCAAGTTCATATCCGCGTGTATGTATCCAGCAGTTATGGCTATCATCGCCGTAGCCGTGACCCTGGGATTGACACTGGGGATTTTCCCCAAGTTCATGCAGTCCTTAAACTTGAAGCCCGAAAACATGCCGGGCATTACGTTATTTGTGAAAAACTTTTCTGATTTCATGATAAATAGATGGTTAGAAATCATCATCTCATTCGGAGCTACTGTATTTGGCCTCGTTTACGCCGTTCAAAAGACTCCGCAAGGTGCGAAAGTCTTTGATTTTCTGGCGTTTAATTCGCCAATCATCGGAGACCTTTTTAAAAAATATTTTGTCTCAAGATTCGTCCATACCCTCTCCTCTCAGCTTAGAGGGGGTGTACCTGGTCTACAAGCTCTACAAATCTGCCACCAGTCTATTTCTAATCGAGAATTTCAGAAACTCATCCTCGATATCATGGAGTCCATAAAAGGAGGAGGCACTTATTCCGATGGATTAAAAGGGAATAAGCACATCATTCCTCCCGTAGTACTTCTGATGTTCGCCATCGGGGAAGAGACAGGGTCCATGGAAACGGTACTGGACAAGATCGGTTCATATTATGACGAACAAGTCTCCCAGGCAGTGGATACCCTCATAGGACTGTTAGAGCCAATTATGATTGTTGTGATGGGTAGCATTGTCACCACCTTAGCTCTTTCCATGTTTCTCCCCATGTTCGATATGGGAAAAAACATGAGCTAAGATGATTCAGCGCCTTTTTCAAATATTCTGCCTTTTTCTTTGTCTTTCCTTTGTACCCGCAGAGACAGGGGGCGTTCGCGGATTAGTGGACAAGCTCTTCGAAATCCTGGAGGCCCGACACCGTGAAATTCTTTCAGTTGAGGAGAATATCACCCACAATCGCTCAGAGATGGAAAGAGAATCTCTGGTTCGAATTTTGGAGAGTAAAATCAGGGAGTTTCTTCGTAAGGATAAGCAAGTATTTGCTGTTCTAGAGCAAATCAAGGGCTCCACGGATGCTGATAAGACTTTATTGTATAAGTCCTCGCTTGACCGACTGGGCAGATTTCGAAAGACGATTCAAGAAATTCAAAATCTTTATTTTACTCAGCCCCTGGTTCTTTCTCCTCCGGTCCAAATCCAGGCTGGGGGCGGTAATTTTGGAACCTTTCTAAGTTCCTGGGAAAAAGATACCGTTCCACAAAACTATGAGAAACGCACCCAAAGACAGGTGATCCCGGCCAACCAGAAAAATTATTACGACCATGTCCGATCCCAGGATCGTAAGGATGTAGCCCCTGCAGATACTTATCAAAAATTTCTGCAGAAACTCAACCCGCTGCCATTAGCCAAAAAGGAAGTACTTACAAAAAGAGACAGTGCCCCAATAGATCAATTTCATTCTCGCCTGTCGAAAGATTCCCAAACCCCTTTTCGCCTTTCTGGCACTGATGGCACCTTTAAGAAGTTTTTCTCAAACCTGCAAGATAGTTTTAAGGATCAAAAAGAGGTTCGAAAGTCACAGGTAGCCCTACCAGCCAGCACCTCACCTTTTGATATTCCAGGAGATTTCTATACCAAGCTGGATACTCCCGAGCCAAAACGGCCGCTGGACCTCCTGATGGATGATCTGGACAGAATGCGACATGTTCAAAGCAGGGTTAAAAAATCCGATGATCAGTCCAGGGGCAGCCGAACCTTCCAACGCTTTCATGATCAGTTAGAACTATCCAAGCATCAGAAAGAGTCGCTGATGCACGAACTTGGGTCCGAACTGCATTCACGAGAGTCTCTCGAAAACATAGCAGGAGTCGTGCGCAAGGGGAAAAAAGAGAAGAAGTCATCCCAATCTATGGTTGAAATGCCACCCGAGGAGGCTCGTGAAGCCAGGAAGACATTTAGCGATTTTCACCGGGCACTAGCTGAGCCTAAAGCCAGTGACGATTCCTCTGAACTCTATCATTCAGACCCTGGAACTACCCGCAATAAAGGAGACTTCGAAACTTTCCTGACCTCCATACCTGAATCTTCTCCCAGGGCCAAATCCCTGAGTTCGCCTTCCTTTTCACATGACTGGATCGGTTCTGAAGTTAATGAGGGTGACGAAGGAGTCGCTTCGAAGAATCGGTTTCGAGCAATTCTCAAGGTACTCAAGAAAGAAAATCATATTGCCATGATGGAGCGGGAATTCGTAGATCCAGAAGAGAAGCAGTTTGAAAGTGAGCTAAGATCTGTCTTTCCAGAAAGAAGAGTTGAGTCCAAAAAGTCGAAATCCGTAATGGTCCCCACCGAAGGGCCGCGCTTTGATAACTTCCCTGGAAATGTCGTAGAGGGACAAGCCAGAGAGACAAGACTTAAAACCTCAGAATTGGGTACCGATCATTTGATTCAACCTACACAGCGTTCATTTTCAAGTTCACAAGGAATCATAGGTGGACCTACCCGTAATGAAGCACCTCTTTCTTCCTCCAATCAAAACACCACCGCGAGCTGGGCTCGCTCCTCCGCAGGCTCTGGCTCAACTACCTCAAACGATGGATCTCATCATTCCTTTAGCGGACTTATCCCAGAGCCTTCTATTCGAGTCGCACGTGCGGCAGAAACGAGAATTCTGCGTCGAGGAGCCACACTAATTCCCGTGGAAATTGAGGCCAGAGATATTAAAGACAGACTCTTCCCAGACATCAACATCACCTTTGAGGTTGAACTTGCTCCCAGAAATTTTCTTGCCGGACACATTCTGGAAAGCTATGAAGACGCCTCCTGGACCAAAACTGTAAAAACAGATTCCAATGGTATGGCGAGAATCCATCTCCTGCTCGATTTGCAAGAACACGAAGTGAATATCTCTCGCAAGTTTGAGACCTCTAAGGAGAAAACAGTTTGCAAGATTCTAATTACTCCAAGGATCTGATCAGCTCCCTTCTGAAGTTTTTCCTTTTCCTATCTCTTTTTTCGACTCCTACCATAGGAGACGATTTAAAAAGGATTGAACAAGAGATCACCGCACTTCATTTCGTCGCTCCCACCCTGGCCACATTGGAGGAGGCAGAACGGTCTTCATTAGCCAGATTATATTTTCAACAAGGAGACCTTCTGGCACGGGATAAATCTTTTCTTAAAGCCGCTTCTTCCTTCCGGAAGGCCAGATCGGTGGAGCCTTCACTCCCCGGAGTCGACATGGCCATCGGCCTTGCCTATGCTGAAGCCGGGCGTTTAAAACTCGCGAGACGATTTTTACTCCATTTCTTGAAGTCAAATGAGGACCCCGCGCTGAAGTTTCAATGTGAGCAGAAGTTGTACCAGGTGCTCGTACAACTGGGCGAAGGGCATGCCGGGATCTCACTATGGGACAAGGCCGTAGGCTCTTACCATGAAGCCATGGAGTATTCCACCAGTACCCGCCACACTCTAGATCTCATTGATAAAATCCAGACCGCCTATTTTAAGCAGGGAACTTTTCATTACTCTCAAAAACATTATATGGAGGCTGCTCGAAACTTTCTTAAGGCATTATCCAAGAACACACGCGAAAGCCTCCGTTCGAAGGTGGAGAGAATCGCAGGTCATCTCTTTCTCAATGCAGGAAGACACTATGAGAAGCTAGGACGCATAAACGAGGCTAAACCTTATTACCAGGCTGTAGCAGAATACTTTCATGGACAAAAGGTAGTGACATACGCGAAAAAAAGACTGGAGAGTCTGGAGAACCAGATTCTAGAAGAGCGCCATGATATTCCCGAATGGCTGCGGGTGGAGTAGGATTCCGAGGAACCTGCCGCACTAAAAGGCAATCCTCCGACAGGCTCCTAGCCTGACGGAGCCCTGGTTGCTTTTGCAGCCTTCACTGCCTCAATAAGCTTGCGAATCCCAAGATAATAATAGCGTCTCGTAAATTTATTGGAGAATTTTTTATACTTAATTAGTTTTCGATAATTCCTGATCAAACGGTACTTGATGTAATGAATCATTTCTTTGCGCTGCTTCAGAGTCCACCCGGAAGCCTGAAGTTTTCGAAGGTGCTTCAAGCCGCTGTAGAGTAAAACCTTGACATAATTTTGGCTTCCCAGCGTGACTTTCTTCTTCTTCGTCTTTCGCCTGGCCTTACGAGCAGTCTTTGTTCCTAATTTTTCCTCGGCTTCCTTTTGTTGAATGCCGCTCACTTCCAGAATCTGTTGAATTAAATCTTCACAGCGTCTACGTACTACAGAATCTTCTTCAGACTGTTCTATAGCCTGCTTAAGAATTCCCAGGGAATCGGAAAAGCGGTTGACTTCGGCCAGCAGCATTCCAAGAAACAACTTCTTTTTTGGATCGTCTTTATCCAGCGAAATTGATTTCTGGAAGATCTCAATTCCATCAACGAAGTCGCCCTTATCTGCGTAGATTTTGCCTAACTGGAACCAGGCATCCGCATCATCTCCCTTCTTCTCCAGGTATTTATTGAGAGCGTCCACTGCCTTATCATATTCTTGGTTTGCCATATATCCTTTTGAAAGATCCTGGTAATAATCAAGACTATCGGGCTTTATCTGAATAATCTGTTCCAGGTAAGGAATCGCTGTAGAATAGCGTTTAGCACCCCTATAGGCTTTGAGCAGCCTCTCTAGAACTGAGATTCTCTTGGGATCGAGCTTTAAACTCTGGTGCAATGCCTTGATAGCTTCATCGTAGCTCTCCAGGGCTACATAAAGTCCTGACTCCGATTTTTCTTCCTCGGCTAATTCTAATCTGGCTGTCCCCATCAGGTCCCAGAGTGCTGGATCATTGCGGTTCTTTTCAATTCCTTTTTCTAAAACCTCAATCCCCTTTTTGCGATTATGAGTCATCAAATGGACTTTTCCCAACTCAAAATACACCGTGGGACTTCCCGGAGACTCTTGAATTTCCTTCTCAAAAAGCTCAATCGCATCCTCATAATTTCCCTTTTTCACTGAAATTAATCCCAGGTACTGGTAAATCTCGCGAACATAAGAATTCAGCATTTTGGCCTTGACCAGATACTCCTTAGCCCGCTCAAATTTCCCCTGCCGATACAAGAGAATTCCAATATATTTGTGAACTTCTGCAGCCCTGGGTTTGAGCTTCAAAGCAACCTTGAGATACTCCTGGGATTGATCCATTTGCCCCATCTGAAGATGGAGAACACCGAGTCTGTAAGTAGCCTCAAAGGAATTCTTATCAAGTTTATATACCTTTTGAAATGCGGCTACAGCATCTTTCGTCTGGCGAGTTGTCTCATATAGATAAGCCAGGGCCAAAAAGTAGGCGGGATCTTCTTTCAGCGACACGGCCCGCAGAAAATACTTGGAAGCCGTATTGTAATTACCCTTTTTATAGTATAGACGTCCCAGTTCATAGAGGACCGCGTGATCCTCGCGTTTTAACCTGGCAGCACGGCTGAATTGGTCGATAGCCTCCATGATTTTACCCTCGGCACTAAAGACATAGCCGAGCTCTTTACTTGCCGCGAAAAAATTAGGCTGTGAACGCACGATCCGTTCATAGAGTAACCGAGCCTCCCTCAACTTACCCTGCTTAGTCAGCAGACGGGCAAGATTCAAGAGTACCGTGTTGTTTCCAGGGCTCTTTCGAGCTGCTAATTCATACTGCTTCTGAGCTTTATCCAGTTTGTTTTGCCGAGCGTAGATCACACCAATATTGATGATCGAATCCACATCATCAGCATTGATTTCAAGAACCCTTTCGAACTTTTTTATCGCTTCATCATAGCGCTCTTGTTTGAGATAAAGCACACCCAGTGAATAGACCCCGTCCTGGTGCCTGGGCTGGAGCTCTAATACGCGGAAGAGAATCTTTTCGGCTCTGCCCAGACGATTTTCTTCGATGAGTTTAACAGCCCTTCGATAAAGGACATCCGGATTCTGGAAACAGCCTGTGAGAAAGAGACAAACCAGCAAACAAAATGGCGACATCCAGCGAAACCGTACCCGGAATACGAAATTACAAGAATGAAATAGGGGAATAATTGAAGGAGCCATATCCTTATCCATCTTCCTCCGTATTCTGTAGATTGACCTTTTCACGCAGTTGTACCAGAACATTCTTTTGTTCTGGACTAAGCTCAGTTTGATTGAGTTTTCCCAGGTCATCCTCGATCGCTCTGAGTCTTGCACAATAGGAATCTCCCAACTCATTGAGTGCCGTGGCCAGTTCTACAAACTCATCGCGCTCTCTAAAAGCGGTGCGTAAACCCAATTGGCCCTGCGCCATCGCATGCATACTTTGTTCCAGACGGTATACGGGACCGGCAATATGGTGGGTGAGCCTCAATGATAAAAACGCCAATACCAGGATTGTCAGACCTTCTGCTATAAGCACCTTAGGAAAGATATACTCAAAGAGATGATCCTTAACCACCGCTGTGTGAGAAGGGTCAATGGACCCGGCGGCGCTTTGTAATAGTTCATCTTCCAGAGTAGTTGTGATAAATCCAAATACCAATCCACCTACTAGATTCACAGCGATCACCACGACTAGAATCATGATGATCATCATTTTCTTCTGGAATCCCGGCTTAACCAGAATCCGCGTACGGCTTTCCATGACGCCTCCGAATCAGGTATGACCTATACCGTAAAGCAAGTAATCTACACACTTGCAGGCTCCTGCACCTCTAGGTTGATCTTCGATGTGCACTTCTTTTTGAGTATATGTCCAAAACTTTTTGGATCATGAACCCGCAAACGGGTATTGAGTTGGCTTTTCACTATAGAAATGATGTCTGTCGAATATAACAGAAACAGGACGAGTCGGCACAGCCGACAGTGAAGAGTTCAACTGAGAATTCCTAAGTATTACTCCGTAAGAGATTCCGCCCATGGAGCTTGTCTTCGTATATCTGGAGAAACTTGACCTTTGGTGATTAGCTCTTTGGCGCTGTCTTCAAAACAAAGAGAAACCCCTTTGACGGTTCTCGAGAATTCTGCCTGAAGCTGATTCATTTTATTCATGCGAATCAAATTTGAAATCGAGGGTGTGATGGTCATCACTTCGAAGATTGGGACCAACTGGGAACTTCTAAGATTAGGTACAAGCACCTGGGAGAGGATCCCTATCAAATAGGCTGAGAGCTGCATTCTCGCGTTCTCCAGTTCACTGGCAGGGAAGCAGTTAAGAAATCGGCGAATGGTACTCAAAGACCCTGTAGTTGGGAGAGCCCCAATGACAAGATGCCCAGTTTCAGCAATGTTCAAAACGATTTGAGCACTGGCTTCCCCTGTGATGCTCCCGATGACGAGAATATCCGGGTCCTCTCTCAGGGCAAAGCGCAAGGCGGTTGTATAGGAGTGAGTATCCGTCTGAACCTGCCTGAGATTGACGATACATTGGTTACTTTTTATACGGTGCTCAATCAGTTCATCGATGACAATGATGTGCTGCCTGCGCTGCGTATTTAAAAACTCCGTGAAACTTGCCAATGTTGAAGTTTTTCCGCTATTTAGAGGTCCCGAAACAAGAATAAGACCTTGCTTCTTGTTGAGGAAATTTAACGCTAACCTTGGAATTTCCAGGTTCTCCCAGCTGCGCACGGAAGTTGGGAGCAGTCGACTAGTCATGAAAAGACTGTCTCTTTCATAGGAGAAATGATAACGGATCTTCAAACCTTCATTGATTTCCAGCATCCCCCTGATTTGCCTGGAAGTTCTAAGCTCTTCCCAATCCGAGGTACTCAGAAGCTCCCTTGCTACCAGAGTTACTTCATCTCCAGAAAAGGAAAGATCACGAATTTCCCGAAGAGCTCCGCCTATCCTGACTCTGGCACCAGTACCCTTCTTGAGAATCACATCAGTAGCAGACTTCTCATGCGCGTTCAATAAAAATTGTCGAAATGTATCAAGTCCCAATTTACTTACCTCTACTCATATAAGTCTGAGCGATCTGTTTGGAAATTCTGCCATGAGCCATCAGTTCGCGAATAGACATATCAAAGGTTTTCATTCCCTCTTTTTTCCCCTGCTCGATGCAGGATTCAATCTGGTGCTCACGACCATCCTTGATGAGATTTCTCATGGCACTATTCAAGAGGGCCAATTCCCAGGCAGCAACCCTGCTCTGGTTCATGTCTGGAAGAAGCTTCATGCTGACGATGGCCTGCACATTCTGAGCGAATCTAGCCCGAATCATGGAGCGAGCCTCTTCATCAAAGAAGGACACAACCCGTTTCACTGTGTTCGCTGCGTCAAGACTGTGTAGAGTAGCCAGAACCAAAACTCCGGCTTCAGCTAAATCAAGGGTGCTGATCATCGTCCCGGCATCTCGAATTTCACCTACTAGAACCACATCGACATTTTGTACGTAAGCCCCATGAAGACCCGCCTGAAAGGAGGGAATATCACGTCCAATTTCTTTATGTGTGATCAGGGATTTTTTATTCTTATGAACAAATTCAATCGGATCTTCAAGAGTTAAGATATGCCCTTCCCTTTGAAGATTGATTCGATCTAACAACGTAGCTATGGTCGTGGATTTTCCACTACCAGTGGGACCTGTGACAAGAATTAGGCCATGATTCAATTCACACAAGTCTGGGAGAGCCTGGGGAGCAAATATTTCCTCAAAGGTGCAAATAGTCTCGGGTATGAGTCGAAAAACCGCTCCAAACTGACCGGACTGCAAAAATATATTGCCCCTGAACCGGCCTACTCCTGGTAATTCATAGGCGAAATCCAGTTCTTCTCCCTGGTTGAGCAAGCGTTTTTGGGAGGAAGAGAGGATTTCACCAAGTAGGGAAACCATATCCTTCCTGGAGATTGGCGCACCGTCGGGACGAAGCTCTCCATGGACTCGATAGGTCACCGGGTAGTTCACTTGAAGATGTAGATCCGAAGCCTCTTTCTTAACCATTTTTGAAAGAAAACCATCTATGACTCGAGATCCCTTTTTCTTGGGGACTGCCGTACTGCTACCAGCGGAAGCGGAAACTCGCCTCTCGCTGACTTTGGAGGAATCTTCGGGTTTGGAGTCCCTGCTTCTTCTTTCCAGATCAGAGGGAACAATTTCCAGAGTTTGACAAATTCTCTCCAGGATTGCCTGAGTCTGCTCCTCAGAAAAGGACTCCATTAACTGAGAACGTACGGTATGCAGTAGCGAAACCATATCCATAGGACCTTCGGCTTCCCGGCCCTCATGGCTCTCAACATTCATGTAATGGTGGTAAACTTCCTGGTAGATTTTATCGTATCTTTCCTGGGGAATTTTAAGGAGAGGAAGTAGAGATTTTAGGGCACTCTCTTCAAACCCATCCACCTTACCGTCCTTAAGAATCTCCCGCAGGAAGGTCCGCAAGACTTTTTCCCTCGCTTCACCCAAAGACAATGAATACCCCCCTTCTGGATCAAAGAATGTAATTGTACCCTGTCTATAGCAGTGGCGAAAGGGGTTTGGTTATTGCTACCATGCGGCTATGGCAAGGGAAAGCACTCGAGCGCGCAAAGTAAGATTGGAAGAAATACACAATCGCTTGTATGGAGAGTTTCCTGACCCCCAATGTGCACTCCTGCATAAGAATCCTTTTGAGCTTCTCATCGCTACAATTCTTTCTGCCCAGTGTACGGATAAAAAGGTCAATGATGTCACACCTTTTTTGTTTGAGAGATATGAGTGTGCAGCCGACTTTGCCGCCGCCTCCCTCGAAGATTTGGAATTTGCCATACGTTCCATTGGACTCTTCCGCTCCAAGGCAAAAAATATAAGGCAGTGCTGTCAACTCCTTTTAGAAAGGCATCAGGGCGAGGTGCCTCAAACCATGGAGGAGCTAATTTCTCTTCCGGGTGTAGGACGAAAAACCGCTAATGTTGTCCTGGGAAACGCATTTGGTAAGAACGAGGGAATCGTAGTTGATACTCATGTTAACAGGATTTCGAATTTGCTTGGATTGACCAGTTCCAAAACTCCCGAGAAAATCGAAAGAGATCTCATCAAAATCGTACCACGTACAGAATGGACAAACATTTCCCACCTCCTAATTCTGCATGGCAGAAAAACCTGTATTGCTCGCCGACCACGTTGCTCCCAATGCCCGCTAACCCAACTTTGTCCCGCTGGTCAAGATAGAACGGTTTTGGCTTGACCTTTGATTACTCCACTTTTTTTTGAATTCCCCTTGCCATTCTATCTGACCCTCGTATACTAAGGCCCTACTTCTGGCAAACTAGGCCAGGATTGATTTAGTATTGTGTCCACCAGGTTCGCCTGGCACACATTTAGAGAGAAGGGGAAAAAAATGTTGAAAAGAACCGTCGTATTGATTGGATTTTTCTTCTCAGGAATGGGCTTGTACGCACACGGTCCTCTCCTGGACGAGCATGCCATTGTGGGAGTCGACTGGCTTCAGGACATGTATCAAACAACCGTCAAAAAACATGGGACATTAGCTACCACCACTGCCAGACCAAAGAAAAAAAGAAGTGTAAGTGTCGGCGATATCGATACTTTCTGGACCATGAATGTAGCCACCAATCAACCCATGCAGACAGATGCGACACTTCGCTACATAGGAAAGCATTGTTATATCTATCTTGAACTGGAGCAAGATTTGAGGGTCTCACAGGAGACTCTTGAGGAACTCGCCAATAATTTCGACAATGGAATTTACCCCACAAATCATAAATTCTTTGGTTCTGAAAATAATCCCGGAATCGATTTTGATGAACGCGTGACGCTTCTCTTTCTCGATATTCAGGACGGCTGGGAACCAGGCAGGGGATATGTAGCCGGATATTTTTCCCCGATGGATGGCGTATCCAGTTCCCTATGGGACTATTCCAATGAGAGAGAAATGGTATATCTCGATGTGAACCCGGGAAATCCCAAACGAAAGGATTACCTCGGAATTCTCGCCCACGAATTCCAGCATATGATTCATGCCAATTATGACAGGCGTGAAGAACTCTGGCTCAACGAAGCCATGGCACAAATTGCCTTCTATGTGAATGATTTTGGCCATGCTCCTCAGATTCTTGCTTTCATCAAGAACACTGACACACAAATCGATGAGTTCAACAACGGACTTGATGATTACGGCTCAGTCTATCTCTTTGTGTACTACTTGCTCACAAAGCATATTGGTTCCCTTGAGACCGCTGCTCCAATCCTGCGTGAAATCGTAGCCTCTAAAGGAAGAGGACTAGAATCCATCGAAACTATCCTTCATAAGCACGGAATTGATGTGAATCTTGAAGAGGTCATTTCAGACTGGCTCATCGCCAACTTCGTAAATGATCGCTCCCTTGCTAATGGACAGTATGGCTATGACGACACTCTCCCTATGAAAGTCCAGCCCACCCATGTGTTTCGATTCGATCAGGTTCCCAGCGAAGCCCTGGAGGGAAAGGTAAACCAACGGGCTGCTGACTACATCGTTCTGTCCGATGAGGTTCGTTCCCATCCGATGAACGCAACTCTCATCGATGCAATCAAGATCTACTCTGAATTCCCTGGATTTGTGAAGTGGAATATCAACGAAGGGGTCCTTCCTCCGGAAGCCTTTATCCCTAATACTTCTCAAGTGGATGGCTCCCATGTGGTTATGCCGACACAGCAAGGTGAGGATGGGCGTCATTTCGTAGAAGTTGGCCCTTTTCGAGGGGGCGGCGTGCGCGTGACCCAGGTAAATTATAAAATTTCCGGCGCTAATGCTACGACCGAGGGAATTGTACCGGTGTATTCTTTCCAAACCCTGGCTGTAACCAAGCCCGATAAGGTTTCCATTGAATTCAATGGAAAGCATAAGTTTCTCATCGGTAAAAAGAAGACTATGCGCTTGATGAAACTAGTGGAACGTGAAGATGGACAAAAGTATATCGAGGAAATTCCCTTGAATTCTAAAAATGACGCCAAATGGAGTGAGAACCTCCAGGGAGTTTCTCAGCTAACCATCATGCCTGTATCCACCCTTGGAGGAGAACTTAAATACACATTGAAGTTCAAAACCAACCAATCTAAGAACGAGCTTAGTATCCTGGACGAATGGGTCACTGATGAAGATAGATTCTTGGATAAGCTGATTCAGCATCCAAATTTGCTTGATTCCCTAAAGACCGAATGGCTTAGCCTTTCTCACGAACGTAAGGAAATGCTCGGTGGAGATTTTCGAAGATTCCTCCACAAGTATCAGTTCAAGTTTTTAAATACCTTGCCCATGGATGCCCTCTATTCGGACCCTTCCGAAACAGAGACATCTCTGCTTGCAGACGACCAGGACGATTCCCACGACAACCTGGCCTATTTGTTGAGTAAAGCGAGAGAGGGAACCCATGACCTTTCCCACCTTAAAATTGATCCCAATTTTATAGAAGGGCAGTTAATGAAGCTTTGGAAGCTTTTACACATTGCCAGGGGATTTCCCAAGTGGCCACTCCCGGAAGGTCTGGGACTTGTAGATTACAAAGTCGATTCCATTGAAACGGTTTTGCAAATGTGGGAAAACCGCAAGTCCGCATCTGATTTTGAGTCTATTCGAAGGCTCACACTGGGACAGAACGTCATCGTGGGTGCCTATAACCAGGGTCTGACTATGGCAGATGACGCGGGTATCATCACTATGGATATGGTCACCTTCTTCATGAGTGCGAGATGGGCTACCGCCATCCTGCTCAATCCTCTCATCAAAAAGGGGGGTATCAAAGGAAAACTGGCTGAAGCAATCAAGATCAAGATTCAGGCAAAGTTAATCTGGGTTCTCAACAAAGTGGCCAGCCTGGTTTCAAGAAAGCTCCGCTCGCCCTACAACACCCAGATCCCCATGGTTGTAGGCCTCATCACTCAAGTCTATCGCATGATCAACAAAATTCCTCTTGAGACGGATTATGACGGATGGCTCAAACCATTCGCCTACAGGACAATAGCCAAGTATGCGTTAATGTCCGTTCCTAAAATTGGAATTGTCGCTCGCGGTCAAAAAAATGTCGAATACCTTGCCGGAAAAGCTGAGACCGGAGAGACATCCCATGATGTGGAAGATGCCGCTGATGATGTTCGCATAAAACTGCAAGAGATCTTTACCCAAATCTCCGCCACCCATAGTTCCACCCAGCAAAAACGGGAATGGGCCGATGTCACCAAGAAGATCACGGAGATTTCAGCTTTGGCTTTTGCTCTCGACCCGACACATATCTCAAAAATTATCACTCTGGCTTCCACAGTGATAGGTACTGGGCTTTTAGCTCACTCTCTTTACGCATCCACCAAAACACTTTACAAGATTCCCAACTCACTGACTCCGGCTCTTAACTCCGCCTTTACACCTTTCGGGGAGGCTAGAGAGACTGATTTGGGCTTTTTGGAACCGGTTACGCTGGATCTAACAATCGGGGGGCGTGCCAATCTCCAGGCAGATCTAATGGAAGCCCAGCAAACGATGCTGGCTACCATTGAAAATTTACAACACGCCGATTTACATGCATCCCTTAAAGCCTACATTCAGGAGGAAGAACTTTATTCCCAGGAAATCAAGATCCAGGAAATGATGATCCTGGGTTCCGGCCATGAGGCTGATGACCAGTTCATAGAGTTGACTCAGAATGATATGCTCCGAAGCCAGCTCTCCATGGAACTGCTTCTGGAGAATCGCGAGAAGGCCGTAGCTTTGGCCCGAAGGATCAAACTCAATGAGACAAAGGTTCTCAAGTCTCTGAGTGCTCTCAGGCTAAAAGCTCAGAAGCGCCACGTGATCTCTGTTCGTCAGGCAGACACGAAAGTGGAGGGAAAGAATTTTTCAATCACTCTCGAAGTTCAGTCCTTTACTGAGTTTCCTAAAACGAAACTCAAAGTCTACACTGGAAACGATGTAACTTTGGATGTGGACTCTTTCACACTTACTCCTGAAACCAAGACTGTGGTTGTCAAAGGAACTCGCTTGAGCGGCGATGACACAATCTTAAATGTTTTATTCGAGACCCAGGAAGGAGTGGTCAGCTATCCAGCGACCCTGAGTTTCTAAGAATATAAAGAGCTTTCAAAATCCCCCTTCTCTGCTGAGAGGGGGGATTTTGTGTTTTTTGGTGCCAGAGCCTAACCTGGGTTGTGTTGGGCAGTGAGCTACGAGTAGAATCTCAAAGGTAAAATCAAGAGAAAATATGGCTGAAGTTGGGGAACATAAACTGCTGGGACAAATCCTGATTGAGAAACATCTCATCACGGAGGAGCACCTGGATCAGGCTCTTGAAGAACAGCAGATGAGCATGCTTCGAATCGGTGAACAGCTTGTTAAAATGGGCTTTATCACCGAGGTCGATGTTACCCAGGCTCTGGAAGAGCAATTGGGTGTACCTATCATGAAAATCGACGATATCGATGAGTTCCCCATCAATGTAATTCAGGATCTGGGTTTTAGTTTTTGTAAGGAAAATAAAATCATCCCCGCCAAGGAGGATCCCACAAGTAACATTCTATGTGTGGTACATGATGACCCACTTAATATCTTCATCATTGATGATATTGCCGCCAAGACCAACCATGAGGTCAAACTCTACATTGACACCCCGGCTGCCATCGAGAGAGCCCTCTCAAAACTCAGGGCACTGGACACCACAGAGCTAGATCAGGTTTCCAGAGAAATGGCAGGCATGGAGATTATTCAACGTGGAGAAGAGGAAGGAATTGATCTCGGTGAGGCAGAGGGCCCCATTGTCACCCTCGTCAATAAGATTATCAGTACCGGCATCATCCAGGGTTGTTCCGATATCCATGTTGAACCCTCCAAAGCCAAACTTCGCCTCCGCTATAGGCGCTCTGGCGTTCTTTGTGACATCCTCCCCATACCTGAGATCATCCATAAGTTTCAGCCACAGCTCATCTCCAGGCTTAAACTCATGGCTGATATGGACATTTCTGAAAGACGAATTCCCCAGGACGGTCGAATTCGCGTCCAAATCACAAAAGGGAAGATGATGGATATGCGGGTAAGCTGTCTTCCTGTTCAAAGTGGCGAAAAAATCGCGATGCGAATTCTCGACAGTAGTGCCGCATCTTACACACTAGAGGATGTCGGCTTCTCCAAACACACCATGAAGGCGTTTCAGAGAGGATGCAAAAAACCCAATGGAATGATCATTGTCGCTGGTCCTACCGGCTCTGGAAAGACTACCACCCTCTATGCGGGCCTAAACTACATTAATTCTCCCGAATTGAATATTTGCACCACCGAGGACCCGGTAGAGTACAGTATCCCCGACTATAACCAGACTCAGATACGTACCCAGGCCGGTCTCACTTTTCCCGCCGCACTGCGAGCCCTTCTTCGTCAGGACCCGGATATCATTCTCGTGGGAGAAATGCGCGACGCTGAAACCGCTAATATCGGTGTTGAGGCCGCGATGACCGGCCACCTGGTATTCTCCACACTTCATACCAATAGCGCTCCAGGAATTATCGGCCGTATGATTCAGATGGGAGTGCCCAGCTACCTGGTCTCTTCCACCCTTTTATGCGCCGTGGCCCAAAACCTTGTACGAAGACTTTGTGATGCATGTCGTAAAAAAGTTCCCCTTACCGCGGAAGCCCTGGAGTTTGCTAAAAAAATCAAAGTAGACGTGAAGTTCATGTTCGAAGAAGCAGGCTGCCGTCGCTGTAACCAGACGGGCTACACAGGTCGAATGGGAGTACATGAAGTACTAGAGAACTCCGGACACCTCAGAACTGCAATCCAAGAAGGACTGGATGAACACTCCATAGAGGATATCCTTACCAAGAAAGCCGGATTTCTAAACATTCGCAAGGATGGTCTGCTCAAGCTCCTACAGGGTCTAACCTCCGAAGCCGAAGTAAACCGCGTGTGCCGCTGAGGTTTAGGGGAGCCCATCTTTGTAGCGCTGGCTATGTAGAAAATCCGATAAGCGGCACCTGAAAGCGCTTCTTAGCGGAGGTCCTGGGTAGCCAGCACTTCCGAAATCGGCTCCCCCAACCGGCTTAGACCAACTCTAGATTTGCACGTGGGATCGTGAGCTTTACCCCGTCCTTCATTTTTAGGACGGCTACTCTTACTTTGGCCCCTGTTGGGATTGGCGTTTGGGCATGGGGTAATTCTATGATCTCGCCTATTTCTCCGAAGCGTGGATTCCTGATTACCCTGGCTTTCGCTCCAAGCTCTAACACTCTACCCTCTTCAATCGCCTCTTCTCCACTCTTAACCGCCTGATCGAGGGGAATGATTACCTCGGGACGAATCACTCCTGCACGGATCTGTGTAGCACCATTTATGGAAGCTTTTTTCCCCACATGAGAACAGAGTAGATCAAAGGTTTTTTGGGACATACCGATAGCCCCAAAGCCTTCGGTTACAATCAGGGTAGGACCGTCTTCATTGCCGGTGATTGCTACTCCTAAATCATACCCAAGAATCGCCTTAAGGTCTTGATCATTTAGTCCCCCGCCGATGATACCAATAATCCCCAGGTCCCTGGCTTTGGAGATTGCTTCATGGGTCATGAGACTACCACCAATGAGAATCTTCCCCTTATGTTCGGGTAGTACATGAGCAGCATCCAGGGTTGTCTCTCTGGATTCCACCGCTTTGACCAATTCTCCCACCTTCTCCTTTCCGATTCCGAAGATGCCCTGTATCGAAGACGCATGGGTTTGTACGGTTACTCCCTCAAATTCCTCCACATCAACCACTTCGCCGGAAATATAAGCATTCACCTGCACGGGAATGGGAGCCTCGCGAAGAATAATCTGCCCGGAAACGCGGGAAATAGAATCAATGGTTCCTCGAATAGGTGAAATCAGGGGAGTTTTAATCAGTCCAAACAGGGAATAGGCCATGGCGATAATCTCATCCTGTTCAACCTGGTCGCCTTCCTTTTTTAGCATGCATTCGGCAAGCTCTGTTGCTGTGACTCCCAATTTCACCGCCGCGCTCACGGGTACCGGTTTCCCTGGCAGTTCGGTCGCCGCAACGATAGTATCCTGGCTGACTTTGGCACCGACTTCAACGCGGGTCTCCCCCTTCAGAGGAAGTCGGCGTTCGCGGCTAACCACTGTATTTTCCAGCACATCCAAACTTGGTACGTATGCCTGGCCCACCGCTCCTCCTTTAATGGGTGAAATCTGGGTACACGTCGAGATTCTTATACCACGTGGTTAATTTTGAGATCCTCTCAAGGGGATCAATTGTCATTTTAAAAGGTCTTCCGCGGGTATCGAAGATCAAACCCACCACACCGCCATAAACATCAGATTCCACACTCTTTCCGAATCCATTCCCAAGATTGAGATCGGTATGGGGTTTAGCGATTAGCCTGGCCTTTTCACCTGTCTTCAAAGGTTTACAGATCAGCTCTGAGAAACCAACCTCAAATTCCTCAACACTCCCGGAGGCATATTCCAGGCGGCATTCAAGAGCGGCCCCCTTAGATTTCTTGGAATTTCCAACAGGAGCTACACAGGTTCCAAGATAAACTAGACAATCTTTCTCAAACACCTCGTTTGCCGCTTCAGGGTAAACTTCCGAAAGAACCCCGAGATGGGGCATCATAAAAATGGAATCCACAGCCATGCTGGTAATTCCTTCCGGGAAAAAGGAGTCAATCATCATCAGGGCCGATTGGTGTCTTCGGGGTGCATGGGAAAGTACCCCGCCTGAACCAATGATCAAGCCGCAATCCATCATATTCACGAGAGTCTGTCCAGATTCAGTCTGGGAGAAGATATCTCCAATGGACCGCTGTTTTTGAACGCCCTTGAGCCCAACGGCCAGAGATTTATGCTGTTCGAAGGAAAGGCGCAGGGCTTCTCGTGCCATGGCTTGTTCAAAGATGAGATCTTCCAGGGCATAAGGAATAGTGGTAGGACGAACCATTTTGTTCTTGACCAGGTTTCTAAGATCCATTTCATCCCAGTCAAAGGGCATCCAGCGAAATACATTCTCCAGACCTGCCTCGGCCAGAACATTTGAAAAGGAATAACTCATTCCAAGATTGGCGGAAACAGAGCGGTTAAAGATATCGTCACCGGTCTCATAGTTCTTGAAAACTGAGAAAACGTCTGTGGTTGCCCCGCCGATATCAACCCCTACAACCTTAAGATCTTCCAATCGTGCTACTGTCTGTATGATTTTCCCCACGGCTCCAGGGGTGGGCATAATATCTACATCCGTCATCTTCATCAGGTTGGGATAACCTGGGGCATGGGACATGACGTGCTCTAAAAACTGTGTCTGAATTCTCTGCCTTGAAGGATTTAGATCCTCAGATTCCAAGGTGGGGCGCAGGTTTTCACAGATATCAAGTTCAACCTTCCCCTCTAATATTTTTTCAACTTCATCACGGGCTTCAACATTTCCCGCGAAAATTACCGGGAGTTCATAATTATCTCCCAGCCTGGGCCGCGGATTGGATGCGCCCACAATCTCGGTAATGGCCAATACATGTTTTACGGTCCCGCCGTCTACTCCCCCTGCAAGCAGCATCATATCCGGCCGTAGATAGCGAACTCTCTCGATTTTTTCATGAGCGAGAAGCCCATCATTAACCGCCAGGGTTTCCATGACAATGGCACCGGCACCCAGGGCAGCACGAGCCGCGGATTCCCCAGACATTTCCTTTACTACGCCGGTCACGACCATCTGCAGCCCGCCTCCGGCTGAAGAGGTAGATACATATAGGTCAACACCCTGTGTCTCGGAAATTGTCTTGAGGATTTGGCCCTCTTCAGTAAGCATTTTGATTCCGCTTAGTTCCTCCAGTTCATGGATGGAATTTCGCACCCCATGGGTTACATCTTCAACCGGAGCTTCTACCGTTGTAGGGGCTTCACCTCGAAAGGTCTGCCTGAAATGCCCTTCTTTTTGTTCGATCAAAATGGCCTTGGTCGTTGTACTTCCACAATCGGTGGCCAGGATTCGGCGTACTTTAGATAGTTCTAAATTGCTCACCGACTCTGCTCACTTTCTGCCAATTCCTCAAGGTGCAGTCTTCCCTGGCCGGCCTTTTCCAACAAGTCCATAAAAAGTATCCCATTATCACGATCTTCTAATAATTCCGTGATTCTTTGGTACCCGGGGACTGAGAAAAAAATATGAATCAAGGGACCCAGCGCCACAAGAAAAGAGGAGACGACAAATGAGAGTGGCCGGTGCATTTCCAGCAGCATAATTAAAGGGGCCGTCATCTGACGCCGTTCAACCTCAAGGGCTGCGCGTGTTAACAATTTTATATCTTCAGGGCCGGGTTTCATTCTACCCACCTCCGAAAACCGATAGGAGTGTTTGCCAGAATTTTCCCGTCAAAAAACTCACACGACCAATGAGAAGAGAGATTCTGGCCATGATGGTAAAACCAAAACTGGAACCGAAGCAGATCATTAAGAAGTAGATACCCAGTGTGGCTGAAACTCCTACCGCACCCACATGCTCCGTTGAGAAGAAGAAATAGATCAAGATGGATAACGCCATTACCGCTATGATGAAGCCATAGAGCAACCCCTTCCAGTCGACGGGGTCAGCGCTGGATAAATCCGCGCTAAGTAGAGAACTCGTCATCTTAAGTCTGGACTTTATTGAAGACTGAAGACTTGCCATCCCCTGCCAGCTACCCAGGGATAAATCTGCATCCCCCGCGTTTCGAGAGACGATACCCGCCAATTCTGCACACTGCACTGACACGGATCTGAGGACTTGCAGTACTTCTGTGAGCTTTTGCCATCTGCTTGATTCTTGCGTTACCCACAGCCTGGGGTCTTTCATGAGGACTTGGGGTGCGCTTTTAAACTGTGCTGAGCCCTCAGAAAGCTTTACTCTTAGAGATTCAACTCCATCACTAAAGGAGGTCTGCAGTTTTCTAAATTTTTTAAGGTCACTGGTCTTTCGTTTGAAATCGGATTCCAGAAAAAATACTTGATCCACAATTTCTTTATCTGAGCTTCCCCTGGACCCGTCTTTGACATAGAGAGCGGTTTTTCTCTCGAGTTTTTGAAGTTCAGACCGCAGTCGGTCTGAAAGCAGCGGAGTCTGGTTGGATAGTCTCTGAAGCTCAGAGAGCAGTTTCCCCATCGCCGAGGCCTGGGCCTGTAGGGCAGTCCTTTCCATCTCAATGGCAGAATTCACGCTCTTGGCTGGAAAACTGGGAGAAGTAACCTCAAATCCAGACGTGCGTTTTAATTCCACCCGTAAATAATGGTGATACTTGGTATAAAACTGGTTCAGGGCCAAAAACTCCGCTTCCGTACTACCCTGGGCATGGGTTTTGAGATTCTCAGAACTCATTACCAGTTGTCGATGAAGTTCTTTTGAGGGTAGCTCCGCAGCCTGAAAGGGTGAGATGGTCGCTTTAATCTGTTCGATTACGTCGGACTTAAATCTACTGGTCATAGACAGGCCAATAGTCCCTCCAACCACAAATGCCAGGGCCCAGCGGGAAAGCCAGCTTACTTGAGGAACCAGTTTAAGAATCAGAAAAATTCCCAGGATCACGGGAATAAACAGCGTCCATTCCACCGAATTTCCCGGAGCGGGGTCAGCCAGGGGTCCCCAGATTTTCTTATCAAACACATCGTTGAAAGCCCGGGCCAGGGTATAACCCGCGGAGACTCCCACAAACAGGTACTCAGCGAAGCGATAAAAAGGATTATCCTTGTAGAGAAAGGAATAGATACACAGGGTCAGAAAGCCAGCGAACAAGATCCCGAAAACTTCCAGACTCATGACCACCTCGGCTCTTCAGAGCGCTTGCGTATCAAGTAAATTCCATTTGAGATGATGATGAGCAAAATGATGACCAGGTGTGCGAAGGATTGAGCACCCATACCAGCCAGTGCTTTGCCCTTCACTTTTACAAAACTCTCGTAGGAAGCCGCGCCTCCCAGGCCTCCCAAAAGTCCCATTAATTGGCCTGAATTATAATAGGCGTAGAAACGGGGGGCACTCACGGCGGTCACGCCAGCGGCAACATTGATGCCGTGTTTTGCATTTGCCTCAGAAACATACGCGGGCACACCGGGGTCTCCAGCGCTCAAGGAAATCACCACAGCGGCATCTTTCAGACTACGGAACCCCGACATGATCGGATAAGTACCTGTGACCTTCTTCTTTTCATCCTTTGGGAAGGCCCGCAGAATATCCGAGCAAAAAACCGCAACCTGGTTTAATCCAGTATTGGGACCATAATAAAATCCGAGGTTGATATAGTCCTTACCGTATTCAACTTCCGGGAAATGCTTGACTACCTTCGCGAATGCGTCATTAGCCATGGATGGACCCGCCGGATAAAGAGCAAAACTAAGGACCTTGTGCTTTTTGCGAAACGCATGATGAAGAAGTGCTATGGCCATGGGATGTAATTCCGGCTCAGAAGACGGATCATAATCAAAAGAAATGGCAATCTGAGAACCTGGTTTTAGATTTTCTATATAATCGTATAAGGTCTTGACCTGCGGATCATCGGGCATGGGAAGGGTTACCTTAAAGATCAAGGGCAAAGCTACTGAAAGGGCAATCAGGACGAAAACGTAGCGCCTGTCTAGATTTTCAATAAAATCCAACATAAGCCTTAATCTCTTCCGAGATGCTCCTTTTCCAGACCAATCCAAATTCTTAGTGATGCGGCTACCATTCCCAATGCTGCACCAATCATAATTGCTCTCTGGCCGGCAGTATTAGGAACATTCATTATGAAGCCCGCGAACTCGCTAAACCACTGGTTACTTGGTGAAATCCATGCTTCGGGAAAAATCAGGGTCGCTATCGGCAGTAGGATAAACTCAAGCCACTGCCCTACAAAGGCCCCGATAGGAACCCTTCCAAGCATAACGAAAAAAGCAGAAACTAAAAGAAGGGTTGCGGGTATGGATTTGGCACGAAAAGCGCGAAAAGCCGCGGATGCCATGAAAAACGCCAAAAGGGAAAACATGGTAGCGCCCAGGGGTGTGAAAACGTTGCCAAAGATAAAAGTATCGAACCAGTAATTGGAATGAACCTGGTAATAGAAAACCTTCTTTTTCTTATGCTCCGGCCCGATTGCATCGAGTTCAAAAATCTCCTGTCCCACTCGAATCTCGCGGCCATCCACCAGTAGATAATGGACGGTCTCTTCGCGTACCTGCGCTTCGCCTGCCTTACTCAGAACCTCATAGCGATCCAGGGGAATTGGAACTTCATATTCCTTTTCCACTCCGTACAGACAATAGGCCAGTAAGGAAAAGGCGAATCCCAAAACCAGAACCACTGAAAAACCCCAGTTTTCTCTCTTCTTGTAGATGCGGTTGAAATGAACTCCGAAAAGAGACGCGAGTCCAAGAACAAGGGCAAATGTAGCCAGGATGCTCACATAATCATTGATCGCGGCAGCCAGTCGGGCAAGGACTTCGTTTTTGATCACAAAATCGAGGATCAGAACCAGGCAGGAGAAAAAGGTGATGAGTAAGGGAATCTCACGCTTCATCCAAGAAAACCTGACCTTTGAAATTAGACAACATCCTCGACATCCTTACATAAACTGAAAAATTGAAAGAGCGGAAGGAAGACCTAAAAATTGGATTCCAAGCTCGATTACAGCAGCGATCACGATAGCGATCATGATCATAATTTTAGCTACATCCTGGCCTTTCAAGGAGCCCAGCAGCATAGGGTCCTGGGAAAGATATGCTGATGCAGCGAAGAGTTCTTCTCCGATGAGCACATAATCACAGGCGGCAACAAAAAAGGGTAGCTGTGAAGGCTCTGCGGTTCCTGCGATTTGAATGGCGCCTATGTGGTTGCCCGTTTCCGCAATCAGCAGGGATTCCGCATAAAAGGTCCCCAACATCAAAATGGCGGCTGGTTTTTCTCGAACGATGATCCCATTTACTCCAGCAGCAAAGGCGAATTGCTCATCGGTCAGGTACTGAATATTGGAAGCGTTATAAGTATCCGGGTGTCCCGTGCGCAGGTAGGCTTCTTTAACCACATCCTGGGCAGTGGTTAAAACCATCGACCGAGTGACCGGAACCTTCAGTTCACAGTCATAGACCGAAGTCTTGGCAGACACCGAACCTAGAATATTGAGACCGGCGAGGGTCTGGATATCATCAATATCCATAATTCCGGGGATATACAAACAGGCTCGGCCCATCTCAGTCGCCCGCCCTACGGCCTCATTCACGCTATTGAGGGCTGGAATTTTTCGAACGTATAGCTTTCCGCCCTTCCTGGCCTGGGAGATGTAATACAAAATACAGCCACAGAGTACTACCAAAAAAACAAAAGTGGGAACTTCAGAAGTCTTGATTGTTATGAATCCGCCTGAAGCATGCAGCGAACCTGTAAGCATTAGCCACAGACAGATGGCATAACTAAAGGGCCGCTGAGAATAATGCATCGTTTCAGTCGCAGGTGGTTCAAAGAAGGGCCAGAACAGCATACCCTACTTGGTATCTGTTCACAAGGTTCTCAAAAGGCGAAAGCCGATATAGCAATAACGCACATCAGGAGCGCTCCAATGCCTGGATGCCGAGCGACAAAATCCGCCGGTTAAGTTAAAACCGCCGCCCCTCCCAACCCGGTGCTGTCCATGAAGAGGACCCTTGGGATTCTCAGTCTTTGCGCCGGAATAGCTGTCCGCATAGCGATCATAAACCCATTCCCAAACATTTCCGTAGATGTCGTGGAGTCCCCAGGGATTTGGCTTTTTTTGGCCCACCGGGTAGGTTCTGCCACGGGCATTGGTGACCTGCCAGGCATGGTCATTTACCCTGGAGGTTGAATCAAATGAATAAGCTGTGTTGGTGTCTGCCCTTGCCGCATACTCCCATTCAGCCTCGGTAGGTAGTCGATAACAACCTGAAGGAATGCCTTCTAATTCTGTTTTATCTAAAGCTCCGCGGATTGAATCGATTCCCCCCTGTTCCGCGGTCAGAGATTTTAGGCAGCCGTTCTTGTTATTGAGGATATCCACAAACTGCCAGGCATCATTCCAGCTCACTTGCTCCACAGGACATTCAGGGCAATTCATAAAGCGGCTTGGATTCGCCAGAACGACCGATTTCCATTGTGCTTGAGTAACCTCAAATTTCGAGAGCCAGAAACCCCGACTGATTTCAACTTTACGTATGGGGCCCTCATCCCCATGATGTCCGATTTCCCGTCGGGTAGATCCCATGGAGAATTCTCCAGGTGGAATGAAAACGAATTGAATTCCATCAAAACCGGATTCTGCCCCCGGCTTAATCTTTGATTTGGTGTGAGATTTTGCATTGGAAGCAAATTTTTCTTTGGGAATATGAAAGGAGATCGATTCGACCTGGGCCTGCCCAATGGCAAGAATATTCCCGCTTTCCGTGACTAATTCGAGCTTGAATCCGTCAAAATTACCGGAGATAGAGTCAGAATTCTTCATCACCGCTCGATCTTTCTTAGTGGAATCCTGATGGATGTGCAGGGAAGAAAGTTGAGATAATTTGAGTTGAATTTTTCCAAACGCAGTGGAAAAACTAAAAGAGGCATTTTTTAGCTTTCCGACCTTTTGATCTCCATTTCTAAGCAAAACCAAGTCAACCGTATCACTGTCTGTCAACAGATTTACGGCCGCCTGCTGCTCCTGAGAATAAAGGGTGGAGCTATAAAAAATTGCCAATACTAAAGCTAGACTGTTAGCAATAAAATTCACTCAATTCTCCGGGACTCCCAATTTTCAAGATACCCTTTCCAACAGGTAAGAGCAAGGTCTGAACGCATAATTCACCAGCTTCTGCCCATTCAAATCATCAGGGGTCTTCAAGGATTAGTGGAAGTACGCGATTGACAATTTGAGAATCTGAAGAGGAATAGACCCAGGCTGCTCGAGTCAGTTCAAAGGTGGAAATCTGGGAAGTGATCACATTATGAATATTACTGGAACCAACCAGTAAAGATCGGTAGCCGGATGGCAAGAAATCCACCAGGAGTTTGGCCTTCGTAGGTAGATTTTGAGGTGTGGTACTCCCTGAAACACCCAGGCTCAACAAATTCCAGCCTTTCTTGAGAGGATAGGCGAAATCTGGTTGATACACCGAATCCAAACCTACTTCAACAGCACCATTTAGTCCAACCCAGAAACCGGAACCATAGCTAAGTACCCCGCTCAGTTCCACTGAAGTTGAACCCGCTGGAGGAGAAATGGAATCAGGACAATAATGATAAAACCCATCCACCTGATAGGTGTAGGCACAGGAACTCATCGCACTGTTCAAAGCGGAGAAAAACTCTCCTGCCGTCGCTGAAGAAGCCGGGTACACCGAGATTAGATTCCAACCTGGCAATAGAGAATAAGAGATCTGGGTCTGAATAAAACTGGACTGGTAAGAAAAAGTAAGGGTCTCAGAATGACTATTTGAATCGGCGCTTAGCAGACCTAGACGAAGGGACACTTCACCACTGTAACCAGGGGGAAGATCATAGAAAGGGAGCCAATTCAGGGTGTGAGTTGTTTCCACGGCGGTAGAAAGCCCTTGAAAGGCTGAGGAGTTCATAAATGTTTGGTTCCCATCTGTGGAGAATTCCAGGGAAGCCGAACTCACCGCGGCGGCGTTTTGGGTAGTGAATCGGATTTGTACGACAGACAGATTCTCAGAAAAATCTATTTTGAAAGTGCTGATGGGTGAGACCGCAGCGGGAACCTGCCCAAAGGAACCCACCGGAAGAATCGAGCTAAGACCGCTGGAGAGGTCAACCGCGCGGATTGTATCCGACGATGCCAATACCAGGTGAGTGGAACTTGAGACGCCTGTCAGACTGGTAGAAATTGCGTCGGACAAAAAAGTCTTACCGCCATTGGTTTCCTCTTGCAGGGGGATGAGAATGGGGTGTTCTGAGACTCCTGTTTCGAGTTTAATCGCTAAGAGCCTCCTGGTGGTGGCATTGAAGTTGGTGAGGGAGTCGGCTGTAATCCTCACCTGGAATGAGGAACCGGTAACTAACCTGGAGAGAGTCTGTGAATCCGCTGGATCCTTGAACTCGATCAATGAGATGTTGAAATCGGTGGATATCTTCTCACTAAGGGTACTGTTTCGCTCCCCAATTGAACCTGCATTGGGATCCAATTGCATAAGAGAACAACGATCACAAGGAGAGGAACAGGGATTTTCGGCACCTTGAAAGGTGCAGTTTGTCGTATCAGGTACTCGCTCCAAAGAAAATTCATGCAGGTCTGAAAGTTCAAATACAGGACCGCTGGAGCCAGAGGTATTGGCAAACTCAAAGGCTCCATCTGAGAACTTTCCTCCTTCAAACATATAAAATCGAAAGTTCTCCATACTTCCGGCGGAGAGCGCCTGGTAGTTCACACCTACCGCGGAAAACCTGCGAAATACATTATTGAGGTAGAGACCACCTGGATTGGAGCTATCCAGTAGAATTCCCCGGGCCACATCCTCAAAAACGCTCTGGTAGATTCGTGGACGACCCCCTCCCTCTCGAATTGTGCCTGTCGTCTGGGTGGAATAGTTCTCCCCCACCCTCACACCAAAATCACAGAATTCCAGGGTCATATAAGCCAGGATATGTTCCGCGTCATCGCGAATACCCAGGCACCCATTTCCTCCAATTCCGCCCCCACGAACCGTTGTATGTATAAAAACCGATGGCTTATCCCTGGGAGTACTTAGAAAGATGGTGCCCCAGTTGGGAAGGGAATTTGGATCCCTGGGGAGAATGCGTACAGGATTTGATTTCGTTCCCAGTGACATCAACTGACCCTTTACTGTCAAATCCACTTTGGTCGAAGGAAAAGAGCCTGAAAATCCTGAATCTATCAATACAACGGTACCGGACTCTAAGATCAGCCTGGAGGCGGATTCAATAAACAAATCCTGGGTTATCACGTAGGGGCTTCCTGCTTCATTCCAGGTTTCTAATCCTTCAATAAGGTAGGCACTGGGAGAAGTTCCCAGAACGTTTGAGACACTGGCAGGAGTTTCCCCGCCCGACCCGATCGCTCCAAAGGAAAGCGAATACTCAACAGTCCGGTTTGGAGTTGCTGAGTAGGAAAGCTCTATCACTGCGCTGCTCTGGCGATTCGCGCTAAGTGTTCCCAGCGAGGGAGTGAAGCTAAATAGATTAGTGGCAAGAGAATTCATAACGTCTGAAGAAAATTCCAGGCGTAAAATCCCCGGCAGTGAGGCATCCCTGGCAAGAACCTGGAAATTCTGTGAAATGGTCAGGTTCATGGACTCACCGGGAGAGCTGCTAAATGTAATGGAGAGATTGTTGGGATTTTCTGAATAGGGCTCCGCTAAATTAGCCCCAAAGGAAACACTGGAGCCGGAATGCCAGGTATCCGCTGAATCTGAGGACCCTTCCGCAACATCAAGTCCCTGTGAAAGAGAGGTTTCTTCCACGTCGAGAAATTTATGGGAAGAGTTGATTTGCAATTCATTGCCATCCCAGCGATTGGTGTCAGGGTCAAGGCTATAATCTAAAAACGCTATGCCTTCATCCACATGGGTGATCAGGATTCCCGTGGAATCACCCGAGCCATCGAGGGGAAGATATTGATCCCAATTGAAGGCTGAATTACTTAGAGTTTTATTAAATCGATTTTCAATCAGAAAATACTCCGAAGCCTTTGAAGAAGACTCCGCAAAAATCTTAAGAATCCGCCCTCCAAGAGCGTGGTGGAGAAGAGTGTGAGTGGAGGAGGACACCAGTTCAGGCTCCTCCCATCCCAGAAACACTCTCGACCATCCACAAAATCCAGTCGGAACCGTTCCGTTGTTACCTGGTCCTCCGAAGCTCCCTCCCGCCATCACACCCCAATCTCCTATCCCCTGGCTCTGAAAAGAGGTGTCATAGAGATCGGGAAGCCCCAGTTCATGGCCGTATTCATGAACAATCACACCCACGATGGATTCTATCCGATCAAAAAAGTGCTCGGGCACCATGACAAAGGAAAATACCGATACACCATCCGCGCTTTGATAAGGATCGGTCAGAGAAGATCGAAAGGAATTAACCAGGGTGGGAGCACCGTCGCGAACCTCCTGTCCGGTCCCGGCATGCATAATCATGACGGAATCATAGTCAGCAAAATCAATATGGGGGTCCCATTGTGCGAGGACACTTCGAACACCGGCCTCAATTTGCAGTTGGGTTGTACTCGCGTCCCCGTAAAAGGTGTGAGGATTAGGAAATGCAATCCCACTCACCATAGGCACAAAGGTCAGATCGACAAGATGCTTTCCCCTGGATTGATCGCGATAATACCTCTCCACCTCCGAGGCAACACCAGAGTACGCATTATCAGCCGAGCCAAGAGAGAAAGTATCGAATTCAGCGGTGGAACCAGTGAAGTTTGTTCTCAGAACCAGAATATTGTTAATCCTGGAGCTAACCGCTTGCAGGGATCGATGAGTGACAGAGGCTGAAAAACTCGAGCGAATTCCCCCGGAACCTAACTGTGTCCGCTCAGAACCGGGAACAGGATTTTTTACCCGTGGATGAGGAGGCATGGCAAAAAAAGCGCCAACACCACATAGCCACAACAGTATCAATGGGAGAAAGTAAAAAGGTTGAGCTGAGTAGTACATTCCTTTAAATAACACCATCCCCTGCTACTTCACCATGCACCTGCGTTAAATGACCCAATCCCTTTGCATCCCTGTAGCAATGAAATAGGGAACCCTGACCCGATGGAGTGAAGAATTGGGGATCATGGGTAGCCATAATACATATCAGAGACCGCTCCTTCACCATTCTTTGAATCAGGTTCCATACTCTCTCACGCAAATCTATCTGAAAATACACCAGGGGTTCATCCAGGATGAGAATACGTTGTGAATAGAGCAGTGCCCTGCCAAGGGAAATCCTCTGCGCTTCTCCGCGTGAAATCCGGGTAATATTTTTATCCAGGATTCCATCAATACCCAGTTCTGTAATCACATCCAGAAAAAACTCGTAAGCAGGAGCAGGCTTCGCACAAAGTCTTTCAAATAACTGAAGATTCTCCCTGCAACTCAGCTCCTTGAGTAACTCTGGGTCCTGGTACTGCACGCTCACATGATCCCCAAAAAAAGTCTCTCTTTGATGAGTATCCAGTAAATCAAATTGGTTACCATCCAGGGCCAAATTAAGCCGCTCCAGGGGTCTCATTCCGCAGACAGCCTCAAGGAAGGTTGACTTACCGGAGCCTGAAACCCCACAGAGAATGGAAATTCCTTCGCGAAAACAAAGATTTTCCAAATTCAAAAAAGGAAGGGACTTGCTTCCCTCGTTTAGTGAAAGTAGAAGTTTGTGGATGTGTAATTCAGAAGGCATTTGTGATCAAAAGCCACAGAAGTCAGAAGCCCGGAGCCAGAATGAAGGCTGGTCACCTTGAACTCATTGCCAAGAACCCTGTGATTTCATGTTCCATGAGTATCTTTTAGGGGCATCGCTATAGTCAAAGAAAAGATATAAGTCCCAAACCTTTCACCCGAACTCACAGCGGATGCCTATGACAGTCAAACTCCTGGCTCATGAATCCTGACTCCTCACGGAAAGCATACATTTCCTATTGATATTCGAGACTTCTTGTTAGATCTCAATCTAAGAACGCCGATATCCGAGTTGATGACACGAATTTTGCGCGCTCTATGTCTGGGCCTGGCCCTCCTGGTCCCCTGGACCCCGGCGGTGATCGATGAAATCACCCTGGAACTGGTTCCGCCAAACCTCTTAATCACCGGGGGGTTTGTGGATGTTCAGTGGACCGTAAAACAAAGTAACAATCCCCAGCCCTTTGAGTTGACCTTCTTTCGTGAAGGACCCTGTGGAACCAACCAGAGCCTTCTAACCGGTCTCCCTCCCTCACCAGTGTCTTCGGGACCTCATGTTGTCGCGCTCTGCGATGGGGACCGGGTGGAAAATAAAATTTTCGTGATAGGAAGAGAGGTCACCAATTCCGTACTTGTTCCCGGCTCCCCTACCCTGGAAATCCTCTCTGATACTGTACCCCCGGATCCCCCCAATATTGACGATGCGACCAATGATTTTCCTAAAACCGTTTTCACAGCCACATTTCAAATTACAGGAAATGTGGACAACTCCAATCCAGCAGGAAATGCAACTGATAAGCCAGAAACCGCCGGCAGTGTGACAGTATTCATCGACGGAGCCGCTGACCCCGTTACTGGGCAGCTAACCCGACAGGTCCTGGGTGGCGGTCTCATTCAGCCCACTTCCAGATTCATAGGCACAGTAGATATCACTACTCTCGCGGTGGGACAGACCGCCAAACTAAGAATCGTAGCTACCGATTCCCTGGGACATGAGAGTGCAATCAAAGATCTTGGTGACGTAACACGTGGACTGGGAGGAGATGTACGTGTCGTGGAAACCGAGATTGTACCCGCCAAAGATTCACTCACGGCTCATACCGGAGTTCTAATAAAGGGCCGGGTCCTGGGAACGGTTGCCCCTTTCAAGGTGAAGTTTTTTGTCAATGAGCAGCTCAACTCGGAAATTGCCGGACTTGCTTCAGGTGACGCCTTCTCCCATAGCCTCAACATGACCTCAGAGGGTCAGCACTGCTTTTCCATCGTTCCCGAAAATACCAATACTCCCATTTTCAAGGGAACCAGGGTTGATCTTGGCTGTATAAACCTGGACCTGACTCCACCTCCAGCACCACAGATTCTTATTCCCAACCCCTCTACCACTCTAATAACAAAAGGCCCGGAGGTGGAAGTTCGCGGACTGACGGAGGCAGACAAAAATCTGGCCAACACACTCAAGCCCAAACTCTTTCTAACCGGTCCTTCTGGAATCGACTTTTCTCCCCTTTCACCCCTTGAAGTAACTACCTCAGGAAACTTTAGCTTTCGCGCGGATATCCAGAATCTTCCCGATGGCCAACATGCCATTGAAATTCGTGCCGTGGATGAAGTGGGAAATACGGATCCCTCCTCTGAAGCCAGGGTATCCTTTATCAAAGACTCAGTATCCCCCATCGTAGAAGAGGTTCGCGTCAACAACGTGATCGTCCCCCAGCTTAACCCTCCTGTCTTTCTCTCCTCGCAAGCTGTGAGACTTCGCATTCGGCTCAATGAGGATTCTGAATCAGCCCCCACTCTTGTTGTCAGGCCATTTCAAGATTCTCAATTTAATGCCGGCCTTTTCCAGGGCAGCGGGAAGGTTTGGGAATATTCCTTCGCCGTTACATCCGGTCAGGACGGCCCCCTGGGGATCTCGGTTACAGGAGGTGGAGACCGGGCTGGCAATACGATCAATTTCTCCCTCGACGCCATCGTCCAGGTGGATACCAGACCCCCGTCGGTAAAGGAAATGATTCCACCGGAAAGATCGGTTCTCTCGAAAACTCCAGAGAAGTTTCGTCTTCTCTTTGAAGATATTCCCCCATCTCAGGATCAGCCAGTTTCGCTGGTAGATACGACCTCCGCCTCCATCAAGATTTTTGATCCCAATGGAACTGAGCAAGTTCTGAAGCTAGTAGAATTTGACCCGGTAACGGTGGATGCGATTCCCGTAAGCCCCTTTACAGTTGAAGGGGATTACCGCATCGAGATTATCATTTCGGACAAAGCTGGAAACCGCTCCTTAAAGGATACTCGCTTATTTACCATGGACTTTTCCAAAATCAGGGAGGATCGGATCACCTGTCTTCCTCTGAACAATGGATTTGCCCGATCTGGCGTAGATCCCTTCCTAGGCAGCGAAGATCACTTTGTACAGGTTCAGGTCCAGGATGACCAGTTCGATGTTCAAGCATCCTCTCTAATTTTGCAGAACTTCCAGGAGATCCCCCAGGTGCTGCCTGGAGAGAAACGGATCATTGATGCCAATACAATGCGCTACGCCCTGAAAACCGCGCTTCCCTCAGACAGCTCCAAGGATGGTAAATATGTGATTGAGTCGCAGATCTTTGACTTCCCTGGAAATCATACCGAGGATCATATCTGTGTCTTCACTTATGACAACTGCTCTCCATCAGTCCTGAGCGTATTTCCGGAAAATGGAGGAACCGTTGCCAGAAATCTCAGGACGGTCAGCGCTGTCCTCAAAGACTGCCAGCCAAGATTTGATGTAGAAATCTCAGATATTGATGTATCCAAGAGCAGTATTCGTCTCTTCCAGGTTCAAGAGGGATCCCTCATAGAAGTCAGTTCCAAAATTCGCTTTGAATCTGTTCCCAATCAGCGAGCTACAAAAATTCTGTTGGAAATCGTAGATTCCCAGGGCATTGCTTCGAGCCTACCAAATGATGGGTCTGCGGATGGCACCTATCGTGTGGAGGTTGTTGCTCTAGACCGCTCAGGGAATAGCTCTGAGGTTCTCTCCTCCACTTTTGTACTCGATACCCTGGATCCAATTATCGTTGCGGGGAATCTCCAGGATGATCAGGTCCTTGCCGGTGGAGATTATTTCTTATTTGGAAAATCAAGAGATAACACCGGTGGCAGCGGGCTCGAAAAGTTGGAGATCAAAGTTGAAGCAGTGGAGGGATTGATTCCCACCACAACCCTGCTTCCCTTAACTCCGGTATTACTAACCAGACCCACGTTGCCCCCTAACGATCCTAGCCCTCCGTTTCAAGACTGGACCTTTACCTTACGACTTAATGTCACTCGTAACACCAATGGTCTCATCACCTTGAGGGCCCATGACCGAGCCGGAAACTACAGAGACTATTCCTATCGGGTTCGACTGATTGCTAATACTTTCAATGTCCCTGAGAAATCCATACCCGTCAATAACTCATCCACCAGCCGGTTTTTTGTTGATTTCGCCTGGAGTCCAGTGGATGAAGCCAGGGGATATGAACTGGAAATTATCACTCCCAATCAAAATAGAAAAACCTTTCAGGTTGTCGATCCCCGAACCACGATCAATCTGGCTGCTCTTGCAGAGGGTGAAGGAATTTATGGATGGAACGTGAGTGCTCTGGATTCCCAGGGGAACCTCGGATTGAAGACCCTCAACACCAACTTTAGAATTGATCAAACCCCACCTAAGATCACCAGTATTCAGATTCAGGATCCATCCCCGGAATCGCAGGGTAGAATCACCCAGGGCATTACGCGCCTACTCTTTGTGTTTTCTGAAGAGATGAAAACCAGTAAACTTCCAAGAGTCTTCCTGCGCTCAGTAGAGCCAGGTGTTGTCACCACCATCCCTGCAAGTATTCTCTCCTTCCAGCATGACCGACTCTTAGCACAGGTTAAATTGGATTCTCCCGGTGAGGAAAGTCCCGATTTACGCGGGTTCGTAAGAGTGGTGTTGGAGGGTGCGCATGATCCAGCCGGAAACAAGGCTAGCCCCGTTGATAGCGGGCTATCACTCTTTGAAGTTCAGACCGGGCCATTCTTCGATTTAAAGTTCTTCTCCAATCCCGTGGATCGTGATGCTCTTACACTGGCGGTGAAGGGGTTTACTGAACCGGGTGGAAACTCACTACAGATTCCCGATATTCCTTCCGTAATCCTCCTCAATGCCTCGGATGAGCAAATCGCCTTGAATCCGATTAGAGTAACCGATTCCGCTTTTTCTGTTTCCATGCATCTATCCCAGGCCAGAAACAGAGACTTCAGACTTCAAATCTCGGGAGAGGATCGATTTGGGAATATCGCAACAAGGTTTCTATTTTTTCCGTTAACCCAGATCTTTCCTGAAAAGCGAGCCGTACTCTCCTCTAGCAGAATTCGCTTAGAAATCCCTTCAAAGTCTGTGGAGCAGAGAGAAGAATTTGTCCTGGCACCCGCCGACACCTTATCTACCCCTCCCCATCCGGGACTCAGCCTGGTCGAGACTCTCCCATCCGTACCTAATCCTATCAAGTTAAAACGCCAGACCAGCGTCAGGGTTCGTGTAGAACCAAAAGAGTTAGCCAAAGGGCCCCTTGGCTTGTTTGTTTATACCCCGGAAGGATGGTCTCTCGTAGAGCCTGGAGGGAAGAGTGATGGCGAATTCTTATATGGAAGCTCGCATTGGATTGGCCCAATGGCTGTTTTCAGAGATCAATCACCTCCAAGAGTTCAGGAGGCTGACTCCAATTCTACAACCAATAGACTGAGCTATATAGTTGAAGATGAAGGATCTGGAATTAGCTCCCTTAACTCCTATCTACTAGCTGGATCAAGAAGAATAGCGGGCCATTGGAACGCGGATCAGAAACTTTTGGAATTTAGTAGATCACAACTCCCTCCAAGAGTGGATTCGGCGCAGTTAATCGTAGAGGATCGACTTGGGAACCGGACCGAATATGCGATTTCTCAACTGGGTTCGGCACCAGCGCCAAAACTCGAGGCCTGGATTGTTCCAAATCCTGTTCGACAGAGCCTGAATCTTCGAATTCGTACAAATTATTTATGCGAAGTAGCCGAAATGTATGTATATGACGCTCGAGGGAATCGAGTATTTAGAGAATCATGGACTCCTTCTTCAATAGAAGAAGAGCGAAATTGGGATCTCATCTCTCAAAGTGGAGCCTTCATCAGAAATGGTGTGTATTTCCTAAAACTGAGAATGGGTTCCGGTGGGTCTAGATTAATCAAAACCCTCAAGTTCGCGGTTCTTAGTCCATGAGGCTAGTGTTTTAGAAAGAATGGAAATTAAGGAGGAGCCCAAATGTTATGGATCCGAATTTTAGCAATAATTCTCTCACTTGGGATCCTTGGTTGCGGCGCAGCGCCGGGAGGAGACTCTCTTGACGGCGCGAACGGCGACCTGGGTCTGCCACTCTCGGGTGCTGCTGCGAAGGTACAAACTTCCTGGAGCCTATTCAAAGATGGATCATTATCCGCCGCAAAGCAGAGTTTTCAGCAACTCGTTGACTCGGAAGATGCCACCGCAGTCGATCTGGCCGAAGCCCATGCCGGTATAGGCTGGGTCAATGTGAAGCAATCCGGATCATCCGCTGGAATCGCGGATTTTCGAGCAGCCATCGCCAAAAGCGCTGGGCAGGCCGACGCCCGTGTTGGTCTTGCAGGAGCCCTGATTTCTAAAGGAACACGTACCGACCTTGATGAAGTCGTGGAGGTTCTCAAGGCTATTGATTCCAACAACGCTAACTTCATCTATGTGGACCAATACAATGTGGGAGTATCCAATGCCGAGGCTCACGCTATGCTGGCCTATGCCTATTTCGTACAGGGAAACCGGGCAAAAGCCGACCAGCAGATAAAAATTGCAAGCGACCTTGACGCGGAAAATACGGGAACTTCCGTAGACCAGATTCAAGAAATTTTGTCCTTTATTCCCTGAGAACCTGTCTACTGGAATCAATCTCCATAAGTTAGAATATCCTGGAGCCTGTCGGCCCATGCCATCGACTTGCACGATGACGGGGGCTTTTTGGCTCTTGTTAGTTGCCTCTACCAAATGGAGTTGTTAATCTGGTAATCATGGCTGGCGTTTCGGTTCCTTTGCTGCTCAGGGATGCTGATCCAAACATTCGTCAGCTAAGCCTCAAAAATCTCCTCCATTCGGAAAATCCAGAAAAACTGGCCATCTTGGAAGTTTGCCTGAGCGAGGAGACTGATGTGCAGCTCAAGTATGAGATGCGTAAGGCTCTCAATGAGCTCAAATCCCTTAAGCAGCCACAGATCCTGGATTCAAGACCACAGATCGATGACAGTCGAATCAGCAAGGCTCTGGAAAGCGATGACCTGGAGCAGGTCAAAAGGGCTTTTCTTTACATTCTTAAGGCAAGGAATCTCCAATATTTTCCTCAAATGCAGAAAATTGAGAAAGAGAATCAAAGCAGTTTTTTCAAAGTGTGCAATATTCGCATGCGTCTTCTTCAAGGTCCGCAGAGCTTGAATGAGATCATGGAATATCTTCAAGACCCAGACCCTCGTGTGCTCAGCACCGCCCTTGAAGCCCTTGCAGAAATTGGAAATACCAAATCCCTGGCCAGAATCGCCGAATTCACCAACCACTCCAACAACCGGGTTCAGGCTACGGCACTTAAAGCTCTATATAAATTGGGGAACCAGGGCGCTCTACACCTATTTGAACAAATGGCCGGCTCCAAGTACCCGGCCTATCGTGATTCTTGCTGCTATGCCATTGCCGCTCTAAAGCTCGAGGACGCTATTCCCCTTCTGGAGAAGTTTTTGAAAGATCCTGTGGAATCTGTTCGAATCAAGGCACTTCGAGGTTTAGAAAGTCTTGCTCATGAAGGTTCCGAGTCCGCTAAAGTAGTTTTGGAAGGAAATACTCAATTCCATCCCCGCCTCCTTCATGGTGTCAAAGAGAAAGGGCATTCCGGCTCCAGTCCAACAGCGATTGCACAAGAATCTGCGGCTCTGCATTCAGATACTCCTTCTGTAAGAAGCGAGGCAATGGAACAGATCACCAGAGATTCCTCTGAAGAACAGATTTCCTCGATTCTCGACCGCCTAAAACTGGAGAAAGACCCTGGTGTAATTGCCCGGGGGCTAGCTGCCCTATCTCATAGCAAGGCTACTGAAAAGTTAAAAATGAGAATTTTCACGACTTTCCTATCTCATGAAGACAATCGAGTCAGAGCCAATGCTCTTGAGGGAATGGGACGCTGGCTGCCCGATGACCAAAAGGACTTTTTTCTACCCCATTTAGATGATCCAAACAACCGCGTACGCGCTAATGCGATTCTCGCGCTTGCCTCAGCGAAAGACTTCGAAGCATCTTACCTGGAATCCATTTATGACTGCTTGAAAATTCTTCTCAAGGACACGAGGGAAAACTATCAGCTTAGCGGCCTGTTCTGTATGGGTTCCATTCAGAATCTCAATCTTCTACCCCTGATTCAAACACCCCTTGATTCTTCATTCACTAAAGTGCGTGAAAAGGCATGGGAAATTCTGGAAAACTGGAGTCTGGACAGTGAAGAGGCTCTGGAAGTTCTAAATTCGGCACGCCAGAAAATTAAGGGTCTTGAGGAGGAAGCGGGTCCCGCTGAAACCCAGTACCTCGAAACCATGGAAGCGATCAGCAATCAAATCATGGCTGCAGACGATTCAAAGGCAGATCAGTCCAGGACCGTCGAGAAATCCGCTGATGCCAAGAAGGCACCTGTAGGATTTGGAACCCTGGTATTCCATCCCGCCCTACACAGGGGTTGTATGGTTATTTTCGGGCTCATCCGGAGCGTCCAGTGGTTCCTGATTCCCCTCTCAGTGGATGTAAATTTCCTTTTACGAATCGCCTCATTGGTTGGATTGGCACTTTCCGCGTCCTGGGTTTTGTTGGGTTTGTTTCTTTCCCTTTTACCTCCGGGCCAAACCAAAAATATTCCTCTACTTATTGGCATCGATGTTGGATTCACACTGGTGGTGGCAGTCTCCATGCTTTTGTCAGAACATCCAGTAGTAGGAAACCTCCACATACTCCTTAGCCTGGTCGCAATCGCCTATATTGGATTTGGATTTAAAAAGCTAAGTAGAGGGAGCCCTGCGGATCATTAGAACCACAGCCTCCATGTGAGCTGTCTGGGGAAACATATCGATGATTTCTATGTTTTCAACCTTGTAATCGGCTCTCTCAAAGTCGCGAATATTCTCCAGTAGATTTCTTGGGTTACAGGATACGTACACGAGTACCGGTGCCTCCAGATCAGTGATAAATCGTCTAGCTTTTGGGTGACAGCCTGAGCGAGGTGGATCTACCACAACAACATCCGTATTTTTAAACGAACCTTCCCCTGCCTGAAGCTTTTCCACTCGATCTGAAATCAGTACCGGGGGATCAATATCGTTTCTTGAGAAATTTTTGCGTGCGTCTAAAACAGCTTCTCCGACTTCTTCGACTCCCACAATTTTCGAGAAGAGGTCGCTCAGGTAAATAGCTATTGACCCTGCTCCACAATAAAAATCCACGAGCTTGGGACGGGCAGGCATTGAGGCTAAAGCCATACCCTGCTTAACAAACTTTCGGATGGTGGCATAGAGAATCTCAGTTCCCGCTGAATTTGTTTGAAAGAATGACTTGGGGCCAATCTCAAATAGATATTTGCCGACCTTTTCCAAAAGAACAGGAGATCCGCTCAGATGCTCAAGAGACTCAAAAATCACCGCATCTGAGAGAGAGGAGTTCGTAGTAAAAAAAACTCCGTCTACCTGGTGAATTCGATCCAGGTCCCGGATCAGATCCGGCAACTGAGCAGGCTTTCTGGCTGCAACCAGGTTAACCTGAATTTTTTTTTGATACCTGGACTCTCTCAATACCAGGTGCCTCAAACCACCTTCATGGCTCTTTTTATCATAGGGCTCAACCCGATGCCTCTGTGCCCAGCTTCGAACCGCCTCCAGGACATCGTTCATGGATTCTGACTGGATAAGGCAGTCGGAGACATTCAAAACCTTGGAAAAACTACTCTCCTCATGAAGTCCGAGTACCATCTCACCATCATGGTTCTTTGCAAAGCTGAATTCCATTTTATTTCGAAAGGAGAACTCACCTGGAGAAGGATGAATGTGAATCTCCTCTGATCGTTCAGCCACACTTGGATGGTCTGAGAGTTCGCGCACAAAAAGATCCCTTTTTTCTCTTAATTGCGATTCATAAGGGAGATGTTGAAGTTTACAACCACCACAGTTTTGAAATAGAGAGCAAGGTGCCTCTCGAGCATGATCGGGTCTGGTTAAATGCTCCTCAACCCGTGCATGAATATAGTCACGCGAGTATCTACCAAAACGAACCCTGCAGGAATGTCCGCTATAGGCTCCGCTAATCCAAACCGGACCCTCGGGAAGTTCAGCCACACAGCGGCCCTTCCAATTTAAATCTCCCGGTACCACTTCGCGGGTAGCGCCCTTAAGCAGGTGGAACTTATGCTTCTTTCGTCTCACTTGAGGCTGGCGCAGAGGTATTCTCTATTCAGACGGGCTATGCCCTCCACTGAAATTTCTTTGGGGCAGGCTGCTTCACATACCTCTGTGTTGGTGCAATTTCCAAACCCTTCTTCGTCCATCTGAGAGACCATGGACAGAGCTCTCTTCTCCCTCTCCGGCTGCCCCTGGGGCAATAGGGCCAGCTGAGACACTTTGGCTGACACAAAGAGCATGGCCGACGCATTTTTACAGGCTGCAACACAAGCGCCGCAACCGATACATGCCGCGTTATCCATCGCAAGTTCGGCGATATCTGTTGGGATGGAAATAGAATTCGCGTCTGGTGCTCCTCCGGTCCTTACTGAAACAAATCCGCCAGCGGCAATAACTCTATCAAAGGACGAGCGGTCTACGACAAGATCCCTTACCACGGGGAATGCATTTGCCCGAAAAGGTTCGATGACGATCGTATCTCCCTCGCGAAACCGCCTCATATGAAGCTGGCAGGTGGTAGTAGCCTCATCGGGACCATGGGGAACACCATTGATGACTAGTGAACAAGCTCCGCAGATTCCCTCTCGACAATCATGCTCAAACGCGATGGGCTCAATTTTTTGATGAATAAGATTTTCATTGAGAACATCGAGCATTTCTAAAAAGGACATATCAACGGAAACATCGGTGATGGGATAGGTCTCGAGGTGGCCTTTGGCATGAGGGCCAACCTGCCTCCAAATTTTGAGGGTCAAGGACATACTATTCTTGCTCATTACTTATAGCTCCTTTGAGTCAGCTGTACGACCTCGAAACTGAGTTCTTCCTTGTGTAGTTTGGGCTTCTTCCCGACCCCCTTCGATTCCCAGGCTGCCACGTAACAATACTTCTTATCATCCCGCCTGGCCTCATCTTCCTCCGTTTTGCTCTCAGCACGGAAATGACCTCCGCATGATTCTTTTCGCTGTAGAGCGTCCAGAGCCATTAATTCACCAAGCTCCAGAAAATCCGCCACTCTGCCGGCCTTCTCAAGTTCCTGGTTGAGCCCATCTTTTGAACCCAACACATTAACATTCTTCCAAAACTCTTCACGAATTTCGGGTATTTTCTCAAGAGCAGTGGTAAGACTTTTTTCCGAGCGTTCCATGCCCACGTTATCCCACATAACCTTTCCGAGTTCCTTATGGAAGGAGTCTACTGACCTCCTGCCACGAATTGCCAATAAGGAATCCACGGATTCCTTCTGAGCCGAAATGGACTCTAAAAAGGCTTTATGGCTGGTGTCTACTGGCTCAAGTTCAGCCTCGGCCAGGTACATTCCAAGGGTGTAGGGAATCACGAAATAACCATCAGCAAGCCCCTGCATTAATGCACTGGCCCCAAGGCGATTGGCACCGTGGTCTGAAAAGTTTGCCTCCCCAAGAACATGTAATCCAGGAAGATTGCTCATTAAGTTGTAGTCCACCCAGAGTCCGCCCATGGTGTAATGAATAGCGGGATAGATTCTCATTGGTGTTTGATAGGGATTTTCGCCTGTAATCCTTGCATACATTTGAAAAAGATTTCCATAGCGGGAACGAATCGCATCCTCTCCCATTCTTCCAATAGCATCTTGGAAATCTAAATAGACGGAAAGTCCGCTCTCACCAACACCCATCCCTTCATCACATACCTGTTTAGCGTTTCTTGAGGCAACATCCCGGGGGACGAGATTTCCAAAGCTCGGATATTTACTCTCAAGATAATAATTTCTTTCTTCTTCGGGAATCTCTGAGGGTAAACGGGCATCCCCTTTGGATTTAGGAACCCATACCCGACCATCATTTCGTAAGGACTCTGACATCAATGTTAGCTTTGACTGGTGTGAGCCGGAAACTGGAATACAGGTTGGATGGATCTGGGTATAGCAAGGATTCGCGAAAAATGCTCCCTTTTTGTGGGCTCTCCATGAGGCGGTTGCATTACTCATCATGGCATTTGTGGACAGGTAAAAAACATTGCCATAACCACCTGAGGCGATGACGACAGCATCAGCCGCGAAAGATTCCATTTCCCCCGTGGTGATATTTCGAACTACGATTCCCCGCGCCTTTCCATTGACCAGAACCAGATCAAGCATTTCCCGCCGTGAATAGAGTTTCACACCACCGCCGGACACTTCCTTCATCAAGGCTGAATACGCCCCTAAAAGAAGTTGTTGGCCGGTTTGACCACGAGCGTAGAATGTTCGCGAAACCTGCGCACCTCCAAAGGAACGATTGGCCAGATGTCCACCGTATTCCCTTGCAAATGGAACACCCTGCGCCGCGCATTGATCAATGATCTGGGTGCTGATTTCAGCTAACCTATGGACATTCGCCTCGCGGGACCGAAAATCGCCACCTTTTACCGTATCGTAAAACAATCGATAAACACTGTCTCCGTCATTTTGATAGTTTTTTGCGGCGTTAATCCCACCCTGCGCAGCAATACTATGGGCACGTCGAGGGCTATCGTGAATGCAGAAACACGACACCTTATAACCCAGTTCTGAAAGAGAAGCGGCGGCAGAGGCACCCGCTAAACCTGTGCCGACTACGATAACTTCGAATTTTCTCTTATTCGCGGGGTTAACCAATTTACATGTGGAAAGATGACGAGCCCACTTATCTTCAATTGGACCCTCGGGAATCCTGGAATCCAACATATCAACCTACCTTTGCCTGACTAGCGAAAAGAATAACAAAAAGAAATCCAGCTGCAAGTCCGAGAGCCAGCAATACTGATAACCCTCTAAGTATGGGAGTATACTTCTTATGACTAAGCCCGATGGTTTGACAGGCACTCCAAAAGGCATGTGTCAGATGAACACCTAAAACAATCATCGATGCTGCGTAAAATAAAAGCATTCCTGGGTTCTTGAAATACTCAAGAACCAGCTTGTAGACATCACGAATCACGGTGCCGTCTGAGGCAGCGGCCCAATAATAGGTGCCATACTTCAAACCGAGGATATGAACGACCACAAAAAGAATCAATGCTCCTCCTGTAATCAGCATCGTAGAGGAGGAAAGACCCTGTTTTCCCTCACATAGCGGATGGGCATAAGGGTCCGGACGAGCTAACTTATTTTCGATGGAAACCCAGATAGCAAGACCTATATGCACTAGAAATATAGCCAGAAGTCCCAACTCGATAGGAATGATCAGAGGATTGCTGATCAGAGCGTGGCTATAACTGTTAAAGGGTCCTGCCCCCAGGAATAGAAGGAAGTTTCCTCCCAGGTGTCCCACCAGAAAGAGAAGCAGCAAAAGACCTGTGAGAGCCATAACCTGCTTCTTTCCAACTGAGGAAGTCAAGTACCGAAAGATCCAACCCATAGATTCTTCTCCCGTGCTTTGAATCGACTTAATTTAAGCAATACTACCCTCTTCAAGGGAGAGGCATATCATATCAGATTTCCACATTCGGACTGCAGATTTTTCTGCCTCCTTTCTTGATCTGCCCCATCTGTGATATAGGATAAAAGGAATGAAAGATGGGTCGAGTTTTATAGATTATTTTGAAATTCTGAGCATTTCGTCCAGTGCGAATACAGCCCAGATTCGAGCAGCCTATCGTCGGTTGGCGCGTAAAACCCATCCTGACGTTTCAAAGAATCAAAGCGAGAGCCGCGAATTTCTACTAATCCGTGAAGCCTATGAGGTTCTCAAGGATCCCTCGTTAAGAGAGCAATACCGACTTCAATGGAAAAGGGAGCAGGTAGCCAATGCAACGATAAATCGAAGAAAAAAGATTCGTCGGCGCCGCATTGAATGCCAGGTAGTCTTCTATAGAAACACCTCTTCCGAGATGAGTAGAGTTAAGGCATTTGAAGGTTTTGACCAGGCCTTTCTCGATTTAGAGCGAACCTGGACTAAACCTGATCAGGACCTTACCAGGTCCGAACCCCTATACCTGGTCGACACCGGGGAAAACCAGGATGAATTAGACTCGCTCATCACCAATCTCTACATTAAAAGGCAAAACAATAGGGAAATTGATGGATGGGAATACCAGGGAGATCTGGTGATAAAATCTCTGCGTGAGTTAGGAGATAATCTACAACTGTGTCTTATGAGAATTCGTAGACTGCTGCACGACCTTCCTGAGCACTCCGATGGTTACCGAACTGGGTATGCTATCTACAGCATAGATGAAAAGTTTGAGATCTGGAATCAGGATTCACTTAGCGAATACGCCCGCATGATGAAAACCCTTGAGGAACTCTATGGAGCAAAGGCCGAAGTTCAGGAGCAAATTGAAGGGAAAATCAGCAGGCTTGATACGGTGCTGCAAATTCGTAGACTCGCGGAAAAAGGCTGCCGAGGTGTAGAAATTTCCAGGGCATTATTTGGTGAAGTAAAACCCCGCGAAGTAGAATCTATCTTTAAGGTATTAGGGTCCCGCTGAAGGTCATTTGGCGATCCTGAATTCTTACATAATCTATCTGAAGATCTGGAAGGTTTATATTTAAAGCCTTATCCAGTCTTCCCACTCGGATGAGCTGAATGGTGGGCTGGGCCGGACTTCCAGATCCCGGTGTAACCGCATAATGAGATAACTCCAACTTGGCGCTAAAAGCATCCTGCTGCTTGAGATATTCCACCAAATTGCCTACGAATTCAGGTTTAAGCTGGATTTGTGAATTGAACTTTTCCTCTACCAATTGAAAGAAGGAAGTATCTTCTCGAAGTGAATCCAGTTCATCTTGTTTCTCAAAGGCTATTTGCAACTCACCGGTATCTCTTAATTCCTTCACCTGTTTTTGTATTTCAACAACTTTCTGCTCAATGTTATCTCGCGTAATTCCCTGAACGCTGGCTTTTACGTAGCGCCTGAACTGATCGATATTCGCTCGTCCCGCAGTATTCTTGCCATCTTTCCAAAATCGGTATGTTCGCAGCTTTTCAAATGACAAATAGACAGTGTTCAGCTCCTTGATTTTATTAAAAATGGAGAAGGAAACGTCCATTGCAATAATTGGTACATCTCCTGCGGCCTTCCGCTCTTTGGCGTCTTCAAGTTCTACCAGTCCCGCCATACCAACCCCCACGCTACTAAGCTCGTCATAATCAAGAAGCAGACTGACTCGAAGGCGTCCTGAGTGAATATGGTAGCTAAGTTCATAGACCATGGGGATTAGCGTTCCCACCATATGATCGGAAAACGAATTTACGACACGGTCGTCAAAGTGAAGCTTGATATCGGTTCTGGAAGGCTGGGGGGCAGCCGGAAAATGCTCCTCTACGGTTCCCTCTAGAAACTTAGTCCGCAAATGCGTCCAAAATCCGGTCCCTATCGATGTATTATCTTTCCCAACATCTGCGGTATTTTGACTGAAAGATTCCTGCTCCAGACCATTAAATTCAGGATTCGCCCAGAGCTGGCTGCCCAGGGATAACACTAGGAAAAGGACTCGAACTATCATCGGTTTCCCCCTCTTGGAGGGACTTTGCCCTCAAAAACAAGCTGGTAATTTCCCATTCGCTGGGCGGCGGTACTCTCCCCATCGGGCGGCGGAGAATCAATTTCCTCAATGCGCACCGATGTAATCTTCAGGCCTGGGAGATAACCGGCCAGGACACTTCCGAGGTTTGAGACCTTGAGTACACCCTGGCGGTTTTTGATGGGACCCACTGTTTTGATTTCCAATCCTTCGTGCAGGACCTGCATCTTTTTTACATTTTGATAAACATCTTCGAGTATTCCATCTCCGGTCCATCGACCTTCCACAGCCTTGAGTAGATCCTTCAAAACCTCATCGGAAGGGAGTAAGTTGAGATGGGAACCTGACGAAAACCTGACCACTTTCTCTTGTAAACCCGACTCTATGTGGGTATTGGAATTAAATTTTTCATATAGAGTCACCTTTTCCTTTAGGAGGCGAATCTTACGCACGGTTCCTTCTCTACCTGAAGGTAATTGGGAAAGCGAGCGATTGACCGCGAGAATCTTATCCCTCAGGGCATCAGAACTTGATAAGACTTCTCCAAGTTCTTTAAGAACTTTTCGATAATGATCAAAATCTTGGGAGAAATAGGCCGCTACCTGGGGCTGTTTGAAAGCAAGATAAGCCACATCAGGCTCAGCGGGATCCATTCTTGCTTCAAATGAAAATTGAAAGCCCACCAGGTAATCCTCTTCATCATCCTTACTAACTCGGCCCTTTCTTTTAGAATTGTGTTTAAAGATCTCTCCGGGTTTATAAGTGGGCGTGACAAATCGAAGAAAGGGAATTTGTGATTTCTGCAGTACCACTTTCACGTCCAACCTATTGTCTCGGAGATCAAAAAGTACTGAATCTACACCGGGAGCAAAACTTTTCAAGGCATCTGTAAATCTATGTACCATTCTACGGTTTAAATAAACGCGAAGATTCGGCTCTTCTGAGGAGTTGGAAGCCTCCGTGATAGAGCTATTACATCCAACTAACACCAAGACCAGGAATAGTCGCAGGATCACTTTCTCAACCTCCCCGCCACCAGGATCTTAGACCCTTCGCTGCCGAACATGTGAAGTTTGCCTGGCGCTACTCTATCCACTCCAACAAAATAGATATCCAACCCGGGAAGCCTTGCTTCGATAATTCTGTTCAAACCGGACATCTTAATGATCCCTCCCGCGAGCCCCTGGTATTCATGGACCTCTATATCAAGATAGTCACTGAAGACCTTGTTTCGGCCAAGAGCTGATAAAAGCTCCTTGATTGCCTCACTTGAAGGTACAAAAGGAAGAATGGAGCCACTTTGAAATCTTTCAATCTGACTATCAACCAATAGTAGTTTATCGGTCAAAATACTACTCACATCTTCTTGCTTTAAATCGACATTAAGAGACTCTAACCGTCTCTGCTCAGAAGGACTCAGAGAACCGTTCTGAGTGAGTTTTCGGTCTAGCTCCTCCAGTTCCTTCATGGTACGCGTAAGATCAGATAATCTCCTGCCTGAAGGGGAGATCTGCATGTCCCTGATACTCATGAAAAGTTCAGCACGCTCCTCAAGTTTCATGAGGTAAGTCTCAAAATCTTCCAGGTAATAAGCTTGAATCGCCTGTCTGGTGAACTGCATATAAAGGGTATTGTCCTGGGAGCGATCCCCGGGTTTCTGGTAGCCCACCAGTGGAAAACGCAAACGAAATTTGATATCTACAACAAACTCTGACCCATCCTTGTCTCGATCGTAGGCACGTCTCTCCCCCACGGGCTTGAAAATTTGGCCCGGGGCATATGCGGGTGCGATAAGATCAATTTTCCGTCGATCGCGAAAATACTGATAATCTACGGTTACACTAAATTCCAGGGAATCTCCGACGATGTCATAGCGTATATAGCGAACGGGAAGCCCTTCTTTATAGAGCCATCGATGGGACCATTTTTTTACGGTTTCTCTTCCAATGCGAACGGCCACATCCGGACGAACGGAACCAAAATACTGATCATAGCTAAAGATTGGATTTTCCTGGCTTCCCTGGTCTACGCTAAAAGGCCGGTTTTCTGAAGCATTATCCAGGCTTTGTTCCATGCTCGCAGAGGGTCCCAGGGGGAAAGAATTCTTTTCAAGATCTTGAAATGACAGACCATCCTCTGCTATAGCCAGCGGCGAAAAAAGTAAGAAGAGTATCAGGGTCACTCTCATTTTCCAGCCCCCGGTACTTTGGTTCTTCCCGCCAGAACAAGATGATTTTCTGTAGTGCTAAAATTCAGAAAATCCAGGATGTTGAGTTCATTCACCTTTCCAAGGTTGACTTCAATTGAAATGAGCTTATTCGTGGGAAGATTCTTTGCCCTTAAAACAAATAAATCTCCCACTTTTAGTTCCTGTAGATATTTCCGTTCGATTCCCTGGAGAATTTCACCAGAATGACGATCCACGATGAGAGGTCGTAAAACTTCGTTGAGCAATAAATCCAAACGATTATCATCCAGGCTTTTTGTGTGGATTCGTAGAGTTCGCGGATAAATTCTGGCCTGGATAAAAAGGCGATCTCCAGCTTTTTTCAGAGACATCTTGGTCCCAACTTGAAAGCTCACTTCTTTAATACCATTTGAACTCAATGAGCTTCGCAAATCCTCCAGAGCCTTTGTCAGTGCGCTCGTGTCCTGTGCGCCAGGAACCATATCCAGAGAATCCAGTCTCAGGTCCGGTACAGAAATAAATACCCGGTATATAAGTATTGCCTGCCCTTGAGGATCCTTCTTTGAACCTTTTTTGAAATTCACTTCCGCACGAATTGCTGAATCCACTCCGCGCAAAGCCTCGGTGAGCAGGCTTGCCACCATGGATTCGGTAAGCTCCAAACGAACCTTTCCCCCCTCTTTGGCCATGGGGAAAGAAAGGCAAAGCAAGCTAAGCGCCAGGGCGAATAGCCATTGATTTTTTATTAGACACCAATTTTTCACGGGGAAAATCCCATCTTCTTAATAAAAATAAACCAAAATCCCATCCTTGATGGCTCCAACCTCTACATTCTTTGCTTTATTCAAGACGATTAGCGCGCGTTCGCTGAATTCTATCTTTATTTCCCCCTCATGCATCTGTCGGATCTTGTCTCCAGAGGGACGAAACAAGTTCACAAATGAAGCTCCTAGCCGTGATAAAAACGAAAATGGATTGAGTTTTCCACTCACGTCAATCTTAAAGAAATCCTTTACATCCGCCTGAAGGTCCGTTGTGGCGAAAATGACATTTAGGACGGATTCAAAGATCATTCCAACCGGCAGGGTCACAAGATCCAGTAGAGAGTCTAAAAAACCACCCTTTGCTTTGGTAAAGGTGATGGAGAAATCCATATACACATTGTTGGAGGGCTTTTTTGAGGGTTTTTGATAAAATTCTCCATTCACATCAATCTCAAAAGGAAGGATGCCTGTACTTCCCCGGATGATCATATGGGTCCCTTTGAACTCCACGAATTTAACTCCCTCATCATTAAGAGGCTCGACACCCGCCTTTAAAAGTTCTTCCGCAAGAAGTTTCTCCAGGAAATCAAACGAGAGAAAGACGGTAGTATCCTGTTTCCCGTGGCTCAATTTGGAGGAAACCATCGCCCCTCCCAGTCTGAATTTACGGATTTTTTCCTTGGCCGCCTCCAATGGTCCCAAAAGGGAAAAGAGGCAAAAAAGCCATATATAGGGTCTAAACCGGATCATGGGCACAAAAAATTCTAAAGACGTCGACGGTATCAATACGTCCCTTTGAACCCAAAGGTTGCATTATGCCCCAGTTCTTTCCATGGAGCCTGTTGGAGAATTGCCTTTTGAATCTGAGCCAAAGATTTTGCACAACAGTCCCCCAATAATAAGAAATACTCCTAAAACCTGCCCGCCTCTTAACTCCTCATCAAAAAACTGAGTGGAAACCAACAGCGCTGCTACCGGTCCAAGAAGCATCATTAGACTCATTAACATGGGATGGAAAATCTTCAAGGAGCGGTAAATAGCCCAGAGACCCAGACCAAAGGCCAGGGGACCGTTAATCAGGAGCAATACTCCCAATGAGAAGTCTATCTTTTCAAAATGCCATGGACCCTCCGCTAAAGCAAAAGGCAGCGATGTTACGCTAAGACAGCCCGTCGTGAAACAGGCAACAAACACAGCTGGAATTCCCCTTGTGATGGATTGGGTCTTGATGAACATCAGCGCCCACAACACCACACTAACCACGATTAACAATACCGGTGGATTGAGAAATTGGGCCACCTGCAAAGCCCAACCGTCCGAATTCAATAAGAAATAAACCCCGGACACAGAAATGACTGCGGCAAGGACATCCGTAATCTTGACCCGATGGTCTCTGAATAGCAGCAGCAAAACTACAATAATCAATGGTTGAAGCCTCTTAAGCATCACTACCACCATTGACGGCACCTCAACGAGTGCTATTTGCGTCAGGCAAGCCGGCAAACTCTGATAGAGAAATCCAATGATCAATAAAGTTGAAATCATTTCAGGCTTCTTGATGGAAATGGACTTAAAACCAAAGATTAAACTGGGAATAAGTGTGGTCAGAAAGGCTGGGAAGCTGAGCAGAAATATCGTTTGAAAGGGCGGCAGGGTCGCAAGAATTTTCTTTGTCAGGACCGGACCCAGGGAAGCTCCCAACGCCCCCAGAACCGCGATGAAAATATCAACCATGGACTTAAATTGGCCAGAAACTAGCCCATGCGGGGAATGTTAAAGGTCACACTCTCCTCAATGACGGGCTTCTCCAATACCTCATTGATTCCCAGGTTTCGAAGACGGGAAATACAGCGCATGATAATTACTTCAGGGGTTGAGGCACCCGCGGTCATGCCAATCTTGGAGATCCCCTGGAGCCACTCCGGCTGAATTTCATTCTCATCTGAAATCAAATAGGAGGTTACCCCTCGTTTTTGGGCGACCTCTCGCAATCGATTGGAATTGGAACTTGTTCTGGAGCCCACGACAAGGACAAGATCCACTTCCTTACAAATTTCTTTAATCGCAACCTGTCGGTTTGTTGTTGCATAGCATATATCTGATTTGGAAGGTGCCTGGAGTTTAGGGAATCGCTTTCGAAGAACCACTTCAATTTCTTCGGTATCATCTACACTTAATGTAGTCTGAGTTAATACGGCCACCTTATCAGGATTTGAAACTTCTACTCTCAGGGCATCCTCAACATTCTCGACAACGGTGGTGCGCTCTGTAGCGACCCCCTTTGTCCCGATAGTCTCTACATGGTTTTTATGCCCAATCAACAAAATATCGAACTCATCCTTTGAATATCTGCTGGCCTCTTTATGCACCTTGGTAACCAACGGACAGGTTGCGTCAGTAACCTTCAATCCCTTGTCTCCAGCCTCCGCAACAGTGCTGGGGGGGACACCATGCGCGGAAAAAATTACCTGGCTACCCGTGGGAACTTCTGCAAGCTCTTGTACAAAGATAGCCCCCTTGTCCCGCAGTCGATCCACTACGAACTGATTATGGACAATTTCATGCTTCACATAAACCGGTGGACCCCATAACTCAAGTGCCCGCTCAACGACTTCGATGGCTCGAGTCACTCCTGCACAAAATCCACGAGGGCTTGCTATGACCAGTGTCTTTTTCTCCGAATTTTTGGATTTCATAGGGTGAAAATTCCCGAATTGTTCATTTATCATAGCATGGGACGAAACCTAGCCCCCCTCTGGTTCGTAAAGGGAATAGATGGCTTTTCTTGTATCTGTTTTGCTTAGTTTTCTTCTTGGTATCCCCTGTCTTCATTCGGCTGCAAATCCTGAAGTCCAGACCGATGGTTTTTCAAATAGGACCCGCGCCATCTTGAGTCCCCTGGGGAAAGTACGGCCACATGCAGTACAGGTTGGGGCAGCACAGGGCTTGAGTCATGTCTTTAGAACACAGGTTCCTCAGTATCTAACTGAAGGTAAGGCTGGATATTCAAAAAGTGGTTTAAACACGGGCGCTATTGGTAAAAATTTGTTTCAGTACGCCCTGGTTGTCGGAGGTATCGGTGCAGCAACCTCCATCGTCCAGGATTATAAGCGTACCGGGCAGGTAAATCCGGAAAGAGCACTGGATTTCCTTACCAATTCAGATTTTGTAAAGAGTTCCCTTGGAATATTTGCAGGCGCTACCCTGTTCAGCATAGCCGGGCAATTTCTTCCACCAGGAGTACCCTTAATACTAAAAACTGTACCCGGTTTTTTGGGGGCAGCCCTGGGATTTGAGTGGAGCCAGGGAAGCCTTGATAGAACTGATATTGTAAAGGCAGTGTTTTCAGCGCTGGCATCTTCGGCCGCCTTTGTCGCACTAGGTTCAGGCGGAGCCCTGGCAATAGGGGCTGGTATTCTTGCCTCCTTTGCCGCTAATTCGGTTTATGATCGATTTTTTGGCAAGGACGAGGCACATTCTCTTCAGGGCCTCCCGCCCAGCTATGAGACATGGCAACCCAATGTCCAACAGGACCCCGATTCGAATCTGTTTCCTGTAGAAAACTCTTCCGAGGAGTCTTTTTTTCGCGAAAGGGTTCGCTTTCGGCAGATCGAAGAGACCGCTAAATCCAATAACCAGGAAGAGTTTTTCCGACTTCGTAAGGAGGTCGTTGAGGGCACAGAGTAGAATTCCCTCACGATTTAAGCATCCGCTTCAGAGCTTCCCCCACACCAAGTCTACCGGATTGAAGCTCCTTTTCTATCTTCTTAAGGGCTTGCTGAACGGAATTCTTTGCGAAATAGTCTCGAAGAATCCTGGTCTTCAATCCCTCTCTGAAGGAGAGTAATTCCTGATCCCTGCGACGCTGTTGAAAGGTGCCTATGCTTTTAGCCTGTACAGTTTGTTCAAGTACTGTATCTAAAACTTCGGACACACCGTCTCCGCTGAGCGCGCTCCCGAGATAAATCTCCGGTCTTCCCCTCTCCAAAAAGGACGGGAAGACGGAAAATGCTGCCAGTAAATCCTGCTTCATAGATTGAGCAGCATCGGCTGCAACATCAAATTTATTCACGAAGTAGATATCGGCGATTTCCAAAATTCCCTTTTTTAAGCCCTGCAGCTCATCCCCTCCAAAGGGAGGGAACAGAAGAATAGTCAAATCAACCATGGAGCAGACATCTAGTTCATTTTGACCTACTCCCACTGTTTCAACCAAAAGAATATCAAAATCCAGAAGTTCACAGAGACGCAGCACGTCCCTGGTTCCCTCAGAAACCCCCCCGGCTTTGCGACCCGATGGTGAGGGGCGAATAAAGCAATCCTCCGACCGAGACAAATTCTCCATTCGCGTTCGATCGCCAAGCAGACTCCCCCCGCTGACTGGAGAAGTTGGATCTACCGGGAGAACACACAGACGTAAACCCTTTGAGAGAACCCGTGTTCCAAAGGCTTCAATCCAGGTACTCTTTCCCACTCCGGGAGGGCCTGTGATCCCTAAGCGCAAGCCAATCTTCTGTGAGGAGGTCATGGATTCCAGTGCTGCTAAGATCCTGGCTGCCTGTTCCCGGTCTGATTTGGCGTCACTCTCGAGGATGGTAATAGCCCTGGCCAGAGCCCGGCGCTGCCCCTTGTGTAGGTCCTCTATGAGTCTCTTTTCTTCCTTTGCTTTCATCGAATTAAAGTTACCTCTTTCCTCCAGGGTACCATCAGCTCATAGAAAATCCTGGAGCCGTCCCGGGTCCAAAGAGAATCCCCCATGATCGGAACTATGAGGAAGTCCTCAAGGTGACCTATGGGAGCACCCGTTACTATGGTCAATTGGGTTCTCTGATGAAAGTCCTCCAAGAGCTCCTCTATAGTCATATCACCTGAATCTACAGGTGATGGCAGACATTGTGTAAAACCCCCGAAGATGATTCCTCTAAGCCGCTCAAAACCGGGAAGGAGGCTCAGGTGAGTGAGCATTCGATCTACCCGGTAAGTGGGCTCATTTATCTCTTCAAGAAATAAGACCTTGCCCGACAGGTCTGGTAAGTAAGTCGTACCTGCAAGAGCGGTAAAGACCGAGAGATTACCACCAACCATCGGGCCAGACAGGGTATCTGCACCAAGAATTTTCCCTTCAAAGCTGCCACTGCTGCGATCCTTTCTGGTGAGAAAGAAATCCTCAAAACTTCTGTGTAAATATCCCCCCCTCTTAAGTTCCTGTGGATAGCAAAACATAGGACCATGAAAACAATGGATAGAGGTTCTCCAGGGCAATATATTTAAGAGGGTCGTAAGATCAGAAAATCCACAGAGAATTCCCTCCTGCTCCCTTTTCAATGAAATGGATTTCAATAACCGCAGCGATCCCCAGCCACCCCTGGTACCCATGATGAATTTTCCAGTCTTCAGTAACTTCTCGAGTTCAGCGACTCTGCCGCTGTCATCCGCTGAAAACCCGTGATAATCACTACCTTCGAGACTGGAGGGAATCCACTGAACGAATTCTTTAAAGGAATGAATCCAGGAATGACCTGGTTTGGACGCGCTGGCTGGAGAGAACCCCAGAATTTCCAATTTGGAGCGCTCAGGTAAAAAAGGGGGTTCCGCAATCATTGTGTCCAGTGTATATACTTCTAATCTATCTAGTATATGTTCACTTACAGCCAATTTAAATCTGGAATCTCAATCATGGAAAAACCCGTACTAAAAGCTCTTGCAGGTAAGTCTAAAAAATCTCCGGTATGGATGATGCGCCAGGCGGGACGGCATCTTCCCGAATATCGAGAGTTACGCAAGGAATATAGCTTTCTTCAACTTCTTCAAGCCCCGAAAGCAGCGGCTGAAGCAAGTTTACAACCACTGCGGCGCTATGATCTTGATGCCGTGATTGTCTTTAGCGACATTCTCGTTCCGCTCCAGGCCCTGGGCATGGATCTAGATTTTCGACCGGGACCTTATATTGCCAATCCCCTCCGTAACCTGGCGGAATTTCGCGCCCTACCTCCTGCTGATTTTCAGACAGCCGCCGGCTCACTGATGGAAGCACTGCAAATTCTTAGGCGAGAGCTCACCGACACTCCAAAGACGCTCCTTGGGTTTGCCGGAGCCCCATACACGCTTGCAACCTACGCCATAGAAGGGAAGTCATCCAAGCATTTTGAATTTGTGAAGGGTTGGCTCTACCAGGACCCTTCCGGATTCAGAGAAATCCTGGATAAGCTAGCCGACCTGACAATTGAGTATCTACTCCTTCAGGTTGAAGCCGGAGCCGAGGCCGTACAATTATTCGACACCTGGGCGGGTGAGTTGAGCCTGGAAACCTATCGAGAATCAATACTTCCCTCAACTGCAAAGATTTTCGAAGCCTTGAAAAAAAAGGAAATCCCCACGCTTCTTTATGCCAATGGAGCGTCGCATCTCATCGAGGCACAAATAGAATCAGGAGCAGATGCCATTTCTGTAGACTGGAGACGAGATATCTCCTTTTACCTGGATAAAATCCCGACAACCATAGGCATTCAAGGAAATCTGGATCCCTCCCTACTCTTCGCTGCCCCTGAAAAGATCATCCAGGAGACCACCAAAATCCTTCAAGCCACCAAAGGCAGAGGAAACCACATTCTAAACCTGGGCCACGGCCTACACCCAACCACCCCAATAGAAGGAGTCCAGGCCTTCGTAGACACAGCCAAAAATTTCGAACCTGCGAATTAAACCGCAGTCGGCTATCTATCGAAGATTTCCAGTTTCCGCTCTATTCCTGTGCGCCTCGTGTCCGTAGGACTCATGATTTTTAAAACATTTTGGTATGCGGAGCGCAGATTCTTCATATCTCCAATTTCTTCGTATGCCTGAGAAAGTTTGAGACGGATTTCCACGTTATTAGGATTTCGGGCGATGAGACTCTTTAAAGCCTGTATTCCCTGCTGTAAATAATTATCCTTGTTGGGGATGGATATGGGCAGGATTCCATAACGCACGAATGAAAAGGCAAGATCCATAAAGGCTGTATTGTTGTTCGGATCCTTTTTCACGATCGCCTGAAGCCTCGGGATTTTGATCTGCAGTGCCTGGCGAACCAATGAAGCGGCTTGCTGCTTATTCTTTGCCAAATCAGCGGCTTTCAAAAAGGACTTCTCCGCCTCCTCCTTTTTTTGCATCTGAAAGTACAAGGAGCCAATCCGAACCATTGTTTCCGGATTGGTGGGATTGAGCTTTTGGAGCTTTTGAAACATTTCCAAGGCTTTATCATATTCCTTGTCTGCCTGGTAGATCATGGCCAGACCTAAAAAGGTGGTCGGCGTCTGCCCATCTTTAAGCCGAATTGCTCGCTCCAGCATAGAAAGAGCTTCCGGATGCTCACCCCGGGTAGCCTTCAAATAACCCAGGTTACTCAAAGACTGCGCGTAAATGGGGTTCAAATCAATGGCTCTTCGATAAAAGTCCTCTGATTTTTTTGCCAGAATCTGCCTGGTCTTCTGGTCTAGAGTTGAGCGTTGTGACTCTTTATAGAAACACAGCGCGATATTATGAAAATTGGCCGGGTCGGTAAAATTATGAGTCGCTTCCAGAAACGAGGAAACCGCGATGAAATTGTTGGTTAGATTCTTATCCGTAAGGTCTTCATTGGAGCCAAGGGTTTCGCCTTCCTCAAGGGCATGGGGTCTCTTGTACATCGTATGTAAATTCAGATTTCTCTTGATCGTACGAACGTTGTAGATATCTATATCATTCTTGGGAATTCTGGGGTTATCGTTTGAGTCCATGAGGGCTCGACCAAAATCAAAGAGGAGCTCTCCGAGTGTGGAATCATGGGTTAACGCCTTTTGATACAGATCAAACGCTTTTTTCCACTGTTTTTGGGAAAATTGGTAAAAGCCCTGTCTCCAGTAATAATCGCGGTAATAGACATCGTTTAGATTTTTCCATGTCAAAACTGCTACTAAAACTCCTCCACAGACCAAAAGGCCTCTGAAAAAATTCCCTCTGATGGGAACCCTGCTAAGACGTACCCCGCAAAGAGTAAGAGCGAAGGCGGCCCAGCAGTAGAACGTGACCATGGAATACATGAGATGCAGGTCAAAAGTGACTACACAATGGGTGAGAGTGCCGATAGTTCCAGCCAAAAGCCCAATGATCGTCAGTACCTTCAGCGGGTTTTCATCAAATTCCTGACGATAGATGCGCCGCAGACCCTCCAGAGTCCGGCGTACATAGAAATACCAGAAGAGCATCATCAGGCTCAATCCGATAAGACCGATCTCAGACATCCAGTGGATATACTCATTGTGGGCATAGATCGACTTATTGGTATCCCACAGAAATTTTCCTGATACCTCGGTATCAAGAAAGAGCTTCACCTGGTAGATCATGTAATGGATTCCAAAGGTTCCAATACCTTTCCCAACCATCAGAGAAAGAAGATCATCTGTAATGATCCGTAAAGTAGTGGAATAGATCAGGGTTCTCTGGTGAGCTGAGCCTCGCCAGTCAGAAGTCTGGGTAATTCGAAAGAGAGTACTGCGGTGGGATTTGATGGTATCGGATCGAGATGGTGATGTAACGACCTTATAGCTTCCTAAGAACATCATTACCGAAATGATTCCTATGAGTAGAGCCGGCACCAGATGGCGAAAGAAGGCTAAAAACGAGAGGAATGCCAGGCAGGAGATCACGATAGCGGCGGTAAAAAGCCCCTTATTTTCTGTTACAAACATCAGTCCCAGAATTACGACCACCAACCCTACGCTGCCGAGAATGGTCAGGCCGGTTATCTTTTTGCGATCCTGGTTTGCTAATAAAATTGAACACAGCACAAGGAAACAAAGACTCACCACCATCCCCAACAGAGCACCTCGCGTCTGGGTCAGCAAAACAGCGTTAATCATCAATATGAGACTGGTACTATAAAATGCGGAAATCAGGACATCCCAGATTAATTGAGCCTTTGAAACACCTCCTGTTCGAAGATCTTCATATACCAGGGTCTTAAGTTTGAGTAACAGACGGATGAGCACCAGGGGAATGATGAGAACCAGGTAACCACTAAAATAGTTTCTATGCCCCATGAAGGCATAAATCTTAAAGTGCTCTTCAGGCTTTTGAGGTAATAAGATTCCCTGAAAGAACTTGTTAGCTTTAACAAAGGGCAGAGGCAGAATAGCAGACATGGCAGATTCGCCTGCTGGAACGGCAATTTCACCCAGAAAAGTGTCCATGACCACTGGACGACTTTGTATTCTGAAATATTTATCATCAAAGTCGTAATACTGGGCCAAGCCGTAAAGGGTCACTAAAAACGCAGCGAGAATCGTAACCGAAATCAGGTTATGAATGACCCTCTCTGAGCGAATTGAGGTTAGAACTATCGTAAAGAGTAAAAAGCAGCCTAACTGGGGAGAAATTTCGCGCATGGAAAGATTGGCTGAAATCGACCAGGAAATGGAGAGGAGCATGAAGATGATTGTTGCCAGAAACCAATAGAAAGCGCGGCAGCGAGGGATAAGTAGAACCCCGCGAATTGCGAGGGCAGCTACCCAGGCAACAAGAGCCGCCATCAAGAATTTACCGAAAAGAATCTCTTTTGCCGTGTTAAATACGTGCTTGAGGTCAATATCGATATGCAGGGGCATAAAGAAGAGAATCAGCCCCACAAAAATGTAAATTGCAGCGCGCGGCAAAGCGGAGAGAATAGACAGATTTTCGCTATGAGCGGAGGTTTTTGGACTCATGACCTGAGAGGTGAAAACAGGCCGACAGTATAACCCGAGTAGGGCTAGAATTCACTAGGCGATTTTCTTAAGATCCATCAACTCACCTATCTTCTCAATACCCAGGACCATCTCCTCGGTGATTGTGAAGTCTTTCTTAAGTTTCACGAGATTAGGGAGTTCATACATCAAATCTAACATCAAGCGTTCCATCACCGAGCGAAGGGCCCTGGCGCCTGTCTTTTCCTCGTTAGCCCTGTGACCTATCGCCTCCAAAGCCTTTTCAGTGAAGTGAAGCCTGGCACCCTCTAACTCAAACAATTTCTGGTATTGTTTCACCAGAGCATTCTTGGGCTCCGTCAATATGGAGACCAGGGCAGGTATATCTAGCGGCTCCAAAACACAAACAACAGGTAGACGGCCTATAAATTCCGGAATAATTCCAAATTTGATCAGATCCGCTGTGGTTACATCCTTAACGATATTTCGATTATCAAAAGACTGACGACTTGAAATTTTAGCCCCAAAACCGAGGTTGGAAGAATTCACCCTTTCCTCAATAACCTTTTCCAGTCCGTCAAAGGCACCGCCGCAAATGAACAAAATATTAGTGGTATCGATCTGGATTAACTCTTGGTGCGGATGCTTTCTGCCTCCCTTGGGAGGAATATTCGCTACAGTTCCTTCAATGATCTTCAGCAGAGACTGTTGTACACCTTCTCCAGACACATCTCGAGTTATGGAAGTATTTTCACCTTTTCTGGCAATCTTATCTATCTCATCTACATAGACTATGCCTTGTTCCGCCTTCTGAATATTAAAATCTGCATCGTGGATCAGCTTGAGCAAAATCGATTCTACATCTTCACCCACGTATCCCGCTTCGGTAAGAGACGTGGCATCGGCGATACTGAAGGGCACATCGAGAATCTTCGCAAGGGTTTTCGCCAATAGGGTTTTCCCGGAACCAGTTGGACCCAGCAGAAGAATATTCGACTTCTGAATTTCAATCTCTTCGCTGATTCTGGAATTGATCCTCTTAAAATGATTATAAACCGCAACTGAGATCGTTTTTTTAGTGCTTGGCTGACCCACAAGGTACCGATCTAGCTCAGTGAAGATATCGTGAGGCTTAAGAACCTGGCTCTTACCCGCCCCTTTTTCTTCTTCAAGCTCTTCAACGATGATCTCATTGCAAAGCTCAATACAGGCATCGCAGATGTAGACTTCAGGTCCTGCGATCAGTTTTTTTACTTGTTCCTGACCTTTGCCGCAAAAAGAGCAGCGATAATTGTCTCCATCTTTGGTATTGAACATACTCATGACAATATCCTCACTCTTCGTGTCTCTCCATTACGCGATCGATTATCCCGTAATCCAGGGCCTCATGCGCCGTCATGTAATAATCCCTATCGGAATCCTGGGATACTTTTTCGATAGGTTGACCGGTAAATTGCGACATCATTTCATTCATGAGCCCTTTTATCCTCAGGATCTCAGTTGCCCTTATTTCAATATCGGACGCCTGCCCGGCAGCACCGCCAAGAGGCTGATGGATCATTACAGACGAGTGAGGAAGGGCGTATCTCTTACCCTTCTCACCTCCAGCGAGGATGGTGGCAGCCATACTGGTGGCCTGCCCGAGACAAATGGTAGCCACCTCAGGTTTTACGTACCTCATAGTGTCTAGTATTGCCAACCCCGCGCTCACAGAGCCTCCAGGTGAATTAATATAGAACTGAATGTCTTTGTCGCAATCTTCCGCTTCCAGAAAAAGCAACTGCGCGATGATGATATTCGCTACTTCGTCATAAATCGTACTTCCTAAAAAAACAATTCGGTCTTTTAGGAGTCTGGAATAAAGATCATAGGAGCGCTCTCCACGGCTCGTACTCTCAACAACCATTGGAATCAATGCCACTGGGTCTCCTTTGCTTTTCTATGCTTTCGCACTTTTTTAATTCCATCCCGGTACTCTATTAGTTTACACATTGACTCGATGGGATGCACAGATAAGGTGTAGAAAGATTCTCGACCTACCCTTCGTTCTCCAATTCCTTTGGGGCTTCTTCAGGCGAATAATGGTTAACAAGAAACTCCAAACCCTTTTCTTGAAGAATCTCAGCTCGGATTAAGGGTCTTCGGCCCAGGCTCTCCACATATTCCAGAATTTCCTGGAAGGGCTTGCGAAGATAATGGGCAGTCATGGAAACCCTGGCTGCGATCTCTCGCTCCTCCACATCAAAACCCTCCTGCTTTGCTAAATCTGCCAAAGCAAAGCTCAATTTTAAGGCTTTGACTGAATCAATATTCATCTCTTCTTTCAGCTCGTCTTCAGATTTCCCTTCGGCCTTGAGATGATCCTCAAATGAAGTCTGCTTTTTGGATAACTCATATTTCAAGTCTTCTAATTTTGAGTCGGTAAGCTCCCGCGTTAACTCTTCAGGAACTTCACAATCGATCACTGCCTGCAATGACTCCTGGATCTTCTCTTTAATTTTTTCTTGTGCTGCCTGTTTGTTCTTACTTTCCAATTCATCGCCAATGCTCTTCTTTAATTCAACCATGGTTTTGAAGGGACCAAATTTTGACGCGAATTCATCATCAAATTTCTGCGCCTCAATCTTATGATGACCAAGAACTTTAACTTCCAACTGGGCTGTCTTTCCAGCCACAACCTTGTTGTCAAAATCCTCCGCAAAAGAGTACTCGAGATTGACTCGATCCAGTTTTTTACTTCCAAGAATATTCTTATCAAAATCTGGATACAGCTCCTCGTTACCCATGACCAATTCGATATTGTAATGGCGCAAAAACCTACAGTCTGCCCCATCTACCTTCCCTTTAACTAAGAGATTCACGCTATCGCCCGCTGCAATGACCGCGCCCTCATCAGCTTCCTTCTTTTCACTATTCTTGGAAGCCAGCTGATTTAGAAAATCATCAATATCATTTTCTGAAGCGGAATCGGCCATTACCTGTTCAATTTTCAGTGACTTGTAATCTCCAAGGCTAAATTCAGGGGCCACAGAAAAAAGCGCTTCGAACTCAAACTTGTCATTTCCGATTTCCACATTTTCATACTTTACTTCGGAAATAGGATCCAGGCTGACTTGCTTAAGAGCGTCATAATACGCACGCGGCAATAGCTGTGAACGGACATATTCGTGGAATTGATCCGCTCCCACCTGTCTCTTCACCAATGCCAGGGGGGTCTTATCTCGGCGAAATCCGGGAATTTTGACAAACTTTAAGACTTCTTTCTGAACCGATTTAAAGGCCCCATGAACCATAGACTTGGGAATCTTGACCTCGAGTCTTATCTTTGAGCCCGCAAGCTCAGTTTGCTCAATTTCAAAATCCCTTTCTTCTTTTACAATCTTCTTTTTCGTAGCCATCTTTAAATCCTCCCTTCCGGGGATTCATGCAGGTTAACTGGGAATGCGAAAGGAGAGACTCGAACTCTCACACCCTAAGGCACAAGATCCTAAATCTTGCGTGTCTACCAATTCCACCACTTTCGCGAAAATAGCCCCCTAGTTTATCTAAAACTGGAAGAAAGTCAAGGTTTCAAGGGGGTTGAGGCAGGGCGATTGCATCTAAATTTATGTAATTCCAAGTACCCCGAGCCTAAAGTTTTGACCCCATCGAGCTTTGACTCTTTTGTTCTTCGCTCCAACTTTTACGGTTTTCTCTTGCTTCAGAAGGTTTAGAGCCATTCTCAGCGGCGATTTTTAGTGGAACTCTTCTGAAGAGTCTCTCGATAGTCAACTTCCGGGAAAACCCGCAAAAATCCTGGCCCGAATGCCTCATTACGAAACTTCCCATCAGTCAGGTATACCACCGGCTGTCTCCGAACAGAATAGTGATTATTGAAGGGATTCTTTAGATACTTGTCGCCTTTGTACTTTCCTTCAAACTTCACTGTTCCCAGGTAGCTTAAACGTTGATCCTGGGGTATAGTTCCATGAACCCACAATAAGACTAGGGAATTCATTTCCAAGTCTTCTTGGAAGTCATTTTCTGAATCCATATCTACGAGAATTTCGTAGTGTGACGCTTTTTGCACAACATCGATCACAACTCCGCTCCAGGATACATAGCGACCCTCATATACACGCGGAGCATCACGTACTTCCTCAAATTCAACTCGTTGATCAAGGTCAATTTTCTGGGTATTCCTGCGCTGATTTTCCGTGATCTGCTGAACTCTCCTAGACTTGCGAACCCAGAAATCGGAGATTCTAAAAAGAACTTTCGCCTCTTCCAGATCGTCTCCTGATAACTGACCTACTTCGATTGCCTTTTCCAGGAGTTGATGGGCTTTTTCATATTTGCGGTGCTCAAATGCCAGACGACCTTCATGGTAAGTCTTGAGAGAAAGTTCTCGAGAAAGTTTTTTCAGACGAACCTGAGTTTCCAAATTTCCAGGACTAACTCGCACACCCTCCCTGAGTTCCTGCAGAGCAGTAGTATCTTTACCCTGTCGCTGAAGAACACGACCGAGACGTTCGTAATAAACTCCATTGGAAGGAGCCAGTTCTACCGCTTTTCGTAAATGAATCTCCGCTCGTCGATAATCACCAAGACTTTCATAATTCAGACCGATGAGATAGCGGGTTACGTCCTCTTCCCCTACACCTAGCTCCAGAGCAGTGTTCAGTTCTTGTAGAGATCGAGAATAGCGCTCTTCTATAAAGTGATATCGCGCCATGTAAAAGTGCAGATCTCCTGACTGCTGAAATACCTGCATACTATCCGCAATGAGATCTCGGACCAGGGCATACTCTCTTTTGGAAAAAAGCTCTTCGATCTGGCGTAACCTCTTTGATAAAAGCTCATCCCGTGCGGCTTCAGCTCTAACATCATTTTTCTTTAGCTGCTCTTCAAGGATCTCTTCTCTTGACTGGACCCGCAACTCTATTTTCTCCTTAAAGCGAATTAGCCTTTGGTACCCTCTGCGAGCCCCATCCTGCGCGGGATCCAAGGATAGAGTCCTCTGATACTGGATAAAAGCATCCTGGAGTTTTCCCTGGCGTTCAAAAACTCGACCAAGATTATAATGAGCTACCACATTATTAGGATCTCGTTTCAACGCGCTAAGAAACTCCTCAAAGGCCTGAGCGTATTTCCCCTGGTAATAGAATGCCAGTCCCGCCGTGTTATGAATCTGCGCTGAGGAGGCCCCATTTTCACTGAGAAAAAGGAATGCCAGCAGCAGGAACTTAAAGGAAGATATAGTTCGTAAAAATGATCTATATTTGCACATAAAAAATGGGCCTGAAGGGATTCGAACCCCTACAAACAGATCCGAAGTCTGGTATGCTATCCATTACACCACAGGCCCAAAGTTCAAGGGCGATCAACGGGACTCGAACCCGCAACACCCAGGACCACAACCTGGTGCTCTACCGATTGAACTATGACCGCCAAGTAGTACACCCTGGGGCGTACCGAACCATCGAGAATTTAGAAACTCGCCCATCTGCCGGGTTTCCCGACTCTCTAAGTGGCGGTAATGTAACCGCATCCGAAAAAACTTTCAACTGTTTAGGGGAAGATTCCGATCAATCCTCAGCTAATTAAGAATTCTTTCCGATACATTTAACAACAAAAATAGACAATGGAGAACAAAAATGAACAAAAATATACTCATTTTGTACATATCTCTATTCACCCTTTGTCCACAATTTTTCTCCAATTCTTTGTGGAACAACCATTCTGGAAACCTCACTACCGGGTTTATCCGCGATTTTCGACCGGGTGATATTCTACTGGTGACTGTAAATGAGGAATCTCGTTCTCAAAACAATTTCAAATCAGAAATTAGCGACCAAACTACTGTCAATTCAAATCTGCTGGGGAAACTCAGAGATATCCTGGCACTTGCCAACGTTCATCCCCTTAATAAATTGACCAGTCGGCTCGCGACAAATCTTTCCGACCAAAACCAGGCCAGTGATATGGAAGGAGAGGGGAAAATGATTAGCAATACCAAACTGGAGACGCTGATCACCGTGATGGTCAAGAAAATCTTCCCCAATGGAAATCTCTTTGTCGAGGGGAACAAGAGTGTGATGGTAAATGGTGAGAGCCAAATTGTGAAACTAACAGGGGTAGTTCGAGCAGATGACGTGGACAACAACCGCATAGATTCCAACCTTGTCGCTGAAGCCGCAATTACTGTTAATGGGAAGGGTGCCTATGATGGGATTCGAAAACCAGGTGTCCTCCAGAAACTCTTAAATGTTTTATTTTGATCTTTAACACAGGGAGAAACAAAGAATGTCCACAATCAATTTAGTTCCATCTTTCAGAAGCCTCTCTCATTCTCTCTTAGGCGCAACTCTCCTACTCTTCACTTTAAATCTATCCCTGATCCACGCTCAGCCACTTGCCAGAGTAAAGGATATCGCCCGCTTACAGGGAGCGAGGAAGAACCAGTTGATTGGAACTGGTCTTGTCATAGGATTGCAGGGAACGGGGGATAAAACCGACTTAACCAGGGATATGATTCTTAATACCATGAAAAACCTGGGAATGAAGGTCAATCAACAATCCATGGACGCAAAAAATGCTGCCGCTGTCATCATTACCGCGGACTTACCTCCCTTCACCTCCCCTGGAGATCAAATTAACGTAACGGTCTCAACTATGGGTGATGCGGGCAGCCTTAAAGGGGGCGTTCTAATTCAGACACCCCTGAGAGGTGCTGACGGTAGAATCTACGCGGTAGCACAAGGGGCGTTAAGTGTCGGAGGGTCAACGGCGGGCAATCACTTAAATGTGGCCAAAATCCCCAGGGGGGCTACTGTGGAACGTGAAGTTCCGATGAACTTTGTCAATAACCATACGATCTACTACCTGTTAAGAAATAAGGATTTCACTACCGCAAATAGGATGGCTGACGCGATCAATGAGACTTTCGGTCCCGGGGCGGCCAGGGCGCAGGATGCGGGCAAAATTGAAGTACATATCCCCTATTCCTTTCAAGACAATCCTGTAGAATTCATATCCCAGATCGATCACATCAGTATTCTTGTTGATCAAGAAGCCAGGGTTGTCATCAATGAACGAACCGGGACGGTTGTGTTTGGCGGAACAGTGAAAATATCTCCGGTTGCCATTTCTCATAAATCCATGGCGATTAAGGTGGGAAATGAACTCAATCCCATCAACGAGGAATCCCATGTTGTAAATCTTGATAAGGGAAGCACCGTAGAGGAATTGATTAAGACATTAAACCTCATGGGTGTAAAAACAGAGGACTTGATCGCAATCATCCAAGAAATAAGAAACGCGGGAGCGCTGCAGGCTAATCTTGAAATCATGTGATCTTCTTGCGTGAGTCATTGCGAACGGCAAATTCTATCCCCAACTACAGGTTCAGGACCAATATATACTAATCACAGATGGGCTAAGGAATCGACGATTCAAAGTTTGACTGGTACTACGGACAAATCAAATGCTTATGACATAGAATCCCAAATCATAGGGGATTCGCGTCATACAGTCGTTCGTAGTTGAGTTCTTTCACGATTTTCAGGATTTCGCGAGGATCTGAAGCGGAGCCGAAATGCTGCCCCTGCCTATCCCAGAACTCAACGTTGACTACTTTTTCATTTACAAAACGGATTTGGATCAGTCTAACGGAGGAATCCGGGTCAAAAATATCCCTGTGGTGAAGCATTCCATCTCTGAAATAGGATCGTGAGGCCACAGAGGACGCATTTTCCGGAGAGTTCTGAATTGTAGTACCGCTAAACGAACGCACTTCCTCGCGATAATAAAAGGCATTGACTCCAAGCTTATGAACTTCGTCTGCATTGACTTCCCTACCGCTCAAAAAAATCCATGGATTCCATAGAATCGAGTTTAAGTAGAAGAAATAAATAACCAGAAGAATGCCAAAGCCCATCAGGCTAAAGGTTGTAACCGATTGGGTCAGGCCGGAGTTCTTAGACATGTTCATTAACAAGAGTTAATCGTGTAGGTGCGCAAGTATAGTCATGACGAAAAGGAATGGCAACCTAACCATGTGCATCAATAAGACTCAAAAGCTCTCTGAGAAGTCAAGGTTGTCATTTTCCTCAGTTCTTTGTAAAATTTTGACTGTTTGACATACTCGCACTTTGAAACCGTGTAGGGATAGTGCCAACATAAGACCTAAACCCAGGAGGATTTCCGATTATGTGCGAAAACGCTGTTCATAAAGTAGCCGTAGCAATTATTAGAGACGAGGGTCACATCATAGTAGCCCGTCGACCGGACAAGGGAAGGCTTGCCACACAGTGGGAGTTTCCCGGTGGTTCTGTTACCAATGGATATTCCCACGAAGAGGGACTAAAGGATCATCTCGCCAAATTGTACAATCTTGATGTAGTTGTTGGCGATAAAGTTGGCATCGCTGCCCATGATTATGATTTCGGTAGAGTTGAAGTCACTGCATTTTATGTAGAGTGCATTTCTAAAAAGCTGAGATTGACAGAGCATCTTGCTTATCGCTGGGTACGACCCAATATGTGCAAAGAGTTCGATATGGTACAAACAGCCATGCCAATCCTCGAACTCTTAAAACAGCAAAATAACTTCTTTGTCTAATTTTGCGATCTGGATTGCCTGATTTACCTGAACTCTATCAGTCTGGTAAATTGGGCGATTTCTCTATGAAAAAATTTCTTGTGCTTTTTTGGGTCGTGAGCCTTTTTGGTTTTATGACCACAGACACCCCTGGATTTGACTGGGCGTTGCCCGATCAAGATAAAACCAGGGTAGGTAGACGGGGTTTTTTGGAAATAGTCCGCCTACAAAATGAACTTAATAAACACCCTACCCACTCCCATCTGCTTGTAGAACTAGGGGCATTGTATTTCCGTAGAGGACACTTGAGCCGCGCTCGGTCTTACTTTAACAGCGCGTTGAATAGAAAGTACTATACCGCAACCCTCTACTATTACCTTGGCCTACTGGCCATGAAAGACAATTCGCCTGTCGCTGCCGAAAAGAACTTCTTGCGTGCCTTATCCATGGGAAAGCAGCAGAATCCGGAGCACTTTGTTTCCCTGAGTCTGTTTTATTTGAAAGAGAAAAGGTTTGACGCTGGTCTTCGCTGGGCCGCATTAGGTCTAAAGCTGCACCCACACTCCCTGAGGCTAAGGGTTCTTTCTTCCTTTCAACTCATCAAGCTCAAGAGATTTAAAGAAGCAGAACTCACCTTGATCGCCTCCCGGAGGCTAGATCCAGGTAACTCAGCCATACCTTACAATCTTGCCTGCCTTTACGCTCAACTGGGCGATCAAGACGCATCGATTTATCATCTACGTAAAGCCGCCAGAAACGGCTATTTAAAACCCCACTTCCCCATGCTTGATGAGAGTTTCGATTCCTTTCGAACCCATCCTCAGTTTCAACTAGCCCTGCAAGATATAGGATTAAATGAGAAAAAGTTCTATAGGCTCAAGAAACTAAAGTACAGGGTGCGCGAAAAAAGACCCCAGAAATCTACCCAGTAAGGCGTAGCGTCGCTACGGACGACAAGGGAAACGCTAGACCATGCACCGTTTGGAAGAAAAGTGAGACAAGAGTTGCGATACCCGGTGGGTGAGGAGTCGAATTCGGGAGGTTTGACGTCAGCCTGGGGTTTCGAGAAGTAGTATGGGGTAGTGATTCGTGAGGAGTGCGTAGCGTCGCTACGGACGACAAGGGAAACGCTAGACCATGCACCGTTTGGAAGAAAAGTGAGACAAGAGTTGCGATACCCGGTGGGTGAGGAGTCGAATTCGGGAGGTTTGACGTCAGCCTGGGGTTTCGAGAAGTAGTATGGGGTAGTGATTCGTGAGGAGTGCGTAGCGTCGCTACGGACGACAAGGGAAACGCTAGACCATGCCGCTTCTCGGAAGAACAGGGTAGTCAACCCTCCCGAATTCGACTCCTCGCCCACCACTAATTATGTAGGCGAAATTCCAATCCTCTGCTGAGTTTGGGGTCTTTCCAGGGCACCAGGCTTATCTGCTTAGCCCTGCGATTGAAGAGCACCATAACCATTCCTGCCGCAAAGAGAAGAAAACCGACATCCATCCAGTGAAAATACCCGCCATCACGATGAGCCGGCATCACTATGAAATAAAGGTCGAAAATATGGGCAAGAATCAGCCATTTCGCCATAAATAACAATCTTCCAGGATTGGTTTTTTGATTCCTGGATAAAAGAGCGAAAAAAGGTATCACAAAATGAAAAATGATCAAAAACCAAGCGATAACGGTCCAGCCCTCTCCATAACGATGAGCAAACCAAATGGTTTCTTCAGGCAGGTTCCCGTACCAGATGAGCATAAATTGTGAGAATGCGATATATGCCCAAAAGGTGTTGAAGGCGAACATCAACAAACCAAGGCTATAGTAGGAGTCGCGGTGAATGTCGGGATGCAGATAGCCAGCTTCCTTTAGCTTAACGGTAATAATTGTAATCAAAGAAATGGCGGCTACGAGGGTACCCGCAAAGTAATAAACTCCAAACATGGTTGAAAACCAGTGGGGTTCCAGGCTCATCATGAAATCAACCGCTGACATGGTTAAAGTGACCGGAAAAACGAGCATGAAAATAGCCGCTATTCTTATGTTGATCCCTGTTAATTTCTGATCACCCGTCTCATCCTGTTTCAGGGAATTACGAGTAAACCAATAATAGAAGAGGTACCAGAGACCAAAACACAAAATGACCCGGACCAGGAAGAATCCTTCATTCAGATAGCCTCTTTTTCCCTCAATTATTGGATCTTTTTCGTGAGAAGAAGCTGCCCCCTGTTTGGCATCATGAGACTCTTGCTTCGATTGATCTGCTGCGTCTGATCCATGAGAACTGCCATGTTGAGCAGAAGCCTCGGCATGATGAGTTGGGAGCCAGTGGTGATAAAGCTTGGGCATCCCGCCAAAGAAGAGGATAGGAATAGCCAGGAGACCGACCCATGGAATCATCGATGCCAGGCATTCAAAAACCCTTCTAAACGGCGTACTCCAAATCGCGCCGGTAATGTACTCCAAGGCAACATAGAACAGCGAGCCTACGGCAATACTAACCATAAGCATATACATAATCAGGTAGTTATGCCAAAAACGCGTGGCATCACTCCACAGGGTCAGAATAGCGCAGGCAGCGCCAAGCACTATCAGGGCCAGCCCAAGGGTGCCAACTGAACTTGCTACGGGACTATGTTTGTACTCGTGAAAAGGAATCTGCTCGTTACTCATTTTAGATCTGACTCCTTAGCATCCACGGCCCGTTGAAGGGCCCTGAGATATAGAATGATGGACCAGCGATCTTGTTCTTTGATTTGCTTCGCGTAAGAAGGCATAGCATTCTGCCCCTCTACAATCACATGGTAAATCCTTCCGTCACTAAAACCTTTCATCTTCTTGGAATGTAAACTAGGCGGACGTAGACCCTTTGCTGCTTCTCGGTTTGAAACCTTCCCATCTCCCTTTCCAAAGTCTCCATGACATAGGGCGCAGTAGATCTGGTACATTTCCTTCCCGCGGGTCAGATTGGCTTCATTCACGACGAGGGGATTGGTCAATAAGCGGCCTGCCTGATCAGGAGTCTTGGAGAACTGATAAGGCATAAATCCTCTGGCAACAGTACCCTCAACGGGCCTTTGCATTCCTCGGCCATCCTTAAAAATAGGCTTCTTATTTTCGTCCAGCAAAGAGGCCTCTTGAGGCATCAATTTTTTCTGGGTTTCCATCCAGGTCCATGGGGCCATATACAGCACTTTATTAAAAATCAAATAGAACTTGGTTGAAACTCCACCGATCACGGCAAGTAGTATTCCAAAGAAAACAATGGAGGAAAGAAAAGAAGGGGGTCTCTTGTAAGGCTGCCTGACAGATTGAATAGCCGCCCCCCCCACATCTTCCAGAAATGTTTTAACCGAAGCTTCATCGAAAGAAGGATCACTGGCCTCGATACAGAGTCCAAAGTGGTCTGAAGAAACTGACCGCATATATTCTGTATCATGGAGAGGGTGTGAGTTGCCCGGCAGGTTACAGAAGAACATAATCATGGATGCCGCTGTAGCAAGGGCGCAGAATAGTACCGTTAACTCGAACATAACGGGCACAAATGCCGGTAGTGAAAAGAGCGGCTTTCCACCGATTACAAATGGGTATCGCTCCAGCCAACTGGGCAGCATGAGAAGATCGGAGCCGATTCCACCCAGGGGATTACCAAGCGTGTACCACTGAAAAAGTACCGCGACGATAAAACCAATCAGGGCAAATACCAGGGAAACATAAGGGAGCTTGGTCCCTTTGAGTTTCATAGCATGGTCCATACCATGGACCGGATAGGGAGTGTGTACATCAAAGTCCTGATATCCCGCCTCTACGGTTTTCTCCGCAGCGTTAATAATTGCGTCAGGAGACTTGAATAGAGCTACTACTGAGTGAAGTCTTCTACTCATGATCACCTCCATGATGGGTGGGCTGCGCGCAATCGGAAACCGCCTTGACTTCAGACATGGATGTGACCGGCATGAATCGGGAAAATAGAATTACACCGGTAAAAAAGAATCCGAAGCTTCCCAGCAATAATGAAAAATCCCAGATTGTTGGAATAAAGTCGCCCCAGGATGAGGGCAGGTAGTCCCTGTGGAGAGAACTAACCACAATCACGAATCTCTCAAACCACATTCCAATATTGGTAGTTATGGATACGATGAATAGAACTACCAGGGAGTTACGACATTTCTTAAACCAAAAAACTTGTGGAATGAGCGTGTTACAAGTGACCATGATCCAGTAGCCCCATGCGTAGGTACCAAAGGCTCTGTTAATAAAAACATATTGTTCAAATTCCACACCGCTATACCAGGCTATAAAAAACTCCATGCTGTAGGCATATCCAACCATTAGCCCCGTAGCCATCAGCACCTTTGACATGCGTTCCAGGTGCAGCATGGTAATGATATGCTCCAGGTGGTAGATCCTACGCACAACCAAAAGAACCGTGATTACCATGGCAAATCCTGAGAAGATTGCACCCGCCACAAAGTAGGGCGGAAAGATGGTTGTATGCCATCCAGGAACAATGGAGACCGCGAAGTCCATGCTCACAATAGAGTGAACGGAAAGTACCAGGGGAGTGCATAGACCCGCAAGAATCAGGTATGCCCTCTCATAATGCTGCCAGTGGCGATTAGAAAAACGCCATCCCAGGCTAAAAATGGTATAGATCGTTTTCTTCAATTTTGCTGTGGTACGGTCCCTCATTGTGGCAAAATCAGGCACCAATCCGATGTACCAAAATACGAAGGAAACAGTGAAATAAGTACTTACCGCAAAAACATCCCAGAGTAAGGGGGAACGAAAATTCACCCACAGAGCTCTCTCATTGGGGTAGGGGAGCAAATAATGAGCAAGCCATGGTCTACCCGTATGGAGTAGGGGAAACAACAGGGCGGTGATTACCGCAAATATCGTCATAGCTTCGGCAAACCTGGCAATCCCTGTACGCCAATTTTGTCTCATCAAAAACAAGATCGCTGAGATGAGGGTTCCGGCGTGGCCAATCCCGATCCAGAAAACGAAATTCACGATCGGAAAACCCCAGGCTACGGTATTATTGTTACCCCAAACTCCTACGCCATCCAGCAGAAGCTTGAGCACCGATACAATTCCAATTCCTAAACAGAAGAGCGCTATTCCTAAGGCTGTATAAAATTCCTTGTGTCGAGGATTCTCCATCGGGTCGGCGATGGCATCATCAATCTCTCGAAGATCTGTCGTTCCCTCTACGAGAGGGAGTGGCTTCGAATAATCAATACTCACGATTTCTCCTCCTCATGGGCGTTTCTCAGTTTTGCCAGGTAGGTGATATTTGGACGGACCATTAACTCTTCCAATACTTTATATTCAAGGTTGCTATCCTGATATGCTCGTAATGGGTCTTTGGGGTCGTTGGTGTCCCCAAAAATAATTGCGCTGGCATTGCAGGCATCCTGACAGGCAACTGTAATCTCAGCCCCTTTGAACTCCCGCTTTTCTTCTTTGGCCAATTGACGACCCTCGTAGATTCGCTGTACACAAAAGCTACATTTTTCCATTACCCCTCTAGAGCGAACCGTCACCTCTGGATTGTGAGCTAAAGTGGCGACAGGCCTCTCGTATTGAGCATTACCCACATGCCTGCGGAAGTTGAGAAAATTAAAGCGACGAACTTTATAAGGGCAGTTCGCTGCACAGTACCTGGTACCCACGCAGCGATTATAGGCCATACCATTTAACCCATCGGGAGTATGGGTTGTTGCCGCTACCGGACAGACATTTTCACAGGTAGCATTATCGCATTGCTGGCAAAGCATGGGCTGCAGAGAAACTACCGGCTTCTCGATGGTCCCTGAGTAGTATCGATCAATGCGAATCCAATGCATCTCTCGATTCTGCCTTACCTGCTCCTTGCCCACCACGGGAACATTGTTCTCAGCACTACAAGCAACGATACACTCATTACATCCCGTGCACTTGTTCAGATCGATAGCCATGCCCCATTTCTGCCCTTTATACTCGTGTTCTTCCGTATAAAGACTCTTTACGTGGCTCCTCTTCTTGGCCATTTTCGCTTTAACGAAATCTGGATGTTTGCGATAATCGGCGAGGGTAGATTCATGGATGATTCCCCTGCGCAGGTGGGCATCTTTCGTGATCTTAGCCAACATAGGAATGGAGCCAATGTTAAATCCGCCATGTTCTTGTGTAGAAACCAACTCGTAACTTCCCCAGCGCTTCTTTACCTCGGATCCAGAAAAAATCCAGTCTCCCTGAACTCGATCTTTAGTCAGCAGAGAGGATGCATCATGTCCCACATTTGTTCCCACTCTACCTGCGACTCTACGTCCATATCCCAGCTCAATCGAGATGGTCTGATCAGCCATTCCGGGTTGAATAAAGACTGGAAAGAGTGCACTTCGGGAACCTATTTGAACATCAATTAGGCTATTTTGCTCTACCTGTAGCTTTTTAGCGGTATCTGCTGAGATGGCCGCGTAATTATCCCAAACTACTTTGGAAACCGGATGCGGGAGCTCTAATAGCCAGCCGTTATTGGATAGCTTTCCATCACCCACCGTGTAGTTTTCGTGCAAGTGCACCGCAAACTTACCCAGGTCAACCTTTTGAGGTTCAATCAACAAGAACTGGGCCAGGCCATAAGAGGCTCGGGGTGGTGTCTTTTCCCGAAAAGTCACAAATCCATCATGTAGGGCGGAGTTCCAAAAGGTGGTGAAATTAACACTCTTACCAATGACTGGATAGACCGATGCTCTCCAATAATCCCTGAGGAAATCATGATAATCCGATTCTTTGTATTCGCCCTTTTGCCAGCCGAGTAAAATTCCTTCCATCTGGCGGGAATTAAACAGTGGGGAAACTACGGGCTGCTGAAGCCCAATAATGTCGGTTTGAACTTTTGCGTCTCCCCATGATTCAAGAAGATGATGCATGGGCAAAACATAATGCGCTCGTCTGGAGGTTTCGTTTTCAACCTCCACCATGGAAACAATCATGGGAACTTTTTGCAGTGCTTTTTCATAGCCCAGATTCACGGGAAGATGAAAAACTGGGTTCACATCACAATGAATCACAGCCCCAACTTTGCCCGCTTTCATATCACTGACAAGGGATTCCCACTCTGAAATTCCACTCAGGGGATGGATTTCCTGATGGCGCTTGGCCAGAAACAAGTCTTTCGCGTCGAGGACTTCATTAAGAAAATGGACTGCTTGATGAAGGTCCTGGGAATGCGAGTCTCCGGCATGAACCAGGGCGCTACCACGCTCCTTTTGAAGATCTGACACTAGCCCCTTAACAAGATCTGGATCCATCTGGTTATTTCGTACGAATGAGTCCAAATCATAGGATTCCAGTTTTTTGCGCACAGCAGCGTTTTGCGCATACTTCGATACCTTATTTTTGATTACAAGTTGATGGAGAAGTGAGAAGACGAACTCCAGATGAAGATCTGGTCGAAGAGAAAGGCGATGGTCCGCTGACATTCCCGTCGGACTCATACTACCCTCTACCGAATACAATCGATTGAAGTGATCAGGCTCCAGACCGTCCCTACGGCTTGCGTAGCGCCTAACATTAGAAACTCTACCACTACCCTTGCCAAGGAAGTCTGATTCTAAGGCTAGAATAACATTTGCCTTATCCCAGGCAATTAAGGGTTGTTCGGATTCTCCATAAGCCTCCTCCCAGGAACGCTTTCTGGGAGTGGAGTGAAAGTAGTCAAAAGTATATGCTTTGGTAGTTGGAAAGGTTCGTCGGAACTTAGAAAGTAGGGCGGTGATGCTAGGAGAAACCACCCTGGGTAAAATCAGGGCGATGGACTTACCAGCCTTGGCGGCGTCAGCCAATGCCTGGCGCACATCCTTATCGACTAATTCCCAATCAACCGGTTCAACTTTTCCTTCAACTGAATTACTCACCGGCTTACGAAGCCTGTCAGGATCATATAAAGAGAGTGACTGTGCCTGTCCTTTGGCGCAGATCTTGCCCCGGTTGACAGGATGCTGGGGATTGCCATCAACTTTTATGGGACGACCCTCTCGAGTCTTGACCAATATGCCGCAGGAATCAGAGCAGCCCGTGCAGCTTGATGCGTAATAATTCGCGATTCCGGGAGTAATTTCTGCGGGTTTTTGATTATAGGGAACAATCGTGCCCTTACCCGTATAACTAGAGCAGCCAGCCCCAGCTAACGCGGCTGAAGCACCCATAAGAGCGAGGAAACGCCTCCGGTTCACAGGAGCCATCGCCTCAATATCGAGATCTTCAAATGTCCCTTCGGCAAACTCCGATACACTCTCCTCTTTTGAGTCAGAATCTCGATGAAAATCCTCGAAACTTCGCCAAAAATTTTCGGTACCAGGACCGCTTTCAGAGTGATGACCCATTTTTATCCTCTTTTCTTCCGGCTAACTGCGTTTGGATGTAGATCAACATTGGGTACTACGATGTTGTCGGTTCCAGAAATTTCCTGCCTGGCCAGCTCTAGTGTCCCCAATACACCAGCACCCATGGCTGAAAAGAACTTGCGTCGACTGGACTTGGCAGGGAATTTCTGTTTTTCGTCTGAACTCATAACCGCATCCTAACGATGACAGGCAACACAATGTTGTGGCCCCTGGATTTGCTTCACTACTTCCTTATCCTTGATTTCGTCATGAGCCTTACGATGGCAGGCAAGGCAGGTACCCATGGTCAATGATTTGGCATGAGTGACTACTTCCATCTCACGAACATTGCCATGACATTCAGTACAGTCCAGACCCTTGTTTATATGGATACTGTGATTAAAGTACACATAATCGGCTACTCTATGTACTCGAGCCCAGGGAAGTGGTTTATTTTCATTGAAATAGCTCGTTAATTTCTGAATTTCGGGATTATCTTTTTTCACAACCGAATGGCAGTTCATGCAAGTATCTACCGAAGGTACGGTAGCGTGCCTGCTCTTATCAGCACCCACATGACAGTAACGGCAGTCGATACTCATTTCTCCCGCGTGAAGTTTATGAGAAAACTTGATTGGCTGCTCTGGCGTGTACCCCACATGATTTCTCTCGTCGAAGGAATAAAAAAATGTTGTGAAATAGGTGGTTAGAGCCACCAGGAGGAGGATCGGAAGCCGAACCCTGATGTTATAATCCAGCATCGCTTTGTCCATTAGTTCCCTTTCCTGAGATAGTTCTGACTAAGACCTAAGCCTGAGCCGCCGAATTGTAAACCGGATTATATTATCTAGATACCCTCAAATCAAACTTAATCTTCCCCCCGAGGATTTACGGGAATTAAGCCTGGCTAGCATTGGAACACCAGTGAAAAAGAGGGCAGAACTCAGCTTTTCCGACATCACCATCCGATTAACCAACAAAGCACAAACAAAGCAGCGATCGCTGAGAACCCAATGCTCACGGTTCCATTTTCAAAACGTGCCATCATCGCTGCTTTTTTACTCTGCATCTCAATAGAAGACACCCCGGAAATCAGCCACCCCACTGAAAGTATCTTGGTGGAGACTAAGCCTGGAAAATTTTTAAAAAGAGCGGAAATCCATGAAGTAAATTCCCTGGCCAAAATCCTGTCTGTCACTGAATTTATCCCATTCAACAGCAAATCCATCAGTCGGTAGAAACCTCTGGCGCTCTTCCTATACACCCATTCAAAATCAAGATTCACTGAGCGAATCTCCGCAGGGTAAAGACCTGCAAGCATGAGTAATGAAAAAGCCAGAGCCGAGAAAAACAACAACTGAGCTTGAGAGATGAAATGATCGTAGGTGTATGGCTGATACTCCACCGCATTAGGGAGTAGTGCATACAATGGATCCGGGTAGCAACCCAGAAAAATACATAGAAATCCCGCAATCCCCATAGCCGCCAGCATATTACCCGGAGCTTCTCTGGTTCTCAAACCTCGGTCATGGGAGAAAAATGCGAAAAACGGGATCTTGATACCAGCGTGATGAAAAACACCTGCTGCGGCAAAGAGCAACACAAACCATACCAAATACAGATGTTCTTCAAGAGATGCGGACATAATCAAAGACTTGCTTACAAATCCATTAGTCAGGGGAAATGCGGAAATGGACATCGCACCAATTACACAGAAGAGGCATGTCCAGGGCATGGACTTGTAAAGCCCACCCAGCTCAGTACATTTTGTTCTCCCCGTGCGATACAGCACTGCCCCCATAGACATCCAGAGCAACCCCTTATAGAGTATGTGGCAAAATGCATGAGCTACAGCACCATTAAGGGCTAGAGGCGTCCCTATTCCAATTCCAGTGACCATAAAACCGAGCTGGTTCAATAAACTATATGCCAGTACTTTACGTAGGTTATTCTCGATAACGGCATAAAAGATCGGAAAGGCAGCCATCCCAACCCCTATCCAGATCAGCAAGTGTTCGCCAGGAAATGCTCTTGCAAGTGCATAAACCGCTGTCTTAGTGGTAAAGGAGCTCAAAAACACAGCCCCCCCCAGACTAGAAGAGGGGTAGGAATCCACAAGCCAGGTATGCAGAAAGGGCCAGGCACAATTGACTCCCATACCAAAAAATATTAGGTAGGTGCTCAGGGAAGAGAGACCAATTTGTCCAAACTCAAAAGAACCCGTTTCATGGATTCTTAAAATGATTCCGCTGATCAACAATAATCCTCCAAAAACATGCATAAGTACGTAACGAAAAGCCGCTTTTGTGGACTCCGGTGTTTTTCGAGCCAAGATTAGGAACATAGAGCCGAGCGTGAGCATTTCCCAAAAAACGAGAAAGGAAAACAGATCTCCCGCCAGAATTGCGCCTACAGCCGAACCAGCATAAAAAAGCCCGGCAACAAACTCCAAATTGTCCTTCTGGTGCAGAATATAAAGTACACCTATGAACGAAATGAGCAGGAAGATGATGCCAAAAGCTGTACTAAGCTTATCCACATGGCCCAACACAATTGGGATCTGAAGAAAGGTAAATTCCCAATAATTTCCTGGCTCAAGCTGCAAAAACCCCCACAGAGCAATTACTGGGAGGGCCAGGAGGTAAAACTTTTTCCACCACCCCCTGAAGAGAGGCACCAGCAAGCTCCCTCCCATCAGGAGTAGGGAAGGGGGAATCTCGCTAGCGATCATAATAGTCTTCCTTTCTCATCACAAGCGGGCGCAATATATACTTGGCAATAAAAACCAACAGAATACATGCAATAAATCCAAAAACAGCATAAAACCCCGGCCATTCTTCCACCGGGATGTGCCCATGCCTGTGAATCAGAAAATCCAAACAGAAGAGAATTCCACAGCAAATGAAAAAGCAGTTCAGAGCTTTTTTAACATTCCTTAAATCATCCCAGATGTGTTTATCCCCCATTACTTACCCCTTCCAACTCAAAAAAATGATGCCCAGATACAAGAGACCCGAAACAAATGCCAGGCTAAACACCAGCGGATAACCAGGCCACGCCTCATGGGAAAGTACTTGAAGATCTTCCGGTTCCTGAGAATGAGTCACGCTCAACCTCCTACGGCAAGGGTTGCAAGGGAAAAGAACGGTTCGGGGAAAAAGAACAGCACAATTGAAGCTAGAGCAGTGAAACACAGGGGTAGTGTGCAGGCTAATGGAGCCTCCTGAATCGCCACCGCATCCTCTTCTTTCGCTGTTCCGAAAAAAGCCTGGTAAATAATGGGGAAAAAATAGGCGGCGTTTAGAAGAGAACTTCCTAAAAGCACCAGCATCATATACCAGTGTCCTGATTCGATGGTTCCCGTGAGAAGGAGCCACTTACTGATAAACCCACCCGCTGGTGGTAGACCAATTACGCTTAGGGAGCCGATTAAAAACGCACCGAAAGTAAACGGCATGCGCCTCCCCAGGCCAACCATTTGCGAAATATACTTCTTCCCGGTAGCGACAAAAATGGCACCAGCACACATAAACAATGTGATCTTGCCAAAGGCATGCATACATATATGCAGCATTGCACCCTTGACTCCGTAACTCTCTGCTAACCCCGCTCCCAGGATAATGTAAGAAAGCTGACCCACTGTTGAAAACGCCAATCTTCGTTTTAAATTATCCTGGGTCAATGCGATCAGGGATGAAAGAATGACCGTAATGCCGGCAATCACACAAATGACGTTATCTAAAGACGTATCACTCAGGAGCTCAATTCCAAAGACCCCTGTAATGACCCGGAGATTACAAAAAACACCTACCTTTACGACAGCCACGGCATGGAGAAGAGCGCTAACGGGAGTGGGCGCCACCATTGCCCCTGGAAGCCAGGAATGGAACGGCATCAATCCTGATTTTGCAAACCCAAAAAGAAAGAGCAGCAGCAATACCAGAAGCGAACCCGGCTTAGTTACGTCGCTAAAGATCCCTAAACTGGAAAACTCAAGAGTTCCCGTCATTTGATAGGTGATGATCATTGCTGGCAATACGAAGCCAATGGAAGTGCCTAAAAGATACGTAAGATACTTTCTCCCCCCGGTCCGGGCTTCTGAATCTTGATGATGGGCTACCAGGGGAAAGGTGGAGAGAGACAAGATTTCGTAAAAAACATACAATGTTAGTAAATTACCCGCGAAAGCCACACCTGCCGTCGCGGACAGGGCTAGAGCAAAACAGGCGAAAAAACGAGTCTGAGCGTGCTCATTTAAGCCCCTCATATAGCCTATGCAGTAGAGGGATGTGGGAATCCACAAGGTACAGGCAACAAAAGCGAAAAGAAGACCGAAAGAATCTACTCGAAACTGAAGAGATAATCCCGGTAGAACCTGGCACAATTCCCATTCCACTCTTATTCCATGCATCACCGGATCCAGCAGTGTATACAGTAGGGCTAGCTTCATAAACCCAGCCAGGAAAGTCCAAAACTCCCTCAGGTTGGGCTTACGTCCGCTCAAAGAAATTGGAATCACTGCTAATGCAGAAATTAGGACAATTGCTACGGGGGTAAATGAGGTCACGGCCTGAGTCACAGTAATCCACCTGGAATCACAGGCTGTATCCACCTGGTAACAATCTCACTCGAATATAGTCCCATTGCTAAAAGGGCCAACGCCGAAGCCCAGAGAGGGAGCAGCATCGAGGGAGGGCTATCTGCATAACAAGTCTCCTGATGAGAATGCGGGTCCGGCTCTTCATCTGACGTTGCTGAGAAAAATGCGGTTTCTACAATTCGTATAAAAAGGACTGCATTGATAAGACTACTCAAAAGTAAGGCCACCCCAAAGGCATAATCTCCGGACTGGTAGGCTCCACTGAGTAAATACCACTTACTAAAAAAACCACAGGTCGGCGGTACCCCTATCATGGAAAGAGCCCCGAGTATAAAGGCACCCATGGTCCACGGCATTGTCGAAAAAGCCCCTTTAAAGTCCTCAATGTGCGCTCTGCCTCGCTTGTACACAATGGAGCCCACGACCATGAATAAACAGACTGTCATCAGCCCATCCGCCAGAATATGGTAAGAGGCACCGATATATCCTGAGGCGTTTCCAAGCCATGCCCCGCCCACCATATAGCCAATTTCAGCCACGATGAGATAAGTCAGCATGCGCTTGATATTTCTCTGGGCAAGCGCGAAGCAGGAGCCCATCAAAATGGCAATTACGGCCAATGCCATCACCAGGGGTTTCCATGTAATCACTGAGAAAACCCAATCAACGGAATACATGGTGAACATGATGCGCAGCATCACATATACCGAAACCTTTGTCATTAAAGGGGCCACGAGACAGCTAACGGCGGTGGGAGCATTGGTATAAGCATTGGGTAACCAGCCGTGAAATGGAAATAGAGCCATTTTCAACCAACAGCCCATCATCAGGAACGCAAACGCAACCAGGATCGCTCTGGACCCCGACAGGCTGGGAACAATACTACCGATATCCACCATGTTCAAAGTACCTGTTTTGATCAGTAGAAACCCAACTCCAAGAAGGTAAAAGCAGGCTCCAACGGTCCCCAGAATCACGTAATTAAAGGTAGCCATGTAGGCACGCCCACGGCCCAAAGCTATTAACGCGTAGCTGGTTAGCGCGGCAATTTCAAGCAGAACATACAAATTGAAAGCATCTCCTGTAATCGTGATTCCAAGAAGTCCTGTCACTAATAAAATAAAGAGAGTATAAAAATTGGAGATTTTACCCCCTAATTCCTTCTGAACAGGTTTCCTGGCATAGACCGCAACCAAAAGAGCCACGGAAGAAACCATCATCAGAACCATGGCATTCAATGCATCTACCCGGTATTCAATACCGAAGGGCGGAGCCCACCCTCCAAGGTGGTAGCTGATTGGCCCTGAATTTACGACCTGGGCCAGGGTTGCAATAGCACTCAAGGAGCTACCCAGCAGCCCCACAACCGTGAGAGGTTGACACACGGCCGGGCGAAACCACCCTAGAAGAGTTAAGGCGAATGCCGTAAACAGGGGGAAAACGATAATGAGAATCGGTAATTGGTCCATTATGCTTTTAATTCATCCTGGAGAGGAAGCTCATGATCTTGTTCTTCGCTCATACAATTAAGGATCTCGTCTTCCTCGCAAGTACCATATTCCCTATAGATTTTCTGCACCAGGGTTAAAGCCATTCCCAATGTTGCCACGCCGACTACAATGGCCGTAAGCATAAGAATTTGGGTGAGGGGGTTGGCATAAATAGTAGGATCCGAAATGTAGGATTCCGGCCCATGGCCATGGGCTCCGGGAACGTGTTTTAAGATTGGGATTGTGGCACCCTTCTTAGCTCCCATCGAAATGTAGAACATAATAATCGCGTTCTGGAAAATACACATTCCGATACATTTCTTAATGAGATTATTTTTTCCGATCATGGCCCATAGCCCCGTCATCAACAAAATGATCACAAGCAGATAGTTATAATGTACTTCTACCCAGGCCATGAATCTCCTATAACCCTCTGTCCATCCGCCCGTCAGAGGACAGATAAGCGAATATTGCAAACATCGAGCTCATTACCGTGAAAGCTACACCGATTTCCACCCAAAGCATCCCGTGATAACGGGCCATAATTGCAGCTGCTTTAGGATCCCCTCCAAGAAGCGGAGCCAGGGCGCTATAATCCAGAAAATTACCCCCGAAAAACATACAGCCAAGGCCGACCCCGGCATAAAGCAGAAAACCGCCCGCTACCAGGACAATGAACCACTTCTCCCGCATGCGATCCAGGGCGGATTCAAGCTCACCTGTCATTGCCATAAGAATCAAACTTGCCCCCAGTATCACCCCGCCCTGAAATCCGCCACCGGGACTGTGATGCCCGTGCGCAATTACATAGAGGGCAAACATCTGCATAAACGGCACAATGAACCGGGTGGCGACACCGAGAATAAATCCCTCCGGAGGGGCATGAGGCGGTCTATCGCCAGTTTCGGAATCCTCTTCCTTTGGATCTCTGCGCAAAATCGCCATGATTCCAATCACGGCCACAAATACCACCCCGGTTTCAAACATGGTATCAAAACCTCGGTAATCCGCTAACACTGCAGTCACCACGTTAGGTACATGGGTCTGCTCCATCGAATTTTTCAGGTAATAAGCAGATACGTATGAATTAGCAGGAGACTTCGCGTCTCCCCAGGCCGGAAGGTCATCAAGGACCCCGATCAACAGAAATCCAACAAAGAGTGCTAGCAATAGCGATAGAGCCTTCAATCCTTTGCCTCTTTCTTGATGTTGTATGCGGTGGCAATGAAGAAAACTGTACTGACTCCAGCGCCCACAGCCGCCTCGGTAAAGGCGACATCCACTGCTCCCATCACAGTCCACAAAAGGCACATGAAAAAGCTATAGGTACCGAATACAATAGCAGCCCCCATCAGATCCTTTAGAGCTAAGGAAAGTGCGGCGGTAGCAACTACCAGGACCAGCAGAGTAAAATCATAAGTCCAAATCAAATCTTGAGGCCAAATCACTACCGGCTTCCCTTCTTCCAGTGATCAATCTCTGTTTCATATCCTGCATCCATGATGGCGTGTGTCGCTGTGGGGCTTCCCATGAAAATGAATCCCACAACCAGCAGGACTTTTGAGGCAACCAGGAGAGTATGGAAATCAACACCGTATTTGGAAAGGATGAATATTGCGCAACCCAAGTGCAGAAGAACCGAAGACAGGGTGTCGCCCTTTCCGGCAGCATGCATCCTCGTGTAAAAACCGGGAAACCGCAAAAGACCTACACTCGTTCCGAAGAAAAAGAACAGTCCGGATAAGACGCAAAAAATGACTATTCCATCAAGAATCATCGGCTCTCTCCAAATGCCTGGTTTCTCCCTCCCATTGAAGCTCGGGATGCAGAGTTTTATGATGGTGGTAATACTTGGCGGCCGCGATGGATGTAATGAAGTTAAGCAGACCATAACCAAGGGAAATATCCACAAACATATCAGCCCTCTCGAATATGACCCCGATTACAACCAGGAGCACTGTTGCCTTGGTTCCAATTACATTAACAGCTACTAGCCGGTCGATCACTGTAGGGCCCTTGAACATACGAATCAGCACGAGGATCATCATGATGATCAAAGCCATGCCGGCACCGATGAAGAATTTATCCATTCGCCACGCCCTCAAAGACCCACTTAATACGCTTCTCCATATCTCCAGGCACACCTTCTGCGGATTGGCGGGTAAGCGCATGAACCAGGTACACGCCATTTCTAATGCGAACCGTGATAGTACCTGGTGTAAGGGTGATAGAGTTAGCCAGAAGAAAGCGCGGGATTTCCCCCTCAAGACTGGTCGTGAAGTCCATCATTTGCGGCTCTAGCAATTCCTCCATTTTGGGATGCAGAGCGACATAAACCACATGAAGATTGGCAACCACAATTTGATAGAGAAGCCAGAAGAAGTAGCCCGTAAAGCGCCAGAGGACTCGCAGGCGTGCCCCCAATCCAATGTTGGTCTCCTTTACCAGCAAATCACCGGTCCAGAGAGTAACGATGAGGGTACAAATCACTCCCATTGATAGATGGAATCCATCTAGATTCCCAGAGAGTAGAATCCAAAATCCGAATAGTATGACGAATGAAACCGCGAATCGCATTCTTGTCCTGTTCTTCAGTTGGGGCCGGGTGACCCCGAGCGACGGCCTCATACTAAAGGGGTGGGTTCATCGTGTCAAGAAGAAGTAAGCAGCCCCACAAGACCAGCAGTAATCTCCTATAAGGAAAGTAAACCGGTTGTAGTTCATGGACAAAATAAGCTCATCGCAGATGGACAAAGGAATCGGACAATCTAATTGCGCTTGGGCACAAGATCAGGTCGGTTCTTCCGAGGAGTACCGATGAGCCAACTGCTGAAGTTTTGCCGGGTTCATATTTTCAAATAGCCTCCCCTCCAACTGAATACAGGGGCCTGTGGAACAGGAACCGAGACATTTGACAAACATCGGTTTCCATTGTTCAAGAAGGCTGTTTTGATTCTCAAGAACCCAACGTTTCAGTTCTCCCGCCCCCTTTCCCAGGCAGGTTAGATTCTCACAGACAACGAGTAGGCCGCTAAATTGCTCCTCGCGGGTATATTCATCGTAAAGCGTGTAGAGTAAAACCGGAGAAACCGAAAGTGAAGTCGCCAGGGTCCTTAGAAACTCCAACCCCACTTCAAGGCTGGGAAATTCCCTTTGCAAGAATCTAAAACACGCCGTGGGATTCTTGGCCCAGTACTCCTTGCGCTCAACCAACTTAGCCAGGACCAAGATCTCTAAATCTGGTGAATTATGATCATCAGAGCTCACCGCGACAACTCCCCAACTGTGGTACGATACCAGGGCCATGATATTGACAGGTTCCGAGATTAAACGGGAATTGGGGTCCAAGATTTTTATCGAACCCTTCCAAGAAGAGTTTCTCAATCCGAATTCCTACAATCTTCGACTTCATGATGAGCTGCTTGTCTACACCCAGTTCCCGCTTGACATGAAGAAAAAGAATCCTACCAAAAGGCTCCGGATTCCCACCGATGGGCTTGAGCTTCAACCGGGAAATCTTTACCTTGGAAGAACGCATGAGCAAACTCGTACTGAGGGCCTGGTCCCCATGCTTGAAGGAAGATCCTCGATTGGGAGACTGGGAATGTTTGTACATGTCAGCGCCGGGTTTGGTGATGTTGGATTTGATGGATTCTGGACTCTGGAAGTCCTCGTGATCCACCCCCTGGTGATCTATCCCTTGGTTGAAGTATGTCAGATCTTCTACCATACCACCCTGGGAGAGCTCAAATCATACCAATCCAGTAAATATCAGCATAACGAAGGAATTCAGCCCAGCTTGCTTTTTCGGGACTTCAAGCACTTCAACGAAAACTAAAATTAGAACAATTCAGGCTTCCATGCCCTGAAGCATCCCGCTCGATTCGCGAGATTCGTCCACCGGTAATTCCACGACAAATTCACAGCCTGGCGCCCAGTTTTCATTGAGCAGAATCCGGCCTCCATGGGCAAGGGCAATGCGAGAACAAATGGAGAGCCCCAGCCCTATACCTTCAGTCTTCCCGGTAACAAAAGCATCAAAAATTCGGGCTCTTAAATCTGCGGGAACTCCAGGGCCGTTATCCCGAATTCGAACCACATGACTCCCATGGTTCTCCGCTGAATTCAAGACTATTTCCACCTTCCCACTCTCGTCAATCGCCTGGGCGGCATTGATCACCAGGTTTTCAATCATCCGCTCCAGCTGCAGACTATTCCCCACCACCATCGCGGCCCCATTCATGGTCAGGCCGATCTGCAAACCCTGTAGGTCCGGCTTGGCACGCAAGGCTCGGACTACTGAGGAAAGAACCCGATTTAATGAAATCTGGGTAGGCTCTACGGAGCAATCTCTAGAACAAAATAGAATGTCATGAATGACAGTCTCCAGCCGGTCTGTTTCAGTCTTAATGAATGAAAGCGCTCTGAGGTCTGAATCTTCAAAGACATCCCCAGAACTCTTGTCGAGCATTTCAAGACAGGTGCGGATCGTGGTTAACGGATTTCTGAGTTCATGTGCCAGACAAGAAGCCATTTCAGCCTCTCTTGACCGTGGAACGTAAAAGATCGGATCATCCTTCGATTTCATATTCCTTCAGCTTCCTCCAGAGGGTGTTTCGACCGATACCAAGAGCCTTTGCCGTGGTTGCCCGATTTCCTCTAAACGTTTTCAGGGTTTCCAGAATTTTAATCTTCTCCATATCACGAAGGGTCATGATCCTGTCCAGGGTCGATTCTGACGCACGATTCTTGCGAGGTTCCCGGATGGCATCCGGTATATTTGAATCTTTGATCTGAACATCATTGCAAAAAATTACGGCTCGTTCGACGATATTTCGTAACTCCCTCACATTACCAGGCCAGTCATACTTGATAAAATAGTCGTAAACATTCTTCGCGAATCCCTGGATGGTCTTTCCATGCTGTGTCCTGAATCCCTCAAGGAAGTATTCCATAAACACGGGAATATCTTCAATGCGATCCCGTAATGGTTCCAGATAGAGCTGCACAACATTGATTCTGTAATAGAGATCCTCTCTAAAGCTTCCCTCAAGGACCAATTGTTCCAGATCCTTATTGGTAGAACAGATAAAGCGAACGTCGAGCTCCTGTTCCTCAATCTCTCCCTGGGGACGGATGGCACGAGTCTCCAAGAGTCGCAAAATCTTGGCCTGGGCCGATGGAGGGAACGCCGATATATCATCAAAAAAAATCGTTCCCTTGGTAGCGGAGTGTAGAATCCCTGTCTCCGACGTCCCAAAGAGTTCTGCCTCCAGGATTTGGTCCGAAAGTGCCGCGCAGTTCATCACCACGAAAGCCCCGCTTCGATGTGGATTGGCCTCATGGACTTTTCGGGCGATCAATTCCTTTCCCGTACCACTTTCGCCTGTTATCAAAAGCGTAGTAGGCAGGTCCCCCACCATTCTTACCATGTCCTTCATTTTTTTTACGGTGAAGGAACGACCCACAAGTTCGTCAAACCGGGCTGGCTCTTTCATAGGTTTACTACCTTCGGTGGTAGACCCGGTTCCTGGCTGGGATTCCAGGGCAGCATTGCATCTTTCGATAAAACTCGGAGGGGTAAACGGCTTGACGATAAAGTCCGAAGCCCCTTCTTTTAAGGCCTGCACCGCTGTCTCAATATCCCCATACCCGGACATGAGTACGACGCGGGTTTCTGGAAATTCTTTACGAATATGCTTTAGGAGCCAGATTCCATCCTTTCCGTGAAGTTTCAAATCCGTGACCACCAGATCGTAGATTCCTCTTTCAAGAAAGGAGACCCCTTCTTCCGCCGAAGTTACTTCGGTAACTTCGCAATGGTTTTTCTCCAGAAACATTCCCAAAGAAGATCTCAAAGAATTATCATCCTCTACCAAAAGGACTTTATGTTTTGCTCCTACCATGACCCTGATCCCTGTTCCACAAGGGGACTCCGCGTCCCTTTTTGATGTAAATTCCATTATAGAACATTTGCCCAATGATGTCACCTGCACCGGAGTCAGGATTCAACACTGCTCTTTTACAGAAAACCGTTCCACCTCGAGGACCGTGGTATCCTAAGGCCATGATGAATTTCGCTCAAATCCTGCAATCACATGAACTCTTTATTTTAAGCTCCCATGTTGACCCCGACGGTGATGGGTTAGGGGGCTGCCTCGGTTTGCAGAAGGCTCTGCAAAATGCGGGAAAGACCGCTTACACGGTACTTAGCACACCCTTCTCGGACCGCTATCGGTTCTTACCGGGCTCGGAATCTATTTTGTTTGAACTTCCCAGCGACCTTCCTGAGGGACAGCAGGTTGTACTGATTACGGTAGACGCCCCAAACATCGCCCGACTGGGTTTTGCGGACGGAGTCCTTGAGGAGCTTAATCCCTTCATCGTGAATCTTGATCATCACACTTCCAATGAGGGATTCGGTGATTTTCGTATTTTTGATGAAAAGGCGGCCGCGAGCTGTGAAGTAATTTATGAATTGCTCCGGGAATGCTCTCTCCCTCTCAGCGAAGAGATCGGGACTTCACTCTATTGTGGAATTCTCACAGATACGGGGAGATTTCGTTTTTCCAATACCAGACCCCAGACCCTGAGAGCCGCTGCCGCCCTTTTGGAAGCAGGGGCAAATCACCAATTAGTGATTCGTAAATTATTTGAAGATAAACCCTATGGAAAACTTCAATTAGAGGCTGAGGTTTTGAGCACTATGCGAAGGGATGGTCCGCTGGCATGGGTGTACTGTACTGAAGAAATGGTCTCCAGGTGTGGATGTGATGACACAGAGGAGTTAGTCAACAGGCTCACCGAAATAGAAGGATTGGAAATCGCTGTTTTTTTCCGCGAAGCTTCCGGGCAACGAACGAAGGTCTCCTTTCGAGCCATCAATGATGTGGATGTAAACCTCATTGCGTCCCAGTTCGGTGGTGGTGGTCACGCTAAGGCTGCTGGTGCTAAATTAGATATGGAATTGAACAGTGCGGTAGAACTGGTTCTCGCGTCCTGCAGTAAAACTCTATTTAAGAAGCCATGAATTCAAAGCTTAGTCTTTACTACTTTCCCCAGTGTCCATTTTGTGCCCATGTGCTTCATGAGATTCGCAACCTTGAGATTGATGTAGCACTGAAAGATACTCGCGAAAATCCTGCCAATCGCGAGGAGCTCATTACCCTCACCGGCAAAACCCAGGTTCCGTGCCTGGTCGTGGATGGAAAGCCCATGCTTGAATCCATGGAAATCATAGCCTACCTTCGTTCAACTTTTTCTTCCTAAGGGTGCAATTCATGAAAACTATTCTGATAACCGGGGCGACTTCAGGAATTGGGCGATCTTGTGTTAATGAATTTCTTAAAGCTGGATATCGAGTCCTGGCCCAGGGCCGAAATCCTGAGAAACTATCCCAGCTCAAGCGCGAGGAAGATACACAGAACCTTGTTTCACTGTGTTTTGACCTGAAAAATCTGACCGAGTTGAACCAGGCAATGGAAAATCTCGAACCGGTCCATATTCTTCTGAATAACGCAGGAATTTATGCTCGAAAACCCTGGCTGGATTGTACCGAAGCCGACTTTGATGAAATGTTTAGTAGCAATGTCCGCAGTCTCTACTTCCTTTGTCAGAAAGTGATCGCGAACATGAAGCATTCTCATAGTGAGGGATTAATTTTAAATAATTCATCAACCCTCGGGGCAAAGCCAGTTTCAGAGACCTCCCTTTATTCAGCTTCAAAAGCTGCCGTGATTAGCTTAACTCAATGCCTGGCTGCGGAATTCGCACCCAAGATTCGAGCCAATTGTGTCCTTCCGGGAGTCGTGCAAACACCAATACACTCCAAGAATATGGGTGAGCAGGGTGCCCAGGACTTTTACAAGGAAATCTCTAATATGCACCCGCTGGGCAGGGTAGGGACACCAGTTGAGATCGCTAAACTCTTTCTCGCTTTATCATCTAATGAATTAAGTTGGATGACAGGCAGTTGTATCACCATAGACGGAGGAATTTCACTGGTCTCCTGAAAGTAATTCTATGAGCTGTGTCTATCTCTCTCGAAAAATCTACTTTTCCTGTGCCCACCGATATCATAATCCAGAGTGGTCCGATCAGAAAAATCAGGAAATGTTTGGCCCTTGTAACAATCCTCACGGGCATGGACATAACTATGAGCTCGAGGTGACCCTATATGGCCCTGTGAATACGGATACTGGAATGGTAATGAATCTCACCGATCTCGATGAAATTCTCAAAAAGAAGATAATGTTGCCGCTAGACCATCGACATCTTAACCACGAGGTAAGCTATTTCGAAAAAAGGATTCCTACAACTGAGCAAATCTCTCTTTTTTGCTGGAAGGAAATCTCAGAGTCTCTGAAAAAACCCATCCAATTGCATCGAGTTCGCCTCTTTGAGAATCCTGAATTATATGTGGACTATTATGGGGAAGAACTGGATACATAAAACCCATACTTTTGAGCTGCTATGCCATCATCGGCTCATTAGTAAGACCTTGACCCATGAGCAAAACCTGGAAACCTTCGGGAAGTGCATGGGAACCCATGGACATGGGCATAATTACCGACTAAAAATTACCTTTCGTTATCCCTACTGCCCAGATAATCCACTCTTCGATCAAGATCTTTGCGCGGATATTGAAAGACTCATCATTAAACCCTTTTCACATACCAGCCTCAACGAAGTGTTTAAGGAGATGGGAATAAGAAATCCCATCACAACCGGAGAGCAAATCATTGAAGTTTTCGCCCAGGTATTACGAGAGGATGAAGTTTGCCAATGGCTAGATTCCATGGAACTTGTAGAAACTAGAAGAAATTCCTTTTTCTGGTATTTCCACCCTCCCGTAGAACGCATGCCGCTGAGCTCATAACCTTGCACGGATCAACCACGCGCTTAGAAACCATGCCTATTCAGTATTCGATCGATCGACTGTACATAAGACTCACCAAAAAGGATGGCGTGAACCAGTAGGGGTATCAGGTTATAGATATCAGAGCGAACCCTAAAGAAATCCGCCTCCAGCCGGCCGGATTCACTTTGATAACGATCAAAAAATGGCTTCCCAAAGGTATTGAAGAGACAAATGAAGGACAGCTCCATCTCAGGATGGGCAAAGTAAATGGCAGGGTCCAAAAAGGCAGCGACTCTTCCCTGCCTAAACAATATATTTCCGCTCCAAACATCTCCATGGATTAATGCTGGCTTCTCAGGCTCTTTGATAAAGTCGTTTAGCCGCTCTCCCAGTGACAGCAGTCTTTGAGTCATCCGGGCTGTAATCCTTCCATCAAGCAACGCCCTCTGAGTCACCGGTTCAAGTCGTCTCGTGCGAAAAAATTCGACCCATTTGCCGGTGGGTCGGTTATCGAGTTCGATCCCAGCCAGAATGGTGGTTGCCTGAAATCCAAATGTTTTCGAATCCAAAGCATGGAGTCGACTGAGACAATCGGCCGCATCAGATTGAGTGTTTGAAGAGGGCTGAGAGTCCGAGTCTACGAATTCAAGGACCAAAACAGTCTCATCAACATAAAGAACCTCGGGAACAGGCAGGTGCGTGTGCTCCCTTAGATAATTCAGCATGAAAGCTTCATTCTCAAGTGTAAGCGAACTTCCAAGGGCTGGAGGAATCTTGCAAACCACACTCGAGCCCGAGGAGAGATGTAGTTGATACACCTCGCTGACGCACCCTCCATGGAGTGGGGAGCACTCCTCGATGGTGTTACCTAGTTTGCTGTGCAGAAGTTCTCGAACGGATGGGTCGATCATTTGACTTACGAGGTGGTTTCTTGGGTTTAAATGGGGAGAGATAGCAGGTATAGCGATACAATAGATACGCACCAAACAAAACTGAAGGCCCCTTGAGGCCGTACAGAAAATGATAAGACCACTCATCGAGTGAAAATATGGTCGCCCCTACTACACCCCTTTCCTGTACGGGTGTATTCCAAATTTTCATAAATGGTTCATATACCGTAAATATGGCAGTCAGATATAGTCCTTTAAAAATATGATAAATGGTCTCGCTGCCTATCAGGAAATACCACAAGATGCCCAATATCTTATTCTTTTTTTTAGGTTCTTTCCTTTTATGATACGGCTTTGACTGATTTGAATGGGAGCGCTGCTGCATATTTTCTCCTGTTTCTTGAATGGTGAGGGATCAGGATAGAGACAGGTAGATTTTTTGACAAGAACTCTCATGCTTGAATGCCTAGATTCTATGTTCTATCCTAAACCTGGAAAAGTTCCTCTCTACCATTCATGATCCAACGATTCGCGATCAGCCTTCTCATTTTATTTTTGCCATCCCAGCTCTGGTCTTTTTATTATGCTCCGCAACTCTTAAGCATACCCCCAGAGCAGCTAGAGCCCTACCGGCAAAGGCACCACCTGTCCAAATCTTTCTCTTCCTTGTTTGAACGCGCCAGAAAAGCTTATCTTTCCCTGGATTTTGATCGCGCAGAGCAGGTATACAACACCTTGCTGCTGATCAATTCCAGAGATCTTATCGCGATGGATCGACTCTCTCAGGTGTATTTGAAACAGGCACACTATGCTAAGGCTATCGCGGTTTCCAATCGTTGTTTAGAGGTTGACCCCTTTTACGCTCCTGCGCTCCATCAGCTGTCTAAGATTCACCTCTATAAGGGAGAGTATAAAAAATCCGTTCGCTACGCAAAAGCTCTGATTGAGTCTGGCAGAGCCTACGTTGAGACCTACCTATTGCTTCTGCATTCACTTTTTTCTCTCTCCCAAACAGATAATTTAGTCGCCGTGGCAAATCTTGCCATCGAAGCTGGCGCAAATCACCCTCAGTTCAGATTTCTCCCCCTCTTTCTAAAGACTCTTAAAGGAGACAAGAAAAGAGCTATCAAGATAATGAAACCATTTTTTCAGGACTTTCGAGAGGACCCAGACCTGGTTCTTTACCAATACATCCTGGCGAAATACCATGGTGATTCCCCTAAGGCGAGAGAAGCCCTGGAAACCATCTCCAAGCGCTCCTTTCCAGATTCAGTTAGCGCGTACTTGTTTCTCTCACTGGCTATGAAAGAGATTGGACAGGTTACCAAACAACCCTTACTCCTAACTGATGCTGTGGAACTTTGTAAACTAGCTTTAAAAGATGCCCCAAAATTTCTTCTCCCCTACCGTATCGCTCTTGAAATTCTACAGCACAATCAGAACCATCTGGCCATTCTCCAACTCACGGCAAGGGGCCTGGTAGCGGCCCCCTATTTTCGCTTTCTCCTGGAGAGACAGGGTGAAGCTGCCTTCTTTGCCGGAAAGCCCGAAATTTCAAAGAAGGCTTTAAAAATTGCTGTCGAACAGGAATCAAGGGATCCTGATCTTCTGGGGTATCTAGGAATCCTACTGGCCCAGAATAAGGATGAGATGGAGGATGGATTAAGAACGGCGGATATAGCGCTTAGCCTGGATCCAGGAAACGCCTATGCCCAAACTGCCCTGGGCATCTATTACTTGAACAGGGGAGAACCCTTAAGAGCCAAAATCCCTTTCCAGCAGGCGATCAGAAAGCCTCTTCCCATCCCCTTACCCTATGAATTCCTGATTAAAATTCTAAGGGGCGCAGGAGAATGGCGCTCCGCTTTTAAGATAGCCAAGGAAGCACGACTTCTCCATAAGACTGAGTCTTTACAGGTCCATGCTGTTGAAATTGCCTCTCATCTCAAGCAGCACCCAGAATGTGTGAGTTTTGGCAAGGAAGCCTTAAGACAGTTTCCCAATAACCCCCTCTTTCCCCTTCTAATCGCAAAATCTCTCAGAGCCATGGGGAAATATAACGAAGCCCTGCGAGCTTTAGATGTTCTCAAACCAGGACCAGGCTCGGGCCAGGAGATCAACTTGCTATATCTACAGCTTCTACTTGATAGAAAGCTCTATTTTGAGGCCAATGAAAAACTGAAAGTGCTCCTATCCGTAGAGCCTCGAAACGTTTCTTACAAAGCCTTTCAGGCACAGTATCACTATGACCGGGGCGAATACCGCAAAGCACTACCCGGCTATGAGAACCTATTGAAGTTAACGGGAAGCAAGAGTTGGCTAACCCATATTGGCTGGATCAAGTTTCTGCTCATGCAAAGAAAAGGGGCCATTAAGGATCTGAAAACGGCCTCAATCCAGGGCGATAAGGAAAACCGAGCGCTGGCCGCTTATAGACTGGGCCTGATTTATTCATTAGCCACCAACCAAAGAAGAGAGTCTAGCGGATCCTATACCCGCGCCTTCGAGCTAATCCCCAGGCTAAAAGAAGCCCATGAAGACCACCTGCTAGTCCTGGAGCTGAGAAGAACATCCAAAGACAAAAACATCATAAGAAAGAATCTTGAGTTGTATTTAGAATAGGAAGGCTGTGTCGTTCAGGAAGCAAGGGAAGCACAGGAATCAGAGGAAAAAAAGGAATGAAGTATGCACCCGCCATTTAGGCGTGGGTGCATATTTTACTGTGCCAAAAATTAGAGTCTTCCGAGAAGTAGCCCTATCTTGCGGTTCCACCATTCAAAGGTGACGCAGCCACCTCCTCTGAATGAACCACAACCTAGGACCACTTCTCGAAACCCAGTGGCATATATTTTTCGATAAAAAATTCCCATTATTAGTGAGTCGAGGGCCGAGGTGTGGGTTTTGTAGAGTTTTCAGGGGCGAGCATGGTAGTGGCTCGTGACGAAGATCGTAGCAGGGCTACGTTCGAGGAGGGAGCCGCTAGCAGGCGAAGGCCATGGACTCTCTACAAAGCCCTAAGCCTCGGTTCTCGGCTCACTGCTTGATATCTTCTAGGAATTGCTCTAGGCGTCGAGTCTGAATTCTCTTGTAGAGATACTCCGGGAGTTTTTTGTAGTTGTTGGCTTTGCAATAGATCAGGTAGTCGATGTTGCCTTTGACTTCCTTAAAATAATCTACCGCGGTTAGATCCGACCTGCTTTCAACAACATGAACCTTAGTCCAACATTCTTTCAGAAATCGAGGAAGATCAATGACGGTCCATTTCTCGTATGAAATTTCATCTTCGGTTTCTTTCTCACTCTGATAGGCTTCAAGGGGTATGGGATTCCCATTCATATCAAAGAAGCGCGCTGATGAGGTATAGGATTTATCCTTGAAATGGGCTTCAATTAGAACAGGAAAGTTCATCGGATCATTTAAGGAGAAACATGGCTTTCGCTCAGGAACATCTGGTTTTTTCCAGTTCATTTTTTGAAAAAATTCAGAAATATCATACTGAGTAACTACATCCTCTTCATCGATAAAGGAAAAGCGGCCTCGTTTAATTAAATCCTTTCGTCTTTCGTCTAAAAACTCGATGGTTCCTACCTTCGGTCTTAAATTGGGGGAAAGACAAATCTCTTTAATGTCCGAGTGACACTCAATTCGACTGACATTTGACCACTCATAAAACCAAAACGGACCGAGGTCCAGAAGGTAGCGATCTTCCGAGTATTCTCCCTGTGCTACCGAAGTTTGCTGACAAAGTTGCTTGGTATTAAGAACTACACCGTTACAGTCATAGAACTGTATATAGGATTCAAATTGTTCGGTATCATTTCCACGAAAGATGCGAATTACTATGTCTTCAGATTCTGTGGTCTCCATAATTGGGATGGCTCAAAACAGAGTCATGATCTTATCATGAAAAGCCCGTCAGTTCAAGGTTTGCGCCCACTTTCACCGATTAAACTCGTGGGTTTAGAGCTTCTAAAGAAGGATCTAAAAAGAGTCCATTTTCTTGGATCAATTCACCATCGAGGAGCATTCTGGATCCACCTTCCCTATTTAACATCTGGGTAAGATCCCAGTGAATTGCGGATTCACCGCCATTATCAACCTCAACCTTTTTTCCATTGTAGTAGCTGAAATGGTAGGGACTTCCGAGGGCTATGTGAAAACTAGAGCCCTTTTTTTCAAACAAAAGGGTATCTGATACATCTTCGATCAATTCACGATTCGTTCCTATCCCGATTTCTCCTACGAGTCTAGAGCCCGAATCAAAATCGAGTATCTTTAACAAGCGCTTTCTACCTTCACTGGCGTCAGATTCAACCACCCTTCCTTTTTCAAATTTCAAGTAGATATCCCGGATGAGTTTCCCTTGATAAAAAAACCTGCCCGGCGAAAAGTAGGTTCCTTCTACCGAAGTCAAAACTGGTGCGGAAAAGACTTCCGAACCTGGATAATTCTTCGTGATAGTAGAGTTTGCAAACGTCATTTCTTTGATCGAAAGAAGCAAGCTAGTTCGTTTGCGTGGATTGGCGTTGGACAAATCTGCTTCAATTTTTAATTCATGACCCTTATCCAACTTCTGGATCAACTTCTCTTGAGCTATTTCAATCTCGTTCCAGGGCAAACTACAGGCTCGAAAATAAACATCTAGATATTCTTCAAAGCTCATCCCATCAACTTGAGCCTGGTAAGGAGTGGGGAGACTAACTCCGCAGCGGCGAGTTCGCTCTTCATCGACTATCTCCTCTCTAACCGCCTTTTGATGCGAAATCCAGATCCTCTCTCTGGTTCCCTCAATGGTGGGAAGCACATTACCATCAGCGTAGCGCAGGGACAGGTAACAGTCAGAGCACTGAATTCTTGCCAAAAAGGCAGCATCGGGTCTCTTTAGGTACTGAATCGCCAAACCTTCCTTAAGGAGGCCATTCATACACTCGTCTCTGAGCCGGAAATCAAGTGAGGCTCCAAGTGCCAGAACTTTCTTTGCCACTTCGTAGGCAACCTGGGATGCTCCTGGATCATAGTCGATGAAAACATGATCTGCCTTTTCCACCCTCAGGGAATGAAAAACCAAATCATCAGAAATTTTATCTACAAATTTTTTTGGGTATTCAGGATATCCATTTCGAAGACTCACTATTTCCTCCTCTCCTCGCTCGTACAAGGAAAAAGAATTCAAGGGATCGGTAAGTGCTCCAGGCCCTATGCGATAGACCGCAGCAATTGAACAGTGCTAATAAGCGCGATCGCGGCATCCAAGCCTTTGTTTCCAGATTTTCCACCCGCTCGATCCAATGCCTGTTCCATTGAATCTGTGGTAAGAACTCCGTTGGCTGCAGGGAAACCCAGATCCAGGGTAACTTGCTGAATTCCTGAGGCACTCTGATTTACAACTACGTCAAAATGAGCGGTATCACCTCGAATCACGGCACCCACACAAACAGCCCCGTCAAACCTATCGCTGCGCCCGATCTCCTGGAGAATGAGGGGAATTTCCAACGCTCCCGGGACAAGAAACAGACTGATATCATCCCGTGAAACCCCATGTTGGCATAATCCCGCTATACAGCCATCCTTTAACGCATCTGTAATCATGCGGTTAAAACAAGACTGAATAACCGCTATTTTCAATGCAGATCCTTCAAGACTGCCTTCAAATATTTCCATTGCTCTTTTCTCTTCTAAGTTCGATTTGTTTCCGCACTCAATAAAAGGACTGCCCTGCCTGGCATCTAAATCTGTTCGAGGAAATGTCCCAGCTTGGTCTTTTTCGTCAAAAGGTATTTATGATTACACTTCTTTGGTTTGATTTCAATGGGAACCCGTTCTACCACTTCCAAACCATATCCATCCAGTCCAACAATCTTGCGGGGGTTATTGGTGATTAATTTCATCTTGCTGATCCCCATATTCCTGAGAACCTGGGCACCCACTCCATAATGTCTTAAATCGGGAGGGAACCCCAACTTCTGATTAGCCTCTACGGTATCATAACCTTGTTCCTGCAGCCGATAGGCTAGGATTTTGTGGCGCAATCCAATTCCCCTACCCTCCTGGCGAAGATAGAGAAGTACCCCCCTGCCCTCTTTCTCAATTAGCTGCAAAGCAGTTCTTAGCTGATCTCCACAGTCACAGCGGCTGGAGCCAAAAATATCACCGGTTATACACTGGGAATGAACCCTCACCATGACGGGTTCCTCCGGCTTAAAGGTTCCCTTCGAGAGAACGAGATAGTCTTTTTTGTCTACACTGGATTCATAGATCCGCACATCAAAAAGCCCATGTTCTGTAGGTAGCTCTGACTCAGCTACCAGGGCTACCAGGGAATCTTGAGCCAGACGATATTCAATCAAGTCGGCTATGGAAACAATTTTAATCGAATGTTTTTTCCCAAATTCAACCAACTGAGGAATCCTGGCCATTGTCCCATCTTCATTCATAATCTCGCAGATGATTCCTGAGGGTTTACAGCCGGCAAGCCTGGCAAGGTCAACAGATCCCTCTGTTTGACCAGCACGCTCAATCACGCCGCCATCGCGAGCCCTCAAAGGGAATACGTGTCCTGGTTTTACAAAATCTTGAGGAGTCGACTCCATCTTAGTGGAGTCTAATATGGTTTTATAGCGGTCATAGGCTGATATTCCAGTGGTAACTCCCTTTGCCGCATCTATAGAAACCGTAAACGCGGTCTGGTACTTGCATGTGTTATCTGTGACCATGGGCGGGAAACCAAGTTGGTCGGCTCTTTCATTGGTCAAGGTCAGGCAGATTAGCCCACGTGCCTCTCGTGCCATGAAGTTGATAGCCTCGGGAGTAACATGCTCTGCCGCCATGCATAAATCTCCCTCATTCTCTCTGTCCGGATCGTCTACCAGAATACACATTTTGCCATCTGCAAGATCCTTGATGGCATCTTCGACGGGATCAAGAGTAACCGGGGACACTATCTGTTCAGAACTCATTGATCCTCCTCGAAATCTAGTTTACTCTTCCAAGCCTGTAGATTCTTATAAACATATTTACCCAGAATATCAGCCTCAATATTAACACCACCGTCAACTTTTGCACTTCCTAGTGTTGTTGCTCCCATAGTATGGGGAACAATCATGATCTCTAATTCTGTACCCTGGACCTGGTTTACGGTGAGCGAAATTCCATCCACAGCAATGGAGCCCTTCTCTACCATATAGGGCAAAAGCGAATCGGAAATCCCCAGGCGAAGTGCCCTATATTCACCTAGTTCTTCGAATTTTAGGATTTTTCCTACCCCATCGACATGACCCTGAACAATGTGCCCGCCCATCTTCTCGCCAGCTTTCAGGGCACTCTCCAGGTTTACCCGGCTACGCTCAGAAAAGGAGTCCAGGGAGATTCGCTGCTTGGTCTCCTCAGAGACTTGGACTGAAAAGCTATGAGAATCGAAATCACAAACCGTGAGGCAAACTCCATTAACCGCAATCGAATCTCCCAGGGAAAGTTCCTTCAGAACACCTGAGCAGCGTACCCGCATCCGATCACCATGATCCCAACTCAAAACCTCACCAATCTCTTCTATAATTCCTGTGAACATCGGAACCTTCCTTCCAATAGGAAACTATCCCCTAGCCTCTGTGTTGAAAAGAGTTGGAAAGCCCTTTCTTCAGGCCCCCTGAAACCGGGTACAGCACCCTCACCAAAAATTTTCGGACCATAAAACAGATGGGCGAAATCGACACAATCTCTCTGCAGGAGAAACTGTGTGACAACACCCCCACCTTCAACCAGGAGTGAAATAATCCCTCTAGCTTTCATTTCTTCCAGGGCTATTGGCCACAGACCTTCATAGCCCTGCTTCTGACTCACGATTATCTGTTCGATGTGGGAGGGAAGATCCAATCGAAACTTAGACGAGAAATATAAAACTTTCCCCTCTCTAAAAGCCTTCAATCGAGAAGGTAGAGTTCCGGCCTCATCCAAACAAACTCTAATGGGATCCCTCCCCCGTACCAGTCGGCAGGTGAGTTCTGGATCATCTTGAAGGTACGTCTGCCTCCCTACAAGAATAGCCTGGTAACCGGCACGTAGGTGGTGAACTCTTTTGCGTGCGGCCATGGAGGTAATCCACTTTGAGGATCCATCCCTTCTGGCGATTCTACCGTCCATCGTGAGAGCAAGTTTCAAAGCGATCATCGGTCTCCCTTTCTCAATGTTTACAAAAAAGGGCCGATTGAGATTCTTAGATTCACTTTGCAAAAGTCCTACATCACATTGAATTCCCTTTGATCTGAGAAAACCAATTCCCCCTGAGGCGACAGGGTTGGGATCCAGCGCTGCGATAACCACTCTTTTTATAGAGGAATTTAAGATCGCTTCCGTACAAGGCTTTGTCTTGCCATGATGATTACACGGCTCCAGAGTCACATACATAGTGGCTCCCGCCAAAGATTCCTCACAGGTTTCCAGAGCCGCCGCCTCTGCGTGAGCCTCCCCGAAGCAGCGGTGGAATCCTTCGGTTATAACCTTGGAATCCCTGGCTACCACGCAGCCTACCATGGGATTTGGGAAGGTACGACCCCAGCCCTTTCTGGCCAATGCCAGCGCTCTACGCATTAAGGTCTTATCGAGGGCGGAGAAGGCACTAGCCTCAGACGAATCAGGAGGAGAGTCGTGAAAAGAAGGAAAAGGCACCATAAAAGCTCAGGTCCCATTATTAGCGCAATGGGATACAGGAACAGAGATACCATGATTTTAAGCGCTGGGGAACCCTTCATTGCTTTAGCGAGGGGTGGAGATAGGCGATAATAGGTCCCCACAAACGCTCTTCCCAGGCTTGAGCGCAGCAAAATAGCATCGCGAAACCAGCTCAGGCGGTGAACCAGCCAGGAGTTCTTGGAATCGCTCACCGCTGTTGCTATAAAACAGCCCCCGCCGCCCCCGCTACCCTGTACTTCAAAGGCCTTCGCAATTTCTTCCGCGGTCTGAGCCTGACTCTGGCCTGTAGTCACCAGGCTTGTAGAAACCCTGACATTCATCTCATCGGGTAGGGAGATAATTCCTTTAGAATCCCGAATCTGTAATTGAAAGCCGTATTGATCTTCCGCAGGAGGGACAAAGGAGGGAAATCTGGTACGTGAGTTTCTCAAAAGTACCGGCAGCCCTTTTGTCTGCGCCCAAAGGTATTCAAATCCTCCGGAAACAGCGGTAGATAATTGTCCATTCAATTGAACAGTCTCATTAATCGCAGAGGTTTGGTCCACTCCTGCGTTTGCCCGGGGAGCACTCTGGCCACTTGTCAAAACTACTACGATCATCTGGTCTTCAAGACTGGTATACGTACCGTCGTTGACCTGAATTCCAAAGGTATAGGTACCCGCCTTTTTTGGAGTAGCTTTTAGATTACAAGCACGAAAATCCTCCACGATGGCAGGAGGGCCGTCAATTTGCCTCCAGACACATTCAATAGAGGTAAGGGGAGCCACTCCTACCAGCGAGGTACAGGGAACTAAATCCGCCTGGGAAAGAGTATGTTCCCCTACAGGATTACTAATTTCTGCCGCACTCGCCCTGAGATCCGAATCGATACATTTTGGCCCTGCTGATAACTCCAAAAGACCAAGATTAACCACCCGATCATCAGGGGCCTGCACACTGGGGATAAAATTATTGGCCCCACTCACCTTATCATCGGGATCATTCACGAGCAGAACTAATTTCCTTGCTAGTGAAGGAAAAATTCCCGCGTCCTTGACCTGGCTTACAGAAAGATCAAAGGAATATATGCCGGGCTCTACAGGAACAAAACTAACAATGGAACAGTCTCTTACCACAGGTGCCAAGGTGACCAGGGGACCGGCAGACTGCCTCCATTTATAAATCGTATCCAAAGCTTTACAGTCATTTGTTGTAACTGCCTGAGGAAAAGTAGAACCAGCAGATGCTGAGATTGTATTGTGATCCGGAAAGGAGTCGAGACCACTCATCTGGATTTCAAACTGTACCGGAACCCGGAAGACTCCAGCTGCTTCATCCGTAGACTGTATACTTCTTCTAATCCTGGAAACGCTGTTGCTTGAATTTTGTGTGAACAACGCGGGAGTACCAAAAATTTTGGGACGTGAAATCGGAATCAAGTCATCGGGTTCATTAACCGCGACGCGAACGCAGTCTGAGGCAGAAAATATCCCTTTCCCCTCCTCTTGCACCTTTAACACAAAGGCGAAAATTCCGGCTTTACTGAAAGTAACGATAGGATTGGCAATACTCGCCTGCCCTGGACTTACAGAAATACCATCATTCGTCTCAAGCCCTTCACACCGTGAGGGCACCTCCCTTGTCGCTGATGTCAGCAATTCCCAAAAATAAAGAAGATTGTTCGTGGAATCGGCGCCCCCTGATCGGTCTCCCTGCAAAGTAACGGGTAAGCCAACAGAAGTGACCAGGTCGGGTCCTGCATCGGCGATAGGAAAGATTTCCACAGTGGAATTTACTCGAAATGTAACTCGATCTCTGGACTCAAGTTGCGCCGTATCTTGAACAATGAGTTCAAATTCATACAATCCAGTCCTATCAGTCTGAAAACTGGTTTTCGCCTCACGAAAATTCGCGATACCAAAATTACCCCCGGTCCCAAGCCTGGGACCGCTCAATTGCACCCATAAAAAAGAAAGGTCCTCTTTGTTGGGATCAAAGGATCGCGACCCATCCAGGAAAATAGCCTGGTTTACCTGGCCAATCGAATCGAGTCCCGCATCAGCAACCGGTGAAAGGTTTTGTATGGTGATTACCATTTCATCCTTCTCTGACTGCACACCGGGCTGGGTTTGTATGCTCAGGCTTACACGATATTCACCCGGGTGAAGCGCAACGAAGAATGTCTGCGTACTGAATCGATTCAAGATAGTGGGAGACGTTTCACTTAGCCCTCCTGGAGCTGATTCCAATGTCCATTCAAAAGTAGCGTCAGCAGTAGTGGAGCGATTGAGATTAGAACTGGAGCCATCCAGTAAGACTACGCCTGGAATCAAGTTTTGATCGGCACCCGCGTTTGCGATCGGTAAAAAGTCAAAGGCGTTGTACATGTCTTTGCCGGACTGAAACTCCTCCACGTTGCTAATTCCATCACCATCAAAGTCCAGTAATGCATCGGTGGGATCAAAAAGGTCCAAATCAGGGAATCTGGGGTCCACCTCGATAGAGTTAGGGAGTCCATCGCCATCGGTATCCAGATCCAGGGATCCATCACCATTGAGGTCCTGGGAGCCTGTACTTTCCCGCACCTCAAGCGTGCGGAAGCTAAGCAGGTCAGAGAAGAGTGATTCATTCCCCAGGGGATCCCTAACTGAAATTGAGATAAAGTAAGTAGAGTTTGGACACAACGCCTGTAAATCCGCATCTAAAACACTCACATGGCATTGTGCTGGTAGAGTGCCATCTGATCTCACGCCCCCAAAAAGGGAATTGGGCCTACCGATTGTGACAGAGTGCCCAAGACTAAAGTTAACCTGCGAAAGTTCTTGAAACGTTTGTACAATCCCTGGATTTTCCAGGGATCGAATACTCACAAAACCTACCGCACCCTCGGTAGTGTTCCAGGTGACAGTCGCCAAATGAATGCCCACATTCGTTACGATCACATTGGTTACAATTGGAGATGAAATATCCACCGTAATAGTATGCTTTAGCTCTGCTGAAGCGTTCCCGAACAAATCAACAGCTACCGCTTCAAGCCTATTTTCTCCCTCTCTCAGGCCGCTTAGTTCCACCTTCCAGAATCCATTCACATCCACCTGGGTAGTAACTCTTTGACCTGAGATAGAATTATCCACCTGTAAAAAACTGAAAGGTTCGGCGGTTCCGCAAAGAGGTACGGTGACAAAGCGAATTAAGACCGGCGTTGAAACCTCACCCGGACAAACGGAAAGTTTAGGAGTAGGCGGTTCTGTCTGGTCAACCTTAGTCAAAACACCGGTTAGACTTCTCACCGGGGGGAAACTCAGGGCAGATCGTGGAATGGTTGTAAAAAAGGTAGGATCTCTACTCCCGAGGCTAGCGGAGTCAAGGGAAACGGATTTATGCAGTTGGAGGGATTCTTTTCCACGTAGAGAAATTTCATGAGTCCTGGTGAAAGGGCTGCTGAGAAAATTCTCTATGTTTTGGGGAACTCCAGCTGCTACGGTCCGCTCTAAAGCAACGGTTTGTCCCCCGTCTACCTTGACTGGAATATATGGAAGTATTTCAATCACTGAATCAATAAATTCCCCGCTCACATCGATAGTTAAAACAGCGAGAAAACTGGCCCGTTGGGCTGGCAGTCCATCACGAGCAGGATTCAAAACAATGGAGGTTACCAAAGAGCCGCTTCGCGAGGGATAGGCCAGGTTCTTAAAACTCGCTCTTATGGAGGGCTGCCCCCCGAAACCAACAACCTTTCCATTTCCATCCAATAACCCCGGATACACATTTTCCGGAATGATAAAGCTGTCCAGAACCGCTGTACCCAGCAAAACATCATGGTCCTGATCAAACCTACCATCAGGGGTCCAGCTAGAATAATCATCTGAGTTCTTATCTGCTTCAGAGCCGTCCATATACAGTTTCACTGAACTTCGTGGAATTAAACTACTTTCCAGGATAGCCACGGACTCACCCAGCCCCTTGCCGGAAATAAAGATCACCATAGACTCTACCGTCAGAGCTTCACGACTGCCCCCCAGGAGCGTAAATCCGGTCACTTCAATATTGGTGGTCTTGGGACCTACTACTGTCACGGTAGTACTGGCCGGACTGGACCCGGAAGAAAAGACTTCCCTTGAGGTCAGGACAGGGAAATCATCGGGCTGTAGAAGCCTGATTTTGCGGCCTGTGATCAGAGTTGAGGTTACAGTTCCATAATCGTAGGCAGAATCCTCAGCCCAAAGAACCTGTACGTTTACGCTGGATGCGGATCCTGCACCCACAACAACCTCCGAGGGATTCGGATAACGATAATCGAAGTTTCTCACAAAGGTGGCCGGGGTCAGGTCGGTAGGATCCGTTATGTCCGTAATCGTTAGTACCCCGCCATGGATATCCCGCGTAGGGTTTTCTACCCGTCTGGTGGAAAGATCCCTGGGGATCATTTCAAAAACAAAGAAATGATTGGAGGTTAGCTCCTTTTCTCCGGGTAGTGAAACACAAAGCAGGTTGGTTTCAACAACTGTCCCGCCCCTTGAAATATAGTAATCCGGGTACCCATCTAAGTTAAGATCTCCCCACTCCATATGACGATTGAGGTTGAGATCAGAAATTCCGCAGGAATCGACCTCACGAATATCTGCATTACCCTCACTGAGCAACCCCCGCATCCGTGGACTTGCCAGAAAATGCTTATTGGAATTTAGAACGCTGAGATCCAAAAAGCCGTCGTTATCCGTATCTACCATCTCAGCCCAAACCGCATCGCCACTTTCCATGGTTGCCAGAAGAGGATTGTTGATTGGAAGCGCTAGTGGCTTAAAAACGCCACCTTCACTCAAAAAAAGCTGATTTCGGGTAACTGTGCTCGTTTGATTCCCTACAAAATAATAAAGATCCTGAGTGGAGTCATTGTTTAGATCACCGACAGCTGCGCCTCTGGAGCCTGGCTTGAGCAGCAGAAGTGAAGCGGCTGTATTTAGCCCATCCAGCTCACCCGGTTCGGCGGCATCGGCTGGAAGGCGGGAGAAAAGTTCACGCTGTGCAGTCAAGTCGACTGCCCGGCTCAGGAAGAGTCGATCGGGATCTACCTCATTAATAATCAGGAGATCATCATTCTGGTCTGAGTCAAAATCCTCGGCGATAACCATTTTAGCGGAAAGGAACTTTGTAATCGGTGATTGAGATGGTAGGTTCAAAAGTTCATTATCCTGGTCTGCGGGAGGCACGGTAGGCTCCAGGAAGGCGAATCCCGTTGTCAGTGCCGAGGTCTGTACTGAACCGTAAAGCAATGAGGAAGTGTTATCGGAGAGGGTCGGTTTATTGGGGTCGGTCGCTTTGTTCAGAATATAGAGATCCAGAGAGCCGTCACTATTCCAGTCTCCTGCCTCAGCGAAGACTCCATTCCCATTGTGGTTCTCTAGAATCCCCCCGTTGTCCCGAAGAACCTCTTTGATTTCATAAAAATAGTTGTCAAAGGTATCGCTATCCCTATTCAGGGTACCTGGAAAAATTTCTGCGACATTATTAGAAATAAAACTCTTAAGCCGAAATCTTTTTTCCAGTAAATCTTCAATGGTATTGGAATTGCGAAAGACATCCAGCAGCACGATTCCACGAATACTGTTGTCATCATTTGTTTTAATCTTTGACTTGAGATCAAATCCCACTCGTCGATCAACAAAGGCTGGCAGAGCACGAAGTTCACCGGTGGTTCTGATAAATCGGAAATAAAAGGGACTGGTTGATATGGTAGAAATATCCAGTCCGGATAAGGTCGGGTCCAGCAATAGAGATCGCCTGAGCTGGACAAATTCAGTTCTCACGGTACCAATGGGAACAACAGCCGCAATGGTCAGACCAAGGGTAGGATTCACTGAGAAAAACGCGACACGATCTTGAATTCTGGCTAAACTGGTAAAGTTGGAAGCGGGATTAGACGTCTCAATTCGACGGAAATCGATGAGTTGACCGCGATAGATCGGTAGGATCCCGGTTTCACCCAACTTAACGTCTTCGTTAAAAGGCGGCAGCGAGGCATCAATCGCCCCGGTTATATTTTCCAGCTGAAACTCCCTTGAACTTGTCGGAGTCTGAAGTTGTGAGGAAAATATTGTGCCGCGCAGTGGGTCCTTAAACTGGATTGAATCTCCGGTAGAGATCTGAATCTGTCCGAGGGAAAAGCCTGAAGTTGTCAGGGTGACCTTGGAGCTTACGCCAAAATCGAGCCTCTGCCCAAACTCGATTGCTGTGGTAGTAATAAATTCATATTCAATACTGAGCTGGGCTAAAGTTGGATCCTGGAAAAATAGTGTCCGGCTATCGACAGATCCCGGGGGAGGTTCACACAAGTTCTCGGGATTGGCACAAAGAAGCTGGAATTCTCCCACCAGAACCTCTGGCAAAGCCTTTTCAAGAGTTAGATCAACTTGGATATCTTCTCCCTGGATATTTAGTATTCGGGAGCGAAAGTTAGCAACCAGGGCATTTCCTGACGTATCGGTAAAACTTCTGAGAAAGATCTCGTGACCCGCTGATGTACCGGGAGGAAGCGGACCAAATACTCTCAGAACCCGCACCTCATCTGCATAGGGATTATCCGTCCCAAGTCCTATATAAATCGATCGGTATTCCAGGGTAGTCGTAGCCGAGACATCCTCAGCCGCAAGAGCCTGGGCCAATTCAATACTGTTGTCCCTATAGGCATCAACGTTACGCCCGGAATATTTACTTAGCTGTAGTTTCAGAGGGACTTTATCGGTGGAACTAGGCCTCACATTTGAGAGAATAATAAAAGGATTATTGGGATTCCCAGCAGTCAAAAGCATAGAGAGGGAGGAGAGAAAATCCCGCGGAACTACGGGGCTTTTGGCAGCCTCGTCAAAAAATTGAATCAAACCGGTATTCAGGTCAAATTTAAGACGTCCATGCTGGTGCAGAATCTGGTAGGGGAAATCATTATTGGATAAGCCGGGAACCACTTCGGAGGGAAATGAATCCACAATGATTTCATCTTCATCGATAATACTAAGAACTTTGATTACACCAAGGGGCCTGGGAGAACCATCGGCAAAGGTAGCCCTGGTACCCAATTCCTCCGAATCACTCTGCGCGGCGTTGACCTCGCCGGCTATATTGATACCCAGGTCTGGCTGAAGTAAAAGATGATCTCCCTCTTTGACCATACGAGTAGTTGAATCGGCGCCTCCCGCACGGCCCTCCTCATCCAGTCCGAATAAACTGCCGGCATCTTTGAAAATACGTTGAGTCTCAATCTGCAGCGAGTTATAAATAAATTCATATTGAATGGGGTCCGGATCATCGGTAACTTCAAGACTGCCTGGGGTGGAATCCAGGAAAACAATCCCGTTCGTCCCGATAGATTCAATCAGAAATCTCTTACCATCATTGGGACCGGATCGGATTATGATTTCATCACCGGGCTGGATTGCTGAATCAAAGATCTGCAGCGAGGCATCTTGAAAAAATTTCTGCAGCAGAACCTCTCCCTTTTTCCTTCGAATCGAAAACTGCAGATCATCGAGAAGGACCCCATCTCCTATTGAGGGAGGAGGGGAAAGAGTGAAGCTCTGGGAATCCACCTGTAAAAAGTTGGAGAGAGTGGAGCCGCTATTGGGATCAGTGGAACTGATCACGAGCTGATCTCCCACGGTAATCTGTTCTCCTACCAGGGAGAAGTCATCATCAGGGACCTTCAATTCATAGAGCAAGGATTCAAGGACCACATCTCCCGCAGAACTGAATAAATCAAAAAATTCATCAATATTACTCTGTAAGAATTTCGCGTCGGTCAGAATCTTATAGCGAAAAACAGGGGCAAGATCATCTTCGGATTCCAACCTCAATCCGCTGGGTCCCAGCACTTCAAGAATCGTGTAGCGGTTGCCGAAAACGCCGGGATCAGCTCCTTCTACAATTTCTAAATACATGCCGGGTGCCGGCTTCGGGACCATGATAACAAAATCCACACTGGGATCATCAAATACATCTACCGTTCCCAACTTGGGAAAAGCTACTCCTCCCACAGTTGCAGTAAGGACGGTGGTGAGTTCGAACATGTCATCCTGGGAACCCATTTGTACAAACAGCTCAGGATGTACTTTGTAAGAAAAACTATCCTGCTTTGACAGCTGTAAGCGGATGGACGCGTCAGAAAATGGATCCAGGGGATTAGCGGGAGAGAAAAGATCATTGATGAATAACCTGTTCATACCATCATTCACCAGGTAAAGATCCAGGTCTCCGTCTTTATCATAATCCAGCCACTTCGCGTACCGGCCATTGGAGACTCCGTCCTTCAAGAGGACCAGTTCAGGTCGATCTGGAACTGTCATTTTTGTGAAGCTGAGAGTATGTGTCTTGGGGATTTGCTCTCCAACCCCTTCACAAGGGTTGTCATAGCTGCACAGATCGTTTCGAAAGAGCGCATTAGGCCCACCATCATTGACCACGTAAACATCGAGATCCCCATCCAGATCATAATCTCCAAATGTCGAATAAGTGGAGTTTAATCCCAGGTTCTGGGGATCCAGGTCAATCACTGGATCATCGGGGCTTAGCGGGAAATCTTTAATATTCCTGAATTCCACATCACTGTAAGCACAGAAACCTAGTAAAAGGAAGAGAATGAGAAGACGGCAAAAGGACCAGATTGGAGTCCCTTTGCATATCCCCGGCCTTCGCCCAGGTTCATTGTTGTAGTTCACAATCCCTTTTCTCTCACTTTTTTCTATTCCTTAGTATTCACACGCCCAATATTCGTTAGCCCAGGGTTCTACTTAATTCTCTATTGCACAAGAGGTTTCAAATCCACCCACTCCACGGAGTAAATAATGACCGGTGCCTCCTTACCAACCACCTGTAGAGCGCCGATTTTTCGTGCCTTAACGATATCCTTCACCTGTTGATAGGTATATTCCGTAATCAAAAAGTCAGACCGAAATTTCCTTGTGAGTCGCTCTACTCTTGCCGCGAGGTTAACCGAGTCGCCAATCACCGTATAGTCCATTCTTATAGAGGAACCAACATTTCCTACAATCATTTTTCCCGAATTCATACCCACACCTATGGTGAATGGCGCGGTGCCGTCCTTTTCCCACTGAAGCAACAATTTTTTGAGTTCGAGAACCATCTCGTAACCGGCTTGAACTGCTAGTTTCGCATGGATTGCCTGCTCCAGCGGAGCTCCCCAGAAAGCCATAATCTCATCGCCAATATATTTATCAAGAGTTCCATCATATTTAATAATGACCTGTGACATGCGAGTGAGATAATCATTGAGAGTCTTCACCACCTGTTCCGGGATATGCTTTTCACAATAGGACGTGAAGTTTCGTATATCCGCGAAGAGTAAGGTGATATCACGGGTCTGACCACCAAGGGCAATTTCCTTTCGGTTTTCAATCAGGGCATTGACTACATTAGGAGAGGTGAATTTGCCAAAAATCCCCCGGATACGCTCGTTTAAAGCTTCTTTTTCTTCGACCTTTCTCTGGGATTCAATCAGATCCTCTTCAATTTGTCCGAAGCTCCGAGCACTCTTCAGGGAGAGGCCTAATAATGTACATAGAGCCGAAAAAAACTGACGATCTTCCTGTTTTAGACCTTCTTCAATTACCTCACCCACATTTATGATCCCGAAGATTTCATCGTCATAAAGAATAGGAGTGCAAATCTCCATAGAAACCGGATTTTGTGTATCAAGATGGGCGATTTTCAAGTTCTGCTTCAAGGTGCCTTTTTCAAGTCCAACCTTGTTAAGTCCCGCATATCCCAGTAGGGAGGTCTCATCGATGGGTATCTGTATTGAACCCTCGCGTGACAAAACCAGGTCGGTGGTTTCCTTCACCATAAGAAAAGCCTCATCTGGGTCCACCGAGAAATAGGTAATTCTCTGAAAGGGTAAGTGCTTTGATATCAGGTCCACAAATAAATGAATCAGCTCTTCTTCCTTGCGGGAAGAAGCCAGTTCTTTGAGATGGAGAAAAATAGAGGAAACTCGTGATTTGGTTCGAAGCCCCGCTTCGCTGAGGTGCCTGGACTTTCTTACAATTTCGTCTCCCGAGCGCTCTATAATCTTCTCTTCCTTTTGGGATTTCTTTTGGCGATCCTTTGCTTCGAGAGCGTAGAGTAGATATCTCAGCAATAGCGGTGTGAATAGAAGGATCTGCAAACCGAAAAAAACTCCTGATCCAGATTTCAATGAAAGGAATACAAGAACCTGACCCGCTAAAGCCAGGATCACGAATCCAAGGTCCCGATAATTTTTCAAATGAAGCATCCAGCGGACAGCACTGTTCCACGCCCCTCCAATCATACAGAAAGAGCGTAAATTCTTCAATTTATGTCTACAAATCCACGCCTTTGTGATTCGTTTGCTATTCGTTATAGGCAATTCTTGAAAAGATGTGGATCAGCAGAACTCTTTGACCTGGCGACTTTGGGAACGAAGATGATCCAGGTCAGCGCTTATCCTATACCATAAGAAAGTTCTCTTGATCCCAGCAGGCCATCTCTTATATTCCCCGTCGGAGTACTTTATCCAAAATTTCTGGAATTCTCTAAGCACTTCCATCGCCTTATCCAACTGCCTATCCGAATAACCGGATTTTGCCAGCGAAGAAGCCTCAAGAGTTATCCTCTTAACCCCCTCCAGTTCAATTGATAATAAGACTTTGACGGGCCCCCTGAGTAAGAAGGGTAGGGAATTTGATGTGCCGCTTTTAATCCATACTTTCACAATAAAATCGAGAATCTCTGAATCCTGGCTGGCTGGACATCCCCAGTTCTTTGCCTGCACCTTTGCGAAACGAAGGAATTCTTCACGAAACCGAGGCTCGGGCAGGTCGGCAGCCCCCCTACAGAAGTTCTCTAAGAGAGGAGCAGCCCTGGCAGCAAGTGGCAACCGCCTCCTTTCAAAAAAGACCATACAAAGAAAGACCAGTAGATAAAAGAGGATCGTGAAGTGAATGGAAAAGACATCCGTTACCAGGACTCTATAATCCAAGTCCAGGGCCAGCATTGTTAATGCCTCGAATCCGCCTTCAAAGAAACTTAAGACAGGAAGGTAGAACCAGCTGATATTCCCTAGTATTAGTGCTGAGCATAACATCAGCATCATGGCGGCAAGTATGATTCCAAGCGGGGTGGACAATAAAACACCCATCACGCTAGCCAGCGAGTATTCCCCAAACACGCATAGAAAATAGGGACATAGTAGAAGATGAAGGATCGCGATCCAAAAAACTTTTTTTAAAAAGAAACCGTGGGAGATCAATCCTGACCAAAGTAAGTATGCGGTAATACCATAGGTGAGATGAAAGGCTGGAGAAACCAAATCCTGGGGTCTAAAGAGTACATGCAGCCAGAATACCAGGGCTAATAGTCGAACCGGGTTCACCGGACGCCTGAATTCCCTGCCCGAAAACAGTAGGATTCCAAACACCAATGCCCTGAGTACTGAAGGTCTTAGTTCTACCAGTAGGGCATAGAGGAGGAGCACCAGGGCGTAGGCAAGGATTTGAAGTGACAACCGCCTCGTGGTCAGCCTGATCATTCCCACCCACAGGAGCCCCCAGAGGCTGAGGTGAAATCCGCTAATTGTAAAAATATGACTTAAGCCTAGAGGCTTCATCTTCTCGGACAGTTGATGGTCGGGTTCTTTTACACCCAGTACTGCGGAGAGTAGAAATTCCTGCGCTAAGGGGGTCTTGGCCGTGAGTTCGCGAGCCTGCGAGTGAATCCACAGACGAAAGCGGTTCCAGGAAACCTTGGCTCTGCTCACCTGAGACAGGGACACTTCCGCAACAAATCTTTCGATACGCTCAGGATAGAGCTTCAGATACCATTTTCCTGAGCGAAAGGTATTCACTGCGCGCGCATTTTGCAAAGCCAGGAGATCTCCTGATTTTACATAGACAAACTCCCGGGCTTTGACCCATACATCTCCTGAAATCGATTCTTCTTTATCCTGAACCAGCCTGGCATGAATTACCTTGCCGGAAGTCCCCATGACCTGGATGATCACTTTTTGAAGTCTCGAACCAAAAGGAGGAGAGGATTTTAGACTAAATAAACTCCAGCCCATATGGACGTTACCTGCCAGGAGGCAAAGAATAGAAACCAACCAAAAACTCATCCCTTTGCGGTGGTATAGCAGGAACCAGGCGCTCAGCCCCAAAAAAACCAGGCTTGCAACCAGGGTGAGCTCCTCAAAAAGCACCGCCAGTAGAGCGCCCCATCCGAAACTCAATGCGCAGAGAGTAATCAAATCAAGAAAAGAGGAAGCTCTATTCACCAGCTAAAATCTGTGTATTGGCGGACTGAAGCCATGGTCCTGCCCAGTTCAAACGCAGGGAAATCCACAAACTCGAGAAAAAAACCACCACCAGCACAAAACCAAGAAAGAAAAGCTCCTGTGGACTGGGCTTAAACTCCGGTGATTTCTTCGGATGAATTTTCTTCTTTGGGCTGGAGATAGTTCTTTCGACCATAGTAGATGGTGATGAATAGAACCAGGACAGCTAGCACAAACAAGCCAGGGGCAGTCTGACGCGTGGGAATTGCTACAGCCAGGTATAGAAATCCCATTGCCTGGAGAATTCTTAGTGATTTCTTCTCAGGTATACCAACCTTTAAGGTAGGGAAGTTTCCATTCATCAAAACAGATAAGAGAAGTCCCCACAACGGCAGAAGAAAGACTAAACCAACCTGTGCTTCAAAATAGGGGCCAAATGCCACACAATAGGCCGCAAAAACCGCAGCGGCCAGGGTGGAAGGAATTCCAAAGAAACAGAGAGGGGAATCATCGGAACTTGCCAGCCTATCGAATTTGTACAGCCGCCAGAACGTAGCCAGTATATAAACCACCCCACTGAGCTTGAATAGATAGGACCAGAGTTTACCCGTCTCCAATGACTCAGGTACCAGGCTAGCTCCTTGAAAAATAATCAAGCCGGGCAAAACTCCAAAGGCTACAGCATCAGCCAGCGAATCAAACTTAAGACCAAAGCGGCTTGTAGCTCTTAAAAGCCGGGCTGAGGTTCCATCCAGCTTATCCATGATGACACAAAGCAGCACGAACCAGCATCGATCAACGACATCATCAGAAAGGAAAGCCAGGTAAGCGAAATAGATGCTAAGAAATGTGAAGATGTTTGGGATTAAAAATTTAAGTTTCGCTACTAGCTTGAGAAATTTCATCTTCTGGATCTTCCGGCAGACGCCGTAACCTATTAATTATACCATGATCCAGCCTAACCGTTAGGGCTTGGGCACGTTCCAGGCGAACCTTTCCAGGTCCTTGTCCGGGTATTTTTTTCACATGCTTTAATTCTGTATAAATAACCTGAGTTTTCCCATCGTATCTCTTTTTTGAGTAATAAGCCGCCAGTTGAGCGGCCTCTCGAACTGAGGTCCTGGTCATATTGGAGGCTTTCTTTAGTAACACATGAGCCCCTGGACACCCCTCTACGTGGAACCACAAATCTTCCTTTTTACCGACTCGCTTCATAAGATAATCATTTTCTTTATCATTTCGTCCCGCGTAGAGCTGAATTCCTTCTGAGCTGCGAAAGGATCTAAGAGAACTTGCTTTTGGCTTAGCCTTCGAGGAGGTGGCTTTGTTCTGACTTTGCTTGCGCGAAATGACGCCTAGTTCCTGCAGGGTTTGAAATCTCTCTTCAATTTTCTTAAAGTCTGTCTCGTGCCTTATCTTCTCGACCTCCCGAACCAGGGCCCGGGTAGTTTTATCAAGCTCTTCAAGCTGCACTTCGATTCGTGGAATTCCGCGCTTATATTTCCTCGCGCTTTTATAGAGACGATCAACATTTTGGGACACTGTTAAGCGGGGATCGATCTCCATGACTAATTCACGATCTTCATTGAAGTAATCTACCAGGGTGACCGTCTTGGAAAAGGCCTTCATTTTCTCACGCTGAGAACTAAGCAGCGATGCCTTTTGCTCGACACGGGAGTGGGTCTCGTATAGAGATTTACGCACAAGCAGCTTTTCGCTCTTAACCCTCAAGCTTCCAATCTCCTTCTCAAGAGCATTTGCTACCCGATCCTTCACTTTGCGCAGGAGTCTACGATTCTCAAAATCGGGGAAATACTCAGCAAATAAGGAACTGATACTCTCTTTGACGATCCGCTTCCCTTCCCATGGCTTACCGGGAAAAAGGTTATAGTCGACAATCCCCAATTCATCCATCAACAATTCCATAACCGGGTTCTGTCGAAGCTGTGTAAATTTTTCCTCTATAAACTCCAGGAACTGCCCTTGTTTATCCTGCTCCATAAGCCAGTTCATAAACCTGGGGGTAAATTCACGGGCACGCGAAATGAAATAGGAAGAATCGGAATTTTCCCAGGCTTCTTCTACTTCTAACTCATTCCATGAAACTTCCTGAAGAGAAGGCCGGGGATGTTTTGGGACACTCCAGGAACCCTCCCCCGCCTTCTCATCTCTGGATACATTTCTCAGAGAAGACAGAATCCTATCGTCATCATCGAGTAAATATAAATTGGAAAGCTGAGACCGCAAATCCACAATTAGGGTAGAAGATTCGTCCCCACGCTCAAATTCAAAACGGCAGATACGATCACCAGCAATGGGATTTACAAGAGATAATCTGGCTCCCTCAAGATGCTTACGGAGCTTAAAACAAAATGCAGAGGGAGAATCCGGCATCTTCCCTTTTGCGTTTACGGGATAAAGACAGGGAAGTTCAGGATCAGGCTGTAAGATCCAGAAGAATCGAGACCCAGCGTTGTAAAGGGTGAGTAAAACCTGAGTCTCAGAGGGCTGGTAAAGCTCCTGGACTTTTGCCCCAACTAACTGTTGATTCAATTCAGCGCATAAAAATTCAAGTTCAATCCAATCCAGGCTCATAGCTCTTATCCTCTGGCGGAATGATCTTGAGGGGTTTGTCTAGCAGTCGTCAAGATTGATTTCGTCCAATTTCCCCTTAATCAGCGAGGCCGACTCTTTCAAGGCTCCCAGCTCATCTTCGGTCAGGTTTAGCTCGTAAACTTTTTCAACGCCGCTAGCTCCAAGTTTAGCAGGCACACCTAAATAAACTCCTTCGATCCCATACTGTCCCTTCAGAAGAACGGAAGCGGGCAGAACTCGCTTTTGATTTTTTATGATGGATTCCACCATATCTACGGCCGAGGCTGAGGGGGCGTAATATGCCGAGCCAGTCTTCAGCAGTTTGACGATTTCGGCACCTCCGTGACGAGTCCTGGTTACCAGGCTTTCGATAGTCGCGTCATCTAACAATTCTGTAATCGGAATTCCGGATACGGTGGTAAACCTGGGTAGAGGGACCATTTCATCACCGTGGCCGCCGAGGACCATTGCGTTGACATTTTTTACTGACACATCCAGCTCTTCGGCGATAAAACAGGCAAACCTGGCGGAATCCAAGACACCTGCCATCCCGATCACCCGCTCTGAGGGAAATCCAGAGGAGACTAAAGCCACATAGGACATCACGTCCAAAGGATTGCTTACGACGATGATCTTAGAGTCAGGGGCAAAGCGCTTTACCTCACGGGCCACACCCGCGACAATTCCCTGGTTCTTCTTTAGAAGATCCAAACGATCCATTCCCGGTTTACGGGCAAGCCCGGCGGTAATTACCACCACATCACTATCTTCGATCGGGGAATAGGTATTACTTCCTATGATCTTGGAATCAAATCGCTCAACCGCAGCCGACTGCATCATATCGAGCGCTTTTCCCTGGGGCATTCCTTCGAGAATATCTACAAGTACAACATCTCCTAACTCTTTTTCTGCGATCCTTTGGGCTGTGGTGGAGCCGACAAACCCTCCACCCACTACAGTAATCTTGCTCATACCTTTTCTCCTTCGTGACTATTGGCGTTTTCCAGGGAAGAAATCATATTCGTAGCGTAGTTATGCAAGAGGTTGCGGTCTTCATCACTAGTAACACGGCTAGAAGATTCCAAAATTCTATTAAATTCTATAATAGCTTCCTGAGTTTTTCCCTGGCGGACAAGCAACTCTGCCAAGGTACACCTTGCAGGAGTGAAATCCTCTTTCAGATTAAAAACTTTTTCAAGAGCTTCATAGGCCTCATCAAGTCGGCCCAGCCGGATTAAACAATCCGCCATGTTGTTATAATACTGGCAGTCCTCAGTATGCTCACCAGCTAAGGAATAATATTCCAAGGCTTCCTCATAATGGCCATCTTCATAGAGTGCATTGCCCAGGTTATAGAGTATCTCCTCATTATCTGGGTCCATCTCCAGTGCCCTGCGATAACATTCACAGGAATTCCGATATTGGTTCAATTCAAAGTGGCACATACCCTGGTAGAAATAAGTATCGGAGGATTCCGGACGAATGTGGCTGGCCCTCTTGAATTCAAGCAAGGCATCGTCGTATTCACCTAAATGGTAAAAGGCAAAGCCAATATTGAAGCGAGCGCTTTCCAATTTACTGTTTAAAATCAGTGCCTCCATCCAGGCAATAATCGCTCTCCATGGCTTCTTAAGCTTGAAGTAAACGTTTCCAAGATTATACTGGGCTTCATAATAGTCCGGCTTAATGTGTAATGCGGTCCGATATTCTTCCAGAGAAAGAAAAAGGGCGTCAGTTCTATAAAACAGGTTCCCCAATTCCTTATGTAGAACCGGATCCTGAGGATTTTCCTCTAGCTGATTCTCAATCTCTTCAATCCGTTTTTCAAAAAACTTTTTCATAACACCCTCGAGAGGTCCAGAGCCTTTGTATGCACTAGTGCAGACTCCCTTTACAGACCTACCATTATACTGGATTTGATTACAAAATACATGCTATGCCCTATATAGATGTCAGCATAATTGATCAACTATGCTTCCACAGGTGACTAGCATGGCAGCAGTGATTCCAATATTATGGTCCCCTATGCCGGAAATCATTTTGGAAATTCGTGAAAAAGTCTCACTGAACCTTAATCCTCTTGATGATTTTCTGGGTACTCAGCGCTACAGCGAATTTCTAAAATGGATTGAATCATCCCTGTCTATTCCGAATCCAACCTACCAGCAAGCAATTCGATTTGCCCGCCGGCGCCGGTTTTTAAGGGTACCTAAGACTCTCAATTATTTTAAGATTCGGAAGCCAAAAACTGATCCTAAACTGGAGGTTCCGATTGGGTTTTTAGAGCCTCTGGCGACAAAGTTGAGAGAACTTACCGTGCCTGTAAAAGTCGAAATCGGACTAACCAGCTACCCTGCTGAAATTGAATCTACAATTAACCTCTACGATTACCAAAAGGCTGCCGTAGAGAACTGTCTGAAACGTCACCGGGGTATACTGGTTGCCCCCTGCGGTTCAGGAAAGACGGTAATGGGGCTTCAGCTTCTGGCGCAGCGCAGAGAACGAGCCCTTGTTCTGGTCCACACCCTGGACCTCCTTTCGCAATGGAGTTCTCAAATCAAGGAGAACCTTGGAATTCAGGCTGGCTTGATAGGAGCCGGGAAAGAAGAAACCGAGGCTGAAGTCATTGTGGCTACCGTGCAGACAATGATTCGAAGACAAAAATCCTTGATGAGGTTGAGTGACCAGGTAGGAACCCTAATCGTCGATGAATGCCATCATGTCCCAGCCACCACCTTTCAAAAGGTCGTTGCCAGCTTTCGCCCCACCAATCTCTATGGTCTTTCGGCCACCCCTGAGCGAGAAGACGGCCTTACCCGGGCTATGCATCTTTTCCTGGGACCTCAGCTCCATCGAATCACCCACGAAGACTTGCAAAAAGAGAACCGGCTTCTTAGACCCAGACTCCAAACCATTGAGACTCAATTCTTCTTTCCTTACGACTCGGAAGAACCTGAAAGCTACAATAAAATGATTGAAAAGCTAACTACGGATCTGGCCAGAAACACCTTAATCTGTGAATGGCTGGTACGCTATGGCCATCAAAAGAACCTCGTTCTTTCACAAAGAGTCTCCCACTGCCAACTTCTCGTATCCAAAGTTCGCACCCTGCTTCCAGAAGCGAACTGCGAGGTTTTGACCGGATCAACCGAACGCAAAGAACGTCACCGAATTTTAGAAAGCGCAAAGGAAGGCCGCGTAGACTTCATCTTTGCCACCCAGTTAGCGGACGAGGGACTGGATATTCAATGCCTCGAAAACCTATGGCTTGTAACGCCCGGGCGCAATGTGGGCCGCATTGAGCAGAGAATCGGTAGGATCATGCGCGAATTTGAAGCCAAGATTCAACCGATGGTGTTTGACTTTGTAGACTCAAAGACGCGGGTTCTTTTCTCCCAATATAGAACCCGATTAAATAAAGTCTATCGGCGCTTGCTTGAACTCTAAGAGCCTGTTCCGGTTACTTTGTTCCCGCGCTAATCGGGGTGTTATAGCGTTCATGAAACTTTCGCAGTCTTTGCAAGATTCGTGTACCTGGATCCCCCTGCTCCTCAGCGGCCTGCGGCGTATTGACAGCATCCTCGGCAGCAGGCTTCTTGGCCTCATGGAGATCATAACGAAAGGCAAAGTTTCCTGAGGAGTAGATATCATCATCGGCGACGATGGAAAGATAGGTTTTGGATTTTTCGCTCATCACAGAGTTTACGATCAGGGCGAACTGCATAATTTGCCGCGGAGTTCTGGGTCGAAAACGATTCCCTAAAACACCCTGGGCAAACATCTGCTTCTTCAATTGGTCATCTATTTCAAATAGCTGAGCCATCACGCTCTCCGCGGAAAGATTCGCATCAAGGATGGCTCTGGCAATTTCCTTGCCCTTGAGGATCAGAAGCTTGTTCTCAAGGACAATGAACTTTACTTCCTCCAGCTTCTCACCTGACATAATGTTATGAACGGAGATGGGATAAACCAGGACTCCCTTACTAGGTTTATCTACATAAAGGTGAGCGTCTTCGATCTCCCTCCATATACGACTGGCTTCCTCATATACCTTGCTTTCAAGACGGGCTGTCCGCTCCTTCTCCAAGAAGGCCACCGGAACATCAAACGACTGCATATTCTTACCCATTTTGACGAGAAGTTCATGAAAGATTCGATTAAAGGAATCGCGCGAAACCGGCCCTTCAATCTGCAGGGGCTTATCAATCAGCGGCTCCATAGAGTTGAGTACCAGCCTCTTTTGCTGCTTGGCTTGTAAAACTTCCTTTAAAGAAGCAATGGTCAAGTGCGCACTCTCCGACTCCTGCCTCAAATCTTTAAGCTGCTGATCGAGGCTGGCTAATTCTCCCTTGAGATGATTAAGAACATCTTCACGCTCCTTGATCTCATGCAGATTTTTTTCGAGGCTTTTTTCAAGTTCCTCTTTTACACTTCGAGCCATTTCCAAATCTCTTTGGAGCTTTTCAAGCAATTCTGACCGGGTGGCCTTATTTTTCAATTCTTCTCGAATACTCTTCTCTAGTTTTTCTTTGGTCTGCTTCAACACCAGCTTTTCCTGAAGGGTTTCATTGAGCTGGTGAATCAGTTTTTCCTTTTCCTCCTGCAATAGGGACATCATCCTCTTAAATTCTTCCTGTTGTTTGAGGATCTCTTTTTGCTTTGCACGGAAATTTTGATTCTCCGCCTCCATCTCCTGAAGATTTTTTTGAAGGATATGAGCTTCATCATTCTTATTTTGAATCTGCTCCCTGAGCTTCTGTCCCTCCATCAAACGCTTGGACAACTCATCATTGAGCCTGGTTTTCTCGGTCTTAAGTTCTTCAATCTCACCAGCGGTATTCTGCTGATCGGAAACCAATCTCTTTTTTTCCTCATCCAGAATTTCCATATAGTCCATCAACCCCAGAACTTTAGCCTCAAGCTCGGTCTTTTTTTCCAGAAGCTCTCCATGCTTGTTTGCAAGCTGTTGGTTATGAACCTTGATCTGCTGGATGTCTTCAAAAAGAGCCAGTCGAATATTGGGCGCGAAGAAGGAAGTCACCAGCAGGGTCATTAAAGTGATGACCATACCAGTAATCATGGTCATCACTACAGCAGTGATCTTGGGACGAAGTCCCAGTAGGCTCAGGCGGCGCTTGCCGATCTTTGAACCGATACGATCACCGATATAGGCAATCATAGCCGCCATGATCAAAAGCCCCAAAATCCTCAACATAATCTTACAACCTCAGGGAAGAAATTCACCGGAGCGTCTCTCAGCAACAATATTTTCAGCCATTATTGCACCATTCTCCAGCAATAAACCAAGGTTGTCCACCGCAACCCAACTTGAAAAAGTTTTAAGCCTTGGTAAAATGAACAAATGAAGGAAATCCTATTTCTGGCATTCAGCACTCTTTTACAGGCCAACCCTGAGGTAGTTCAAACCTATCTCCCAAATCCTTCTTCCTCAACCCTACAGACTCAAGAACAGCAAATAGGCGGATTTTCGGCTGAACTAAGCCAGTTTCTGCCTCTTTCGGATGGAAAACCAATACCCGTGACAATGATCAGATTCAGGCAGGGTCCCCTTCCTGAAGGAACCCTGGAGACCCTCGATCATTCAAGAACCTGGGATTTTTTAACAAACTTCTTTCGCCGCTCCGCAACCCCAAGCAAGAGAATGTCTCAAATTGATCCCTCTGAAAAAAAATCCGCGCCCATTCATTTTGAGTGGGTAATCCCACCCACGATGGATTATCACAAGGGAAGCCTTCATTTTTATCTTTTAATTCGGTGGGCCACTATGCGATATATGTATTTTAAGGCCATCTATCCAACCAATGAAGGCTTCATTGCCTTTGAAATTCTCGAACCTCACAACGACTCTGTTCTGGGTGTTTCCAAAAAAATTATCGAGACTACCCGTATTACTAAGGAATTTGAGGCCGCTAAGAGTCAGAATCCTCCCCTGAGAACCAGCCATTGGGCAGAACTACTACTCTTACCCTCTGACAGAGAGGAAACCCCTCCTGAGTCCATTTTGGAAAACCAATCCTTCCTGGAAAAAAACCGTAAGAGCGCGGGACTCCTCTTCCTTGTCCTTTCCATTACCTTCTTTGTATTCATCGCCCCGAAGATTCCTCGCTAAGAGCACTGGAAGCAATGGGTTCCCAATTTTTAATCGCTAAACACTTGTCAGTGTTGAGAACATCCTTAGAATTCCAGTATCTTTTGATCATTGTCTTTTGTAGAGGAGCTAAGCTATGAATAAAATAGGCCTTTTAACCCTGGGAATCCTCTGCCACGCTATCCATTATGGTGCTCCCATCAAGCTGTCTGTTTTTCAGCCCCCAACTACGTCGTTAAATACAGAATTCAACTTCACAGCCAGCTTTGAGGAACCAGAGGAAGTAGCCCGCCGGTTCATCAGTTCACAAACTCATAACCTGGGCTATTACTCTACCTTCGCCTCTGATACTTATGATACCCAGGACCTTGCTTTGCATAAAGTTGAGGAACACCAGCATGCGACTCATGTCGTATTCCAGCAGGAGCTGGACGGGATTCCCGTGTTTGGCCAACAGCTCAAGATTCACCTGAGGGAAGATCAATCTGTACTTCTGATGAATGGTCATTATGTAAATCTGGAAGAAGCTGAAATCTTTAATCTAAGGACGATTGAACAAGAACAAGCCTTATCCATTGGCCGAAGAGCCTTTAATTTGGAAGAGGGCATAGAAGGCCAAATACTAGAGACCTTTATCCCATTCAAGGAATCTCTGGTCAGAGGCTATAAAATCCTGTTTATAGTCCCTGGAAAGGGAGAATTGGTAGCCCTGGTAGACGGTACAAAAGGGAATGTCATCAAGACTTACAATCAAGTTCTGGATACACCCCGGCACAAGACCACCAAGAAGCCAAAGCAAAAGGTTGAGTCTCTACTCAAGGAATTTAAGAACTCTCAGCCCCCCAGGGCCCCTGCGAGTCAAACTAAACCCGACCGAGTAAATCCTGGCGAATCGAAGAAGCCTAGCGGCTGGATTCATTCCTCTTCTTTTAAAACTGAACCCGAAATGAAGAAAGTGGAACTAAAGGGTCTCGACAAGAATGGCCACCTGAGCGGAACCGCATGCAAACTAGAGAATAAGAAGGAAGCGAAGGCTCATTCAGAAAAAGGGGAATTCCTTTTCCGGCCTGAGAGCACTCACTATCACGAAGTCATGGTGTATTTTCACATCACGGAGATGAGAGACTATCTAAAATCCATTGGCGTCTCCCTTAACACGAAACCTACCACTGCAACGGTTCATTATAATGATGATGACAACTCTTTCTATTCTCCAGCACGCAAAGAACTCTTCTTCGGAGACGGCGGAGTTCCCGATTCCGCAGACGCCGACATCATTCTGCATGAATTTGGTCATGCCATAGTCGATCAATTATCCGGACTCGAAGGGGGATGGGGATCTCAGGGCAGCGCAATGCATGAGGGATACGGTGACTATGTTGCCGCCAGTTTCTTCGGGAGTCCAGATATCGGAGAATGGGATTCTTCAGCATACTCTGAAGACGGCTTTTTAAGAACTCTCAAGAATCAAAAGAAATTTCCTGAAGATCTCACCCACCAGGGTCATGAGGATGGAGAGATCTGGGGCGGGGTTCTCTGGGATTTATATAAAGAACTGGATAAAGAAATCTCTGACCACCTGGTCTATCATTCGCTGAGATTTCTACCTCAGGACGCCAATTTTCGTGATGGACTGGTGGCAATCCTCTCCGCTGATGAGACCCTGTATAAGGGGAAGTATCGTAAAGTGGCTCTCAAGGTCTTTGAAAACCGCGGGATAACCATTGAAGACACCGAAGAGGAAGAAGAAGTTCAACAAGAGCGCTTCAATGACTTGTACACTGAGTAAATTGATACTCATCAATTCCAGGAAGCAATAGATTCCATAGAACAATTAGTCTTTCTTCTTTTTGCGGCCCCTGAGGACCTTCCCGTATTTTGACTGCTTCTTTTCCTCCTCCGCCCTTCTTAAAAGCATAATTTTCTCCATACGCTGCTTGTAGATCTTCATCCTTTTTTCATGGTGAATTCGTTGAATTTCCGCGCCTCTTTCCTCAAAAATTCCCACCATTAGACGATCAATTCTAGCCCGTATATCCAGTTCGCTGAGAACATCACCTCGATAGTCCACCCTGCCCTCGTGATCTACCATGACCATAGCGGGAACCCTCAGGGCAACATTGAGCCCGGTGACTTTCGCGTCAGCGTCGTTTAGAAAGGGTATTGGTATATTCTCATCTTTTAAAATTGCCTGAGCGTCAGCGTCATCGGCAGAAACCGCTACAAATGCGAAAGTTACATCCGGTTTATAGGGTAACGTGGAAAGCTCTTTTATCATCGCGTCCATGAGCTTGAACTGATTTTGAGGCAAAAAGAGGGCCAGACCACGATCAGTAGCCTGTATTATCTGCCAGTCTTTGGCCTTGAGCTTCTTAGACCTCGACAGAACCGCTTCGCGTTCATAGCCAAGCTTTAAGGTCCGCTTGTACCAGAGTTGAAATTGACGAACCAGAGTTTCCTGGTTTTCTTTTTCTCGGGAAAGCGCTTCATACAGTCGTGAAAGCATCCTGATGTAGCTAATGGTATCCGGATCCCAAAGGGTTCCAAACAGTAGAATCAGTATCTTCTTATTGCTCCTTGCCAGGCTGTCATAGTAATAGCGCTGAGATAGGTTTAACTCGGAAAAGATCGAGCCCTCAAATTGATGGGCATCAGGATCCTCTTCTAAATCGAAGACACTTTTTTTAAAGGCGTCCAGGTGAAAAAAATCATCTTCATTGAAAACATCACTGGATACACCGGACTGAGAACTAAAGTAGCGCAGAATAAAGTGCTCGAATACTTCGCTCTTCGAAGATGACAAACACGAGGTTTTCGTAAGAAAGAGCAAAATGAGAAGGAGGCGAGTCATTGTGAATCAGACGCCTTTCCCCTACTTACTTTCCTCTGCTGTTCGTGCGGCAACGGCATCATCAAGTATTTTTCGCAGATCTTCCTCTGGAATTAGTCCTACACTGTAGTGAAGAATTTTACCCTCTACATCGGCCAAAATATTGACCGGTATTCCCTGCACCGAATACCAGGCGGCCAATAGGTTCTCAGGATCCATCACTGTGGGGAAGTCCGCATTTTTCTCCCTTGCATGCTGCTTCAAATGACCTATATCCGTATCAAAGGACACATCAAGAAAGACTACTCCCTTCTTTTCATATTCCTTATCCAACTTCCCCATTAAGCCCAGCATCTGGGAGCACATCGGACAGGAAAGAGAACCAAGCTTCATAAACAAGATTTTATCTTTTCGAAAGACATCGGACTCCAGTAAATTCCCTTTGAGATCGGAAAACTCAAAATCCACCATCTTCTGCCCTTCAAAGTTGGCGAAAGATCGTGTACCCAGAGAGGCGAAAATACACATCCACACCGTGAAAAAAAAAGGACGAACTTTCATATCTATCTCCCTATACTTACCAATCATTCCGGATCGTAGTCCGGAATTGTAGGGGCCTGGCATGCCCGGCCTGGGGCTCATATCATTGCAATGCATGTTATCTGCGGTCGAGGCATGCCTCGACCCTACGACCTCTAGGGCCTAACTCCTGGATCCCGCGATCAATTAGCGGGATGACGCGATGGGTAGAGAGACTGCGACAATTTTACCATTTACCATTCCGATCAAAGATCGGTCTTGTGGGTCCCCTGGTCAGGCCAGAGGACGACGAAATCTGCGGTGATAACGCTTAATCGATAACTTGTAACTGACTACTCACTACTCTAAAAGTATAATTGTAGGTCAACCGGGGCTCATTGGCTCGTATGGTCAAAAATTGAATGATATTTTATGGACGTTTTTTTCCCTCTGATTCGTATTCGTCTACTTAGCTTCCAAAATGCCCGTTCGCGCAAGAATACTGCCCAGCTTCTCATTTTCCTGGGTTTTTCCGCCCTGGTGATTTTAAGTATTTATTACGGCACCGCGATGCTGCTCAACCGCCTTGATTCTCTTAACACTCCCCAGCGGTATGGAACAGTTTTGGAACTAGCCTCCCGTTGGATCGCAGTGGGGGACTTGATCAAACAACGTCTACTTTCTATGGTGCTTTTGGCTATTTTTTTCATGTTGTTTTTTTCCCAGGTTCTGGGAATCCTGTCGCATCTTTACCTCTCCCAGGACACTGAGTTACTCTTCGCTTCTCCCCTGACTTCTTCAGAAATTTTTCAAACCAGGTTCGTGGAAGCCACACTTAGTTCTACCTGGATGTCTTTCCTATTCTTTTTGCCGGTGCTGTTAGCTTATCTTCAAAATGCTTCGGCCACACTAGGAAGTTTCTTTCCCTTCTTTCTAGCCCTCATCCCCTTTGTGTTGGTACCTGCCTGCCTTGGAACCCTTTTCGCGATCCTGCTGGCTCATTATTTCCCCATAGGACAGAGTCGCAGAATCTTTCAATTCCTTTCCGTGCTCTTTTTCACTCTCCTTCTCCTGCTGATCCGTATGCTGCAGCCTGAAAAGCTATTTTCTATCCAGGATTTCACCCAGATTCAGCAATTTATTGAGAATCTCCAGGTTCCTTTTTTTCAATATATTCCCTCCACATGGCTTTCGGATATTGCCGGATTTCTCCTTTCGGGGGACCCTCAAAGTTCGCTCAATCCGGCTCTAAATCTTTTCCTTTCCGCCATGGGGATTTTGCTGATCACACAGTTTGTCGCGCGCTTGATTTACTATCCTTCCTGGTGTCGCTCCAGGGAATCAAGCTCTCCCACGGTCCTGCCGACAGCCACCTCCACCTCTCTTCCCTGGCTGAGGAATCTCAGGCCTCCTTTACGCGCTCTTTATACCAAAGACAGTCTTGTATTTGCCCGCAATCCTGAGTTATGGAGCCAGGTCTTCCTGATTTTCGCTATGGTTGCTCTCTATCTCTACAATATTCATCTACTTCATCTCGATAAGGTCTCCCTCTTTTCCCACGCGCTCTCGAAATTTATTTCCTTTATAAATACCGCTTTTGTCGGTTTCATCATGATTTCCATCTCTATGCGCTTTCTGTTTCCCTCTATCTCCCTGGAAGGTCCGTCTTTTTGGATTCTAAAGACTTCTCCCTTCCCCATTGAGAAGTTGATCTGGTATAAGTTCATCTACCATGTACCCCTCCTGCTTTTCATGGGGAATCTTATGACCCTGTTAGCCAATTGGATCCTCGCAGTACCGCTCTCCCTTTATCTCATTAATGGATTCAATATATCCGTACTAACAATCTGTCACTCTCTTCTCGCGATTGTATTCGGTGCTCTCTATCCAAACTTCAAAGCAGAGAATGTAAACCGCATATTCATGAGCTTTGGAGGAACTTTCTATATGATGGTGGCCCTGGGCTTGATGTTCTTTTACCTGGGGTGCCAGATATTCCCTGGATTCATCTACTACAAAGTTATGATTAAGCTGCAGACCGTTGAGACTTGGCAAGTCATAGGAGCCTCGGCGGTTGGTGTTGTTGGCTTGTTAGTCCTGGTTTTCTCCACGATTTTTCTATACCGTCGGGCAATTGTTTCCCTTTCGCAGGTGGAGGATGGCAATGATTGAGTTCTGTGATGTTTCTAAGTATTACGGCAAGATTCCCGCCGTGAACGGTATTTCACTAAAGGTTGGAAAGGGAGAAATTTATGGTTTCCTCGGACCAAACGGGGCCGGAAAAACTACCAGTATTCGCATGGCAACGGGGATTTTCCCACCCACCTCGGGAACCGTACTGGTCAATGACCTGGACATCCAAAAAAATCCATCCATCTGTAAGGCTAAAATTGGCTATGTCCCCGATCGCCCCTATGTCTATGAAAAGCTCACCGGCTGGGAATTTCTTGAGTTCATTATGGACCTCTACGAGAATCGCACAGATAGAGCAGGTGAGCTTGCTCAGGAGTACTTGAAGCTGTTTCAAATTGATCATGCCGTTGAGATGCTCATTCAGGATTATTCCCATGGAATGAAGCAAAAACTGGTCATTCTCTCTGCCCTTCTTCATGAGCCCGATCTCATCGTCATTGATGAGCCCATGGTAGGACTCGACCCCCGGGGCGCCCGCTCGCTTAAAGATCTTTTTCGGAACCTGGCCAGGGCCGGTACTTCCATTTTTCTATCCACTCATACAATGAGTGTGGCAGAAGAACTGTGTGACAGAATCTCCATCATTCACCAGGGAAAAATTCTGGCCACAGGCGCAATGAAGGATCTGCGTGAATTGGGCCATCATGACGACAACCTGGAAGCTCTTTTTCTAAAGATCACCGAAGAAGAGCAGGAGGCCTTCGCTCCGAGTATTCAGGAGTCAGGAGTTAGTAGCTAGAAATCGGTTATCGGTTAAGAATTTTACCAACCTGCAGGCGGGTCCTGTCACCGGGAATCTCCCCACTACGTTCCGATTGCGAAGGGATCCAACTACAGCGTCATCACCTGCTTCGCCAGGCAACTCCTCAAGGAGTTGTCATGGCTGACTCCTATCAATAATCAGCGGACCCTGAACATCCCGCATACATCCTGCGCCGCACTGTACTCCGCAGGGGCCCCATTCCCGGAGCCACCCACCAGATCGACCTCGTATGTCTCTTGCCAGGAAATTCGCGGTAAAATGGAAATGATCGGGGTAATCGGAGGGGACCCGAAGGGACGATAAATCCAAACTGTGTGTGCCTTTCTGAGCTTAGCTTTAGGCCACTGGTTTTGAGTACACAAATGGGAATTAAAAAAGCCCCGGAGATTTCTCCGGGGCTTTTCTTCAATCTGAATTAATTAACTGTGATATTCCAGATTTTGAAGTTATTGAAGTGATCCGCTCCGCCTACTCCGGTGGTGAAGGAGAAGTTATCGCAGTTGATGGATACTTCGATGGTGATACCAGAACCTGACATGGAATCAAAGGTTGATATAAAACCAGTGTTTCCATTGTCGGTTACTATGGTTCTCATAGCCTCGCGCAATTGCAGCAAATTCAGCTTCAAGCCGTTAGTAACCGGCTCAAACAAAGCATCGAAGGTCGCGATAGTCGATACCTGTACCTGGGCTGTATTGCCGTTTTCACGCTTTCCGGTAAAAAAGTGGGAAGT
>CAZIKF010000002.1:0-42856 GCA_964539825.1 uncultured bacterium
ATTGACGATATTCCCGATGACGAAATTCCTTTCTAGGATAGGGAATTTGAGGAGTCTATAATGCCTAGAAATTATGATAATGGAAAAAAGAAAAAGAAAGAGAAAAAGAGAAGGCGCAAACTTCTTCTACAAACAAAACTGGGATTCGACGGCAAAAGAAAACCCAATATTTTTGCCAGAGACAGTGTAACGGAAATTGATTACAAAGATGTTTCCTTGCTTAAGAAGCTCATCAATGACCGCGGAGCTATCCTGCCCGCACGTCAAACGGGTGCTGCAAAAAGGCAGCCCGAGGTGACTCAAGCAATAAAGAGAGCGCGCTTCATGGCTCTGCTTCCCTATTGCCCAGAAAAGTATATCTAAAATGAGGCATCAGAACCTGGCCCTTTCACGGTCGGCCCTTCTGGTGGCTTTGACCGTAGCTATTTTTGCGTTGCTGCCTTTCCCCGTATTGGGAATGGCGGCATCTTTGCTTTTACCCGTGCCGCTCATTCTATTAGGGGTTTCCCATGGGACCAAGTACCTGTGGATGGGGCTGCTCGGAGTCATGATTCTCATTAGTATGTTTTTCGGGCCGCTCTCTCTCTTTCTCTATATTCCCCTGGGGGCTTGTTCTCTTGCCCTGGGCTGGTGCTTTTTGAAGCAGTATTCCATAGGAAAAGTATTGATCTTCGGGTGGTTAGCGGTAGGAGCCGCAGGATTCTTAGATTTCACCGTTGGATCCCAACTGGCTGGAGTGGATCCCGAAAAAGAATTGGCTACATTAAAGGAAAACTTCCTTTCCTATTTTGAAAAGAACCTACTCGAACCCGCAAAAAAAGGACGCCTACGTCTTGAGCAGGAATACCAGGAGCTTAGTACGGTCGTGACCGCCAGCATTGAAGAGATCGATGCCAAAAAGAAGGAACTGGGTTCTTACGTGGAAATGGAGGATAAGAGCCAGAGAATGATGGAGCAAATCCACATTCTGATGAAAAACCCCTATCCTATATTCGGATTCTGGATTGTGGTTTTCTTAATTTTAGAGGTACTTCTCGCTCGATATTTCATTCACAGATTTCGCTTTGGAGAGGTACCTCCCATTGAGTTCTCTAAATGGAAATGCCCGGGAATGATCAGTTGGATCTTTCTTTTGCTCATGCTGGGTAATGTCTATTTTCAGGATTCTGGAATTCTTTCAAACGAGGATTGGGTCCTTGGTTTTAGCTATACCATGCATATGGTCTATTTCGTATTTGGCTTATCTTTTATCAGTTTCTTTATGCTGCGATGGAAGCTCTCTGTACCCCTGCGAGTGGCTTTATTCTTCCTCAGCTTTATGTTTATGCAGGTTCTGGTATTTATAGGGATTTTCGACAGTCTCTTCAATGTAAGGAAAAATCATATCAATGGCTCTGAAAGAGCCTGAATTCAAGGAGTACGGTTGTGGAAGTATTGTTAACTGAAGATATACCCAGTCTAGGAATTTCCAATGAGGTAGTTATTGTGAAAGATGGTTATGCGAGAAACTATCTTCTTCCTCAAGGCCTTGCCATTTTAGCTACCGCTGCTGTCAAAAAGGAGCGCGCTAAAAAGATTGCCAAGGCTATGGAGCGCAAAGAAGAGCGAATGTCTCAAGCTCAGGAATTGGCAGATCGCATGGCCAGGATCCATATTGACTTTGAGCGAAAATCCTCCGAAGAAGGGAAATTATTTGGCTCTGTAACCAAGGGTGATATTGTCGAAGAACTCGAAAATACGCACCTGATCAAGATTGATCGTAAGCAGATCCATCTGGAAAATCCTCTCAAAATGATTGGAGAAAATCAGATACGGATTCGCCTTGAATCTGGCATTTCGGCGAATCTCGTTGTTATGATAAATCCTGAAGGCGGCGCAGTAAAAGTGCCCGCTGCAGAGGAAACTCCTCAGAAAGACCCTTCCCAGGCAGAAGAGAAGAACGAAGAAGAAGCCACAGCCTGAGTAATAGAGTATCTGGTACATGGACGAAGATCGACTTCAATCCATACCTCCTCACAATCTTGAGGCTGAGCAGAATTTACTCGCGACCTTATTGAATTTTCCCGAAAAGGTTCAGGATCTTCAAGGGAAGGTCCGTCGAGAAGATTTCTATAAGAAAATTCATCAAGAGGTTTACCAGGCAATTCTAGATCTTGATTCCAGCGGAGACGAAGTGGATTTCGTAACCGTAGGGGATAGGCTGGATTCTTCGCGCACCTACCAGGAACAGGACGGCAGGGTCTATCTTGAAGGATTGATGCAGATCGTACCGGGAAGTGCCAATCCGGCCACCTATGCCAAAATTCTGACGGACAAGTCGCGCAGAAGAAAACTAATCCATATCCTCAGGGAGTTCATGTCCCGATCTTTTGACACTTCTGAAGAGATGGAATTTCTCCTGCAGGAAGTGGAACAAAGAGTCTTTGGTGTCGCTGATTTTTCCTCAGAAAAGAGCTATAGGCCGGCCAGGGAAATCGCCGATGAAAGCTGGGAAATCATCGCTCAGCTTCATAATCAGGATGATAGCCAAACCAGGGGTGTTCCGTCGGGGTTTAAGGACCTCGACCAGTTGACCAATGGATTTCAAGAATCTGATATGATAGTAGTTGGTGCCCGTCCTTCCATGGGAAAGACAGCGCTATGCCTGCAGTTAGCCTTACATGCATCACTAAAGTGTGAGGTTCCCACTATCATCTACTCTCTCGAGATGGCTGGTAAACAGTTGATTAATAGGATGCTCTCGGGCATCGCTGAAATAGACGGCATGAATCTTCAGAAGGGTAGGCTGAGCGATAATGAAATCTCCAGGCTGACCAGGGCTCTTGGGCAAATTGACGCAGCCCCCCTTTTCATCAATGAATATGCCGGGATGACACTTCCCGATATTCGAAATGACCTGCGCCGGCTTGGCCGAAAGCTCTCCAGGGGTAAAAACCCCCAGAAATTGGGCCTGGTAATCATCGATTATCTTCAGCTAATCCTCTCCTTTGATAAGAAGCCAAATGAACAGGAAAGAATCGCTGAGATTTCAAGGGGCTTGAAAGGAATAGCCCGAGAGTTTAAGGTTCCCATCATTGTCTTGTCACAACTCTCCAGAAAAGTAGAAGACCGTAAGGAAAAACAGCCTATGCTTTCTGATTTGAGGGAATCTGGCGCGATTGAGCAGGATGCCGATTTAGTAATCATGGTCCACAGGGAAGAGTACTATTCTCCAGATAAACCAGAATTTCGTGGAATCACGGATTTACTGGTGAGAAAGCATCGAAATGGTCCTACAGGTGATGTTAAGGTACACTTTGATCGAAGAACTGGAACCTTCAAAGATCTCGCCCGGACTGATGGTTTGGGCGGTACGATGTGATCCAGGCCGAGAGTCTTCTCGATATTCTTGGGACTATTCTCCACAATCACTTTGGGTATCTGCCTTCCATCTTAAAGGGTTCTCGTAAAGAACTGGTGGATTCCAGCCTGAAGTTGATTGCTGAAATCCGCTTACACCGCTTCGATTCCTACATCGAATCCTTTGAGATGTTCAAGGTGAATTTTCCAGGCTGCCTTGAAGTTGCCAGAAACAAACCTACCAAGGGTATTCTCAAGGTCCTTCTAAAAAATCTTTCGGAGTTTCCTGTTCGAGATCAGTTAGGAATTTACTCTGTTCTCCCGGAATTTCCCTACCCGGATGAGATCACCAACTTTCTCATTTCCAGACATGCTAGTGTGGAGGAGGTCGTTGAAAAGGACCTCCTAATCTGTTTGATACAGTTAGGAACTAAGAAAGGATTAAACTTTTGCCTTGAAAGAGTACTGGATCTCGATAAAACTGTCCATTGCCAGATCCTCCAGTCCCTTCTGCTGAAGAAGTCCCGATTTGACAGGGAAACAACCAGGGTCCTCGTTCAACGATTCAATCAATCTGAAACTCCAGAACTCAAGGCCTGCTATCTCAGTCTGGCCTCCCGGGGAGATGAAGAACTCATTTTTTCCACTCTGGTCAAATCATTAACAAAGCAGCCTGAACCCATTGTCAACGCGGCTATCGAGGCACTGATAGAGCTTGGCAGACATGAACAGCTTTCTGTACAGATTTTGGAATTGTACAGTAATTCACGATTTTACCGACTATCCATGAACGTGGGAAAAGTCTACGGCATTCGATTCCAAAAGAGCCAGGATAGCGATGCGCTATCTCAAGGCATGAAGATTCTATCCTACCTACTCAATGAAGACTCCAGAGACGCTCAATTAGCAGCATTAGAAATCGCGGAATACTATGTCATGGACTCAAGGGTTCTTGACTGGGTTAGCTCCTTACTCCTGTCTGAAAGTCACGCTCAGCTTCTTGATAGAGTAATGAGTTTTTTAGGGGCTAATCCGGGCGAATCAGTTAAACAGGTTCTCAAAAAAGCCTATGATCGAGAGCTGCCAAATTTCAAAGGCCGAGTATTGGACATTCTGGGCAGCTATGAAGACTTGGAGCTTTTTGAATTCTTTATGGAAGTCACGAAGACTGAAGCCGCGTTGGAGGATCCTTCTTTAGCCTGCAAAGCATTGATCAGCGCTTCCAAAGCAGTCCCAGAAGGTCAAGGAGATCGCATTCAGACCTATCTTTCGCATGAAAAGCCAGAGATACAAGCGGCAGCAATTGAATGCGTGAGATTTTATAACGGCGAAGGAATGCGCGCGTCACTGGAGCGCAATTACACCAAGTATACCGGTCGCAATCGCACCCGAGCCGCCACAGTCCTTTTTGGCCTTGGGGTACCCTATGTCTTGGATGACCTATTGAGTATGCTCGCCTCCGAGCAGCCTCAGGATCAAAAGATAGCTATCGACGCGCTACACCAAATTTATTGTTTCGTGAGAGATACCCCCTTAGATTTCATATCCAGGGAAGTCATAGATTTACTTGAAATAGCCTACCGAGAAACAGAGTCTCGCCTTGCCAAAGAGAGTCTTCTGACTGAATCTGAGGTATCTCCTTTTCTTCAAGTCAGGCTATGGGAATTGGAGGGGAAAACTGAGCAGGCACTGGAATTCCTGAATCAGCCACAGTTTGAGGATTCCGAGAGTTTTTTTCTAGACCTTGGAAAAATTTACTTTGCCAGAAAACTTGGTATGGATGTGGAGCCTGAAATATGTTTGCGTTTGATGAACCAGGATGCCGGTTGTCTATTACCTTACGAGATCCTGGGAGCACAGCTTCGAGAGAAGAAGCGCAAGACGGAATTTCTGGTGAATCAAGTAAAGCTCCTTGAAATTGTCCATCATTATAATGGAGAAGTGTTAGAAATGTTGGGAGAATTCTCCCAGGAGGAGATGAATTCCGCCCTCTTCAAGAATCTACTGAAGTTCTGCCAAACAGGTGGATTACCAAAAAACCACACACTGCATAATATTCTTTTTCAGGTCCATATCAATCTGCGTCATTATCACCAGGCTTTTCGTCATATGTGTTACGCCTTTCTAACCTTGGAAAGTCCAAACTATCTGGTGGAATTTGCCACGGCGGCAATCAAATGCGGATACCTTGAAAAGGGATCTAAGATCTGTAAAGAGGGAATCCGTTTGAGTCCAGACACATCCATTCAGGAAAAACTAAAGCTATTGGAACAAAAAATCAGGGAGTTAACTGGAGGCGCTCAATGAGCCCTGGTTACTCCAATAAGCTTTCGCCCGTACAATCAACTCTGATTGTGGTAGCCCTGGTCTTTTTTTCGACCATGCTATTTTTGATTCATGAGGTTCTTTCCTCACATCCCTCCCATTCTCTTGAATCTACAAAATTTCGCGCTTCCCTGGAAGTTTCCACCAGCTTACTCGGTCCGGAGTCAAAGATTTTGATACACACTTTAAGATCTGGAACTGGGCCTCGTCCGAAGTTGGGGGACAGGGTGAAAATTCATTATCGGGGTAGTTTTGAAGATGGTACTGAATTCGATTCTTCCTACCGCAAGAAGACTCCACTAGAGTTCGTGGTAGGACATGGAAGGGTCATTGACGGAATGGATTACGGAGTACAGAAAATTCAATTGGGCTCTCTATCTAAAATCTGGATTCCCTGGGAAATGGCCTATGGCGCCAATGGTTACGCCTCCGTGATCCCTCCTAAATCCAACCTCATGTTTGAGGTAGAATTGCTATCCCTCGAGCCTTCCGGCATGCCGGATCGAGTTCCCGATCTTGTCGGAATGGAGCCAGTACCCATCGGAGATCTTAAAGTCTGGACCTTGAGGGAAGGAGAGGGTAAGCCAGCCAGCCAGGGTGATATTTTGAAAGTTCATTTTGTAGGATGGCTAAAGAATGGAGATATCTTTGAAAGCTCCTATTTCTCTGAAAAGCCGGCCAGTTACCGACAGGGCTCAAGAGCCATTCAGGGCTGGAAAGAAGTGATGCAAATTGCACGGGCCTCGGATATCCTCTTCGTTGAAATCCCGCCCCACCTGGGCTATGGACCACAAGCTCTCAAAGAAATACCCGCCGATTCGATGCTGCGTTTTCAAATTGAAATCCTGTCCATTGAAAGAAAACCAACTGAAGAGGAACAACCTTAGAATCTGTTCACGATCTCTTAAAAAGAAATCCTCTTGTTTCTAATCTAAATTTTTCGCATAATGCTGACGATTTTTGTTGAGTACGAATGAGAATGTCGACGAACCTTACCCTGACTGGAAAGGAAAAAAAGTAATGAGCAATCCTTATGAGGTTGAAATTGAAGAAGATCTTTGGAACAGCTTTCAGAAAGTTTGTGATCAAGACGGGGTCGATCCTCATACGGAAATCAAACAGACCATAGAAAACTATATTGTGTCTGTTCAAGAGGAAAGTGAATTATAACTAATTCTTGGACGCGACGCAGCGAATCCCTGCGTTTCCGTAGATTTCGTCCTTAATTCCTTCAAAACTTTTGGAAATAACACTTTTGTCTGCGGAATCCAGGTAAGAACCACCCTTCATCACACGTAGATTGTCTCCCATTCCAGGTATAAGGCCGCTCTTATTAACGGGAATATCCGATACCCACTCGCGAACATTTCCAACCATTTCATAAACGCCAAAAGGGGACACATTTAGGGGGAAGTCTCCAATTGCAACAATGCCCCCACCTGATTCCTTCGTGTTGGCAAAACGATGTTGGTAATCATTGCCCCATGGATATCTGGTCATAGAATTGCCCTTGGCGGCTCTCTCCCATTGAGCATTTGTAGGGAGTTTCTTTCCCTCCCAGGAACAAAACGCGTCGGCATCTTCCCAGCTCACATAGGTGACTGGCTTGAGCCCAGATTCATCTATTTGATCATAGGTCCCGGATATCCAATGAAAAGGTGCTCGATGGCCAGTTTCATGAACAAAAGTGAGATATTCTCGGTTCGTTACCGGAAACTTATCGATTGAGAATCCCTGCGAACTTGTTTGTAGTTCACTGGAACTAACCCTGGTTTCCATCCTTATCTCTACCATGGCATGAAGATCTTCGGGCTCAATGATCATTCCTGGAGGATCATCTTCGAGCACGACTTGCAGCGTCTGCTCTACCTTGGATGCCGGCTCAGGACTTACTGTACTAAGAAGACTTTCCTCTCCAAGGCTTGCCAGGATAGGACTTTTAACCTCGGGAGTTGAAAAGGAAATTTCAGGCTCAATAGAGGCAAGCTGATCTTCCGCTGAAAGCTCCGATTCCCGCTCCTCTGTGTTGAGCTTATTTTGGTCATCAACCTGCAAAAGGGTATACCGCTTGCTTGCCGAATTAGGCTCATCTGCCAAAGATGCCAGGACCACTGACCTCTCTGGAATCGGATCACTGATGAATAAAAATACAAAGCAGGCAGCGGCAGCTATCGCCAACGCTGGAGAATTTCTCTTTAAGCCGAGTCTAATCTTGTCAAAAAGTGTGTATTGTGGAAGTTCAATTTCCAATTCTTCCAGCTCAAAAAGTCGCTCTTGAAACTTGATCCAACCATTCTCGGGAGGATCAAGCTCAGGGAATTTTGAAAGAACTTTTAATTCTTTCTCAAATTCCAGGACTTCTTCATAGGCTGCTTTACAGGGGTCGCACGATTGCAAATGGGTATCTATGTCCTGCCTTTTCGCTGAGTCAAGCTCTCCATCGATGAAGGCATAGACCTCCTGCTGAATCTCATGGCATATCTTTGAGTTCATATGCACAGCCTCTCTTTTTCTTATTCCTACTTGGTAGGTTCTCCCTCAGAAAAGTTATCTTTATTAAACTCGGAGTGAAATTTTTTCTTAAAATTCTGCCGGGCTCGAAAAAGCCGCCCTTTTACCACGGTGACACTTTCTCCCACAATTTCAGAGATTTCCTGGTAAGAATGACCCAGCACAGGTCCTAAAATCATGACTTTCCTCTGGTCCTCAGGTAAGTCTTTGAGTACAGAGGCTATGTAGCGGCGGTACTCCCTATCCAAAATCTGCTCACTGGGACCCTTATCAGGCGATTGATGCGCATTTTGCTCGGGTAAATCATCCAGAGAACTGCTTCGCTGTTTCGATTGCTTTTTTATCGCTATGGAGCAAGTATTAAAGGTAACTCTGTAGAGCCAGGTATAAAAAGTGGACCGAAACTTGAAACGCTCCAGACTTTTATAGACCTGTAGAAAGGTTTCCTGAGCCGCTTCTTCAGCAAGATTGGAATCCAAGTTGCAAAATCTTAGACATAAGTTGAAGACTTTTTTATAGTATTTTTGGAAGAGAACTTCGTAGACTTTTCGGTTACCACCAACAAATTCCCGGACCAAGTCTTCATCAGATTTTTTGTCCATTCTAAACCCAGTATATAATAAGACAGGCAATTCCCAGTCTATTTCTTAGTCCCACCAGACCTGGAAAACATCTATTCAGTCCCGCTTCAGTGGAGCCAGCCGAACTTCATTAGCAATTGTCGTAATCCACGCGAGAATGTAGGAATTAACTCAGATGATTTATTCTTCTTTTCTCTTTTCTCTTTTCCAATTAAATTGTGAGTCGAGAGCTGAGGCGTGGGCGTTGTAGAGTGCTCAGGGGCAAGTATGGTGTTGGTTCGTGACGAAGGGCGATGCATCGTATCGTTCAAGGAGGGAACCAGCAGCAGGCGAAGTCCCTGGGCGCTCTACAACGCCCTAAGCCTTGGTTTTCGGCTCACTCCTTCTCGTCATCGTCAGTGACTTCAAATCCAAACTGGGAAAGTCTTTCACTAACAACTTCCTGGACAACCTGATTGTACTTCTTAAGGATTTCATCCTCGGTTACGAGATTCTTATCGTAGAGAACCTGCAATAGAGTACGAAAATTCACTTCATTGGTAAAAACCTGGCGAATGTTGGAATCTAGATCATTGATGACTTTCTCAACGAGATCGAGCTCTTCCTCAATGGATTCAAGCTCCTTCTCCTTCTTTTTCTGAGATAACAGGGCGATTTTGGTCTTCGGATCTTCGCTCATTAAATCTACTTCCCCAAATTCTCTATCCACCTGTTCAGGAAATCTTTGTCGCCTTTATTTTGTCTGCCATTTGGATCAGCGACTGTGATTTCTAATTCTCTGTCCCTATCTCTGATGCCGCGCTTTGCGTCAAATCCTATCGGGGAGGTATCCACATTAAACTTTCCCGGAGATAAGTATGTTCCACGATCCCGCCCTGAAAGACTTCTGTATCGCACGGCGAGGTTGATATCCCTCAAAGATGCGTCCTTTATATCCTTCGGACTAACAAACCTCATTTTAACATCACTCTTTAAATTTCTCGCTATATAGGTATACAAATCTTCGAGTTGAGCAACAGTGGGAGCATAATAGAAGCTTCCCCCGGTCAGTCTGGCGAAGTCTTTCAGCTCTTCGCGGTTCACTCTCCTCCCCAATCCGATTGAGTGAATCGGAATCTTGCGATTAGCCACCCTGGATACGGCCTGAATCGCGGAACGTGCCGATTGTCGGTCCGTATTTTCCCGATTTTGATCCATCCCGTCTGAAAGTAGAATGATTCCGGTTTTACCCTCTGCTGGGAGGAGGTCAGCCGCTTTATACAGGGCATCATAGAGTGAGGTGGCACCAAAACCCTTAAGCTTCTTTAAAGATTTTTTTAGTTTTGACTTATCCCTGGTTTCAGGCTGAAGAAGCTGAACTCCGTCAGAAAAAGACAAAACAAACGCAGAATCCTGGGGATCAAGAAGCCCAATGAATCGGGCAACAGCTCTCAGCAACGGACGGAGCTGAAAATGCATCGAACCCGAATCATCCAATATGATACCTATTCGAATAGGCTCATTGGATACCTCCATATAGTAATTATGAATCTTAAGACCATTTTCAGAGAGAGACACATGTTCCCGCTGGATCTCCTCCAGTGCCGTTCCGGTAGGATCAAAAACAGTGAAGTTAACTTCAATATCAGGAAAGCTCGTAGGATTAATCTGATTCAGTATTACCCGCAACTGGCGGGATGGAAGATCCGGAGTGTTTAATTCAAGAACAGGATCTACCCCATGATTCAATGTAACCAAGAGGTGAAGGACAACTAAAAATCTAACCCAAAACACCCTATTCCTCACAGAGTCTTTTCGCCAAAACTATCCATCCCCGTGGTGGAATTTCTTCCGCTCGGCACTCCTCTGAGAAACCGGCTTCTATTATGGCATTAGAAACCTTATCACGGGAAAACTCGACAGCCAATAATCCTCTGAGTTTTTTTCTACGCTGGGAAAAACCCGTCTTAATCAAAGAGAAAAGAAATTCTCCAAATGGGGAGTGGAGTTTATGAGTGTTGCGTTCAAATCTCAGAAAAACAGAGGCTACTTTGGGAGGAGGCTGGAAGCAGCCAGCCGGTACAGAAAAAACCTTCGAGGGTGAACTGAGCAATTGGCAAAAAACTGAAAGTCTTCCATAAGAAGAGCTGCCCGGCTGAGCCAAAATTCTTTCTCCAACTTCCTTTTGAACCATCAGATAAAGCATGTTCCAGGATCTGAATTCAGATAATGTTTTTCGCAAAATCTCACTGGTAAGATGATAGGGTATATTTCCAACTATCCCATATGCATCTGGTAGGCTCGAAAGAATCTCTGACTCTTCAAGGCTTAGAAAAGACCCCCTGTGAAGAGTAGCATTATCCTGGATGAAATACTTCTCCAGGTGGGCGTAGAGCCCTTCATCAATCTCGATCCCCATGAATGGTAATCCCAGGGAACTCAGAAGGGAAGTAAGAACACCTGTTCCACAGCCAATTTCGAGCCATCCAGGTACCCTGGTCGTTTGCAGCTCTCGATGAATTTTTTGAAGCATGCCTGGATCGTGTAGAAAATTCTGTCCAAACTTCTTTTTTGCCCTGGGAAAACGACTAATCCTATCCATGAGAGGGAGTCACTCCCCCCTGGGTTCAGTCGGACTCATGCGATGCCAGAATTTTTGAGATACCCTACTGGCTAGATAACGAGGTCCAATAGTGTGATAAAGCGTCACGGTACCCCTTTCCGCACCGGGTTCGTCCCTTGATACCCGAAATCGTAACCGCATGAAGGGGCGATCCGCTAAATAGAATTTCCGAAAGGCTACTTCCTCAAACATAGTAGTGTTCACGAGCTCCCGCCCCCCATAGGTTCCTATGAGACGTTTTTCCTTGGGATTAAACTCATAAGTCACTTTGCGCGTTAAGGGAGATGTATCCAGGGATCCTTCATCGAGTATGGGACTTGAAAGAAATTTTCGGAAACTCATCGAATTTTTGTAGGTTTCTGAGACGGGATCAAGCAGCTCAACGGCTTCCCTGAGATCGTCCTTGATGATTTCTGAAACAATCCTCAGACGGTGAAATGACTGCAGTTTCCCGGTTCCTCCTGTGGCTTGCCTGGCACCAGAAACAAAAAGAAAGTAAACAAGGCTAAACACAACCAGTGTCAAGAGGCTGCCGATAAGGATCTCAACCAGGGAGAAGGCCTTATTACCTGAAAGACTGCGCTTTCCAGGAGGAAGCAATGGAAACACTGGTATCAATTGAAGCATTGGAAGAAGTGAGAAAAGCCAACACAGTCTACTTCGAGTTTGACCAGAAGATCTAATTTTTCGCCCACATGCCGGAAGCATACCTCATTCCTATGCTTCCCTTGTTTCCGCTGATTCCTGGATGGAAGATTCACCTTCCTTCAATATTCGTAGTCCTCGCACGGATAGAGCTGCTTTTCCACATCAGACAGGTAAGATTTCACACCTTGGATCATCACCTGGGAAACATGTGCATAGCGCTTCACATGCCTCGGATTGAAATCATCAATGATTCCCATCATGTCGTGAAACAGCAAAAGCTGGCCATCCACATGCCTTCCAGCCCCGATACCAATGGTTGGAATTTTTAGGGTCTTGGTGATGAGGCGCGATAGATTCGCCGGAATAGTTCTAAGAATAATGGCGAAACAACCAGCCTCCTGGAGCTCCAGGGCACTCTTAACTACATCCAGATACTCTGGTTTTATCTTCTGTGAATGTTCTGAAAAAGACCCCAGTCTCTCAATGCTGTCCACAGCCATTCCAACCATTCCCATAACAGGAATTCCCCGCTCTACTACCGCCCGAACAGAAGTGGTAACAGATCGGCCTTCCAATAAGACGGCATTAGCTCCACCCTTTTCAACAAGCAATTCGGAATTCTTGATTGCTTCTTTAGGATCGTCGTAGGTACTAAAGGGCATATCAGCCACGACAAACGCCTGATGGACACCTTTTGAAACAATCCGAGTGTGGTACATCATTTCCGTTATGGTCACCGAGAGATTGTCATCATGCCCTTGAATCATACGGCCCAGACTATCTCCAACCAGAACAGCGTCTACTCCGTTTGTATCGCAGATTACAGCGGAATGATAATCATAAGCCGTAAGCATGGAAATCTTGCTTCTTTGAAATTTCTTCTTTTGCAAGGTACTGACATCTAGTCTACCCATTCCAACTCCCTGAAGTTACAACCTGCTAATCAGTCTCAAAAAACCTCGCACAGAACAGTGCCGTCAATAGAGACCGCATGACAAATGGGGTGCCCATATTATAGAGTCTTTCACCTCTTTGCAAGAGTCTGAAAAACATGAACACTTTCAAGCCCTTTATACACCTGATACCGAAAAGCAAACACTCTTCGCTTTTAAAGGTTCGTGACCAAAAAAAGCTCATTTCCAATGGGCAATGGAATCGACCGATTCCAGGTTTGACTGGAATTCCGAACAAACTAATTGCCTCTGGGCTCATAAAACGCCTTGCCCTCCTGAGTCTCGTGGCCATTCTGTCCGGAGCCAGCAATGGTGCTGAGACAAATAGAAATCCCAATGCGGATCAGCCTCATCCCTCCTCCCAGAGATTAGCACAGAAAGCAATACCTGATCAGCGCAAGCTTCCTTTGTCGCCTCAAGATATCAGTAAACTAGGAAGGGCAGTGCTTGATCGAAAGATCCCCAGGCAAGCGTTTGAAACCGCGAGTATGCACTATGTGATTCAGCTCGTACTGGAAGACGCGGACCTCGGAGAGTTTGATCAATTTATAAAGTTTCTGAGACCTTATGGAAGAATTTCTCCCCTTGTACTGAGTGTCTGGCACATGGCTTCTTTTTACCGGGAATGGTTTAGCCGACGACTCTTACAGGCATGGGGTCATGGTACATCCCTTTTGGAATCTCCTCTTCTCCCCCTGCTCTCCCCCCCGGATATGGAACTTTTTTTGCATACCCTAAATTCGCTAGCTGAGAAAAATGGTCTGTCCCTGCCTCACGACTTCGTTTTGCCAGTGGATGTCTGGCCCCTGCCTTCCAAAAAAACCTTGCTGCTGGCAAGTCGATGCTTTTATCTGCTAAGAAGAGGAGACAAAAACCTCGCGAGTGCCTGGAATCTGGATTTGAGCAAGCCTGAAAATGAGATATTTGCACCCTCTGTAGATATCTGGGCTTTTTTAAGTGAAAATCGGTCGACATCCCCAAAACCAGGAATCAAGGCTCTTAAAAGGCAAGTGGAACCTGAAATGCCCCTATCTCTTCCTCCAGAGGATACTTTTTACCGTTCGTTGGTAGGAAGTTTTCTGTTTTTATCATCAACCCCCCCGGAATTGGCACAAACATCCTCCAGAGTGAAGGTAAAGTCCCGTTCACGTAAGGCACGCGTGCGGCGCAAGAGGTGGAATGATCAGGACATTTCCGCAGAAACCCTTGATGAGGCAAGTATCCATCATGCAAAGAGATCCTTTGAAGTAGCTCTATCTGACTTCCATCGCTACATTGCTTCCCTGCAGCTCGCCTACCTCTATAAGAAAAAAAACTTACCTTTGAAAGAGGCACAATTTGTGCTCAAATCACTGGAATATCATCCAACTGTCGGGGCACATTTAAGACTGGCTGAACACTTTCGTGACCAGGGAGATTGGAAGAAGATGCACTTCCATAACAGCAAGGCTCAAAAAATTGATCCCAATATCTCCATTATAGCCGGACCAATGCCTTCCGTGAGCCGAGAACCAGTGCTTAGACGGAAGCCTGAAAACCCAGAAACGACACCTTGAAGTAGATCACTCCCGGACTCTCCGTCATCCCTCAAAACGATCCGGGACCTGTCCTCATTCATTTGGCAGGCGCAAACCCTATTCCTTTGCTTCTCTTGATTCCTCTGTTGCCTTAGTTTCCCAAGAAGATGCTCTGCCTACACCAATTGTACCTCCAGGTACAGAGATCCACAGGCCCTTTCCTTGCGGTTTTTGGGGTGGATGGGTTTACTGCGCAAATTTTTTGGGCGATTTTTCGTCCTGCTCCTTGCTACCCTGCTGCCGCTTTTCATGGTAACAGCAGAGGAATTGGCACCGCTTCAAGGGGGGGCACTTAACTTCCAGGGATTTCTCGTTGATACGGAGGGTGTCCCCTTTGGTACAGAGACTCCCACTAATTTCTGTATGAAATTTTCCATACTTTCAGCTGATCCAGACTTCATCGGCTGGGAATCATCTACCTTGCTTGTGCTGGTAGATAAGGGACTCTTTTCAGTTCGTCTTGGAAAATTTGATCAGGATACCCAGCCTCTGGACGATCGAGTATTTACTGGAAGTGATAGAACAGGTAATAAGCGATTTCTGCACATTGAAATTCTACCGGAATCCGGACGCACAATTTGTCCCCCCTATCGACCCGAAAACTACCTAAGTTTTTCAAAACGAGAAGTAGATGGCAGATCCATAACTCCCGATCTTCCAGCAGGAAACCTTGACTCTGAAATTTCAATCCCCGGGGTACCTTTTAGTGTATCCGCATTGAGAATTAAGGGAAATGATGTCAAGGAAGGGACACTGAGGATCTCAAGAGACCCGGGAGACACCAATGCACTGGAGAATGATCTGCAAATCTTAGCCACAGGGGCATATGACGGACTCAGTATCATTCAAAATAAAAATCTTGGGCTAATTATCCATCAGACAGATCCAGCCCGTCCAGATGCCCTGGTTACGGAAAATGGAAATGCGATTATCCGCGGCAGTCTTTTTGTCTCGGGCGAAGATTCTGAGTTGAATATCGAGGGCACCTTAGAGTCGGTGAATGCAACTTCGGGGGGAACTCTGACTCTGTTGGGAAAGCGCCTCGGATTTAACACGGTAGAAGTCACTGCGGGAGATATCCGCTCACCAACTTACCAAAATCCAATCTCCAAGGATTTTGAGGCATCTGTTACCGGAGAGTCGCGACTCCACAAATTGCGTATCGTAGACATCAATAACGATGTTGGCAAGGGGACACTGGAAGTTAGAGTCCAGTCGTCAGGGTCCACCCAGGCAATCGTACGTAAAGATGGAAATGTGGAAATCTCTGACCAGGGATTTTTAACCCTTCAGGCAAAGAACTCCAAACTGCTGACTCTTAGTGATCCTGAATCAGAGATTCAGGCTCTTGGTTTCTATGACAACGAACAAACAAGTACATCCCTGAGTTCATCCTATCCCTACCAAATGATTCCGCATGGCCTTTCCATTCTCAATACCATAACCCTGGGGGAATCCAGACAGTTTAGTACCGTACGTCTTAAGGGATTAATTGGCGAATTTACCAATGTTCAGGGAGTCTTTGATTTTAAAAATCCCAACATTTATCGTGACGCGAGAACAGGTACAGGGCTGCACACCCATGACCTGCGTGTTGGTGCGGACCCAGGCGGACTGATTGAAAAGCTCAACAATCGATCTTCCAGCACCTTAATTGTAAAGCGACGCGTAGATACAAGACTGGCGTACCTGTTTGAGAACAATGATGGTTTGACCCAGGACAGGCCATTCTTCTTTGAAAAACTCAATATCTTCAACCACTTTGAAAACTCCGCCTTTGACCTTGCTAATCCGTTTGTTAATCCTTCGGTCTTTACGAATGACCGAATCGTCGTTGGTCATACCTTCGATGAACAGCAACAAAAACACTTTGGTGTATTTCTAGGAGGTTTGGAGAACCCGGATAGAATTCTTTTAGGAACTAATTATGAAAACCTGAACGACCTTTACTTTCTTCACTGCGGCGCTCTTAGGGATTGTGATCTCACCGTAAATGCCCTTACAGACTCGGTAGTTCTCAATCCACTACCACTACTCAAGTTAAAAGCGGCGAATGCCTCTTTGGAGGGTTCTCTTCTACTCACTTCAACCATACACACAGCAAGTGAGCCTGATCTGGTGATAGGAACCGATTCCGAGGATTCCTTCGCTCTGCTTAGAGGAGGAAATATATATCTTAAAGGGAATGCCTACCGCGATGGAGATGGAACCTACCTGGCTGATAACTTTTCTGAATACGGACTAAAAGATAGTTTTGGGATCGGTTTTTCCTCCAAGCCCTCAGATAATCCACTACTTCATATGATCTTCGGGGTAACCACTCTTGGAGGAGACTTCGTTTTATCCAGGAGTCCAATTTTGCAGACTTCCCTGACCCTTTCCGGGAATGCCTTTTCGAGCTTTCTGTGCGATCAGGATGACTCCCCTCCACTGTGTGAATTTGGCAAAGATCATTATATGGACCCATCAGGAACTTCAAGGCTCAGTTCTCTAAATGTTCGCGGTAACCTGACCGCAGAACTTGACCTTAGTACCGGGGATATCACAAGTGCGAAAAAGGTTTTAGTAGATGGTTCCGCTACCTTTTCATCTTCTCTGAGCGCGGGATTCTTCTTCGATAGCGATTCTACTATAAGTCCCATTGGTCTCGATCCAGATGATTCAACAGCCTATCTAATCAACCCAAATCCAATAAATGCGCCTCCCACACGATTACATGAACTGGAGGCGAAGGGAAATCTCAAACTCACCGAGGAAGCCTCCATTGGAGGTGATCTGAGTTCAACCTCCGATCTCAATTCCCAGAGAAATATGGTTTTGAATCCAGGCGAATTTCGATCTGACGGGCGTATTCGAACACCTGACTTTTCTGACATTGACGACTCGAATTATGGACTGACTTTTAACAACGACAGCACCTGGAAAAGCCTCTCTTTGCAAGGAAAGCTCACAGCCTCAAAACTTAATTCCATCTCTGACTCCAAGACTATGACCATTGATGGAGGTCTACAGGCAGGTGCTTTAGATGTCTTTGGATTCGTCCAAACCCAAAAATTTATTGATTCAAATTCAAGTGGATATGTCCTTGATCCTCATGCCAACACTACCTTTAGCTCATTAGATGCGGGTACTCTTCTGGGTGAAAAAATGCTGGTTCAGGATGACGCGCAACTCTACCTTTCCGCCGTGGCCTCCTCTCGTGTCTCCATTGGGAAATCCCTTGTTAGCTCAAGCTACCTGCGCCACTTCGGTGAAATCAAGATTCAACCCGTCACCGCCACATTACCCACCTTCCATGTAAATACGCAGGGTGACATTCTTGAAGCACATCGAATGTTTCTTACAGAAGGATTAACCCTTACTTCAAAGGACTCGGTAGCACTAATCTTCGCTGGAATTTCGCAGCAAAGTGAAGAGGGATCCAATGTCCTTTCCTTTACAACCGCATACGCCGATCTTCGCCTTTTGCACAGCTCTATGGATATCTCCCAGGGAAAGTTTCTTTTGCAGTCGGATGGGGCGATTCGCTCACAAGGCTCTCTCACTCTTAAGACCTCACTGATTACGGGCCATCTAGGCGTGGAGTCAATAATTCAGACCACAGGCTCAGCACTGCTCTTCGACTCTTCCACCGGGACATTCAACCTTCAAAACATTTCCCTCGGAACCCCTCTGAATCTCGTTCTCAATTCAGCCAATATTCACCGGACTCTGACTTCCTCCAATCTCCTGGAAGCTCCCTATGTGATTCATCCTGGCGGAATATTCAGACTGGATCCAAATTCGCAGACCAGACTTCACGTTCTGACGGTCTCTAAAAAACAAGGGTTGGGGGGAGGGATGCTGTCGAAGGGTCCCATTCATTTTAGCTCGTGGAGAGATTCGGATCTCACTACCCTGAGTATTGACCCTTCCTCATTCACCACACTTAGTCGTCTTCAGACAAGGGTATCCACATTTACTTCGGGATTGCTTCTGGATCCATCTTTCAACCAGGACGGCCCCCTTCTGGAAATAAGATCCAATATCGACTCAAAGAACCTACTCGCCCTGGATAGTGAAGTATTTACCTACTCAAGGACCGGATTACTCAAAACTTCGGCCAATTTCCACCTGACCTCCGATGTATTCCTGGAGTCTACTGATGGCCTGGTCTTTACATCCGACACAGGTTCCATTGATGAAGTTAAAATCACCTCCCAGGTCTTATACCTGTTAGCAGGAAAACAAAACCAATTAGCGGATGTTTTGCATCAACATAGCGTAGTACAAGGTAGACCGCTCACAGATATCTTGCGAAGAGACATCGATAACTCCCTCTCAGAAACCAATACCTTCATTGCATCAAAAGAAGCGGTCCTTATACAGCCATGGCAGTCTACGAATTCTAAAGTTCTAAGACAGGTCCAAGCTGACGGTACAGAGGTCATTTCTATTAGCCCTGACGGGGTCATCTCCGCTGTGCGTCTGAGAGGAGATGGCACCTTCCTCACAGGCATTGGCGGCGATGACCTGATCGATGCGAGTATTAGTGCTGAAGACATCCAGACCAGGGGGCTTAACTCCGCTTCCCTGGCTCTGTTAACGGTTGGCTCAGACAAGGTCCGCCAGAGAATTCTTAGGGCAAATCACCTGATTTCCGGAAGCTTGATTGATGAGCATATTCTTTCACGAACGTTGGGCAAGGAACATCTCAAGACCAATTCCATTGATGGGACACGTTTTCAGAGTGAAAGTATTGAGGGCAGGCATCTTGCCCGCCACTCCGTAAGCGGGGATTTGATTTCCAGTCAAACGATGGATACCAGGAAGTTCGCGAATGAAAGTATCGCTACCGAGCACATCCAGCTGAACACCCTTTCAGACAGAGTTTTTGGCGATCAACAGATAAGAACTCATCACATCATTCCTGGCTCTATAAACTCAAGCCGCATCACCACCCTTTCCCTCAAAGAAATTGACCTGGGAAGCGGATCTGTGGGAACGGAGGAAATTATTGACGGCAGTATAGAATCAAGAGCAGTGGAAACACGCGCAGTGGTAACACAGCTCATTGCTAGTAACTCGGTTAGCGCAGAAAAGATTCTGTCCGGATCCCTACTACATCAGGATGTGGTTACCGCCGCAATCATTCTGGAGTTGGTCAAACCTCTTTCAATCACCTCCCGTGAAGTGCTTGACTATACACTTGTGAATAGTGATTTTCAGGATCTCTCGATAACTCGGGAAAAACTAAAAAATGATGCTATACGAACAGGACATCTTCAAACTTCCAGTCTTAACTCCCACCATCTATTTACATCTCAGGTTCTTAGGGAACATCTCTCTTTCACAACCATTGGAAGCTCCGAGATAAAAGACTACTCCGTTCACAACGAGGACTTTTTATCTAACACTATCAATCCATCAAACCTATCCGCCAAGAGTCTGGAAACCAGGCATTTCTTAGAGGCTGCGGTGACTCGTCAAAAAGTCAGCACTACGGGGCTTTCACAAAGTAGATTCCGCCCCTTTTTAATTGGAACCTCACAGGTTACTGACTCTGTGGTGACCAGGGCACATCTTGCACAGGGATCTATTTTGAGTATTCATGTCAAAAACGGATCACTACAGACCCAGGACCTGAGAGATGGTGATTTGGAGGGGGAGAAGATTGAGGATTATGCGGTTTTAACTGAGAATCTTGAGGATTTTGGAATCGATTCAAGCAACATAACAACCGGTGCGGTTCTTTCCGGTCACTTTATAGATGACAGTCTTGAATCCATTGATATCTCCACCAACACACTCACTACTGATCGATTTCAAGACTTTTCGGTACTATCCTCTCATATCATCACTCTGTCCCTGGAATCAGGGCATTTCTCAACTTCGGCTGCAACCAGGGGTAAGTTTAAGAATGACAGTGTGGACGTTGAGAGAATCCAATCCTTCACCTTAGTACTGAGCAACTTCGCGCTAAAGGCAGTCACCGAGGGCAAGATCAAGGATGACACTTTTGAGCAAAGCCGCTTCGCTCTACAAACTCTTAGCAACGCCGATATAGGATTGCGCCAGATTCTCTCCTCCCAAATCAAGTCTCTGGCTATCACCGAAGAAAAGATCCTTACCCATACGCTAAACTCCAGAGTACTGGGTTCCCAACTCATCACCCTGGTAAAAATTGCACCCGCGACATTGTTAACAACCCATTTTGCCGATGAATCCGTGAATTCGAACTCTGTGGGTACCAGCGAACTGGACCACCGGGTGTTTGAAGACTCAGCCATTCTGGCGACCCATATAGCAACAGATACTATCTCTACGCGTTCGCTGGCCTCTGAGACGATCACTTCACTTGCTATTAAGCCATTTTCACTAACATCCAGGGCAGTTGGTACGAATCAGATTCAAGAGTTTAAAGTACGGGGAAGGTCTCTAAAGACCCAAAATCTGGCATTTGAATCCATTACAGGGTCACTGATTGAAACAGAATCTCTAACAACACGAGCCATTCTCTCCCACTCTATTCTTGCAGAGCACATAGCCTCAGGAGCGATCACCAGTTCAAAACTTAAGCTTTCAATTGTCACTTCAGGAAATATCGTAGATGGAAGTATTCTCTCCGGCCACCTGACCACCAGCTTTGCTGAGACTCGGCATTTTTTAGATAATTCGGTCACCTCCTATGCCATCGCCAGCCTGGTTATTGAATCATCCCATCTTGTAGATGATACGCTCGGAAGTGAAAAGATAAAGGATGATTCAGTCCGCAATTACATGATCCAAACCAGGCAGGTTACCGGCTCCAAGCTCAAGGGACCCTTTCCTCCATCTCTATTCGCCACCCGTAGCATATCCGGGGATGTACTTATGGATAGCTCCATAGAGTCGGATCGAATTGCCAGTTCTACTCTACGCGGCGTTCACTTACTTGATGAATCCATCCTTGCTTCCATGCTTAAAACGAATATTCTTCAAAGTCTTCATTTTGAAGACAGTTCAGTGGTCACATCAAAAATTCTGTCCCAGGAAGTCGAGAACCGCCATCTCGCCAATGGAATTATTGAATCACCACATGTAGTCGACGGATCACTTCAAACTACGGATGTCGTAACCAGGACCATTCCCGGTTCTAAGATCGCAGAAGGTGAGGTCCGAACCAGCAATATCCTCAATGGGAGCTTAAAAGGTCGAACCATAGCCAATTATTCTCTCTTCGGAAACCTCTTTGGCTCGGCATCCCTGGATGGCTCAGTACTAAGCACAGCTATCGTGATCACGGAGCTAATCGAACCAAGGACCCTCTCTGGTGACCGCCTCGATGAGACCACGGTGAAATCCTCCAATTTTGACTCTAATTTCTTTCTTGAGTCAGGTGCTCTCGGCGCTGATGTTTTTGGTTCGGACCACATCAGTTCCCAGGTTCTGGAAGCTCGCCACTTTTCCAATCTTTCGGTTTCAGGCACACAGATATCCTCCATCAGAGGGAAGGACTTTCAGGTCCACTCCATAGGCTCGGACTACATCCAGAATGGAGCCGTTGAAGGAGACAATATTTTAGATAGGACCCTTGGGGAAGAGGATCATGCGGTGATCTATCTTCGCAGCAGCTCAGTTCTTTCAAGGACGGGACAGAAAGCCGCTACCCAGACATTTTGGACGACAGGTTCATCTATCAGTGATACTACCCTGGATTTGGAACCAGGCAGCGCTGATGAATTTACCTTCACTTCTGGAACCAAGCTCTACCGGGCTTTGTTGAGCAGCGGGGGATCTCAACAGTTGGTCACGGATTTTACTCCCTCAACCATTCTGGATCTGGATTGGTTTGATTCTCAAAATGTCTATGTGGTTCTACAACAGGGGACTAATGAAGCTGAGATTGTAGAACATAATCTAAGCTCGGGAGCAAGAACAGTACACGCAACAGGCATAGAGCAGTTCCACCGCCTCTCCGCAAATCAGATTCTGGGGGTAGACAGTTCGGGCAACCTTCTCTATTCCACCGCCATCACCTTCACCAACCCCACTACCGTCGTCCTCGCTCTTAACGCGGGGATCCATAGAGAACCTAATTTATCCCCAAACCAGGACTATGCCTTCGCGACAAGAATCCTACCAAACGGAACAGACCAAATTGTGCGCTTTCCCTGGAACGGTTCCACCAAGTTCGGAGAACCTGAAGATCTGACCCAGTACTTCACCAACCAAACCCTCTCTGTCTCCACCCTGCTCGTAGAAGAAAATCTTGGCACACCGGAGCTATACTTCATGGGATCCATCCCCGACTCGGCCTCCAAGCTACTCTACAAGATATCAGCAAGAGGGGTGGGTCTCACCAGCTACTCTATCTCCTCTCCTTCAGGACCGCTGCTTGTTTTTGATTATGACCGCTATAATCCCTACGTTCCTGATAACACCCTCACAAGCTCCCTGGTTGTAAATCGATCCATTGATGGGAATCGTCTGCTGGACTCGACCATCACCCGCGATGATTTTGTTGATAACGCGGCTGACGAAAATCTATTTCAACATCAAAGTTTAAAGAATGAGGACTTCGCCGACAATAGCCTGACCCTTGAGAAATGGGAACAGCGCACAATAGAGAATCAGAAGATTTCCACAGATAGTTTTTCATCCGTGAAGGTGGTCGATGGAAGTCTTACGAACCGAGTATTTGCTCAAGAGTCCCTGACCGGCAGAGTCTTTGAAGGTTCGGCTTTCAGCACTGCCCAACTAATCTCCAGAACCCTCACAAATGAAGTACTTCGCGAAGAGAGCTTTGGCTCAAATGTGCTGGGTTCAGGAATCTCTTCCGATGACCTGGCCCATGGCAGTTTACTCTCCGAACACTTCCAAAACCTCACCTCAGCCTCAATAGCGGATGACAGTATCAGTGCCAAAAAGATCAAGACCAATATCATAGGCGATGAACATTTTGTCAGCGCTACTCTATTGGGTGAAGACATCGCTCTCGAATCTCTGCCTGGATCCATATTTAAAACCAATCAGTTCGAGGGGAATCTCATTGAAGTAGATGCGATGAATTCAAGCAAGATCGAGACCGGCTCCCTGGATTCTACAGTTCTTGGCACCCATGCGGTCTTAACTCAAAACATCGCTGACGCCTCACTTGAATCGCGTCATTTTGCTGTAGCAGCGTTTCTAAGCACACACCTTCCCACTGATGTAGTGACGAGCCAAACTCTCTCTGACGCTTCGGTAAGCTCACGTTCAATAGCAACCGATTCGATTAGCTCAGCACAATTTCAAACCGACTCCATCACCTCTGAGTCCATCGCCAATAGCACCATAGGTAGTGGACCCCTGGCCGATTCCATCTTCACCGGAAGTCATTTTGCCAGTGATTCGATCACCCATAGCGATTGGATCTCTGATACCTCGCTGCGCCTGGACCAGTTGGCATTCTCTACCCTGGCTGAATCCAAGCTCAGTGACAGCGTATCACTTACAACCTCAAAGTTTCGCAGCGGCTCTTTTGAAGGGACAGTCTCCAACCTGGGTTCATCGAAAATCCTGGACAGAGAAGTCCTTCCTGAGCATTTTGAGCTCTACACCCTCTCCACCTCAAAAATCGCTGATAACGCCGTTGAGACCTCTCACCTGGGTACAGCGACGCTTCAGGAGCGTCACTTCTCACCGGACAGCATAGATGAGGACTCGTTTCTTGACTCCAGCATCCAAGATGCTCATTTCATTTCCGGAACATTGACCGATTCGTTGATTTTGGCCAACACGATAGACAATTCCCACTTCAAGGCTGACTCCATTGCTGCGGTGAAGATCAAGTCAGGCTCCCTCGTAAATAATCTCTTACCCGACAGAGCGCTTTCCGCTTCCAAATTCACTAGTTTCTCCATACTCGCCGAAGACTTCTCCACAGGTTCTGTGCACACCACCAACATCTTCGACGGAAACCTGACCGGCCCCAGAGTTCAGAGTGGAAGTCTGAGTGGAACTATTCTCAAGCTACTCACCCTGGAGAGCGCTGATTTTGGAAATGAGGCTGTGACCTCGGGAAATATTCAAACCGAGACTATAACAGCGAGGGAGTTAAAGAACCTGGGCCTGGCTACCCGGGTATTTGAGAACGCGAGTTTCACTTCAGATAAGCTCTTCTACAATGCTGATGACACTGTTCTTTTGATCCATTCTGACGCAGTTGACAGCAGCGTACTCGTCACTGATTCTTCGAATTCCCAGCACAATGTCAGCGCTGCTGGTGGTTCCCACCATGAAGTGGATCAGGTGAAGTTCTTCTCAACATCCATAGCCTTCAATGGCACTTCAGATTACCTTGAGATTCCTGATTCCGACGATTTCACCATGGGCACATCTGATTTCACCATCGATCTGTGGGTCTATGAACTTGGCGGCAGCGGTGCGGGAAATCGATCGATTATGTCCAATGAACTGGTGACAGCAGACAAGCTCAAAATTCAGATAAAGGACGATCAGACTGTCAAATTTGAAGTGAAGATTGGAAATGTAGAACGCTGCAGCTTAATTTCTACCTCCACCCTTGCTACCAACCAGTGGGTCCATCTGTCCATAGCGCGTACCGGCGGCACGGTAACCATGTATTTTAACGGTACTTCTGTGGGCACCGATACTACTGTTGGCAGTTTCGATGACGTAAGTATGAATATGTTTTTTGGCAAGAAGGCCAATTCTGTTACCGAATTTTTTAACGGTTACATGGACGAAATTCGCGTTATTAAGGGTACGGCCTTTTGGACCTCAGACTTTATACCACCTTCTCTTCCCTACCAGGGAATTCAAGAGGATAAACTCACCTCGAATATACTTACCGCCGCAGTCCTTGACGGAGGGATCACATCAGATGAGATCGGTCTGAGTACCCTTACTGATGATGAGGTCGCTGATGGTGCCATCGACAGCTCATTTATTCGTGATGGAACCTTCGATGGCTCTAAATTCAGCTCTGGTTCCGTCGATGGGTCCAAAATCAAGAGTCTGAGCCTTTCCTCCTCTAACTTTGAAACCAACGCTGTTGCAACGGTTGATTTTAATGCCAGCCTGGATATTACCGGCAAAGTGGCCTCTGGCGCTGGGATCGCATCGGACAAGATCTCGAACGGAGCCGTTACCGGAGCGAAAATTCTTACTGCTTTTGTAGCTGCGGATCAGTCCGTTATCGCCAATGCAATACTCACAGATGGCAAGCTCAGCCCTTCCATTCAATTTACCAGCGCACACGTCATCGACGGATCCCTCGACTCTACCCATCTCGCCTCAGATACCCTCTCAGCTTTCGCCGCGGGAAGTCTGACCTCTGGAAAGTTCTTTTCAGGTTCAGGAGGAATATCCTCCAAGATAACTGACGGCTCCATCAGTGACATACATCTTCAGACATCAGCAGTGGACTCCACAAAGGTCACAGGCATTCTGGCCAACTCCGCGCTTCTCAATTCCACTCTGGAGAATGCTGATTTTGAAGTGGGGGGCCTGAGTAATTCAGAGATTGAAACAGGGTCTATTACCACAACCCAGCTCACGGCAGTTGCCTGGCTTTCCGATAGCTCTACTCACTTCCCAACTTTTTCAGCATCCCAAATCCAGACCTTAACCGGCGGCCAGATCGAAGACGATATCTTCAATTCCAATCATTTCAGCTCAGGATTTTTTCAGGCCATCCACCTTGATCAGATTCAAGCGGCCAATTTTCAGCAAGACACCATAGGCGGATCCAAAATTTCCACTCTAAGCCTCGGTGCCGCTCAATTTGTATCAGAGGTTTTACTTACCGAGCAGCTAGCTCTCTCAACACTGAACAATTCCAAGGTCGCTTCAGGTTCAGTTACCGCGGGACATCTACAAACTGAATCCATTCAAGCTCAGCACTTTCAGACCAAGTCTATTGGGTATTCCAATTTGAATACATCCAGTCTGGACGGACTTTTCTCCAGCACCGATGTAGACCCATCCTTTCATATGCATTCCAGCTATACCTTCAGGCGCACCACACCCACCAACTTCACCCTGCTCCATGATGATCGCTATGGCCGCACCCAATTCGCATACGCACTCAAAAGCAGTACCCAGCTCACTTCTGCGCAGCAGCAGTGCTCATCGGATAAAGCCCAGGTTTGTGATGTGAATCAAATTATTGATATCTGTAGATCAGGAGTGAATCTCAATGATGATTTTTACTTCTCGGGAGACCCCTCCTATGTTAGTACGGCAGGCAAAGAGTATTTCATCGCTCCTATGCTCTCGTTTACATCCTCCACCTGCTTCACCCCCACCAGTATCGAGTGGGATTTCTCCTTAGAGCGCTTCGCTCCCGTACATATCAATGACACCACCCAGGGGGAGATCCAGGACATCTCCTATTTCAAAGACAAATATGTCGTAAAAATGAAAAACCGGGTCTATGTCACCGAGGATGGGTATGCTGCTGAGAGCGATAGCGCTGTAAGTACCGCTGCTCGCACAGGAGCCCCCCTTGTCTATAGCCCTGTTTCTAATAATCTGTACACGCAGGGCTCAAATAAGATTTATATTCTGAATAACGCTTTGACTGCCAACACCCAGAGTTCTGACTCCTATCCCACGCTCACAGATATTGATTACTTTGATACTGTGAGCAGTTACGGACTGGCGGGGTACAATGACAGTGCTGCGGGAAACGGTAGTTGGCACCTGGCCATGGTGGATTCATCGGGAGATAACTTCTCCTCTTTGGAGCTTGGTAAACATCGTAAAATTAGAGGTGTCCAGACGAGGATCAGCTCTGGCGGGATACAAGACGGGTTTTCCCTGAACTACGTGGACGAAGCCTGGAGTGAACTTTTATCCAATGACTCCAGCCCAGATTCCGACCAATTCTCACGGAGAAGCTTCTCGGTTGGACTTGGTTTCGACAATAAAATCTGGATTTTTGGCGGACAAGATAGTGGCGGGGAACTCAATGACACCTGGTCCTCAACCACCGGTGGTTCCTGGACCAATGTCCTTACAAACAGCTCCACCCCTGGAGCCAGTCAGTTTCCCCAGCGATATCGACATGCAGGAACTGTCTATGACGGCAAAATGTGGATCATAGGGGGCAAAGGAAGTAACTACCTTAATGATATTTGGAATTCCACAGACGGAAGTTCCTGGACCTCGGCATTAAACCCGGTTGAGCAGTATACCAGGCTGCTAATTCATTCAAGCTCTGGTGACGGGAGCACTGTAATCACCGATGCATCTTCCTCATCTCACACTATTACGGTAAGCGGAGATGTCCATCATGAAGCCGATCAGGAGAAGTTTGGAGTCAGTTCCATACAATTCGACGGTCAGGATTATTGGGAAGAGGTCACAAGTTCCGCTAGCTGGGTAGAGCGATACGAACATGGCTTCCTAAACTACGATTCAAAACTGTGGGTCATGGGAGGCGATAGCTCAGGTGGAAAGCGAAATGGAGTTTACTCCTCATCAGATGGTTCTCAATGGACTGCGGTTTTATCCGATAGCGGTACCCCTGGAGTCAATCAATGGAGCCGAAGAGCCACATTCGGGACAACAACCTTCGAGGGAAAAATGTGGGTCATTGGTGGAAGTGACGCAAATAATGATCTACTCAATGATGTCTGGTTCTCTACCACCGGAGCTTCCTGGACAGAGGTTTCCACACCCCACGAGCAATACACCAGGCTTCTGATTCACTCAGATTCCGCTGATGGTCATGCCACAGTTACTGATTCCTCAAACTCATCCCACGTTATTAGCCTCCATGGTGATGTGCACCATGAAACAGACCAGGAAAAGTTTGGCTCGTCCTCTCTTGAATTTGACGGTAAGGACTTTTGGACCAAACATACAGACAGCGCACCATGGGGTGAGCTCTACGCTCACGAGTCCCTGGTCTTTAACAGCAATCTCTGGGTCCTTGGCGGAAAATCAACAGGCCAGAAGAATTTTGTATATTCCACCACCGAGGGAGCCAATTGGACTGAGGTGCTGGCTGACACCAATTCCCCGTCTTCTTCACAGTGGAGCCAGAGAAGCTTTCATGCTGCTACTGTCTTCGAGAGCGAGATGTGGGTTTTGGGTGGATATGATGGTGATGATCGACTTAACGACATCTGGCACTCCACAGACGGGTCAAGCTGGACCAGTGTCTCAAATCCAACTGAACTGTACACCAAACTCTTGATTCACTCCAGTTCCACCGATGGAAGCACTGTAGTCACAGATGCCTCATCCTCGTCACATAGTATCAGTACCAATGGAGAGGTTCACCACGAAACTGACCAGGAGAAATTCGGGATCAGCTCACTTGAATTTGATGGAGAGGATCTGTGGGTAGAAACAACCGCCAGTGCATCCTGGGCTGGCAGGAGTGGTCACCGAGTATTGGCATACAACTCCAAGCTCTGGACCATGGGGGGAACGAAAACAGGTTCCAATCGAGTCAATGATGTTTATTCCTCTACAGACGGAGAATCATGGACCCAGGTACTGGCTGACAATTCCAATGAGGGTTCCAACCAGTGGAGTCAACGCTCCAATATAGCAGCGACGGTGTTTTCCAGTGAAATGTGGATGATCGGGGGACTTGAACAAGGAGGAGCATTAAGCAATGAAGTCTGGCATTCCACCAATGGAAGTTCCTGGACGGAAGTTGCGAACCCGCATGAGCAATATACGCGGCTTCTACTTCACTCCGATGCAGCGGACGGAAATAAGACCTTCACGGATTCCTCTATCCGATCAAGGGCTGTGAGTTTGGGAGGGGATGTCCATCACGAGACTGACCAGGAGAAGTTCGGAAGCTCTTCCATTAAATTTGACGGCACGGACAACTGGACGGAATTAACCAGCTCGGCAGCCTTTTCGGCCAGAACAGGTCACCAGGTCGTTGAGCTTAGTAATACACTCTATCTCACAGGAGGACAAGACAGCAGCGGACTCACAAGTGATATTTACAGCAGCACCGATGGTTCGAACTGGTCAGAGAAGGACACCTCCGATTCTAATACCGTGCTTTTAATCCATTCTGATAATAGTGATAACAGTACTAGTTTTGAAGATTCCTCTAACTCGGGTCATACCATTAATATACCGACGGGCTCAAACGTGCACCATGACACATCCCCTTCGCTGTTAGGAAATAGCGCGATCGCTTTCGATGGAGTGGGTGATTTTCTAAGCGTGCCGCCAAGCTCGGATTTTAGTTTTGGTACGGGTGACTTTACCTTCGAACTATGGGCTTATATTGATAACCTGAGCAATCCAGTAGCGGGATACAGCGGATTTATAGGTATGCAAATTAACGGTAATAATCGATGGTATTTCGCAGTATCAAATGGTGGAAGTTTGAAGTTCTATGTTAAGCAAGGTATTGAGCGCATGGACCTGAACTGGACGAATACCAATATAAAGGAAGATGGCTGGTACCATATTGCCCTTGTGCGCAATGGTAACAACTTTACTGCTTATGTAAATGGAACTTCAGCCGGCTCCATTACCGAAAATGGCTCTGTTCCAGATTTCAGTGGTGGGACAGGCGGGCAACCCCCATTGGAAATTGGCCGAAGACGGTCCTCAGGTACAATTGACTACTTCAAAGGATCCATTGATGAACTAAGAATTACTAAAGGATCCGCCCGGTATACGTCGGACTTCGATGCGCCAGACGGCCGCTTTCGTCAATGGGAAGCGCGAAGCGGTCATACCATGATTACCGGTGGTACGAAAATTTCCGTAGCAGGAGGTTACAACGGGAGGAATCTGACCAATGAGATCTGGACCAGTTCCGATGGAGCAAATTGGGACGAACTACAGTGGCGTACCAACCTTCTTATCCATTCCGATACCACCAATGGAAGTACAACCTTTAACGATTCATCCGACTCTAGAAATAATCCCGTTAGGACTCTTACACCCTCTGGACAGGTAGCCCACTCTACAGCACAAAAGAAATTTGGGGACTCCTCCATCTTTTTTGATGGAAACGCTGATTACATAAGTACAGAGACTTCAGGAGAGTTCATTTTCGCAGATCGGAACTTAACTATTGACGCCTGGATTAGGCTCTCTTCACTGGGAAATTACAGAGCAATCTGCGGCACCTGGCTCAATAGTAGCAATCGATGGTACCTTGCTGTTGACTCAGATGGCGATGTTTTTCTACATGGCGTTTCCGGAGGATCGGTTTTATTAGATGGAAGCAGTAACCTAAAGTGGACTAACGCTAACCTGAGCACTAATACCTGGTACCACATCGCCCTCGTTAGAGAAGGCTCTGATTTTGAACTTTTTATCAATGGGAACTCGAAGGGTACTAAAACTGATGCCAGTGAGTTCCCTACCATCACGGATTACGGTCTTGAGATCGGGATGGGACGATCAGGCAGTTTTCTCGAATACTTCCATGGATACATGGATGAATTTCGTGTCTCCGCAGGTGTAGCACGCTGGACCTCTAACTTTACACCGCCCACCAATCCGCATCAGAGATTCTCTGCGAGAAGAGACTTTGCCGCATATAAGACCAGTACAACCTATTATGTTGCGGGGGGTAAAGATTCCAGTGGTAACGCTATTCAAGACTTATGGTCAAGTACGGACGGAATTCACTGGGAAGAGCATACCGCACCTGACTGGTCTGCTCGCTACGGTCATGAAACCATCGTGCAGTCTAGCGGCGGTACGGATACAGTTTATATCTTTGGTGGTAATACAGGTTCTCTTGATCTGAATGACGTGTGGAAAACCACTGACGGCAGCACCTGGACTCAGCAAACCAGCGATGCAGGATGGAGTGACCGCTCCTTCCTGGAAGTGGTGGAATTCAATGACAAACTCTGGGTTCTTGGTGGAGATGCGAGTGGAACCATCAAGAAAGATATTTGGTATTCCTCCACAGGAGCAAGCTGGATTGAAACGGAGTTTGAAGGAGAATGGGACGAGCGCTCCCTCCATCAAGCGGTAGTTTTGAACAGCCAAGTCCATATCATCGGAGGAGTTGATGATAGCGGAGCTACTCCGACTCTCTATAATGATGTCTGGAAATCGGAGCTTTCCACTGATTTCCTCAAACTTGCCGATTCTTCAGACTTTGCTATCAATAATGGCGATTACACCGTGGATTTTTGGTTTTATCTCACCCAGACCGGAACCCAGATGACCCTGCTTCAACAATATGAAGACTCCAATAATTATCTTACCATTGAGATCACTTCAGCCGGGTCCCTCTCGCTTACTTATAAACTTGGTGGAGCCACTAAAACGAGTCATAGCGTTTCAATATCTGCAAACCAGTGGAATCACGTTGGATGGGTTCGCGAGGGCACCAGCAGTCGTCTCTATCTGAATGGAAGCCTTGCTTCCTCTGGCTCTCCTTCAGGCTCATTTGGCGACCTTTCCGCTCCTATCTATTTTGGATCTGATTTTGAAGGTAATAAAATCTTAGACGGGTACTTGGACGAGGTTCGAATTTCTCAAGGAATAGCACGCTGGGATTCCAATTTCACCCCAAGGACCCGTCGCTATGAGACCTTCCTTGAGCCCCGTTACAGCCATGATGCCATTGTGTTCGATGACTCTCTCTACGTAATGGGAGGTACCACCGGCGGCCTTTCCCTCTCCAATGTCTGGTCCACCTCAGATTCAACCGGAACCTCCTGGACTGACCTGGGAGATGCCCCCTGGTCTGGAAGGCTTAATTTTGGCACCTCTGTCTTTTCTGACGGTTCCGATAAGCTGTGGGTGTTTGGGGGCAGTACTTCTACGGGAATCAAAAATGATGTGTGGTCCACCACCGATGGTGCTAATTGGGTCCAGGAATCCGCTTCCGCTTCCTGGGGAACCCGGTACTCCCACCAGGTTCTTACTTATGATGATAAGCTCTATCTTTTGGGAGGATTTGCCAGTTCGGAAAATGTAAATGATGTCTGGGTTTCTTCCAATGGCACCACCTGGACCCAGACTACCCGACCAGCCCAATGGACTGAAAGAAGAGACCATCGTGCATCTGTTTTTAACGGAAAGCTCTGGGTACTAGGGGGATTCTCCACAGATTATCAAAACGATGTCTGGTCTTCTGATTTAGATGAAACCAAAATCGATTTCCTTGAACTACCCGACTCCGATGATTTCAGCCCAGGAACATCTAATTGGACTCTTGATTTCTGGATCTATGATAAAGAGGGCTCGGGGGCGGGCGAACGATATGCCCTGAACCAGTATACAAATACTTCAAAGTTCTGGGATGTGAAGATCAACAACGATCAGACCGTAAAACTTGAATATCAGGCGGTATCTCAAGTCGTTTCCCTGAGCACAACAACTACCCTGGCCACTTCTCAATGGGTGCATTTAGCTTTTGTTCGTGACGGCTCTACTTTGACGGCTTACATGGACGGAGTCAACTCTGGCACCGCGTCAGTAAGCGACTCCTTTACCAATCTGGTGGCAAATCTATTCCTGGGGGCACACAGTGAAGGAAAGGGAGTGCTCAATGGTTACCTCGATGAAATTCGTCTCTCAAATGGAATTGCTCGATGGAGCCAGAATTTCACTCCTCCTACCAAGCAATATAAGACCTTTTGGGATCCGCTTAGATATCATTCTGTAATTACCTTCAATGGCAGAATGTGGCTCCTGGGAGGACAAGATGAGAATGGGCGTTTGAATGATGTCTGGTCCACTGATGATGATGCGGGAGCTGGCTGGGTTTATCACGGTGAAGCAGGCTGGAGTGCACGCCGGTCACACCAGGCTGTCGGTTTCTCCAATAAGCTCTGGGTCATGGGCGGATACGATGGGGGAAGGAAGAACGACGTCTGGTCAAGTAGTGATGGGGTACACTGGACTAAGGAGGGAGATGCAGACTGGAGCGGCAGAGAGTTTTTCTCTGCCACCACACTGGGCGGTAAACTCAGGGTTTTAGGGGGAGTTTCCGCTAACGGAAGACAAAATGATCTTTGGAGCAGTTCCGATGGTGCTACCTGGACTTCCTCCACACTGCCCAGTCCATGGGAGAGCCGCTCAGATTCCAGAGTGGAAGTGTTCAACTCAAAGGCCTACCTCACAGGTGGGCGATCCTCTACAGACTCCTTCTCCGATGTCTATTCTTCTGATTTAGAAGATCAGGATGTGGATTTTCTACAAATCGCGGATTCCACCGACTTCACCCCGAGTACCACCGATTTCACATTAGATTTCTGGATTTACAATTCGGAAAGTCCAGGGAATGGAGTACGCAGTATATTGGCCCAAACCGTAGATACCAATAGCTTTCATAGCCTTCAGATTCTCCCCGACAATACACTTCTCTCAACCTATAAAAACTCTGGTACCACCAAGGTCAGCCTCAGTTCAAGCAGCCTGGTCACAGCCAACCAGTGGGTTCATGTGGCACTGGTACGCTCCGGCTCCAATCTAAAATTCTATTTCGATGGTAAACAAGCGGGGAGTTCTACGGTTCAAGGTGGTGGAGATCTACAAGATCTGGCCGCTGATTTCTACCTGGGTGGAGATCACACCGGAAGTGAAATCTTCGATGGGTACATTGATGAAGTCCGTTTGAGTAAAGGGCGAGCTCGCTGGGAGGAAAGCTTTACTCCGCGAACCCGAAAATACGAGACTTTTCTGGAACCAAAAGTAGGTCATGAGGCCATTGTATTCGCCGGAAAACTCTATATTCTTGGAGGTTATAACGGGACGGTGAACCGATCCAGTGTCTGGGTCACAGCGGACTCCAACGGGGTCCTATGGACGGATCTGGATGACGCACCCTGGCAGGCCAGGTATCTTAGCGCCTCCGCAGTGTTTTCAGACGGGACCGAGAAAATGTGGATTTTTGGGGGTAGTCATTCGGAAGGCAGCATTAACAATACATGGTCGACCACGGATGGAGAAAATTGGGTAAGTGCGAATGATTCACCAGAGTGGAGTGCAAGACACTCACATAAGGTAGTTTCCTACCAAAATAAGCTCTATCTGATGGGCGGCACCACCGGCACGCACCAGAATGACATCTGGAGTTCCAGCGATGGAGTGAATTGGACTCAGACCACTATTCCTACACCCTGGGAAATCCGCAGAGAACACGGGTTGACTCTCTTTAACGACAGGGTGTGGTTATCTGGAGGTACGGATGGCACAAATTTCTACAACGACGTTTGGTCCTCAGATCTAGATGAGTCCAAAGTAGACTTTCTCCAGGCTGCTGACTCCAATGACTGGACACTTGGCAGCAGTGATTTTACCTTGGATTTCTGGATTAGGGACCAGGAGGGAAGCGGGAGCGGTGTCCGCTATATTTTCAACCAGAGTGTGGATAATGAGAATCTTCACACCCTGGAGATACTCGATGATAACACCTTGCGTACTACTTTTAAGAATGGGGGTGTAGCCAAAGTTAGCCTGGATTCGAGTAAGTCACTGACCGCGAACCAGTGGATCCATGTCGCCCTTGTTCGATCAGGAACCAGCATGAAGTTCTACTTCGATGGATCGGAATCTGGTTCTGGTTCTACCCAAAATGGTAGTAATTTGTTCGATCTGGCCGCAGATCTTTACCTGGGTACAAGTGAGGATGGTTCTAAGATTCTTAGTGGATATTTGGATGAATTCAGAGTCTCTAATGGCATTGCCCGCTGGACAGAAAATTTCACCCCTCCCACAAGATCTTATGACACCTTCTTCCGAGCTAGAGAACGCCATAAAGTAGCTGCACTCGGGGGAAGACTTTACGTCATCGGAGGACACGATGGCTCCAACTATCTCAACGATGTATGGTCCACCTCTGACTCCGGTGGTGTGAACTGGACAGATCACGGCGATGCGGCTTTCTCAGCCCGGCGATCCTTTGGTCTAACCACGCTAGGCTCTACACTCTTCATGCTGGGAGGCTATGACAGCACCAGCTTACGTGACGTATGGAGTACCACGAATGGAGACAGTTGGACGCAGGTAGATGCACAGGCTGACTGGAGCGAGGGGCGGGGTGTTTCCGCTATCGCACATACCGATCCCCGCGACAATAAGAAGAAGCTGTTCGTGATGGGCGGCAGAGATGGTGCTACTTATTCCAATGAAGTCTGGATTAGCACAGATGGTGCTACCTGGGAGCAGGCCGATGACGCCGAATGGGCCGGTCGCTACCACGCTAACACAGCTACGAATGCCAACAAGCTCTACTTTTACTCTGGTCTGGTAGGCGCAAGCAAGAGAAATGATGTTCATGAATTCAATTACCCGACCACCGGGTCCCATGTAGATTATTTCACCTTCCAGGAAAGCGACTCCACCTACAAGGTACAGTCGGATTCCATCAAGTTGTTTGACGGTGATGATGCTCTCCATTTTCACTGTGTAAGCTCGCAGGGATGCTATGTCTCCAAGAATTCAAACCAGGGAGGAAATGTACTCTATATCAAGGCTAATTCAACAGCTCTTAATCCCGGATTTACCCTCCAGACCCAGAACCTCAGCAGTATTACCGGGGGAGAGTCCTTAACCAACGAGATTATCGTACATATGGAACATTCAGACACAGTAGGAGCATCCTATCTCTATATGCTCGCAAGTGATGGCGACCTCTATCAAGTCCAGCTCGAAACTTCAGGCGATGTCGTAGCTACCGCCCAGGTGCAAAAGGTTCCCACCGGGCTAACCCCAACAGGAACCTACGCCTTCCAGAGCGCCAGGGTAAGATTGAAAAATCAAGACAACGACGAAATCCTGATTACAGGTCTGGCAGACCACATAGTAGTAAAGCGCCCCCCCAGGGTGGCCAAATACGGATGCTGTAGGTGGTAAGCCAAAGAAGTAGATGCCCTGGTCAAGCCAGAGAATGACGGGGATATATCGTCATCTTCGGGCTCGACCCGGAGATCCATCCCCAGGTTCAGCATGGATTCCCATGCTATACTTGCCCGCTTCATGCAGAACCGATTTCCTACTGTGTACATCCTTGCTAGCAAGATCAGGGGAACTCTCTACATAGGAGTAACCTCAGATCCTATAAAACGACTCTACCACCACAAAGAAGAGATGATTGGTGGCTTCACTGAGCGATACGATGTCAAGAATCTGGTGTTCTACGAAGTCCATGACACCATGGACTCCGCTATTGCTCACGAAAAACTCTTGAAAAAGTGGAAACGAGCTTGGAAGATTGATCTTATCGAAAAAACAAATCCGGATTGGAGAGATCTTTACCAGGAGATAGTGGACTCGATGCCTTACTTCAATGGTTAGAGCGAAACAATGACCCCAATAACCTAAATACAGGCTATCGCAGGGTTGGACACACCCAATCCAAGAATTCGACAAACAAAGTGAGTCGAGAATAGATAATTTATTCCTCTTTTTAACGTGATGTGAGGGCCGGTACGGGGTGGGTGATTGAGTGCTCAGGAGTGGTACATGGGAGTGGTTCGTGAGGAGAAGGTAGTTGTTCTACCTTCGACGAGGGAACCGCTTTCAGGTGCCGCTCATGGGCACTCAATCACCCACCTAAGTACCGGTTTTCACATCACTAAGATACTGAGCGGCAGCTAGAATCACGTCGTAATCCGGGTCGTTCAAACTAGCATGAATGAGATCCATGGCCTCAGAGGTTCTTGTAGAATTCAGTGCCCATAGGGCTGACAGTCTCATCCACTTATTTGGAGACTTTGTCATCTGAGTAAGAACACTCAATCCTCCCGAATGGCCCAATCGAAAACAAGCCAGGGCCGCATTTGCTCTAACCCGGTTATTATCGTCATGCAATAGCCTCTCTATGGCCTTTACAGCGCCGATAGAATTGCAATTCATCAATCCCTCTACTGCGTTTGCGCGTATCCTTGCAACGGGAGAATGAAGCACTTTTATAAGAAACGGCGTAACCTGGTCACTTTCAAAACTTCCTAGCGCTTGAATCACAGTAGCTAAGAGGTTGGCATCGTCATGATGGTCCAACTCTTTTAGGAGAAGATCCAGACTCTCCTGATTTCCCAGTTCACCAGCAGCTTTAATTGCAGCTAATTTTATGGTTCGGTCACGGGAATTAAGGGATTCATGAATCAGGTCCAGGCATGACTCAGCCTTTCTGAATGCGAACTCATTTAGAATCTTAGATTGAAGCCCTTTACGAGATTTGAAAAGATCTCGAAATGTCGGGATCACGCCTTCATTTGAACCATCCTTTAGACTGTCAATGACTTGTGACTGTATGAAGACTTCCTCAGAATTCCTGAAAAGATTGAGGAGATCTTCCTGAAAACCATGGGAACCATACAATTCCAGGTGAACCGTAGCGACATAGCGTAGGAGAGAGGATTCATGGTTAAGGAGTTTTCGTAATGGCTCTTGCTGTTTGGGCTCCACCATCAATTCCAGAACTTGCCTCCAGTCTTCCCACCAGTGGAACCCGAAAAAAAGATGGTTGAGAATAGGAAAGAGCTGCTTTTGGGTAAAGCTGACAAGACTTCTGGCAAGAATTCGATGGGACTCCAAATCCGATTCCCCGGCGAGAATTTCTGCAGAAGTCACGTAAGCCCGTGGAACCTCCATCTTCCCAATAGCCCATAAAATTGCCTTCTTAAGAGAAGGTCGCGCTTTTGGAAGAGTCTCTAACAATCTCTCAAGAATACAGCCATCCTTTGACTGGTATACGATTTCAGTTAGCTCAGCAACCATAGTCCCCTGGGCATCCTGCGGGTCATGAAATCCCCTCAATAAAGCTAGGAATAACCTTCTTTCGTCCTTTCTGCTTGAATCTAAGGTGGAGGAAAATACAATCTCCCGCATATCCGGCGCTAATCCACGCAGGATCGTATCTAACATGGGTTTGAGAGGATTGGGAGTCATTTCTCCAAGAACCTGCAGAATCAAATCCCCCATTTCATGATCTTCCTGAAGTTTTTGTACCAGGATGGGAATGTGGCTGTCCTGGTTTTTCTTGCCGATTGTCTTGATGATATTGGTGCGAACCTCAGGAGCGGAGGTATCCAAAAGGCTCAGGAATCCATCATAGTGCTTGTAAGCCTCTAAGTTCCTGACGGCCTCTAGGACCCGCATAGTCACTTTCTCGTTACCGGCATGAAGCAACTGATGAACCTCTTCTGTAGACTTGAGACCAAGAATTTCATAGCTCTTGGTAATTTGCTGCTTTCCCTTCAGTCTGAATCCCTTGAAAGCCTGAAAGCGAACCACATCCTGAATGGGTTCCCAGGTACTCTCACCAATCAAAATCATCTTGGATTTGGCCGATTGCGTGAGGCGGGACGCTACATTGATTGTATCTCCGATAGCAGTGTAATCCAGCAACTTGTCACACCCGACAGTTCCCACCAGAGCATCACCGGTACAGATTCCAATACTTGCCGTCAGGGGAGTAAGCCCCTCTTTGTCCCAGTTTGCGGACACTTCAGCCATTTTTTTCTGCATGGCAAGGGCGCATTCAACGGATCTCTCGGCATGATTGGCAATCTGGTAGGGAGAACCAAAGATTGCCATGATCCCATCACCGAGATATTTATCCAGTGTTCCCTCGAACTCTGTAATCAAATTCGTCATCTCGTGAAAGTACTGGTTAAGCTGGTAGGTTACGACCTGGGGATCAGAGTTTTCTGAGAAAGAAGTGAAGCCATTTAGGTCGATGAATAGCACACTCACCGGTCTACGCTCTTCAAGCATCCCCTCAGCTCCTTCACTTTGAAGGATTTGCTGCCCCACTCCTTCCGAGACAAACCTGTTGAATACTGAGGTCATATACTTTCGTTCCTGGTCCCTGGAAAGAGCGGTTTTCATCAGGGAACCGACCATTCTTACAATGCGAACATCACGTTTGGTAAAACTCCTTCGACCCTGCTTATTGAGCAGTAAAAATGCCCCCTGAGCTTTGTTATACACCTCAATCGGAAAAATCATGGATGTCTCAAGCTGATCCAGACCAAACTTTTCCCCTTTAAAATGTTTACCTCCATAACTCTCTGAAAAACATCCCTCCTTTACGGCTCGACGAGCCAGAGACTGTAGAAATTCAGACTGCCCATCCCAAAACAAACGCCCTGCTGAATTTCCAGCCTCTAAAAAGAACACCTCGTCCTTAGGATCCAAACAAAGTAAAAAAACGATAATTTCACAATGAGATTCATCTTCCAGAAGCTGTATCAAAGAATGAATCTGAAAGTCTGTATCGTTGCCTAAATCTACAATGAAACTAAGGTTATCCATCAGGGCCATATCACGTTTGTAATTGCGGGCCAGGCGCTCCAATCTTAGTTTTTCTGACTGGGGTTTAGAGATCTCCAAAAAGCGCCTCAAAATAGCCAGGTCGTCTGCTTCAAATTCCTCTTTGGTCCTGGGATTTGCCAACATGAGAATGGAACGCGTGTCCTCGAAGAGGTGCAGAGGCTGACAAAGGCTGGATCGAAATTTTAGCCGTGTGTTGTCCGTGGAAATTGGATTCAAGATCTGCGCCGGCTCTGAGAGAAGTGAAAAGGCAAGATCCTTGAACAAGTAGAAATACTGGTCTGACTCCCAGAGTTTTGCATTTTCATTACCCCAGATCAGGCATACTTCAGGCAGCAATACCTCCTCTTCAAAGTAAAACACAAGCTCAGGATCAAATTCTCTGACCAGCAGTTCTTCTAGGTGATCCCAAAAAGGATGCGAAACTACCTCAAAGAGATCCGGTAAATAGGGATCAGTCGTGGGTATCATGGATCAAATGGCCTGGGTAAAAATGGGAGAGTCATAGGAAGTTTTAGCTGAGTTGGAGAACCTTATATAGTTCAATTCAATAGAGTTCACTGCTTGTTTGAGTTTCAGAACTTCACCCATACAAGTCATAAACCAGGACTTCCGATTAAAAAAAATTTCAAAAATTTCTTCTATTTCGGACCTCCAGGAACCTATATCCTTGCTAAGTAAGCTGAGTAATCTTGATTCCAAAACAAGAGATGCGCTTAAATCATTCTGGGTCTTCCGCAGGGTTTCAGCTAAAATATAGTCCATATAAAGCGTGAGTTGGGGATTATTTTGAGTCTCCTGGCGCAGGTCAGCATTCGATACACAGATCAACCTTGCCGGTTCAGAAACCACTAATTCGAAGGGATCAGAATGTAGGTTGCGTACATTCATTCCCAGCGATGAGAGAGCCTTAACCCCACCGAGCATATCTCCAACACGATCACAGATTCCAACGGTTTCTCCCTTTCGGAGAATACTTACTTTCCCCGATTCAAGAATATAAAGGAAATCGATCAGCTGCCCCTGAAGTGGAAGAACCTCACCCTCCACCTTCTCAAGAATGTTAGCCTTTTCAAAAAGTTTCGAGGCGTTGCTAACTTCATGTGCGGATCTGGACAAAACAGGAATTAAAGGTTCAAATGCCGTTGGGACAGGAGCCCTTCTTGTGTGAATGGATTTATTTAGCCTTTTGCGTAACTGATGGATTTCCTTGTCTCCTGACAAAGACAGTTTGGACTCAATTTGATTGATGGTCTGCAAAAAGGAAAGCGAAATTTTCCTCAAAAAGGAACCCATCATGGTTAAGTTTCTATGCACCCTCTCTACGGCGGTATGAGAATGAAATACGCGGCAACCCAGGGTAACCGCTATACGATAACCCAGTGCTGGATTGGTAATGATATGATGTTCAAAAGGTTGGCGATCCGAGGGGATGCAGCGAACCTTGGAACTTGAACGGGCTCTGACACTCGCAGTCCTGGGCGAATGGAGCAAGGGCCCCATTTCTCCGAAGTGGGACTAGGGTTCGCTCAACCTGGCAATCACTCTTCCATGTTCATTGACTTTCTCTAAACGCTCTTTTTGGGAGGCGCAGTCTTTGAGAAAAGCTTCGTCGGTAAGCAATACTTCCAACTCACCTTCGACAAGTCTATAGAAATCCTCAGGTTCCTCTCCCTGAAGGCAGACATATTCTTCCGGTTCATAGAAACGTTCGGTATAGGAATTTATGCTCATCAGCTATCTAGAGAAATAGAGGAGAATCAATGACGGTTAGAATTATGCTACAAAGGTGACTGAACCATGTCAAACCGCCAGTGGTCGCAGGTTCACAAACATGATTTATTGATCTGGTTTTATCTGTTTTTCACTCATGGGAAGCACAGCCTCCCCGTCTTGTGACTTTTTCTTGGCCTTAGGTTTCTTTGCAGGATCCGAAGCCTTTTTGAATTTTCGTCCGAGTCGGGCCTTTGAACGCTTGATGACTGTCTGGAATTCTTCCAAATTGCCCAGACCCTGCAGAAGCCAGATCAGGCTATCGAGTTCCTCCGAGGACTGGCAGGATTTCAATGCTGAATCCAAAACTTCTTTTGACTCTGCTTTGGAAAAAAACCCCATTCCCTTGAGAGCATTTGCCTTAACCCTTCCATCTGGATCTTGGCAATAGTGCAATAAAAAGCGATAGAAGTCCGTTTTCTTCTGGGAGCTTTCAAATAAAGCACATAGTCCTTCCAGGCAATTGGCCCGCACCCTGGCGTCCTGATGGTTAGCCAGGCTGCTAAACCTTCCCACAATGTCCATAGGCTCAAGGTCCAGGGAAGATTTGAGGAGTTTTGGGAAGACTTTGGCAATGGAGGAGGCTACAAACGAGTCCGGTTCCTGACCTATGAGGTCCCCTGCGAAGATTGGCAAAGTTATCTTTGCGTGGGAGATTTCTTTGATATAAAAAAGCTTTTGCTCCCGGCTCAATGCCTTATACTGCTCCAGAGATAGCTCACTAAGTTCTGAATGCCACTGAGGCTCTTCAGGGGATGGGAGATCCCTTTCCAGGGACGACAAGACCTTTCTCAAATAGCTTCGCTCCGTTCCCTGAACCTGGGAAACCATTCGTTTGAGATATTGGCAGGCAAAATAGTCGCCCTGTTTTAACGAGGGACCCTGAAGATCCCATAATACCCTTCGCTGAGCAAAATCAGAGGTTCGCTTAAGGATTGTCAAGAACTGGTCGGTGTTTACATGTGAGACCTGAAAGTATCCATTTTCGGAAGCCCATATCCATAAATTGAGACAATAATTAATCCAGGATTCCGTAGATTCCGGTGAAATAAACTGGCTATGAAGGTAGATCTGAATCTCTTTTAGATACTGACCTTCTTCGATTAGCTTTTGAATCACAGCCACTCGTTCATCGTAGCTTACAAGAAGATTGAGCTGTCCAAGGTCAAGTGACATGATAAAAGCCTTTCAAATACCACCCGTCATAATTTCGTCATCCTCAGCTTCACAGTCCAGGTATGACAATGCTTTTTCCAGGGCGTACGCATCTAAATAAATCCATGGACGAAATATCCCCGTCATTCTCGCACTTGATGCGGGAATCTATGCTGATGCTGG
>CAZIKF010000002.1:42956-98745 GCA_964539825.1 uncultured bacterium
TGGGGATGGATCTCCGGGTCGAGCCCGAAGATGACGAAATATCCCCGTCATTCTCACACTTGATGCGGGAATCTATGCTGATGCTGGAGATGGATCGCCGGGTCAAGCCCGAAGATGACGAAATATCCCCGTCATTCTCGCACTTGATGCGGGAATCTATGCTGATGTTGGGGATGGATATCCGGGTCAAGCCCGAAGATGACGAAAATCGAGCAGAATGGTACCAACAAAGACAAGATTTAGATGCAATTGCCCTGCCGTTGCTCGAAAAGTAAAGTGAGTCGAGAGCCGAAACGTGGTGTTTGTCTGAGAGTTCAAAAGTAGTGCATAGTCGGGGATCGCGACGACGGGCGATGCATCGCATCGTTCTAGAAGTGATCGGCGAATAGGTGCTGCTTATGGGCTTTCAGACGAACACCTAAGTTTCGGTTCTCGGCTCACAAAGGAAAGGATAGAAACTCCAGTTTCACTTCATGGGCCTGACCATCTTTTGACCTCTCTAAGCGGGCCTTCCAACTCACCATAACCTGTACTTTAATAGATTTAGACCCGGGATCTACATCAAAGACTGTGGTTCTACGCTGAAAAATACTAAATTGAGTTGGTGGTTCATATTGAATTTGGGACTTACCAATTTCGTAAGTCTTCACCGGGTTTTCCAAAAAAACCTTGCGGTTCTTCCTTACCTCCAAGCTTCCCTCGGGAAAAATCTGTAGTGATGGGAGCCGATACTGAAGATCTTCATAGGAGAGAGACCTCATCCATTCGATTGATTCAGATGCCAGAGCAAAGGCAATGGTTTCTTCCTCCACACTGGCAACGTTTCGTCGGGCACCGGAAACCATATCAAATACAGGCATCATCGCCACAACAATGATTAGGATAGCCAGAACCAGTTCGGTTAGGCTGAAGCCTCTATGCCCAAACGCATTTGGTTTGCCCTGATTCCCTGCCATACCAGGAAGATTTCAATTCCTCTCAAAAGAGTTTGTTAAATGCAGAGCATAACCAAGGCGCTCTTTACGTTGACTTTGCCTGAAAAACTCTCTGGCGATTAAGGACTTAGACTGATAAATCAGGCTGGTCACTACCTTGCCTCGCTCAATGGTACCCCGGCTGAGATGAAAATAGTATTCGGAGTCAAGTTTGATTGATCCGCCATAATCCAGTTCGGGATCTTTAGGAATTTCAGCTCGAAAACGGCCCACGATCCGTGCGATATTGCCCCGAATATCGGCAAGTTTAAAAGCTCCCTGCAGGGAAATTCTTTTTTTGCTTCCAACAGAAAGACTATAGTGGTAGAAGGTTCTCCAGGTATCACCGACATCGAGGGATTTTCTGGGAAAAGGAACCACCATCTCCAACGCATCATCTGGATCAAAGGTGTTGTTGCCCACGATCCGAACCTTTCCTTTGCGAGGATCCAGAACATACTCATACCCAGCCAGGTTTCGTTCATAATCTTTTACGGGTTCTGATTTGCCGTTATGGATGTACTGCTGGACCTTTATATCCCTTGAAACCCTGAAACCTCCATTTTCAAGAGGCTTGAGAAGTTGATCTTCAAATGTTCCTGAAATTTTTTCATCCAGGTTTCGTACTTCGTCCAGGCTGGTAAACTTTACTTTGTAGTGAGTTTTGAATCGGTATTCGATCCCCCCTTCTTCCATCTTGTAGCGAAGTTCAAAACCCTTAGACAGGAGGGGAGCCGACTGAAAAATGATCAGCAATATGATCGGTAAAAAACGAGTCATGGGTCAGATTGTGAGATTTTCTTGATTATTATATACCCAAAATGAAGTCATATGTCCGAATTCTCGTCCAAACCGCCTTCTTGCGATACATATCAGCAAAGGACAAACTTTCTACAGGCAAGACATCTTTCATCCAACCAGCCACCTGCTGCTAATTATTCCCCGATTACCGACTCTGGCCTCTCATTGTTAAAAACCTTATAAAATTGAAAGCCTCGCTGTATGGTACATACCTGAATCTCCCTATAGGTATCAGGATCCGTCTCAAGAATACTACCCTCAGGGAGAGAGTTGATATCAAGATAATCAAGGCTCAAACCACCTCGGATTTTAAACGGAGAATTTGCCTTCAAAGTACCCTTTTTTGAACTGGCTGACGGAAATGAATGTGCTTGTAGATAAGCCTCAATCCAATCTGAGGTGTCAATTTGAATTGGAGCTGAAAAACCACTCTTAGACCGGGTAACGATCATCAAGAAAGCGTTAGGATCGGTCGGATCGCGTGAGATGGGAGCAGTCAGAAGAACTTTACCCATCACCACTATGACCCCCTGTCCTCGATAACGCATAGGTCGATCAATCACCATATCCCCCATTACTCCGGAGATTCCATCAAGGAAAAGTAATGAATGGCTCTGGAAGTCGATAGAGTGCTCCATCAAAAAGTAACTCCAGGGTTTTATCTTGCCTATTTCGGGATAGATCTCCGAGTAGGCCTGCACCTCTCTAAAGGGTGCATAATTCTTGCGAGAGTCTTCACTAGTTTTTTCATAGGGTTCAATTCCCTGAAACAGTCGCCAACCCGCGAACCGCCGTAAGGGATCTGGTTGAAATAACTGGGCTACCGGAACGCTGTGGGTAGTCAGGAAAGTACTTGTCTCCGGATCTAGTTCAACTCCTCCTACAGGATAGGTAGCGGTGGTATGGAGCAAGTATTTCTGAAAGGCTTTTCCTTCCAGGGGAAGACCCACCCCCACTGGAGAATCTACTCGCAAATTCCATACGTCACTATGGGCTGTATAATCTTCTTGAAGGCGATACAGAATCTGAGGTGTTGGTACAGCCTGAAAATAGGAGCGCAGCCAGCCCAGGGCCCGGTTTTCCCCTATGCTTCGATCCACACTATCCTTCCCGGTGATTCTTTTGAAGCGCGGATCCCACCAGATAACATCCATTAATACTCGGTTTCTATCTCTCTCAAAAGATCCCTGAAAGGGATCCATATCCTCGATGCTAATCTCTTCATCTACAGGAGTTCCCCATCGATCCAGATAATCCTTTTCAACGCTGCCGGGTAGGATGCGATAGGGCCTGACATCATTTTGGGTATCCAAATCTCCACCCAGAAATATCCTCCCGTAGTCCAGCTTGGGACTGGTTCTTCTTAAGGTGAGCTGGACCTCTGAAACACTGGACTGAGAAGGGGTGAGCGGACGTTCTTTAAGAAACAACAAATAAGGAGTTAGTGATCTCCCTCCCCCAAGGTTTACATATCGAATTCCCCTGTTTGCGGAGATACGGCGCACTAAGGCCTTGGATCCCATACGCTGAGCAGTGACTTTCACGGTTACTGTAATCCTCAGTACACCAGTCAAATCTCCACTGGTAAGAAGCTCTTCCCCTCCCTTCGAAAGGGGTATGAGTTTGCCTTCTATGAGAACATCATTGGCTCCAAGCCCGAGACCATAACCGGTTTCCATCAGGTCCACGGAACGGGGAGTATAATCCAGTTTCACTCGGCGTCCCGCGGCTTTCAGTAGGAGATTCATATATCGATCCGGATTCCGGTCCACTTCATGAAACGCCTCCTGGATGATAGATTCCGCCAGAAAGTAAGTAATCTCACCCCAGAAGATTCGACGAGACATGAGCTTACCCTGGCGGGAACTGAGGCTGTAAACTGAGGCCATAACCGCCAGGATTCCAATAACAAATACCGCTATAGGAATAACCATCCCTTTGCGGATTACAAGATAGGGAATCATTTAGAGCGCTGAGTTGAAACTCCTGAAAGAAAGATCTCTCCTTTTCGAAGCTCTATCTTTGACGGTGTAACCTGGATCCCATCCATCAGGTTGGACAGGGAGTGTTCTAGACCCCCCGTTTCCTGGCCTAAACGACTGTTAAACATTTGCATGAAGACATCAGCAACCCGGATGGAACCAAGGGAAAACTCATTCACTCGCAGAGTTTTGATCCCGTCATCAAAAAGAAAGTTCATATCGCCTTGTATATTGAGGTAATCCAAGGTCTCCAGACTTTCTTTAAAAACAGGGGGCATGTGAGCGGGAATTCTTTGGACCAGTAATTCTCCCGGAATACTGGCACTGAACTTCACGCGGTCTTTATCAAATTCAAGGTTATAGTGACGAATATCCCAACTTGCCAAATCCTGCTTTAGAAAGGACAGAATCTCTGGTGCGGTTGCGACCAGGTCAAACGGATATTCATCCTGAACATTTTGAAATCCCTGCGCCAGTTCGCCTTGTTTTTGCAAAAAAGAATTATAGGCATCGGCATCAAAAATTACCTCCTGAGCCAGAGGTTTTTCGCTATTGAAAACGGAGACAACCGTTCTCCCCAGCTTGCGAACTAGAACCTGATGCTCTTCTAGAAACGCCCGCGGATCTTTAGACATCTCCATTGCGAAATAAATGGATCCCCCCAGGATCGCAATGCTCACGAGAAACGAGAGGATGGAAAAAACAGCGATAATAGTCCCGCACCCGATACCACCACGGTTTTTGTGATCACGATTTTTTGAAAAATTCAACTTGGCTCGCCTCCGTCTTTTTCAAATTCATTTCAGCAGTGGATTTCTTAAGATATAGTGGCTCAATCTCATCTTCGAGCCTTCCATTCTTCCTTAATCGGGGTAATGAATCCGCACTTAAACCCTCAAGAGTAAGGAAGTTGTCCAGGCAATGCTGCTTCGGTCCTAAATAGTAAACATTTTCCAGCCCTTTTGCTTTCTCTCTTGAAATCACTTCAAACTCCCACCGATCTGAAATCCTTTGAGCCATAAAAAATTCATTCTGAAATGCGTAGATGGTATAGAAAGCCCCAAATGGAACCCCTGCCTCTAAATCCATAAGATCAAATGTAGTGAAGGAACGAAGAGAAACCTCCGAAGAAAACGCTAATCCCTGGGCAAATACAGTGCCTACCTTGATACCTGTAAAAGATCCGGGGCCCCGGTTGAAAAAAATGGCCTCAACCTGATCTATTGACCTCCCAGATTGCTGGAATAGATCCTCTACATAATGAAAGAGAAGTTTGGAGCCTGACTTAATGGGTCCTTCCTTCGAAAAAACCTGGGACTCAAGTTCCAGAGATACTTTGAGGACCGGCGTTACCGTATCTATATAGAGGATAGCCATTGATCAAAGCCAACCTATGCTTCTGCCTCCGCTTCAGACCCGTTTTCTCTTATTTTCCGTAAGTCATTTTGGGTGAGCCCAAAAGCCCTGGTCACGAACTCTAGATAATTCTCCTGCTTGGAGGAAGATCCACCTTCCAGGATTTTCAGTCCCTGCTTGAGTACATAAACCTTATCCTCTTCTGTCATTTGGCGGATGTCTTTGATTGCTATGGGAGTAATATCAGTCTTTTCCAGATCTTCCTGGTAGTTCTCTCTTTCTTCCTTGGAATATCCAAAAATATCCAGGGAATCATCAATTTTTTCCCTGGTGGATTCTGAGATACTTCCACCCATCTTGGCCAGATTTACCATCATTTGAACAGACGCTCTTTTGGTGACTTCCAAATTTGTGCTGGATTGACCATGAACCCTGATAAATTCCGCTTTATTTCTGAAAAAGTCGATTCCTAGTTTCCCGATAGATCGGGTTCCTAGAAAATTTACTCCTCCACTGAGGGCGATCCCGATTCCGGGAATCAATGCCAAGAGCTTCTTGCGAAAAAACTTCATTCCTAGCTGAACACCTACTCGAATCAGAATTTTTCGAGATAAAACATCCACCTGAAGCTTATCTAAATCCTCGAATACATCTCGTGCAAAGGGGGCTCGGTCTTTATCTCTGGCAACCACCATTAAGAGGGAAATTACATCCTTCTTTCTCTGTAGGCTGTCTGCATCTTGCTCAAAGAGAAAAGAAAACTTCATCAGCATTTTCATTTCTTCGCGCAGGGTGAAGCAATAATCCCCAATAAGGGTAGCAATCATTGCCGTCCAGCCGATTCCGGGAACGAGATCAGGAAGTGCGGCGCTGGAACCGATTACCGCAGTAACTTTTGAGGCATCCTTTATAACTTCATTAGCCAGGGCTGTTTCATTTAGATTTGGAAAGGACTTTCTCAGCCCATCTAGCTCCTCCTCCATATCATCCACGGTATCAAAGACTTTAAGAAAGACTTCTTCAACCCTAGACTCTAATTCCTTTTCCACTTCTTCCCAGGGAATTTTAAATTTATTGAACATTTTTGCCCTCCGGAGTTGTTCATGTCATACCCGATCAAGGGTACCATAGGGCCGGGCATGCCTCGACCGATGGGTCCACATTAAAGGATAGACTGGATCTCCGGGTCAAGCCCGAAGATGACGGTATCTTTTCGAGGACGGAGTATTCAACAAACAAGTGAGTCGAGAGCCGGTACGTGGTGTGTCCTTGGGTGCCCGGGGGTGGTGCATGGGAGTAGATCGGGACGACGGGCGATGCCAAAGCATCGTTCTAGGAGTGATCTACTTTCAGGCGCCGCTCCCGGGTGCCTAAGGACACACCTAAGTACCGGTTCTCGGATCACCTAATTCAGAAGAATATCGCTCTTCTCAGGTGAAACCAGGAACTCCAGGTACTGCCCAACCTCAGGACGATAAGCCTTGAGGAGATTCCAGAAATCCTCATCATCGCCAAAACCGCTCCTGGTCTCAAAATAACCATAGATCAAATAATCAAGATCTGCCGGGGTGAGCAATTGGTGGTATTGAAGCTGGGTGAGACGAAATGCTATTTCTGGTCCAAGTTCTCGCGCCTCTTCATCGGTAATATGCCTGATCCGGTGCGGCTTCTCCTCAGGAGATGCCATTTTTCGGTTCACCAATAGATTATAAAGAATAGTGAAGGCTTGCTGAATCTCTTCTTCATCCAGTCCCTGTTCCAAAAGCTGCTCGATGAATTCATGGTCAATTTTTCGATCCGCCTCAAGAATGTTTCTTACAAACAATTCAATAAATGTTAAAAACTGATGTACCAAGGATTTTCTCCAGTTCTCAGCAGACACCCAAGCTTTGGAAACCGATAGACTACCGACGCTGGATCATAACCCTGCAAGGGCTGGAAAAGCAAGATTTTATCCTTTTGAAACCATCTAAATCACCCCGGAAATTGACTCAGGGGTGAGAGCGTAATGACTTTTTGGTCAACCTTTGAAGTGCCTTCAAATAGCGGGGTGCGCTAGATTTACGCAATGTTTATGACCTTTTAGTCAGTATGCCAGATTGAAACCCTTAAGGCGGAAGGCCCTATTCCTGCGATTCTTCGATAACTTGGAGCGCGTTTCGCCGACTTGGCACACTCCCTGCAAGAAAGTAAGAGATATGGCGTGTACTATCAAGAAATTTCAGATTGAGGAAAAAGGGCTGCGAATTCGCTTTAACAATCTCCCCCCAAGACCTAATAAGGTCCTGGATGGAATCCGGACCATATTTGCGCTCCAGTATTTTCGTCTCTTGTTTCTATATAGTGCACTCAACTATGATCGCAATGTTGGTGAATTATCTCGAATCTAACCGGTGCCTGCAGGTTGTCCATGTTTAACCGTCCCTTTCGCTTGAAGGGGCAGGTAAATATTTGGGTAGACCTGTTCTTTTGCTGGTAAGATTTTTTTTGGGAGCGCAAAGGAATTCTGATTCTACGGATCTGGCTAAAAGAGTTAGCCCATCTTTAGACTCATCTTGGAGAGCGGCCTATCTATGGTCTCTCCAATATCCCCTTTGAGCCCGGTGAATAAATGGAGTTGCTTATGACACGGTCTTTTTCACAGGCTACTTTTACCCTAACTGTCTTTCTATGGATTTCCTGCCTATCCCTCTTTGGGGCGCCGGCATTTCGCATGGTGGACTTTCCCCTTGAGTCGGCAATAGTCGACATAGAACAATACCTTCAGCAGGAAGGGCTGGATAATCGGATTGAGGTGATCTGGTCCTATGAATCGGATGCCTGGCATTATTGGGCAAAATCCGACCGGTCCGATGTTCATACTCTGCTAAACAGTTTCGGTAAACTTACCGTCTTGCGTCTTGGCGCTGGCTACCTGGTGAAATTTAAGACCGATTCCGCCACTGTTTCCCAGCAAGGCAAGAGCCTTTTTCATAATGCTGTGAGATTGGCTGACACCAAGCATGCTCTGGTCTCCTTTAACCTGAAGGAGCCCATTTCAGTTTCCGAACTGCTTTCACCAGCAAATATCAGCACTGGAAATCCAAGTGACATCACAGAGGCATGGATCTACGATCATGCTCACGACCATTGGGCTCTCTATTCACCCAATAAAAAACACAACAGACGCAACCAACACTCCCGAATTTCCATGATTCGACCAGGGGATGCTCTTTGGATTCAATCCAAAGTCCCTGGACTCGAAATTAGGATCCAAGATGACTCCCCTATTTTCACCATCCGGGGTACATCAGAACTCACCCCTCCCGCACCATCCAACCCTTCCGCATCCCGCTCAAGGATTTCTCCTTCATTACAGGGTATTGGTGATCTCACGGTCCAGGCAGACGAATCAACCTGCCTCTATGGCTCCGGTGACGAAATCGGTACCGCCAACCTCTACAGTATTAACGGAGATCTTCTCTCCTCCAGCAGGGTGAGTTGCCCCGAGACAGTTGGAGCTCAGTTGGACTTTGCATTGAACCTGTCTCAAGACTTCAAAAATCTCATCCAGGATCAACCCGCTCTGGCAAAAAATCTCATCGTAAAGATCACTCTCGATGATGGACGTGAGGAAAAAGGAATTATTTACGACGATGTGACTTCCGTTATCGAAGGGACGGACCCGTCTCTAATTTATAATACGAGCGCTGAGTCCACCTTTGTAGCCATGGTTGCGGAAATGACCCTGGCACAAGAGTCCGGTCTACCAAACGACGCGATCACGTTAGGCGAGGAGGGCAATTCCGCCAACAACAAAGTGATCTCCCTCTCCCAGTTCTTTGTAGATGATAAGGCACCCATCGACTTGAACAGATTTCAGCAACTGGTCTCAGATATGACGGGCTCCACCCAGGAGAGCTATATTTCATCCATGGTTGGTATTGTGGGTAGCCTGACCAACAATCCGGACATTGACGCCAATCTTCAGAACTCCGTCAATAGTCTTTTTGTAACCACCCCGCAGGACCCGACCCGTATTCAGGACTTGATTGGCTCCACCCTTGAAGTAATCCAGTCCAATATCCTGATAGAGCAAGCGGCCATCCTTGAGGACACTGACAGCAATCCATTGGAAATCTGCGCGGATCAACTCCTTGATATCGATGTTCAAACCCTGCAGCAGGATGGCACGGTCCACCTTATGGACGCGTGTAATATGGTTGAGGATCATGCGCGGCTGGCCATCGCCCTGGCTGGAGATCCATCAATGAAAGGTGTTGCGGTTGGAAAATTCCAAACTTTAGCCAATGAACTAAAGGCTACTACTCTTTCAGCAATTCTTACCAGTAGCGACCAATTTCCTCTTTTAACTTTAACCGCGAGACTCATCTCATTTCCAAGCCAGTTCGCCGATCGAATGCAGGCCAATGCAGATGCGTCCTCAGCCCTTGCGGCCATTCTTGGGCAGTCGGCAAAGACTCTTGCTGAGGCCCGGTCCCTGGATTCCCAGGTCACCCTGGTCAACAATAGTAGACAGAAGGATATTCTCAAGGCAATCGCTACTCTTGAAGCCGAAAATAAGAAACTGCAAAAGGTACTGACGATCGCGGAAGATCCCGACGAAATCGTTCGCCGGATGGCAGAATTCATCTCCAACGGGGGAGATCCCGGCCAGGTCAACGAGATTTCAGATCTCCTGGAAGATACATTTCCAGACGACAGCTTTCTTGATTATGCTCAGTTGATTGTAGAAATCAAGGATCAGGTCTTTGATCCCACCCAGATCATCACCGACATGATCACTTCCTCTTCTGATCCTTTGATCGGGTTAAAGGTCTTCGCTGAAGCCACCAACCTACTAACCCAGGATCAACTTGAGACCATTCTCAACACCAAGGAAATCAAGGACCAGTTCGCACTGGGAAGAAATATACTTGCAATAGCGGGCAAAGATGACGTAATCATCACAGGTCACTCACCCTATAACCTTGCTTTAGACGGGTCCCGATCTTTTGATCCCGCTGGAGATGCAAATCTTCGATACAGTTGGCAGGAAATCGACAAGATCCGGGGCGATGTTCTTAATGACATCGTCATAGACAGTAATTCCGCTCAAACAACCGCCCTGGTCACGGTTTCTCCTGGCTTTAGAACCTTTCGACTCACAGTTTCCAACGTGGACGGTAGTAGGGTGGCCGAGGATGAAGTTCGTTTTGAATTCTATCCTGACCCCGTACCGGTCGTTCAAATTCAAGATGAATACCAGACATATGCCCTGGGTGAAATGGCCTCCATTATCGCCACAGCCTCTTTTTATCCTGATGGTGGTGGAATTAGCAACTTCGGTTATGAACAAATTGAAGGAACCGCTGTCACTCTACAGGAGAGTGGAGGAGTTTTCACATTCACCGCTCCAGCTGAAGGGTTATATCATTTCAAGATCTCCGCTACAAAGGTGATGCCACATATCACAGTCACCGGATACGCGGATGCTTTCGTACAGGTATATCAAAAGTTCAGCCCTGTAGTAGACGCAGGAGCTGAAACAATTGTTGAAGTGGGGGAAGAGTATACTCTCACACATAGTACCTACCACCCCAATGGCGCGAACTTGAGCTATTCCTGGAGCCCAGATGTCTACTTGAGCAGTGCATCGGATCGAGAGCCCGTGTTCACACCTGAGGAGCCCGGGACTTACGTCTTTACCTTGAACGTTGAAGAATCAAGTCCGCAAGTCGACACAGAAATCGCGGTTGACAACGGATCTGACACCGTCACCATAGTGGTTGTGGAGCGTTATGCTCCTGTCGCTGTCCTCCCTGAATCCGCCGTCATTGATTTTCGTGAGATTGCTGAAGACACTGTCACTGTTGAACTTGACGGCTGTAACTCCTATAGCATTGAAGCAGACACTTTAAGTTACTCATGGAGCAGCAGCACCTACACATCAGCCATCATTGACTCCAGCAGTTGTAACGCCTCCATAGTCCTCACCAAAGAGCAGTATCAGCACCACGCCACCCACCACTTCAAACTGAGTGTGAGCGAATCCGGCCTCTCCGGTGAAGGCATCCTCTCCGTTCGCATAATTCCCGCAAATCCCGAGAACCCCAAGATCTTTCTCGATTACTTTCCAGGGCAGACCTATTATTACGCCGGCAGTGAAATTGACATTGAGGCCTGGAGATCCTTTTCCTATAACAATCGTGATTTATTGTTTTCATGGGTTGCCCTCGATGGAGATTCACGAGCAGTGTCCAATCCTTTCAGATCACGCTTTCAAGGGTTTCAGCGCGATTCCCTGGAAATTTCGGTTCCAGCCCAGCTTTTCGATAGCACCGCTACGGCCAACCTGTCCTATCACTACCGCTTAATCGCAACCGAAAAACTGGCTGATGGAAGCCTGGGACTTTCAAGTTCTGAAAATGTAAGAATTGATGTATACCAGGTATGTCCTGATGCCCCGTTTGTAGCAGACCTGGTTCCCAGTCATACATGGTTTCGCAAAGGTGCAAGCAATAGCCTATATTTCATTGATACCAGCTTCCGAGCCCTGTGCAAAAACTCCGATGGGAGCAGTCATGCGCTCACGTCATCCTGGAGTTTCGATGAAAACATCTTCACTGAAACGGCATCGTCCACACATGATTCCTTCGTAGTCAGCATGGATCTCACCGATGAGGCCCTTTCAATCGGAACCAAGGAATTTACTTTTGAAGTGAGAGATCTCGTAAATGGACAGACAGTTACTAAGAAAATTGACCTGGATATTTTTGATGAAATTGGCTGTGATTTGACCTTTGAATTTCCAGGTAAAACGAGTGAAGACGGTTTTATTCAGCTTCTTCCGGACATCGACCATACCCTGATTGGCTCCATAAACTGCCAAGATAGTGACGATGCCACAGATTATGAGGTCACCGAATCAATGGTACGGGTTATTAGGGAAGAGGTTGACTCACAAAAACAGGTCCTAAGTACAACTACTCTGCTTTATTTCGAAGATACTGGCAGCACAGCTCCTAGTTTCGACATTAAACCTAAGGTAAGTTTCACTGGACCTAAGTTTTGGAAGCTCACGATAGAAAAGGACCACCTGGACGAATTCGAAGAAGGAAAACTGGTTCAGAAACTCACACCAATCTATGTGGATGCTGATTATCTCAAACTCGAGATGGACGCTCAAATCATCTCACTTGCTGACACCAACGGATTTAACCTTTCGGTTAATTCCACTTCCTATGAGGATGAAACCACCGCTCTACAGTCTGACTTCGTGCTCAGCGCGCGGGGAACTAACAATCCAAACCAGACCCCCGCACCAATTTCCTTTCTATGGACACTAAAGGATGACGGTTCTCAAGATGACATCACCATCCTGAATCCTACCGACGCCCTGGCTACAGCCAGAGTAAGCGGGATGGATCCTTTTGAGACCAACATCTATGCTATTGAGCTTTTCGCCACTTCCTCACAGACCGGTACGCAAGTTACCACTGTGTCTATTACAGTTGAGCAGGACAATGTACCTCCCATTATCACCAATGTAGAGATTTCCGGCGACAACATCTACAACAACGTCTCCCTCACCTTCGATCTCATTGACTTTGAGGGAGAGTCTTCGACTGTAGTGATGGAATATGCCACCGGGGAAACCGACTGGCAGACCAGCGCTAATGTATTTCTCAATGATCAGACTCTCGAAGGTCAGCAGGTAGCTCCCGTCAGCTTCCAGGGACTCATATGGAAAGCCCAGGATGATTTAGCGGCCGGAATCTACGAAGGAATGCAGGTTCGCTTGACCCCTACCGATGTCTATGGTCGGGAAGGAGCCCAGGGAATCTCAAAAGAAGTTAAACTTTTCATTCCCCAGGTTCCCGAAGTAAGCGGCATCATCGAGGATCGTAATTGTAAAGATGATGGTAACAACTTGATTCTCGTAAATGATTCCCAGTATTCAGGCGGTTGTGTGACCGATGTCGTGGAATTTCATCTACTCGGTGAAACCAAAGATCATCCCTACCAGGACAGTTTCCGCTTTGAGTGGAGTTCAAATCTGGCCATTCCTGGTCTTACCCTACCTGGAGTTGACACATCCTATCAATTCATTGAAGAACAGTCCGACGGCGCTAGCCGATGGGTTCTCGGGGAGGAAGGATTTGACCCTAGAATGAATCTTTCCAGCATTTCTTACAAGGGTAAAATTTACGAATGGGGCGGAACCGTAGAGGCAGCCAGTGAAGTCTTCAATACCATGCAGGTTTATACCGCGTTGGAAGACTCCTGGGAACAGGGGGCGTCCGGAGGAACCGGCAGACGTCAGCATTCCGCCGTCCTATACGATGAAAAGATTTATCAATACGGAGGTAGATATAAGGCTTTTGAAGGTACTCTCGATCCCCCGACTGAGCTATCAAACACTTTCGACGTCTATGACATAACCAAAGATAGCTGGGCAACCATCGATGAGACCAGCGGTCTCCAAGTAGGTTTGCTACATCCCCTTGGAGTAGTTCACAACGACAAGCTCTATCATTTTTCCGGCTGGGCCTCCACTGCCCGTGGAAGCCTTGATGATGTGCACTACATGAACAACATGTACGTCTACGACTTCAGTGCTGGCACCTGGGAGGAGTTAGCTACTTCGGGAGCTCCCACTATAGATCAGTTAGATCCACGAACCGCGAATTACTTAAAAGGAAAAATCTTATACACAGGATTTCAAGAATCTGGGCAGTATCGCAGGGTCTGGGTCTATGACATTTCCACAAACACCTGGTCCCGTGGCACCCCGTCCACTAATATCCCCTGGACTACCAACCTTGCTGTCGGCAGCCCCACAGCTTTTCGCGCTAAGGTTCCTTCAAGGTCCCACCAGTCTTTACCGTCTAGTGTCCGCGAACTATGGAACTATGGCACCGGGCAAGAAGGGCCTTATGCCATAGCCCCCGCTCTTTCACCTGGCGAAGATGCCATCTGGATCGCTGGAAAGAAACTTTCCAAGCTAACCACTGACACTGGAGAAGTGATTTGCCAGCTAAGCTCGGAAGAAAATAATAGCGGATTCGAGTCTCCAGCAGTTGCTCCGGACGGAACGGTTTACGTCACATTGAACGACAAGGTTCTATACGCAGTAGATGATGACTGCCGTGTAAAATGGACTACAGATCGTCACAGCTCTTTCAAGTATGCCCGCAGACCAGCGATCGCTGCTAACGAGAATGGTTATACCACCGCCATCTACGTCCCCTCAGGCAATGAGCTCATAGCACTCAATAGCAATGGACAGGAGTTGTGGAGATTTCAGACTGGAGGAGAAGTAGGGATCAGCACCTCAAGTTTTAATCTCTTTGGTGGAAAGCACAGTAAAGATAAAGATGAGGATAAGAAGAAGAAAGAGAAGAAGGGTGACGACGACGACGACGACGATGACGATGACGACGACGACGACGACGACGACGATGAAATTGTTGTCAATGAGCCGGATAAAGGAGATCGAGGTGGTAAAGTCTATGAGCCGGTCATAGGTGCTGATGGAACCATCTATTTCACCAGTCAGGACAAGCGCCTCTATGCTGTTAATCCTGACGGCAGCGCAAAATGGTTTGTTGAATTAGCGCATTATGTGAACGAAGAGCCCGCTATAGGAAAAGATGGAACCATCTATGTCAATGGCAAATATTTGACAGCTGTTAGTCCCGAAGGTGAAGTCAAATGGATTTACGAGACCGATTCCGCATTTAGCCCTTTTATCGATGCTAACGGAACCATCTATGTAACTCGAAAGAAAAACGAGCAGGGTCTTGTAGCTCTCAATCCTGACGGTTCCCTCCTATGGACCGTGGACGGTATGTTCCGCGACAACATTGTCGCCGGGGAAGACGGTACGATTTATGTAGGGAATCAAGACAAGCATCTTTACGCTATCAACCAGGATGGGCATATCCTCTGGTGGTACCTTGTCAAGGATCAGGTAGGTGCTTCTCCCAAGCTATCCTTTGATGGTGTTCTCTACTTTCGCTCGGGTAATCATAAATTCCATGCCTTAAAAGTACGTAGCCAGGGTCTTGCAGACAGCTCCTTTCCCACTTTTCAAGGTGACAATCAGAACTCTGGACGCTTCTATAATCGGGGACTAGATCCTAATTATAGAAAGCCGTCCCCGAAACCAGGGCCTGCACTTACACCTGGATTTGGTGAAAGATGGTCCTATGATGGTTGTGTCGCAACGGACCTGGAAGGGAACCTTGCACTGGGTCATAACGGAGATATCTATTTTGACTGTGGATATCCCATTGAGATGTTCATCGCCCTACATTCCGATGGAACTTTGAATTGGACCCACCCTTATAACCAATATGCTCATCCCATCATTACCGAGGCCGCTGTACAAGACGATGGAAACCTGCACTATGTAGTAGGCGGTACCTGCACCTCCGGTGACTTTGACTGTGAGGATGGTCTTCTTATTTCAAGTGATTCCAGTGGAAATGTTCTCTGGCAAGCGGATTTGGATGTGGAAATCCCCTCCTCACCTTCCTATGGACCAGACGGAACTATCTATGTAGGCACCTGGATTCAAAATGGTTCTAAGACCGCAGATGACGGCAAACTCTATGCCTTTGCTGCAGACGGTGACCTCAAGTGGACCTATGACACCGTTGGCTCCGCTCTGTCTCCCGCCATTGGCGGAGACGGCACGATATTTTTAGCGGGTCATCATAGCCACGAAAAGGCAGGGAAACATGACGATGATGATGATGATGATCGCCATGCTGGTCATGACCACCACGAAAAGAAGCATGGGAAACGTACTAAGGGAATTGTCTACGCCATCTATCCGGATGGAGATCTAAAGTGGAAGCGCACAACCAAAGAGCCCTTAATCACAACCCCTGCCATCGGTCCCGATGGAACCGTGTATGTCCTGACAAGAAAAAGCCTACTTGCCCTGGATCCACGCAATGGTCACCAGGAGTGGGAATACAAGCTCAAAAACGACAAGTGGTTTGCCAAAAAATATTCAGATAATCCCAGGGAACTCTTTGGGCTGCTGAGAAGAACCTCTATTGCTGTGGCGGCCGATGGCACAATCTACGCACCCAGCTATGAGGGGAAACCAAACCATGTAAAGAAAGGTGCTCAACTTCATGCAGTGACCTCTCGCGGTAAGAAAAAATGGATTTTTGAGATGAAAGGGTTTACTACGGCGGGGGCTCCCACCATTGGTGCTGACGGAATGATCTACGTGGCTTCTGGAAATCCAGGGGTCTCGAATGTTCAAAATGGAGTTGGTAATGGCCTTCTCTATGCGCTATTTCCCGATGGCACCGAGCGATGGTCTCCAGTGCCCCTGGAGACCAGAAGTACCGGAGCCCCTTCCATAGCACCAGATGGAACTCTTTATCTGGGAATCCGTCACACCGGGGAAATCATAGCCCTTACCAGCTTTAGCCAGGGACTACAATCAGGAGGATGGGCACGCTATAAGCATGACAACCAGAACACATCCCGATTCGGCGCGCTGATTCCCAGGGATGATGATGATGACGACCATGGTGACGACGATGGCGATGATGATGATGATGATGTTGGACAGTGTTTACTTTCAGACCTGCTTACCAACGGTGGTTTTGAGGAACCCGCCCTGGCAAACAAATCCTGGCAGCTCTTTCCAGACGGCATTCCGGGCTGGACCCTCTTCACAGGGCCCGCAATCGAGATTCAGAATCGTGTAGCTGGAGACCCTTTTGAGGGAGATCAGCTTGTGGAGTTGGACAGTTCTGCCAACAGCGGGATTTACCAGGACGTGCCCACTGCAGAGGGCAAAGAATACAAGATTGGGGTCCACTACTCCGGTCGTCCAGGACTCTCTCCTAACCATATTAGAGTAGCCTGGGGCGGCGAAGAGGTTCAAGTCCTTGAAATGAACGCCCGGTCCCACCGAAACACAGACTGGGAAACCCATGAATTCACCCTCGTGGGGGGTGCTGGCGATGCCACAAGACTATCGTTTGAGGCGATTGATTATTCTAATGGTCGTGGTGGCTATATCGATCTAATCTCGGTCAGGGAAGTCTGTATCCCAGCTATCTCATTCTCAAAACCGATAGTAGACGGAACCACCGGCACGGTACAGGTCAGCTATGATCTAAACACCGAACAGGGTGAAAATTACAACATCTCCCTGGAGTACTCTACTGATGGCGGCAGCACATGGCTGCCAGATCCCAATACAAGCGGTGATGTGACCAATGTATCCGCTGGAACCGGCCTCGTCATTGACTGGGACACCTCTGTAAATTTTCCTGACGGAGGCAATGGACTCCTGGTACGTCTGAAGGCTGATGAAGGCACCCTCTCACCCCGATCAGATTCCTTTGATCTTGGTACCGATGATGGAGGGGGTGACGGAACCGTAGAACATATCGTTAGTATTTCTAAGCCGGTTGTTGGTGGAGACGCTCCTCAATTCATCATTGGCTTCGATTTGGAAGACTCAATCGAAGATCTCCACGATCTGACGGTGGAATACTCTGAAGACGGTGGAATTACCTGGGAGACTATAACTCCGGGTACCCTGAATCCCGCCCCAATCGATGTATCTCGAGGAACAGGACATTCTATTTCCTGGGACACCTCGACTGAATTCGACGGCAACTTCACCGGAGTCCGTATCCGCCTCAGGGCAGATGACGGTACATTATCTCCTCCTTCTGATCCCTTTGATATCGTAAATGATCCTGAAGTTCCGGTAGTGGTACTCTTAACCAAGCCAACGGTTGATGGAACAAGCGGTACTGTTGGAATTTCCTACGGTCTTAGTGATACCGCTGATGAGAATCATGCCATCAGCCTGGAATATACAACGGATGGCGGGGAAACCTGGTCAGACGCTACTCCGATTACAGGTACTAACCTGGGAAGTACTGCCCAGGGCGATAATCTAAGTATCGACTGGGATACAACCGTTCTTTTTCCGGGTAACATTACCGGAGTACAGGTTCGTGTTGTAGCAGACGGCTCGATCTACTCTCCGCCTTCTGATCCTTTCATCATTTCCAACGAGCCGGTCAACACTGGATTTACGGAAATTTCCAAACCTTCGGTCTCCGGAACCAGCGGTACTTTTGCTATCAGCTATGACCTGACAGACACCACGGGAGAGAACCGTTCGCTAAACCTTGAGTATTCTCAGGACGGCGGCCAATCATGGACCATTGCCTCCCCGGTACAGGGGACTCCTGCGCTCGACAACATGGATCCAGGAACCAATTATTTAATTGATTGGGACACAAGCGTTCTTTTCCCCGAGGAGCATAGCGGAATCATCGTCCGTATCATTGCTGACAATGGAGCCGTATCTCCACCCTCAGATCCATTTGAAATCGATAACCTGGAAGAAGGAATTACAACAATCTCCAAACCTGCGGTCATCGGAGAAAGTTCAGCCCTGGCCATTTCCTTTGATCTGGATGATACTCTTGGAGATCCCCATTCCCTGTACCTGGAGTACTCGGAAGACGGTGTCAACTGGATCATAGCGGATCCTGGGACCTATACTCCCGAACTTAGCGATCTCTCCCCTGGGACTGGGATTGAATTTCAATGGGATAGCACTATTGATTTCCCTGAAAATTATTGTGGAATTCGAGTCAGACTGAGAGCTGATGATGGCACCCTCTCTCCACCTTCTGATCCCTTTGATATTATCAATAATCCTGATATACCTGTGGTAGTTTTAATCTCCAAACCAACCGTTACAGGCAGCAGCGGATCAGTAACCATTACCTATGGAATGACGGACACCTCCGGTGCATCCCATGGAATTAGCCTGGAGTATACTTCCGATGGCGGCCAGACCTATTCCACCTCCATCCCGATTATTGGAGATGACCTGTCCAGTACCGCCCCTGCTCCGGGATTGACTCTTGCATGGGACACCTCCACGCAAATACCGGGGAATCTGGCTGGAATTCAAGTCAGGGTGGTAGCGGACGGTTCCATTTACTCTCCCCTTTCTGATCCGTTCATTATCAGCAATGAGCCGGTAATTCCAAAGGTGACTGAAATCTCCAAGCCAGCGGTTAGCGGTACGAGCTCCGTTCTCGATATCACTTACTCCCTGAATGACACTACTGGTGAAAATCGTTCCCTTACACTTCAGTATTCTGTAGATGGCGGACTTTCCTGGACCGGGGCATCTCCCACAACCGGACTCCCCGATCTGGCTGATGTCATCAGCGGACAGGGGCATAGTATTGCCTGGGATTCCAGAATTCTTCTCCCTGCAGAGCATAGCGGTATCATTGTTCGAATCATAGCCGATAACGGGGCAATTTCACCCCCGTCAGATCCATTCGACCTGGACAATCGAATCTTGGGAATCACAACGATTTCTAAGCCCGATGTGATCGGAAATGCCGGTACCGTAGCAATCACTTTTGACCTTGATGATACGGTGGGGAATCCCCACTCACTAAGGCTGGAATACTCTGATGATGGAGGTACTACCTGGATAGTTGCTGATTCCAGTACCTACACACCGGCACTAACCGACCTCTCCCCGGGAACGGGGTATAGTTTTGACTGGAATACAGAAATTCAGCTCCCCGGGAACTTCACCGGGGTACGGGTCAGATTACGAGCCGATGACGGTACCCTTTCCCCACCATCAGACTCCTTCGAAATTATCAATGACCCCCAGATTCCCGCTGAGGTTCTGCTTTCCAAACCTGTTCTCGCGGGTACTGAAGGCACTGTTTTGATTACCTATGATCTCACTGATGATGACCAGGGGTCCCATGCCATCAGTCTTGAATATACTTCCGATGGCGGCACCACCTGGATGACTGCGGTACCCATTAGTGGAACCAATCTTGAAAACACCTCTCCGGGTGAAGGGCTGACTTTAGGCTGGGATACCACCCAGCAGATTCCAGGAAACCTGACGGGTGTACAGGTTCGAGTGGTTGCTGATGGAGTGGTTTACTCTCCTCCCTCAGACCCCGCTGTGATCGCAAACGAGCCGGTAAACCCGGGTTACACCGAGATATCAAAACCCAGTGTTGGAGGAACGGAAGGGATCATTCCCATCACTTACTCCCTGGTTGATACGACTGGTACCGATCGCTCTCTAACGCTTCAGTTTTCACTAGACGGGGGAATATCATGGTCTACGGCCAGCCCGGTGCAGGGAATACCCCCGCTATTGAAGGTTTCTCCCGGCATCGCGCATCTCATGGTTTGGGATACAACCATTCTCTTTCCATCAGACATCACACAGGTTGTTGTACGCATTATCGCGGACAATGGCGCTGTGTCTCCCCCTTCCGATCCCTTTGATATTCTCAACGGAGCCGGAACTGGTGACGGCACTGGAGATGGTTCTGGAGATGGAGGAAGTGGAACCGGTGATGGCGGCGGAGACGGTGGAGATGGCGGCGGAGACGGTGGACCTACTCCCGGCGGTGGAGGAGATATTGAGCCTCCCAGTACTGGATTTCCTGCCTATCGTTTCGGTCATGCCACGGCACTGCGCGATGGAGTCTTATACATGTATGGGGGACATACAGGCTTCATTAACGGATACCAATCTGCATACACAAACTCAATGGACTCCTACGATGTGGTAAATCAGAAGTGGGCCTGGCAGGCGGCGGCTCCCGTTGGCCGTGCCGGTCATAGCGGAGTTGAACTGGATGACAGTCTGTATTTCTTTGGTGGACGGGGCGCAAGTGAAGTGGAAGATACTTTGGAGATTTTCCAATCACCCGATGTATCAACAGGCAGACTTCTATACAGGGCACTTCATACCTATGAAAAAATCACCCACTTTGTAAACTTTAAGGCTACCTTTGGAATCGATGTTGAAGCTGTAACCCAGAATCTAAAGCACCACGCTGGGGTGATTTGGGATCAAAAGCTATTCATTCTCGGTGGAGAAACAGAAGAGTTAGTGACAAACCAGGTTCTGGTCTACGACATAGATGAGACCGGGATCACTCCATCTACATATGATTTCAGTAATATATTCCTGGCTCGACGACATCACGCCGTGGCCGTATGGCAAAATCTCCTTTTCATTATTGGTGGAGAAGATGCTTCGGGGAACCTATTATCATCTGTGGAAGTATATGAACTACAGAGGGAAGGTGCGGTTCTGAGACAGGGCTATCCATTCCCTGCTATTGGACCTGTAAAGGAACATTCCTTACACCTGAACGGCGACGATCTCATTTTGATGGGTGGGTTGGGTTACTCTGCTCCAGTTACCAATCCAGCACTGGCTGATGACCCAACAGTTTTGGGTTCTCCGCTGGTATTTGCCCTCAGTTCGGATCAAGCTCTCGCCAAAGATTCAAGCGGCTATCCTGATTTGGATACTCCTCGTTACGGTCATGCGGGTGTTGTACATCGAAATACCCTCTATTTGATGGGGGGTACCGATGGATTGACCGATTTTGATTCCATAGAAGCTTATAATTTCTCAGTCCTGGGTTCTGCCAAGATTGACGGGGATCTCCTTCCAAGCCTCTCCATGGGTAAGAGAGGGGCATCAGCGGTCAGTTTTGATGATAAAGTCATACTTACCGGGGGCGCTTCAGGTAGCGATGATGTTTCCTACTCAGACAGTCTTGATGTCTTTGCGCTAACCCCCGTTGGTGATGCGTCAGGAAAGCTATTACGCAGACACCCCTCCTATGGAGTCGGGAAACTACATCCTGCGAGAGGGCATCACACAGCTAATAGTGTTGGAGACCTCCTAATAGCCTATGGTGGTAGTTTATCCGGTACCACCTTTGGTTCAGAAACCCTGGCGACCACCAACATTCTTGAAGCTTATAAGCTGACCGCGAATAACGTCCAGGGCGCTCTCGACTCAGCTTCTGGAAGCGATACGCTAAGCTTCACTCTCCAGCGCCTCAATCCCACCGCCAGCTTTCCCAGAGCCCCTGGTATCACTGGTTCCACAGGGATCTTTCTGGTGGACTTTGACCTGGAAAATGAACCCGATGATGAGCCTACCTCTGTTTTTCTTCAGTGGAGCACTGACGGAGGCAGAAATTGGTTTGAAGCAAGCCCGGTTGAAGGCGTGGGAATTGATTTGAGCAGTGTGGTACCTGGAACGAATCTCACAGTCTCCTGGGACAGTGCCGTTCAATTTCCAGGGAATTTCTTAAAAATTAAGCTGCGTTTCCGCTCGGGCGATGGAGCGGTCTCACCACCCTCTGAATTCATTGATATCATCAATATCCCACCGGATAACCCGGTAATACCTACGGTGACTGATCTCACCCGTGCAGACCAGACCGATGATAGCGGTGATATTGAATTCAACTACGTGCTCACAGATGACAATGATGATAACTCAAGTCTCGAGGTTACCTATTTCGATGGAACCGGTCTGCAAATCATAGAGATTCTTGCGGACATACCTCCTGGAAGCGCATTGACTTATAGTTGGGACTCCAGCGACGTTGAAGAATCATACCTGGCTGAAACCTACCTTTGTATTCTTCCCACCGATGGTGCTACAGGAGATGAAGGAGTAGGAGACTGTTCCGAGACTTTCGCTCTGTTTAACGGATCCATCCAGATACAGGATGAGCAAATCTTCGTCACCAATGAACTCTGTAACGCTGTTCCCATGGTGGATGTGGATGGAATCTATACCTGCGGCAATGATGGGACGATGGATGCATCCTTCGACCTGGATGCCTCAGGAGCAACCAATGGGAATACTCCGGAAGCGCTTGTTTTCCAGTGGGAACTAGTGGAAGCGGTTTCAGGAGTAAGCCTCCAAAATGAGGATACCGCCTTGGCGACCGTGGTCATTTCGGATGACGGAACGGTTACCCAGTCTAATAATGAAAGAGGAATAAATGTTAAGTTGACGGTCTCTCAGGCTCAGCACCCTGAAGAGCCGGAAATCTTAACCAAGTCTCTCCAACTCAATAAACCTGCAGTATCCCTCGCCGGAGATATTCTTTCCTACCAGTGCGGAGATGGTTCTGTGACAAGTGTTGATGCCGCAATAACTACACTCAAGGCTTCCTGCACAGAGACGACTATAAGGGTACTCTTTGATGCGTCTGGTAGTGTGAATCCCAATACTGGTGGGGTCAATCTCAGCTGGGCTGCGTCCTCCGGCAGTGTCACGCAGCCAACCACGGCAACAGCTGAAGTAACCTTCACATTACCTGCGGAATTCACGGATTTCGAAGTGGTTTTGAGTGGTACTGACGCCCCCAATTCCGTTGCAGATCCCCAGGATTTGACCTTTAAACTGGAATTGAAGCAGCAAAATGATCAAACTCCCTTAATTTGTAATCTCAGTGCAGAACTCGATGAGGAAACCGGACTGGTAACCACCAATTTCAATATTGTTGATGGAGCAAGCTGTAATGATGAATCAGATGTGGGAGAGGTATTGGTTTCTCTTGAAGATCAGTTCAGCAGGTCTGGAGTCGCATTCTCTCCAACAGCCGGTACTATTTCAGGGCTTTCCGCAAGCTATCAAACGCCCGTTTCTGTTCAGTTTACCTGGGATTCCAGCGTAGATATCACCGGCTGTGAAACCGGTCTGCAACTAGGTCTTCAATTAACGGATGAAGAGGCTCATGTCACCTCCGCAAAAACCTCAGTCATGGATGTGTGGAATTGTGGAGATTCCGGCTCCATTAGCGGAACAATTGGACTTATGCCTACCGTGGAAACTGGTACAACGGACAACTCCAACGGCACAACCTGTCGATATGATGGAGGCGGTGCTCTACAGAGTGCTACTGAAAGCCTGGGAATCATCACCCTGTATTCCCTCGCCGGACAGGCACTTTCGACCGGGACCATTTCATGTGCTGATAGCTCCTCTGAGTTCCCGACCTATGAAATACCCCTGCGAATCGACCTTCGTGTTGACGCTGCTCAGGATCCGGAAATCCTGCAGAAGAGCTACATGGAGGCACGTTATAACAGTGGACAGTATGCCGCGGCTCTCGATCTGACCGACCACTCGGTATCCATGGCTGCAGCCACCCCAACCTCACGAGCCATCTGGGAATTGGACCTTGATGAAAGGACTTCCTACTTCTATGGCTATGTCTCCACGATCACCAGTCCAGACTTTGGGACAGAAGACATTTTCGCATTGCTGCCAGATGCTGGCGATCTTGATCTGGACGCGTTACTAGCTATCTATCAGGACGGTTTCGTGCTCGGGTCAGGGACGTATTCCGTAGGGGTTGGCGGCTTTGTAAGCAGAACCCTTCTCATCTTTTCTGACGAGGGATTAAATTCCTCAGATACCACCCAGGATATGGAAGCGGTATTCAAGGATTACTTTGCACGACTCAATTCCGCCAGCCTTACCTCGGAAGAAGTAGATACATTGCTTGAGTCCTACTTTCCACTCAGGGACCTCATTGATCAGCGCAAAATCGCTACGGACTCCAATTTGATCACTATTTTGGATACTTTGATCAATAAGCTTCTACAGGTTGGAATTCCAGGAACGGATGGAGTATCTAACGATCCAAACGATCCTAATAACACCTGTGTTCCTGGTGATTTTACGGTTAGTATTTCTGACATCCTGGATCGGACCATTGGCCTCAGCCAGGCAACCACGGGTACGGTCATAGAATTTGAAGGACAGGCAAGACTCGATACTCTTACCCAGGCTCTCTCTGATCCCGGTCTTTTAGAGCCCCAGAACTGCGCCCAGGCTCAGGAAACCCTGGCCCAATTACTAGCCGATGCCATTTCCATCTCTGATGAATTTCTAGACGCTATCGCGCAAAACACCCAGGCGGCACTTGATATGGCCGCACTGCTCGGTCAAGCCAATGGAGTTTTGGCCTCCGCTCAGCAAAACGCAATTACCACACTTTCAGGAGATCTTGCGGACATCGCGGATCTAGACAATTACCTTAATAAGCTAAAGTCCGCTAACGGAACCCTAAAGGCGATGGCCAATAAGCTTCTCGATGAGGAGCTACTCAATGCCCTGCTGGCGGAATCACTAAAACAAAGCGCTAAATCCACTGGCGGAACGGTAGCACTGATTGGCTTGATTCAAGAGTTGGAGGATGAATTGGGAAGCAATTCAGACGCATCGATCCAATTGGATTTCGATGACATCATGGATAAAGCCACCGATTCCTCTGAAATCAACCGCAAGGATCTCATCCTTGATGTTTTGAATCAGCAGGAAAACCAGGGACACGCATTCGCGGTGTTCCAGGGTGTAGCCGACAATCTTAGCCGCGATGATGTTGAGTTTCTACTCGCTAATCAATTCGCAGGAGTGCCCTTTGTATATGTGAATATAGGTGAGGGTGCCAATATTCAAATGAGCAGTGATAACTATACGTTAAAAGTAGAGGCCAAGGATGCTTATGATCCTCAAGATGAAGCCAATACCAGTTTTATTTATCACTGGACCCTCAGGCATGAGAATCCAGCCGTTTCAGAAATCAGTTTTGATTCAACCACTGCCATTATCAGTCTTGATTTTGATCGTATTGACTTTGCCATTGAACAGAACGTTTTCGAGGTAAACCTTGAGCACCTCGACGGCAGCGCTCGAATTCTTTCCCTGGTGGTAGAAAACCCATCCAATGGAAATGTTTCCAATGAGGTTACAAACCGCTATGTATTTTACGATTACCCACCTCCAGTAGCCCATGCCGGATACTTTCAATCCCTGCGCATTGGCTCCACTGTGACCCTGGATGGAACTGAGACTTATAGCCCGGATCCCAGTAGAAACCTGTGGTATCGATGGGGGGTTACCTCCTTCCCCGATACCGATCCTGCCCCCACCCTGCTTAATGAGGCTATCAATGATAGAGATCAGACGATCGCGACCTTTCAAGCTACTAAGGAGGGGGAGTATGAATTTACCTTGACCGCCTATATCAACACACCAAGCGGGACTCACTCAGATGAGGCCACGGTTAAGGCATTCTTTCATGCACTGCCCACCGTCATAGCAGATGCTGGACTAGATGCCCTGGTTCGCAGCACAGATACTTATAACTACCAATTGAAAAATTACTCTTTCGCCAAGGAAGGAATCACACTGTATGAATGGGAACCCACCGATCTTGTCGATGATCCCAACGCTGCTGAGCCAATGTTTGGTTCCGCTGAAGAGGGTACCTACACCATCAACCTGAGGGTTACCGACACCCTGGGGCAGGTACGCTCAGACACCATGGAAATCATTGTCCAGGACAAGCGAAAACCTTTTGCTCATGCTGGAGAACAACAAGAGGCAAATCTACTTCAGAACGACGGAGATCCCTTTCAAGTTATTCTTGATGGAACCCGGTCCGAGGGATACCAGGGAGAAAACCTGACCTATTCCTGGAGCGGAACCTCCTTTCTGACCGATACGGCTCTTACCATTCAGGATTCCGACAAGGCTACCGCCGGCTTCACGGTGAATCCAGACGAGTACCCCTACGAGGGACACCTGGACTTTGAACTGGAAGTTACCGATTCGGCCGGAACCAGCACCGCAAAGGTTTCCGTGAAACTGATTCCCGGAACCACTCCTCCAGTTGTGGTAGTGAAAAAGGAACCCGAGCTTGCCTTCTATCGAGCCACAGACGCGGTAACTCTGAACCTGAGCGATTCCTACTCCAGAATTGGTAAGTTTCTCTCATTCGAGTACGAACAAACAGGCGGTCCTGAGGTGGATTCCATTTACCTGGCTCAGTCCGGCAAACATGTGGAAGCTCTGGATAGGGCCATCATTACGCTGCCGGATTTTAGCGATGAATTGGTCGTCTTCGACTTCCAGGTTTCCGTTCATGACCATGCCTTGTCTACCGGTTCTCCACAGATCACAACTTCTGTCCAGACCGTCTCTTTCAGGGCTGTACCGCTGCTCAGAAAGCCGCTCATTAGAAACGTGCCCGATCTGATCGAGGTTCGACTGACCCTCGGTGAACAGCCTGTGAAGGAAATCGATGCCGGCAATAGCCGCACGCTGGATCACGATGGAAAAGATCTGAGGAATCCTATTGGCTATCAATGGTCCTATTTACCAAGTCTGTTCACCATACCTAACGGCGAAGCTAGTGATGCTTCTGTTTTAAAGTTTCAGGTCAACACAAACGCCGCTGAGGTACAGAATATCGAGGATAAGTATATTTCCTATATCGATCTGGCTGTCACCGATGAATCCACCGGACAAACCGCTACCAAACGTGTCGTGGTCTGGATCTACCCGGCCTTCCACACGGTAAGGATCAGCGCTAATTACCAGAACAACGGTAATATCGCCGATGAGGGTAACCTGGGAGCTGTTCCCAATCCCTATTTTGACTCGTTCAGCAAGACCTGGTTCTATAAAGCAGAGTCAACGTCTGCTCTTACGACCACAGTCACGATTAATTATGGTTTTGACAACTACAGAAACGAGAAGGATCCCAATCTACCCAATGCCCATCTTTATGGATTGACTGACATCAACTTATACAGAGACGCGGTAGCAGACGGATCCAATCCACTCTTCGACCTTGGAGTTTCACAAGGGGCTGAATCAGCCGTTACCGCGACCACTGGAAGTGCTTCCTACGCTTTAAGCGGAGTGGGTCAATACGACCTCAGGCTCTCAGCTTCCATAGCTAATGGCCTGACCAATTCAACTACTGTCACCTTGAAGGCTCTGGAGGAGTGGGGAGCACTCAGTGCCTCTCCCGAGATCACAACAATCAGTATTGATGGACAGGATTCTGCCACCAGTATTGTCGCCAATGGAGCCTTTTTGGAGCTGATGAGCGATGTCGCGGTCATCACCATAGATCTAAACGGTGTTAATCCAAATGGAGGCGGACTCAACTATCTTGGTCTTAGTTCCAGCGATAACGCGCAGGTACAGTTTGTAGGTAATTCCAGTGCAGGTGTAATTCGAGCTACCCTCGATATGCCCATCGCGACCGAGACTGTAACCATTGACCTGGTACTCAGTGACGCCCTGGGAAGATCGAGCTGGAATGATCCTGTTTTGGATGTCCCTGTTTCCATTAGTTTTGATATCAGGAAACTGCACACGAAACCTCAGATCAGAATCATTCCTGAAACCGTCGAGGTTGTAGAGCAATCCTTCATCCAATTTCGGTATGAGTTGATTGATCCTGACCAGGATCTCAACGATGTTCGAATGCTGTTCTCCATTTTTGGAAGCGACAACCCCTTTATCGAACCTCGTCACATTGAGGGTGAACTTAGTGTGCGGGAAGGTACCAACTATATTGTTCGCTGGTATTTCTCAAGGGATGGTGCCTATTTTGTGAACTCCAGAAATGATTTGTACCTCAAACTGGAATCTGATGATCACAGCTATCAGCCTATAGTGGTATCGCCTCAGCATGGGCCGGTTGTCATCACTCTCGATAATTCCCTGCTCTCCACCAACGAAGGAATTCTTTCGGTGGAAGGCTTTGAGGTAGCGATGGCCACGATTTTCACCGAATCTGAGCCCAACAATATCATGCGTGAAGTTCCAAGCCTCACTCGCGCAAAAGTTGGGGACTTGATTACCTTGAAGGGTAAGAGCACCAATGAGGCGGATACCAGGGATTCCTTCCCCATAGAAGTAGAGGGGGCAGTGACACTTAGTATCACCAATGAGACCGGTGAAGATCACACCCGTCCTGATATCGGAGTTTTTGATCGCGAGAGTTCCAGACTTCTCTCCTACCTGATCAGTTCTGGGTCCGGGGAAGAAATACTGCTCAACCCAATGGGAGGAGTTCGCCGCTATGACGTGATCGTCTACCACAATCAGACAGAAACCGATTACACCCTCAGTCTGGACTTTCAGGGAATTAAGTTTGGCGAGCTAGCCCGGGTAGCTGAAGTTGAGCCTAACGATACGATTTTAGAGGACCAGTACCTGGGGACCTTGAGCCGCAGCCTGGAGTACTTAATCGACGGTCAGGGTGACGCGAGTGATTTGTACAGCTTTGAGGTCATGGGGGATTATCCCCTGTCCCTGAATCTTACCCTTAAGGATGCTACAAGCCAGGAATCGGTGGTCTCTATCTGGAATCGGGCAACTTTAGAATTGGTCGCACGATACCGTGAAACCGATGGTGTCCGCTCCTTTCTCTCCCTTCCTTCGGGAGATTATCTCCTCGAGATCAACGCTGAACATGGCATAGGCTATGAGCTTTCCCTACGAGAGGGAACTTCCGCGAGTGGAGATGACACTGCTTCCATGGAGAGTGTGGAAGCTCTGCCTTCACCACTAAGAAGTACTCCCAAAGGATTAGCATACTTCGCGGGCTTATACCGCGGTGACTATTCCGCGGTAGTACCCGGAAAGGTAGTTAAAATCAATTCCGCTCCCCAAACCAGTTCCGGTGGACGTTCCATCAGCGTCTCAAGGGTTGAGAAGCCGATGTTGGAGACCATCGCGGTGCCACTTTCTTCACAGGGTGCCCAGGGTAATGGTTTGGCGAATACTACCCTGGCCGGCAAGTTCGCTGACCTGTTTGCGACCATCGACGCTGTGGAGGAATATAGGTCTGTGTACGGAGCGAAGGCAATAGAGCCCTCTTTTACCTACTACACCGCCCAGGTTATTCCTAATGATCCATTCTACAGTTCTGAGCAAATGTGGGGTCTTGAGGCAATCAATATGCCAGATGCCTGGGAAATCTCCAAAGGCAGCGCCGATATCATCGTCGCTGTGATTGACACAGGAATTCCTTTCCATGGAGATTTGGCTGAAAGCAACGATGATCCCGCCAGCAGCCTGACCCAGGGATTTGACTTCGTGTCCATGGACAATAATCCTATCGTGAATTCCGGAAGTGTCCATGGAGGACACGTGGCAGGAACCATAGGGGCCAAGACTAACAATAATCTTGGACTGCCCGGAATCAACTGGAATGTGAAAATCATGCCTCTGCGGGTATGCGCTACTAACAGTTGTGATGGACAGGCTATCTATAATGCTATTCTTTATGCTGCGGGCCTTCCCAACAGTTCAGGCCAGGTACCTGAACGCCGTGCCCATGTCATCAACATGTCCCTGGGCGGTCCTGGACAGTCACCCGCCTACCAAACCGCTTTGCAGGCTGCCGTAGCTGAAGGCATCCTCCCGGTTTGTGCGGCTGGAAATGACAGCGTTAATCTAAACAATGTCTTTTATTCCCCGGTTGGCTATGACGAGTGTATGGGAGTGACAGCCATCAATAAGAATCTCAATCGCGCACCGTTCTCCAATTTTGGAAAGAACGTGGTTGATATTGGTGCCCCCGGGGTTGAAATCTATTCAACAGTGCAGAATAACCGGTTTGAGGCATGGCAGGGTACATCCATGGCCGCTCCTCATGTAGCCGGGGTCGCCGCGCTTGTCTTCTCCGTGAATCCCGGACTCACGGCAAATGAAGTGCGGCTCTTTCTTGAAGAGAACTCCACGGACCTTGGAGCGGAAGGCCTGGACGACAATTTCGGAATCGGATTCCTAAATGCCAGCAAGACTCTTCAGGCAGCAGCAAACGACGACCTGTCAATCCGGCCCAAGTTCTACGCGGCACCGGGCAGCCTGAATTACCAGACTGGTGTGGGTTATAGGACCTTGACCCTGTTAAGCACGGGTGTATCAGCCATTAATAATCTGCAGGTGGAATTGGTTTACCATTCCAACGCAAATCTAGAATGGTTGAAACTTCGATTCCATGACGAATTCAATTCAACCCCTTCCAGAATTGGGGTCTACGCGGATAAATATCTCCTGGTAAAATCACTTGGGAATACTACTGCCAGAACCCTTAGCGCTGAACTTAGAATTACAGGAGACAACACCACTCCCCTGGCAGTTCCCGTTCGAGTTGAAATCAAGCCTGGAGACCTGGTTCGACCTGTTCACCTTGTACAGGTCCGAAATCAGGACGGTGGTGTATTACACACGACCTATACGGGCTTTGATGAAGGTTATACCTTTAACTGGCCGGCGTCGCTTGATTCAGGCACCCTTTGGGCAGGTACCGATCATGATGCAGATGGAACTATCTGTGATGAGGGTGAAGAATGGTGTGGGGTTCTGGGAGGGTTTGATAATCCTGCTCAACTCTCCACAGCCGGTCCCCTTCATACCGTTGAGGTTTCGAGGTTTCCAACCGGGTACTACCCAACACCAAGGATCGACGGACTTGCGGCAAGCGGTACTGCTGGCAATATAAGAATGAGTTTTGACCTTCTTTCCCACGATCCCGCTGATGTCAGCGCCTGGTATCGCCTCGAGGGACAGAGTGAATTTCAAGCCGTACCAGGCAGTGATTTCCCATCACCAGCCAGCACAACAACTCTCAAGGGTCTGGAATTGGATTGGGATTCTCGCAGTACACTGCCCGGTCTCATTTCAAATCTTGAGTTTTCTCTGCGCATAGCCCACAGCCAGGGCGGGTCAGAGGGCGAATCAGCAACCGTGAGCATCGCTTTGCACAACAACCGTCCTCCAGATCTGGGAGTAGTTGAGGATTATCCAGATAACCCTAAGGATCGCTATATCAGTATCATAGCTGATATCACTGATGCCGATGACGATTTGATGTTTGTCACCGATATGATGTATTCGGTGGAACCCAATGTCTGGCTAACTCCAAGTACTGTAGGAGGGCGAACCCTGGATCTTACCAGCGGTGTGCTCAAACTTAATTGGTACTCCCACCTGGATATTACCGGATTTAAAACCCCGGTTCAATTCCGCTTCACTCTCTCGGATGGGAAAGAATCAGTGGAAGGCATCAGCAGTGATTTCTCGGTAAATACCACTCAGCCAGCCACCTGGAATCAAGCGCTGCAATCTTCCTCAGGTGCCTGTGAGAGTTTGCAAGCTGTGGTCTTTGATTCCCAGATCTTCCACTTCTGCGGAGGAAACACAACTGCGGTACCAAACGGTTCGGTACGAATCTATGACCCCATCCGAGACATTTGGCTGACGGATCAGACACAGCAAATGAAGCGATTCGCCCATACCGCTCAAAGAATCGGAGACAATGTCTATCTATTCGGTGGAAAGGGTGATGATCCAGACACTGGAGCAGTGGAATCAGCCGCCACTCTAGGAAACCTCGAAATCTTCGACCTGACTACCGGCACCAGCATTCTTTCCCAGGTTGCGGTTGGGACTAAGAGGTCCTTACATGATGCAGTATCCTTTGAGGGAAAGGTCTATCACCTTGGTGGATTGGATTCCAACTCAAACCTACTGAACAGCATCGATATTTACGACAGTACTGCCCCGGGCGGAAGTTGGAGCACAACATCTCCAGACTCGGCTGTTAAAGGGCGCTACCAACATACAGCAACCATCTATGACGGTCGAATTTACCTGATCGGAGGAGTCAGCGGTGCGGCGGGCGGAAGCGCGATTACCTTCGGTGAACCTACAATGGATATTTACGACATCTCCACTGGTGTGTGGACTTCCACCACAGGTGTAGCAAGATATGGTCATAGTGCGGTACTCATAGACGGTGTCGTTCATGTTGCCGGAGGGAAAGACACTTCAGGAACAAATGTGTTCAAGAGTATCAGTCTCTATGATCTCAATACTGGAGAGTGGACTGAAGAAGACCTGGGCAGTGCACCAAACGGAAGGTTCGAGCATTCCGCCGCAGCCTTCAACGGCCGGATGTATATCTGGGGTGGTTTACCCGCACCTTTGGGTGAAGGAAATGCCCTGGCAACCATGCATTTCTATCGATCCTCCACAACCGAAAAAACCCTGGTATCTTTTACCAGGACACGAAGCCGCATCACGGAGTCTAATTTCAACCTGGATATTGATGTGGTCCTCAACAAGGCCGCTGAAGAAGCTGGAAGTGTAACCTTTAGGCTTGGAAGCCGTACTACTGCTGAACTTGGTACGGATTTCAATTTCACCGAGGGGACTTTATTCTTCTCACCAGGAGAGCAAAGAAAGACGATTAATATTGAATTCTTAGATGATTCAGATGTAGAAGCGCGGGAGCAAATTGAGATCCTTCTCGAAGGTGCAAGTGGTCTTGTATTGGGAGATTTTACCGCCGCGACCTTGCTCTTATCTGATGATGACTTATAATAATCTAGAGGTCCTACGGGGTTTTCATGATGAAGACCCCTCGAAGTGACTGACAAATCAGTCAGATACTGACCTTTAGGTAAAAACGCTGGGAGCGCTTGAGTTTATGCGGGTTACGGAAGACTCGGACAACTTTACCGGAGTTGGAAGGTTACATGGAGGTCATCCTGTGAATTTCTATTTTCCTGAGTTTCCCCTTCTTCAAGCCCATATCTTGAGTAAAAATTTGGGCATACGCATAAGAAACCCTCTTGGCATATGTCTTGCAAACAAAATTACGGGTATGTGGAAATGGCTGACGCCTGAATAATGACCAATCTGGGAGCCCGCATCAAAAACGCTCCTCCGAACCAGTGCCAATGGGGAGGGGCAGATGAGAGAGCGGGGGCCCCAGGGGTAAACAAGGGCGCGACCATACTTGATTCTGGGGGGATCAAGCTTCATATCCTGGATAGATGCGTGGAATTAAGTGCATGATATGCACGGTTTTTCATGCACATACGGATGTCTGGACCCGCAATCGGGGCAGAAATCCAGGAAGCCTGTGGCGAACATGAGGAATCTTAAAGAGACTAGAATCATTAGCCCTAACTCTCCCCTCTCCTTCCTGCTGCACTTCGTTCTGCTGCTCTTCTTACTGACCCCCACCTTCTCAGCTCAAAATTTCCAATTGACCGAGTTTCCCCTGCTTTCTGATAAGGCTAACGCTGACAGCTTTTTCTCAGAAACTGAATGGGGTGGTAAAGTTGAAGTGGTGTGGTCCTTTGAGAATGATTCCTGGAACTATTGGAGTCCCTCAAACCGCCAGGATGTGCATGATCTTCTGAAGGGATTTGAAAAGATCAATGTGCTGAATCGGGGACAGGGATATTACCTGAAACTCCGCTCCTCGGCGCAAATCTCTGATGGCTCACCGCTGGGCCCCCAAACCATAACCCTGCCTCGATTTAAACATGTACTGGCAGCCCTGCACCTTTCACGATCTTATGCCATTGAAGAACTCATCAGTCCCGAAAATATTTCCACGGGGAATCCCACTGATCTCGCTGAAATCTGGTCCTTTGACAGCACTACAAAACGTTGGAGATTTTACAGCGCCGATCCGGCAGATCCGAGGCACAATTCTTATGACCGCTTAAAAACCGTTCAGCCCGGGGCCGCCCTGTGGCTGCGCTCCAAGGTTGAAGGACTTGAAATAAACTTTCCCGGAATGAAATCGATAATGATCATTCGCGGAACCTCCACCCTGGTACCTCCCTCCCCGTTAAATAATCCCGGCAGCGCTTCTCGCCAGCGCCCCTCGGCCTCAATTGGAATTCAAAGCGTGACGAATCAGGCTGGCCAGTGTCTCTATGATGGTAGTGATGATGAATCCATTGGAGAGGTCTTTCTTCATTCCATCAATGGAACCCTGATTTCAAGCGGGCCAGTATATTGTCCTGCGGATGCGCAGAGTTCTCTTTCTTTCGAAGTTCCCGTGCCTGCTTCCTTTTATGCCCAAATGGTCAATGAGCCCGTTCTTGGACGGTCTACTGTTCTAACGGTACGCCTTCATTCCGGGCAAGAAGAAACAGGACTTATCTTTGAGGATTTACTCCAGTCCGTAAATTCAGGGAATAACGTTCTCAATTTTGATACCAGCAGCCTGACTACATTCACGACTCTCCTGGCTGAGTTGGATTTAGAGATGCAGGGGGGACTTCCCTTTGGCTCAGTGGATCTTGGGGCAGAAACCCAGGAAGAAGATCCGATTACCCCCGCGGAAGAAATTGAACTCATAGACCTGAAGCAATTCGTGGCGGATGTGAATTTTCCGCTAGATCTCCTTCATATACAGGATATTGTTGCTGAGTCCCTGCCTTTATCTGAAGCCGGCACTCTTCCACATTCCTGGATTCAGGAAATTATAAACTCCATTGATTCTATGAATGACCCGGGCATTGATCCCGATTTTCGAACCTCAGTGCGCGAGACTCTACTCACTTCCTCCCTGGATCACACCAATCGGATGCTGATTCTGATCTCAAGAACCAGATCTTATGTGGAATGGAACTGGAATTTTGACTCTACCCGAGTCAAAAGATTGTCTGGCAAAAATCCCGTACGAATGTGTACCGAGGAAATTTTAGGACTTCCAGCCGAGGCCATCACCCACGACGGCACCTCCTATCTCATCGAAGCCTGTGATCTTATTCTTCAGAACATGATTGTAGCAAATAGCCTGGCCGGAGATCCTTCCGCGAAGGGCTTGGCCGCACACCGCATCGAAGCGCTCTTGACAGATTTTTCATCGGATAGAATCTCGGCGATTCTCACCAGTGCCACGAATCACGAACTTTTAACGCTGACCGCCAAGTTTCTCACCTTTCCGCAGGGAATTCTGGATTTGCTAGAAAACAATCGAATAGCCACAGAGGCCCTCATCGAGATGTATGACCTTGGGGTCAATACACTTGCCATCGCCAAGGGACTCGACCTGCAAAAAGGCAAACTGGATTCCACAAAGGATGCCGTAAATCAAAAAGCATTATCCATCCTTGAGAGCGAAAATGAACGTCTCAAGAAAACTTTGTTTCTCTCAGAAGATCCTGACCGAGTCATTGAAAGGTTGGGCACTTACCTCGCCTCAGGCGGGGATCCATCTCTTGTTAATGAAGTGTCCTGGGCACTGGATGATAAGTATAAGAACGGCGAGTTTCTGGATTATGCCGAACTGTTCGACGAAGTACGCTCACGGGTATATAACCCTTTTGATATTATCGTCGGCCTGATACGGGAATCTGATGATCCGCTCATGGCGATGAAAGTGTTCGCTGACGCCTCTCATCTTCTCAGTCAAACCCAGATCGAGACTATATTAGATACCAAGGACCTCAAAGATTCTTTCTACCTTGATCGAACTCTCCTTGCCCAGGCGGGCAGAGACCAGGAGATCTACACAGGTGGGGCCGCGTATCCCCTGACCCTCGATGGATCACTGAGCTTGAATCCTCAGGGCGGCGCAATGCTCTATTCCTGGGATGAAATCGATGAATTTCGTGGAAATGTTATCAATCAAATTACATTTCAAGACAATTCCCCTATAGCTCAGGTTGTGTTACCGGGAACTCCAGGTTATCACTACTTCCGATTGACAATCGTGGAAATCTCGGGAGCCCGAAGCGCTGTAGACGAGGTAAGAATTCAAGCTCTTCAAGATGAACTACCCGTAGTCATCCTAAGCCCAGCATTTCAAGCCGTGAGGCCATCCACCGGAGTAACGATTTCAGCCGCTGGCTCCTTCTCTCCCATCGGAGGGGTCATCGACTCCTTTCAAATTACACAGGTGGAGGGACCAGTTCCACTTACCATCGATCAAAATGGAGCCCTGTTCTCTTTCACACCGGATACTCCCGGGGATTATCATTTTATTGTCAGCGCATCAGAAACAAGACCTCATACCACTGTATTTGGCTCAGCTCAGGCTCATCTCCAGGTAATCTCAGGAGTAACTCCCGTGGCGGATGCGGGCCCAAGCCTTGAAATGCTCCTGGGTGATACTCACCAGTTTAAAAATGATTCCTTCTCACCCACTGGAGTAGAGCTGACCTACTTCTGGAGCCCGAATGTAAACCTGAGTGACCCAACCGTTAAAGAGCCAGTTTTTAGTCCTCAGGCAACTGGGCAATATGAATTCACCATAACCGTGGAGGACTCGGACCAACTTGTGGATTCCTCTAAAATTATTGTGGTGGTAGTGGAGTCTTTCGCCCCGGTAGTCATCATCAATGAATCGGAGACCATAGATCTGGCACAGGTTCTAAGTCCATCGGTGCAATTGAACCTCAATGGTTGTGACTCCTTCAGTCCTGACGGCAAAGATCTCAGTTTTAGATGGAGTTCCACCACCTACGGTGGAAACATAGGCAGTCTTGATAATTGTCAGACTTCTGTCAGCCTGAGTAAAGATTCTATTCTATTACCCCAAACACATCATTTTCAGTTGACTGTTTCTGATGGAGCAAGAGAAGGTGCCGCCGAAGTTTCCTTTCGTCTAATTCCAGAAAATGAGCTTCCACCGGAAATATTACTTCAAAGATTCCCCGATAAAACAGTCTATGTGGCCGGTGAAGATGTTGATATTGAAGCCTGGAGAAGTTTTTCTCACCAGAAAAAGCCTCTCATCTTTTCGTGGGTTGGACTTGATGCCGCCTCACAGGATATCGCCCGACCCTACCCATCCATGTTTCGGTCCTCTCTCTTTGATGCCCTTGAAGTATCCATTCCGCAGATCATAGACACTACATTTACAACCCAGCGGATTTTTAACTATCAACTGACAGTCACAGAGATCAATACAGATCAAAGTCCAGGACTTGCCAGCTCGGAGCAGGTACAGATCATTGCCTCTCAAATCTGTCCTACCGGCCCGGTTATCAGTGAATTTGACCCCAGCCATGATTTTTTTCTTCAGGGGAGTTCTATTGAGCAACTCAGCATTTCAGCAGACTGGTATGCTCGATGTTTCCAAAGTATTGGCGGTGCGCACCCCCTCTCGGTCGCGTGGGACTATGATGCGCGGTTTTTTGGAGAGGATGAGAACTCAAGTCTGAACAACCTGGTCCTAAATATGGATCTGGAGGATCTTAGAGGAACCCCTTTTAGTAAAGAAATTCGCCTGAGCGTTGTTGACGAACTCAACTCCAAGTCGGCCACCGCTATCTTAACCGTAGATTTTTTGGGTGTAGACGACTGCGAAGTGACCTTTACATTCCCAGGCCAGGATCAGGACGGGGCTGACATTTTTCTACTCATCCCAGAAAGAGCCTATGACCTGGTAGGAAACGCTGATTGCTCCCTGCCAAGAACTGATTACGAATCTGGCCCCTCCCTTGTCTCTGTATATCGCTTCCCAATATCGATCGATGAGAGCAGAAACGTCACCTGGTTTCCAGGAAATGATTCCCTGATTTTTCAATATGACAAGGGAACACTAGCACCTATTTTTGACTTCACCATTTCTGAAACTATACCGTTTATTGGATTTTATGGATACCGGGTGGAGATCGAGGACCAGGGCCCACTATCACTGGAAACACGTCTGGCTGACGCTCTGTCCCCGATTTTTGTAGATGCTGATTACAAGCAGCTTGAGGCCGATGCGGTCATCATTAATGTTACCAATGACGACGACATCACCACCCCTATTGGTGCAACACGCTATTCCACCGTAACAACCTCAACAGAGTTAAAGTTCTTATTAAGTGCTGAAGGTACGATAAACAGCAATCCTACAAGTGCTCCCATACAATATTTTTGGGAACTCGTCGAGGGTGATGGATTAACCCTGGCCCTCTCTTCAGGCAGCGGGATTCGCACAACCGCGACAGTGTCCGGTATCGCCCCTTTCGTTATTTCCGATTACACAATTCGAGTTACAGCCCTGGATAGCTCCGGAAAAGGCGCGAGTGACAGTGCTGAAGTTCGTTTATCCATTGAGCAGGAAAATGAGCTCCCCCTCATCACTAATCTTCAAGTTGAGGGAGGAAACGTACATAACAAGATCTCCTTTACCTACAACTTGTTTGACCGGGAAGCTGATCCTTCCAACCTGATACTTGAATATTCCCTCGATGGAAATATTTTTGAACCAGCGCCATCTATTTATTCCAACCAGGATGCGGTCAACAATGTCGCTCCAAGTGAATTCAAGGGATTGATCTGGGACGCACCCACGGATCTCGGAGAAGGGGTCTATGATGGGTTAACATTCCGATTGACTCCCATTGATTTCTTTGGACGTGAAGGTGCCGCGGCCTATGCCTCGTCTTCACTTTTAAGCGTTTTGCAGTCTCCCCTGGTCAGCTCTGTAATTCTGGATCGAGTCTGTCGAGAAGAAAGCGGAGATGATGTACTCATTGTTCAAAGTACTAGCTTTTCAGGCGGCTGCGCTACCAATGTCGCGGACTTTCATCTCTTAGGGTTGGGAGAGTCTAATCATCCCTATGCCGGTTCCTTTGATTTTGAATGGTCTTCCAGCTCGACAGAGCCTTACGCCTTCCTTCAGGAAATTACGGCATCTGGGCCATTTTGGGAAATGGGTACCGAAGACGCTGAATCCAGGAAAAATCATTCTTCCATTTCCCATGGAGGAAAAGTCTATATCTGGGGAGGATCAAACGAATTGGGTACCTCGGTATTCAATAGCCTGAAAGTATATGATCCGGCGCAGGAAACATGGAGTACGGCAAACTCAGGAGGCGTAGCCCGCCGTATGCATAGCTCGGTTCAACGCGGTGGCAAAATCTATCACTATGGAGGCCGTTATACAGTAAACCAGGGAGCTCAGGATCCACCCCTTGAGCTTGCCCAGCGAATAGATATTTACAATCCTTCCTCCGATTCATGGAACTCCATTTTTTCCGTAACCATGCAGGTTGGGCTACTCAAGGACATCGGTGCTGTTCACAGTGACAGAATCTACCATTTCGGTGCCTGGTCACCTACCACACCGGGAGCCCTGTCAGCTACGAACTACATCAACCATATGTATGTGTTCGACTTCTCTACGGCGACCTGGGCTCAACTACCAAATCCCGGGGCACCGACTTTAGACCAGTTAGACCCGGTATCCTCGAACCTTAAGGCCGGAAAAATCTATTACGCCGGTGGACAGTCCGGCGGCCTTTATCGCCGGGTTTGGATCTATGACATTGTAACCAATACCTGGACTCGCAGTACTCCCAGCACCCCTCTTCCCTGGCCGGGACCTGGACCTCAGTCCCTGGTATCCTCACAAAACGCGGCCCTGGGTCCTCAAATAGAATGGAGTCATCAGTTCCATTCTGAAAATGCCAACTCTACCCTGGCCCTTTCCAATGACGAGTCTCACATTTACGCTGGATCCGATGGCCTTTACCAGGTAGATGTGCAGGGAGGAGTGAACTGGATCTTTCGTCCCTCCGGTGAAGGTTTGGGTTCCTTTTCCGCCCCTGTTGTGGGTGAGGATAACAACATCTACGCGGTTTGGAATTCCTCAAAGGTATTCGCGGTTAATCCCGAAGGAAGGCAGATCTGGCAGAGTGCCTCTTATGAGGGTTTAGGTGAGCCCTCTTTGAATGGCGATAGTCTATATGTTCCCCAAAATCGAAAATTACTGGCATTGAACACCTCAAGCGGAGCCCGTAAATGGGAGTTTAATACTGGTGGTCGAATCACCCGCCCAGCTATAGATCTTCAGGGAAACCTCTATTTCGGTTCTCGTGATGAGAAACTCTATTCCTTGACCCCAGATCGAAAAATTCGCTGGATCTATGATGCGGGCAAGCCATTGACAGTTGCCCCTACCCTGGGAGTCGAAGGTAATCTCTACATCAACCAGGAGTTCATTGAGGCGCTGAGCGCTAACGGGAAACTGCTCTGGAGCGTTTATACAGGAACCATGCAAAATCCCCTGGTGGATCACAGGGGCAGGGTCTATGTTCGCGCTGAAGGACGCAATGGGTTAACCGCTCTTGCCAGTGACGGCCGAATCCTCTGGAGAGCCCCGGGTCTCTATAGCGGAACTCCTTCAATAGGGGCAGATGGAACCATTTTTATTGGTTCTTCAGGAAGTAGACTTTACGCTCTCAATGATTCTGGTAAAATTCTCTGGGCAGTGCCTCTCAACGAAGGTATCGCCGGCGCTATTCGCATCTCTAAAGCCGGAAATCTCTATCTTGTAGCCGGACAAACTGGTCTTCATTCCATCCCTGCAGGCGTTCGAGGATATGCCCCAGCCGCTTACCCAACAGCATTTGGAAACAATCAAAATACAGGACAAGCGCTGGTTCCCAGTGCTTCCCCAGACGACACAGGTGGATTGGCTGGGCCAACCCGTACCCCGGGAACGCTCATACAGTCCGCATCGGTCTGCTCCGATTCCTCATTTGGAGCCGACCCCGCAGAAGGCGCGGATGGGACTTTATATTTACCTTGCAATGAATCCGCCCCCCGGTTCATTGCAATGAGTCCCAACGCGTCCTCCGCCGGGGAATTGTGGAGCCATGATTATAGTGATCGTGGAGTGGCACCCAAGATATCAGCAGCCGCCATCACTCCCTCTGGAAATCTCCTCTATACCGTCGCAGGAGTCTGTGACCCACAGAGTTATCACGACTGCTCTTCCGCGATCCTGGTAGCCAGCAGTCCAAACGGTTCTAAATTATGGGAGAGAGATTTTTCAACAAAGGTTCCCATCGCCCCTACAACTGCAAGAGATGGAACCATCTACCTGGGAACCTGGCTTCCCGGACTCGACGGCTCGGCAGACAAAGGGGAACTCCTCGCCCTGACCAATATCGGTAATAAAAAGTGGAGCTATCCTGCTGGCGGTATCGGCTATTCACCGGTGGTCGGTCTGGACGGAACGGTATATATATCAGTACTGGATACTGCTTCTAATTCAGGCAGCTTATACGCGGTTTACCCTGAAGGAGATCTTCAGTGGAGGGTAGATTTAGCGCAGGTGCCCATTTCCGCTCCCGCTATCTCACCAGATGGAAGCCTACTTGTGATGACCTCAGGCCGACTCTACAGTATCTCCAAATCAGGGGTCACCTTATGGCGTAAAGACCTCAATAATCTTCCCTACGGCGCAACCTCTCCCTTTGACTCATCCGGAAACTTTATCATTCCTTCGGTGGGGCCTGTAATCTCTGCTAACGGAACCATCTATGTACCGGAACTCTATTCACGAAGCGGAGGAAGAAGCGGTTTCTTACACGCGCTGGATTCCAAGGGGAACCTTGTCTGGAGCCATAAGCTCGGAGACGATCTCTCGTCCTACGCAAATCCATCCATCGGCTCCAATGGAATTCTTTACCTGGGATATACAGCGGGAAATGCCGGCCAGCTTGTAGCATTGGAGGACAGTGGACGTTATGCCAAACCACTCTGGAATTTGGATGTCGCTACGGGAGTTACCGGTTCCACCCACGTGGATAAATCAGGGAACCTTTTTGTAAGTTCAACTGCCACCGGGGAGCTCTATGCGGTGGCCACGTCCTCCAAAGGGCTTCAGAGCGGTGCCTGGGCAAGACTACGTCATGATGGTGAGGGTTCCTCCAGCTTCTCCAATCCCATCGGAACCACCTCCTTTTTCACGCAATCCACTTATCCCGGCTTCCAGACACGCATTTTGGATGATGATGATGATGATGATGATGATGATGATGATGATGATGATGATGATGAATGTGATGAAGAGTTCGATGGTGGACTGCTTGCTAACGGGAGCTTCGAGGCAGATAACATCACAGCCCACTCTGGAAATTGGCAGGTATTCTCAAATGGACCCATCGGGTGGGGAATTGCTTTTGGAGATGGGATCGAAGTCCAGGACGATTTTGCTGGAGGATTTGCCCAGCATGAAGATCAATATGTAGCCCTTGCAAATCACGGGAATCCCACCGCTAGCGGCTTATACCAGGATATTCCCACGGAGATGGGAGAGACCTACACCATCAAGTTCTGGTATGGTCCCAGACCCGGGAAAAGCTCAATCAACAACCAGATTGAAGTTCGCTGGAACGGTGCCTCTGTGGCAACCATTGCCGAAGATGGGAGCAAATATAATTTCCTACATTGGATGCCCTATGAATATGAACTAATCGGGGCAAGCGGTACCTCCAGGATAGAGTTCTGGTTTACTGGACACGCCACCAGTTACGGAGCATTTATTGATCATAGTTTCGTAGGTGTTTGTGAAGGCGGAGGAATAGAAACCGCTATTTCACAACCGCAGATAAGCGGTACCTCTGGGACTCTGATCGTCTCCTATGATCTGACTGCAGACCCAGGAGAACCACACAATCTCTGGCTGGAATATTCCACCGACGGGGGCATCACCTGGGTTCCTGACCCCAATATTTCAGGGGACACCACCGGGATCACCGCAGGTACGGGAAATACTATTTTATGGGACACAACGGTTAACTTCCCCACAGGAGAGGACGGAGTCATCGTTCGGCTTAGGAGCGGAGATGGCGCTATTTCACCGCCTTCCGATCCGGTAGACATCGAAAACAGTATTTTTGAAACGGCCCTTTCCCAGCCGGTTGTCACCGGGACGAGCGGTACAATCCTGGTCGATTATGATCTCAGCGCAGATCCGGGATCCACCTTTGATATTTTCCTGGAGTATTCCACGGACGGCGGTATCACCTGGGTTGCGGACCCCAATATTAGCGGCGATGTTAGCACAGTTTCCTCTGCAACCGGACTCACCATTAACTGGGATTCAACGGTGAATTTCACCGGGAACGAGGATGGGGTGCGAATCAGGCTTCGAGCGGATGACGGAACCCTCTCCCCTCCCTCTGATCCCTTCGATATCATCAATACAGTGATTGGAAAACCCGATGTAGATCCTTCCCTTCATTCAGCCCTGGTTACTTACGATCTCAGCGGGGTCACGGGTGTGACCCATAGTATTGCCCTGGAGTACTCTCTTGACGGCGGCACCACTTGGATTCCAGATTCTAATATCAGTGGGGAAATCAGCGGAGTCCTTCCTGGTCTGGATCACACCCTCACCTGGGATACTTCGGCTGTATTCAACGGAAATCAAAACAATGTAAGGGTACGGCTGATTACGGATGATGGTGCCATCTCGCCAAAATCAGATCCATTTGGCGTACTGAGCACCACCCTGGGGAAACCAGATGTTGCCCCCTCCCTCTTCTCTGCCCTGGTCACTTTTGATCTCAGCGGAGTCGCCGGAATTTCTCATACCATTGCCCTGGAATACTCCCTTGATGGAGGACTGACATGGACCCCCGATTCTAATATCAGTGGAGACATCGCAGGAGTACTTCCCGGTAACGATCATACGCTCACCTGGGATACGTCGGCAGTCTTCCCCGGAAACCAGGATAACGTGAGAGTGCGTCTGATCACTGACGATGGTGCGGTCTCACCCATGTCAGATTCCTTTGGCGCTATCGGCACTGAAATTTCCAAGCCCGGTGTCACACCAAGTTTGAGCTCCGCGCTGGTTACCTTTAACTTGAGCGGCGTGAGCGGTGTTGCCCATACCATCGCCCTTGAGTATTCTCTTGACGGAGGCGCGACCTGGATCCCCGATTCCAACACCAGCGGAGACATTGCCGGAGTCCTGCCAGGGACAGGTCATACCCTGACTTGGGATACTTCTGCTGTTTTCCCTGGGAATCAAAGTAATGTGCGCGTTCGACTCTTCACGGATGACGGAGCAATCTCAGTTCCCTCCGATCCCTTCGGCGCGATCAATACAGCCATATCTAAGCCGCTGGTAGATGCCGCTGTTGGTTCTGCTGACATTACTTATGATCTGAGCGGTGTCACTGGAATCTCCCATACCATAGCCCTTTACTATACCCTCGATAATGGACTGAGCTGGACCCTTGACACCAACATAACCGGCGATATCGCGAGCATTCTACCCGGACAGGATTACACAATCATCTGGGATTATTCAGCCATCTTCACGGGAAATGAGAGTAACGTCAGAGTACGTTTAGTAAGTGACGACGGAGCTATTTCTCCCACCTCAGATCCCTTTGAGATCATCAATACAGCGATCGTGAACTTTGGTGCCCAGACAGAGGTTTTTTATGTGGATCTCAGCTACGATCTCATAGGCATGCCCGGAGTTCCAAGGGACCTGTTTCTTGAATATTCCCTCGATCAAGGCACTACCTGGCTTGAGAGCACGGAAGTACAGGGAGATTTAACCGCAGTTCTTCCCGGTACCTCTCTTAGCATCACCTGGCTCACTTCCCATGTTTTTGACGGAAATGAAGACCAGGTTTATATCCGAATTCACACCGATGACCTGGCTTATTCCAATCCAGATGGAATCGGACCCTTTAATGTCCTCAATACGGAAATCGCAGCGCCAACAGTGGTTCCCGATTTTGGATTCGCAACCGTCACCTATTCACTTAGCGGGCTTCCAGACACCGAATACAATATCTTTTTGGAATACACCATGGATGATGGGGCGACCTGGACCTCAAGCGCTGCCATAAGCGGAGATACCACCGCTATCATGCCAGGTGAGAACTACACCCTGGTCTGGGATACTTCCCAGATTTTCCCCGGGAATTATGAAGATGTCCGAATCCGGCTCATCTCTCAAAACCTGATCGGAATCTTCGGAGGGGTGGGAGTTCTGGTAGCCAATCCATTCACCTATTCGCCACCTTCAAATCCTTTTGGCATCATCGGGACTGTACTTAAAAAGCCCGAGGTAGATCCATTCTTCGGATTTGCCAACATCACCTACGATCTAGTCGGAATTCCCGGTCAGCCCCATGACATATCTCTTGAGTACTCCCTTGATGGGGGTCTCACCTGGATTGCTGACAGCAATATCAGTGGAGACATCACCGGAATCGCTCACGGAACGGATTATGTAATCGTCTGGGATACCGCGACTGCCCTGGGCCTCAATTACAATAACGTTTGTGTGCGCCTCAACACAGAAGATTTAGCATTCTCACCTAAATCCGATCCCTTTGGTGTAATCAACACCCAGGTCGGGAAACCGGATGTAGCTCCTGCCTTCGGATCCGCCGAACTCACCTTTAGCCTTACGGGGGCTGTGGGAGTAACTCACACCATAGCGCTCCAGTATTCTCTGGATGGAGGGTTAACCTGGACTTCTGACACGAATATCAGTGGTGATATCGCTGGAGTTCTTCCCGGTGCAGGACACACCATCACGTGGGATACCTCAGCCGTATTCCCAGGTAATGTCGGCAATGTTCGCGTAAGACTATTGACCGATGACGGCGCCATATCTCCACCCTCAGATCCTTTCGGGGTCATCAATACCGTACTGAGCAAGCCAGATGTAGCTCCTGATACGGGATCTGCCCTAGTTACCTTTGATCTCAGCGGAGTCACGGGAGTGGGTCACACCATTGCCCTGGAATATTCCCTTGACGGAGGAGTTACCTGGATTCCTGACACTAATATTAGCGGTGATATCTCCGGAGTCCTGCCAGGAAGCGATCATACACTTACCTGGGATACTTCAGCTGTCTTCCCCGGAAATCAAAATAATGTCCGCGTACGATTAAGAACTGATGATGGAGCCATTTCGCCCCCATCCAATCCCTTTTCGGCGGGCAATACCCTTATTGGGAAACCTGAAGTTGATCCAAGCGTAGGCTCAGCCCTCATCACATTTGATCTCACCGGCGTGGTGGGTGTCACCCATACCATCGCTCTTGAATACAGTCTTGATGGCGGAACAACCTGGATCCCTGACTCCAATACTAGCGGGGATATCGCGGGGGTTCTGCCTGGATTTGACCATACCCTGACCTGGGACACTTCAGCGGTCTTCCCCGGCAATGTCAATAATGTACGTGTACGCCTCATCACCGATGATGGTGCCGTGTCTCCAAGGTCTGATCCCTTTGGTGTAATCAACACCATCCTTGGCAAGCCTGAGGCGGATCCAACTCTTGGTTCAACCCTCATTACTTTCGACCTCACCGGTGTTGCTGGTGTAGGACACACCATCGGTCTGGAATATTCACTGGACGGTGGACTCACCTGGATAAGTGATCCCAATATCAGCGGTGATGTCACCGGGATCTTACCAGGAGATGATCACACGATAACCTGGGATACTTCAGCGACCTTCCCAGGAAACCAGTCGAACGTCTGCGTAAGGCTAACCAGCGATGACGGAGCCATTTCACCCAAGTCAGATCCCTTTGACGTACTCAATACAATCCTTAGCAAGCCTGAGGTAGATCCTTCGGTAAGCTCCGCTCTCGTTACCTTCGATCTCACGGGAGTCGCGGGAGTCACCCACGATATCTCGCTGGAATACTCCCTTGATGGCGGACTCACCTGGACCGCGGATTCCAATATCAGCGGCGATGTTACGGGGATTCTTCCCGGGGCTGATCACACCCTGGTGTGGGACACCTCAGCGGCCTTTCCTGGAAACCAGCCCAATGTTCGCGTGAGGCTCAAAACAGATGATGGAGCTATATCACCCAATTCCGATCCCTTTGGAGCTATCAATACTGTCATAGGAAAGCCCGATGCGGATCCAACCCTGGGTTCAGTTCTGCTCACCTTCGATCTCACCGGGGTATCCGGGGTTGGTCATTCAATCTCCCTGGAGTATTCCCTTGATGGAGGACTAACCTGGACAGCCGACTCTAATATCAGTGGCGATATCGCGGGAGTTCTGCCCGGGCAGGACCACACCATCGCCTGGGATACCTCCGCGGTATTTCCAGGAAACCAACCTAATGTCTGCGTCAGATTAATCACTGATGATGGGGCCATTTCACCAAAATCCGACTCTTTTGGTGCCATCAATACAGTGCTTGGTAAGCCTGATGTGACCCCGAGTCTGGGTTCAGCCCTCATTACCTTTGATTTAACGGGCGTAATCGGAGTAGGCCATACTATTGCCCTGGAGTATTCAATCGACGGCGGAACAACCTGGACCCTTGATACCAATATCAGCGGGGACATCGCGGGAGTCTTACCGGGAGCCAATCACACCATCACCTGGGATACCGCAGCAGTTTTCCCTGGAAATCAGAACAATGTCCGAGTACGTCTGAGTACGGATGATGGTGCTATTTCTCCTCCATCGGATCCTTTTGGCGCTATCAATACTGCATTAAGCAAACCCAATGTGACCCCTTCCGTAGGAACTGCCCTGATAAGCTTCGATCTTACCGGTGTCTCAGGAGTGGGTCATACCATTAGCCTGGAATACTCTCTTGATGGAGGGGCTACCTGGATTTCCGATACAAATATCAGCGGGGAGACATCTGGAGTCCTTCCAGGTCCGGGGCATACAATCACCTGGGACACCTCAGCTGTCTTTCCAGGAAACCAGCAAAACGTCTGTGTCAGGCTCTCCACCGATGATGGTGCAATTTCACCTAAATCTGATGCTTTCGGGGTCATTAACACAGTCATTGGAACGCCTCAGCCAGATCCCTCCCTTTTCTCAGTTCTGGTCACCTATGATTTAACTGGTGTCGCAGGGGTTACTCACGTCATCTCCCTGGAGTACTCACTTGACGGGGGAACGACCTGGACGGCTGACTCCAATATCAGCGGAGATATCACTGGTGTTCTACCGGGACAGGATCACACGCTTACCTGGGATACTTCTCAAGTTTTTACCGGAAACCAGGATAATGTACGGGTACGATTGAAATCTGATGATGGAGCGGTCTCCCCTCGCTCTCCCCCATTCGGTGTCATAGGTACCCATATTTCCAAACCTGACGTGGATCCTTCGGTGGGCTCGGTTCTCCTCACTTATGATCTCTCTGGAGTAAGCGGGGTTCCCCACTCCATCGGTCTTGAATATTCACTTGATGGAGGACTCACCTGGACACCAGACAGCAATATCAGCGGCGACGTGAGTGGTGTGCTTCCGGGAGATGATCTCACCATCACATGGAATACCCAGCTAGCATTTAGCTCCAACCAGGGCGGCATTCGTGTTCGACTCACCTCTGACGATGGAGCCATCTCCGAACCTTCTGATCCGTTTGACATCCAAAATACCGGGATATCCAAACCAGCTGTAGCCGTAACCACTGACTCAGTTGAAATTACCTATGATTTGACCGGCTCACCGGGAATCGCCCATGATATCTCCTTGGAGTATTCTCTTGATGGAGGTCTGACCTGGGTTCCAGATTCCAATCTCAGTGGAGACATTACAGGAATCCTTCCAGGAACCGGAAACACAATCACCTGGAACACCAGCATCCCCTTCCCCTGGAATCAACCGGGAATCAGAATCCGCCTTGTCAGTGATGACAATGCCTATTCCCCCTCCTCTGATCCTTTTGATATCGAAGCCGGATTCTGTGGAATTAACGTAGTGGTCAACAGCAGTTTTGAGCGCGATGAGATTACTGATAATAGCGGCGAATGGGAAATCTTTCCCTCGGGACCCCTGGGCTGGAGTACTTCCTTTGGCTCTGGTGCTGAACTTCAAGATCATTTTGCCGGAGATCCGGAGCATGCCGATCAACACGCCGAACTGGACGGAACGAATAATAGCGGTATTTACCAGGATCTTCCCACTTCAGCAAACCAGACCTATGTAGTTACTTTCCATTATGCTCCCAGGCCAGGAACCTCCTCTTCGGATAACGAAGTGGAAGTCTGGTGGGATGGATTTTTCCTCACCAGCCTCAGCGGTGACGGAACCGTAACAGCAGCCACCCAGTGGAGTCAGTTTGGTTATGTTCTGGCCGCGTCAGGCTCGGGCTCAACCAGGCTTGAATTCAAAGGCACCGGTACCAGCAACGGTCTTGGCGGGTTCCTGGATCGAATTACGGCACATGAGGCTTGTGCAGGTGATGCTGGCGACACCCTGGTTTCCAAGCCACTGGTGAGCGGTACCAGCGGTACTCTTCAGGTTACTTATGATCTGGCCGGCGTCATTAACGCAGAACACGACATCACCATGGAAGTGTCTGTGGATGGTGGTACAACATGGACAACCGATCCGAATATTACAGGGGATGTACTTGATATACTTCCTGGAACCAGCCTGGTCATCAACTGGGATACCACCGTACTTTTCCCACGGGCTTATCGAGACGCCCGAGTAAGGCTGTTAACCGATAATGGCGCTATATCACCACCCTCCGATCCCTTCGATATTCTCAATACAGAAATTTCCAAACCCGAAGTGGCACCCGAGTTTGCTTCCGCTTCCCTGACTTTCGATCTGATTGGAGTACCAGGGGTAACCCATGATATAGAGTTGGAATACTCTATCGACGGCGGCGTCACCTGGATTGCCGACACCAACATTAGCGGAGATATCACTTCTGTGCTTCCAGGCACCGACCTCACCATTTCCTGGGACACCTCTGCTGTATTCAATGACAACCAGCAAAACATCAGGGTTCGACTGCACACCGATGATCATGACGCGATCTCTCCTGAGTCTGATCCCTTTGATGCGGCCCATACTTTAATTTCCAAGCCTGTAGCCGATCCAGTCTTACACTCTGTCACCATAACCTATAACCTCACAGCACTCCCCGCGATTCCACATGACATTTCCCTGGAATATTCTTTAGATGGCGGTGCTACCTGGATTTCCGATTCCAATACCAGTGGTGATGTGGCCGGAGTCCTCGACGGTGTTGGTCACACCATTGTCTGGGACACGTCTGCTGTCTTCCCAGGCAACCAGGACAACGTTTGTATCAGGTTGATCTCGGAGGACAACGCGATTTCACCAAAATCGGATCCCTTCGACATCCTTGGCACGCAAATTTCCAAGCCCATTGTGGATCCTGTTCTACACTCCGCCACGATTAGCTATGATCTGACCGGAGTACCAGGTGTTCCTCATGACATCATTTTGGAGTATTCCGTTGATGGTGGCTCCACCTGGACTTCCAGTCCCTATATATCTGGTGATATCAGTGGAGTCCTGCCAGGCGAAGACCTTACAATCACTTGGGATACCTCCGAGGAATTCCCCGGAAACCAGGAGAACGTACAGGTTCGGTTAAGATCGGATGATGACGCGATCTCTGATCCTTCCGATGCTTTCAGTGTAATTGGAACAGAGATCTCCAAGCCTGATGTTGATTCTCATTTGGCTTCAGCTACCATCACATATGATCTCACTGGTGTACAGGGTGTGGCACATGAGATCTTCCTGGAATATTCCACAAATTTTGGCTTCACCTGGACCCCAAGCACTTCCATAAGCGGTGATACTACAGGAGTACTACCTGGAGAAGGTCACGTCATCGAGTGGGATACCTCAAATGTCTTTCCGGGCAGTGTGCCCTTTCTACAGGTTCGACTTAAATCCGATGACAACGCCATCTCACCTCCATCGGATGGATTTACCCACTATCACACCCAGATCTCTAAACCGATCGTAAATCCAGTCCTTCATTCGGCTGAAATCACTTTTGATCTCAGTGGGGTACCAGGAGTTGAGCGGGATATCACCCTGATCTATTCCCTGGACGGTGGATTTACATGGAATGCAGATGGCAACATTAGTGGTGACATTGAAAACATATTACCTGGAACAGGCTATACCCTAACCTGGAACACATCCGCTGTGTTCCCCGGGAACCAGGAGAATGTAATTGTCAGACTCGTTTCCGATGATCTGGCCGTCTCTCCCTCCTCAGATCCCTTTGGGGCCGTGGGTACGCAAATATCAAAGCCGCTGGTAGATCCCCAAGTTCACTCCGCCAGCATTACTTATGATCTCAGTGGAGTTACCGGGATTACCCATACAATTGCCCTGGAATACTCCCTGGATGGTGGACTCACCTGGACCGCTGATACCAATATCAGTGGTGATATCGCAGGAGTTCTTCCGGGAGCCGGTCATACCATAGTGTGGGATACTTCCTCAGTCTTCCCTGGAAATCAGGACAATGTGAGAGTCAGACTTATCTCCGATGATCTGGCGATCTCTCCAGATTCAGATCCTTTTGGGGCTATCGGTACTGTGATTTCCAAGCCTATCGTTGACCCGGTTTTGCATTCGGTGTCCATAACCTATGATTTGACAGCAGTGGCTGGAGTGGCTCACGACATTAGTCTTGAATACTCCCTGGATGGCGGGACAACCTGGACTGCGGATTCCAATATCAGCGGAGATATCACAGGAATACTCGACGGAGATGGTTATACCATTGTATGGGATACCTCCCAGGTCTTCCCTGGTAACCAAGACAATGTCAGGGTTCGCCTCATCTCCGATGACAATGCTATATCGCCGGAATCAGATCCCTTTGGAGCCATTGGTACGGAAATTTCCAAACCGATCGCCGATCCGATTCTGCACTCGGTTGAGATCACCTATGATCTCACCGGTGTACCCGGTGTACCCCACGACATCTTCCTTGAATACTCGCTGGATGGAGGCACAACCTGGATAGCCAGCCCGGAAATCAGCGGCGATACCAACGGAGTTCTTCCTGGGCCTGGATTGACCCTCACATGGGATACTTCCGAGGTCTTCCCTGGAAACCAGGACAATGTACAGGTTCGACTGATCTCTGATGATCAGGCCGTTTCTGAGCCTTCCGATCCGTTTGATGTAATTGGTACTGAGATCTCCAAACCGCTTGTAGATCCAATCCTGGGTTCGATCCTGATTACCTATGATCTGAGTGGTGTCGCCGGTGTGGAACATGAAATCTTCCTCGAGTATTCCCTCGATAATGGAGCCACATGGACTTCGGATGGGAATTTGAACGGGAACACCACCAGCGTTCTGCCTGGAGAAGCCCTGACCATGGAATGGGATACCTCACAAGTTTTTGGCGGAAATCAACCTAACCTTGTGATACGACTTGTATCTGATGATCTGGCATTCTCTCCCCCATCAGATGCCTTCGATGTCCTGCACACAGAAATCTCCAAGCCTGATGTTAATCCAGTGCTCCATTCCGCCACGATCACTTATGATCTCATCGCGGTACCCGGCGTAAATCGCAACATCTTTCTTGAATACTCCCTCGATGGAGGAACAACCTGGACCCCTGATAACAACGTGAGTGGTGATATTCTCGGAGTTCTGCCGGGAACCGGTCTTACGATTGTTTGGGACACTTCAGCTGTGTTCCCTGGAAACGTAGATAATGTCCTTGTAAGGCTCTTTTCCGATGACCTGGCCTTCTCACCGCCATCTGATCCGTTCTCAATCATTGGAACCGAGATTTCAAAACCAGATGTTGATCCCGTACTTCATTCAGCCACCATAACCTATGATTTGACCGGCGTTCCCGGAGTCGCCCACGAAATTAGCCTGGAATACTCCCTCAACGGAGGAGTCTCCTGGATTGCCGACACGAATATCAGCGGTGATACCAGTGGAATTCTACCGGGAGAAAGTTACAGTATCGTTTGGGACACCGATGCGGTCTTTCCAAGAAACCAGTTTGATGTTCGCGTTCGGTTAATCTCGGATGATCTGGCAATTTCTCCAAGTTCAGATCCATTTGGCGTCATTGGAACCACACTCTCCAAGCCCCTGGTTGACCCAGTCCTCTATTCAGCGACGATTACATATGATCTTAGCGGAGTTGCCGGAGTGGATCATGATATTTCCCTTGAATACTCCACCGATGGGGGTACCACATGGATTCCTGACACCAATATCAGCGGAGACATCACTGGGGTACTACCGGGAGCAGGGCATGAAATCGTATGGGATTATTCCGCGATCTATACCGAGAATGTTCCCGATGTGATTGTACGCCTCATCACGGAGGACCTGGCCATATCACCACCCTCGGATCCCTTTGATATCATCAATACTGAGATTACCAAGCCCCTGGTCGATCCCCAGCTCTTTTATGTGGTAATCAACTACGATCTGCTGGCTGCGCCAGGTGTTCCAAGAGACCTCTTTCTTGAGTTCTCTGTGGATGGTGGCGCTACATGGACACAAAGTACCGCAATCAGCGGTGATGTAAGCAGCGTCTTACCGGGCACCTCTTTGACCATGACCTGGATGACTTCGCAAGTCTTCAGTGGAAATGAAGACATGGTTTATGTGCGTCTATACAGTGACGATGGCGCTATATCACCTATCTCAGATCCAATGGATATCATCAATACCAGAATAGGAGTACCTGAAGCTGCTGCGGAATATGGCCTGGTGACGATTACCTACGACCTTGAAGGTCTGGCGGGTGCACTCTACGACCTGGCCCTGCAATACAGTACAGATGGAGGACTTACCTGGATTTCCAGCTCAACCATCAGTGGTGAAGTCACAGGAGTTGCTCCCGGTGATGATCATGTACTTGCCTGGGATACAACAACCATCTTCCCAGGAAACTTTGACGGAGTTCGTGTACGTTTGATAGGGGAAGACCTGGTGGGCCTCCCTGCCGGGCTGTTAGGCGACCTCTTTACAACCTCTCCGCCATCCAATCCTTTTGGAATCATCGGGACGGAAATCACCAAACCTGCGGTGGATCCACAGCTTGGATTCGCCGAGATTACTTATGACCTCATCGCGATCCCCGGGGTACCCCATGATATCAGCCTGGAGTATTCCACTGATGGAGGATTGACCTGGATTCCTGACAGTAATATTAGCGGAGCCATCAGCGGTGTCCTTGCGGGAACAGATCACGTACTTGTTTGGAATACTTCGGCCGTCTTCACGGGGAATCAGTCCAATTTCATTGTCCGACTCATCTCCGATGATCTTGCCATCTCTCCACCTTCTGATCCATTTGACATCCTGGGAACCCTCATCTCCAAGCCTATCGTTGATCCCGAGCTTGGTTCAGCAACGATCACCTACAATCTCAGCGGTGTTGCCGGCATCGGTCATAGCATCTTTTTGCAGTATTCTCTTGATGGCGGAACTACCTGGATTCCCAACAACGACATTAGTGGTGACATCAGCTCAATCTTACCTGGTTCAGGTTATACCATTGATTGGGACACCTCTCAGTTGTTTACTGGAAACCAACAGAATATCAGGGTAAGACTGGTCTCAAACGACCTGGCCTTCTCCCCTCCCTCCGATCCTTTTGACATCATTCACACCTTAATCTCGAAGCCTGAGGTTGAACCAATTTTAGCCAGTGCGATCATCACTTATGATCTAACTTCTGTGGCTGGAATCCCCAGGGACATCAGCCTTGAATATTCCCTTGATGGAGGTTCCACGTGGACTGGCAGTGCTTCAATCACAGGTGATGTAACCGGGGTACTTCCGGGGATCGGACACACCCTCACCTGGAATACCAGCCTTGCCTTCACCGGAAACGAGAGTAGTGTGCTGGTGCGCCTGGTATCCGATGACCTGGCATACTCCCCACCCTCAGATCCATTTGAGGCAATTAATACACTCATCTCCAAGCCAGTTATGGCTATGATTTTTGGACAGGGTGAAGTCACCTATTCCCTGGTTGGTATCCCCGGAATACCCAGGGATATCACCATGGATTTCTCAAGGGACGGAGGACTCACCTGGATGCCCGCTACTAGCTATTCCGGTGAGATTGACGGCATTCTTCCTGGTACGGACCTTGTCATAGATTGGGATCTCTCCTCAGATTTCTTAGGAAACGAGTATGGAGTCAGAGTTCGCCTGCGAAGTGATGACGGCGCTGAATCTCTACCTTCAGATCCCTTTGACATCCTTTTCACTATAATCTCTAAACCAATCGTAAACGCATCTGCGACCTCGGCAGCAATCACCTATAACCTTTCTGGTGTTTCAGGAGTCGGACGTCAAATAGCACTGCAATTTTCCACAGACGGCGGATTTTCCTGGTTGCCTGATCCGCACATCATCGGTGACATCTCAAATATTGATGTTGGCCTGGCCTGGACCCTGGACTGGGACTACACCTTCGCGATACCTGGAAACCTCTCCAATGTCAGAGTCCGTCTCATATCCAATGATGGCGCGATTTCTCCTCCATCTGATCCTTTCAGTACCGGAGATGGTACTGGAGACGGCGGCGATGGTGGAGACGGCGGCGATGGCGGCGACGGTGGCGATGGCGGCGACGGTGGCGATGGTGGAGACGGCGGCGATGGTGGAGACGGCGGCGATGGTGGAGACGGCG
>CAZIKF010000002.1:98845-245296 GCA_964539825.1 uncultured bacterium
TGGAGACGGCGGCGATGGTGGAGACGGCGGCGATGGTGGAGACGGCGGCGATGGTGGAGACGGCGGCGATGGTGGAGACGGCGGCGACGACGGTTCTGATGCAGGGCTACCGGCCTATCGTACCGACCATGCCTCAGCACTGCATAACCAGCAAATCTACTTTTATGGCGGCCATACCGGCTTCATGAATGGACAGATGCTCGCCAATGCCAACTCCGTAGATATTTACGATGTCGGTAGGGACATGTGGCAGTGGGGAATTCCTGCTCCGGTTGGTAGATCGTCACATTCTGGAAGTGTTGTTGGAAACGATCTTTACTTCTTCGGGGGTACAGACGGTATTCAGACCCAGAACACATTGGAAATCTTTCATACTTTCCCAACTCAGGCTGATACGGTGTACCGCGTCGAGCATACCTACGAGATCCTGCCGCATGAAGTAACCTATAGCGCAAGGGTTGGAATGGAACTGACCCAGGGACCGGACCGAGCTCAACATGGAAGTGTTGTGTATAACAATCGACTCTTCATCCTGGGTGGAGAGAATGCATCTGGACTCACAAATAGTGTTTTGGTTTATGATCTTTCTACCAGGGGGGTCACACCTTCTACCTATACCTTCCCCGCACTCATCACCCCAAGAAAAGGTCACTCAGCAACTCTCTTTGGAAACAAGCTTATCCTCCTCGGAGGTTTAGATTCCAATGGTGTCTCGGACCTCGTAGAAGTGTATGACCTCTTCGGAAATCACGCTCTTTTAGATACCCAGTATTCCTTTCCCGACATTGACGCGATTGCCTACCATCAGGCTATGGCCAGGGACAATCTGCTGATCGTGGTCGGTGGAATGGACTGGACCGGGGCTTCCAGTGATGAAATTCATGTCTTTGAGTTCGGTGCTACTGAAGCTATTGACCTGGGTGATGGAGATTTTGACCCACTCTCGGAAGCACGCCAGCAACACAATGCAACCATTCGAAACTCCATGTTGTTTGTCCTGGGGGGACGCAATAACTTTGGAGAATTAACCAACATTGAAGCCTATGATCTTAGCGAGGCTATCCCCTCCAAAATTCTTCCTTCTGAGTTGCCTGACCTGGAACTCGCACTTAGCGGACGAAGCATGGGCTATTACGACGATAAAATTGTACTGCTTGGCGGAGTCGAGGGAGAGACCGGATTGGAACCAGTCCATTCCAGTGCGCTGGAAGTGCTCCAAGTCCTACCTGCAGACCACATTTCAGGCAAGGTTCTCAGGCGCCATCCTTCCTATGCCGCGGCAGCACTGGTTAAAAATCGAGCGCACCATAGCTCAAACGGCTACGAGGACTATTTCGTTGTCTATGGTGGTAAGAATATTGGCGGCTTTACAACTCCCTCGATGGAGCTTCTCAAAGTCACCGAAAACAATGTTCAGACAAGTCTGGCCTCTGCTGAGAGCAGCAGGCTGCTCACCTTTGGATTACAGAGACTATTGCCCATTTCAGTCATCTCCAAGCCCATTGTACTTGGCACAAGCGGAACCTTACCGATCGTCTATGATCTGGACAATCCCGCACCCATACTGCTGACGGTAACAATGGAGTACTCACTCGATAATGGTCAAACCTGGTCAGCAGCCGGAAACTATTCCGGGATTCCCGACCTTTCCGAAGTTCCCTCAGGAGTCGGTCATAGCATCACCTGGGATACCCAGCCACAGCTTCCAGAGGATTATTCCGGAGTAATCGTCAGACTTAAGGCTAATGATGGGGCAATTTCACCGCCGTCTGATCCTTTTGACCTCTTCAATCACATTGATGTTCCGGTGAACCTCCCAGTTATCTCCAACCTGCGCCGCGATAGCCTTCTTGATAACAGCGGGCTCATCGATTTTCGATATAACGTGAGCGATGCCAATGGAGATCTCACAGATATCGAGGTTCTTTATTTCAATGGTGTTTCCCTCGTGAGTGTAACCCTACTTAAAAATATTCCAGTGGGAACGAATCGAACCTTCACATGGAATTCCACTGTATTTGAGGATTCATTTATAACCGGCACCTACTTGAGAATGGTTCCCTTTGATGGGGCCACAGATCAGGAAGGCACCCTGGATGATTCTGATCCCTTTGACCTGATGAACGGTAAAATCAACAATTTCCAATTTATCATTCGACAGGAACAATGCAACGGCTCCTCGATGACTCCAGTTGACAATGAGTATTTCTGCGGTTCACAGGGAAATACCGAAGCAACCTTCCTCTTGGATGCCACGGCATCATTTAATGAAAACCTTACCGAAAATCTAAATTATGTTTGGAGCATCCGTAACGAGATTGTAGGGGCATCTATCCCGAACCCAACTTCATCCGTAGCCACATTGCTCATTCAAGATGATGGAATCCTTACCGACAATAATTTACTTCGAACCGTGAATCTATCCCTGGAGATCAGTCAGTCCCAACATCCGGATGTGGTTGTAGGGATAATTGATTCGGTTACGGTACGCAAACCTTTCCTTGTAGCTGATGGCAGTATTGAGTCTTATACCTGCGGCACCTCTACTATTACCCTTACAGAGCCCACCAAATCCTTGGACGTTGGATGTCTGGCTTCAACCCTGCGGGTCATCGTAGACGGCTCTACAAGTTACAACCCGAACAATGGTGGATTAGATCCGTTGATCTGGGAGGCCCTCACGAATGGAGTCGCAATCACGCTACTCCCAGGAGATCGTGTACAGCTGGACCTGGACCTCGAAGAGTCACAGAGGACCAAAATTCTTAAACTCAGTGTATTGGACAACCCTAATACAGTCCTTGTAGACACTGACGAATTCAACTTCAGGGTAAGGAGAATCAACGATTTCAAACCTGCCTTTGATAATTTCCGCGTGGATGTAGATCACCAAACAGGTTTTGTCACTGTCACAGCCGATGTAAGTGACACCACCGGATTTGGAGAGGTTCAAACCTCCCTCAGTCAGATTTTTGCCCGAAAGAATCTAGCTTTCACCCCAAGTCCAGGCTCCATCTCAGGATTAAGTTTAGCCTACCAAACACCAACAACTATCCAATATGTCTGGGATTCGAAACTGGATATTCCCGGCTGTGAAAGCGGGATCAAGGTAGGACTCCGCCTTACAGATGAAGAGGGCGAGGAAATCGCTAAGCAGTCCGCTCCCTTTGATCTTTGGAATTGTGGTGGTACGGGGACGATCACGGGTACCCTGGATGTCAGGCAACCCGGGTTCACCATCATGTCAACCCAGGCTGATATGTGTACTTCCGCTCCCGGCTCTCTGATTGGTGAGGTGACTCTACTCTCATTGACTGGCCAAAATCTTGCCACCGGTCCTATTCATTGCTCGATTCAGCCTATGGAACTGCCAACCTATGTAGTGTCCTTACCGGTGCTTCTAAGGGATCTCGCTGAGGACAATTCTTCCTTCATGAATGACACCGTTCTGGAAGCAAGGTTCGCGAGCGGTCAATTCCTCGGTGGAATCGACCTGAGAAACCATACCTCTCAATACCTTTCCGCAACCCCTGATGCTATATCTAATTGGGAAATGGATCTTGATGTGGAAACCAGCTACTTCTACTTCCTCATCGGGCATTTTGCGGAACCAGCATTCCTTACCCCCATCGTTCATGATGTCCTTCAGGACCAAAATGTTGGTGTGGACTTGTTAGGAGATGCTGTAGAACGCTCCTTTGATGCAGCCGCAGCTGATCCCTATTACATTGGATATGGACATATCACCGATATTCTTGTCATGCTTTCTGAGACGGGTCTGAATACATCTACACCTACGACAGACCCCAAGGAACTCTTCGAGGAGTTCTTTAGCTCCGACAACTCCCAGACACTTACTGCGGAAGCCTATAATGTCTACCTGGAATCCCTGCCAGTCCTTAATAATCTTGTGAATGAAAGGGCTAATCCCTTCATTCAGCCCGAATTGGCAGTAGTGCTGGATACCATGATTGGCAAGCTGTTCAAGATCGGAAACCAGGATACTGACGAAATTCCTCCTGATCCGGGTAACCTGGATCCAATGAATCTCTGTACCCAGGGTCACTTTGCCTTATCCATGGCCAATGTACTGGAGAACAGTATCAGTATCTCTAATGCTGCCATGGGAAGTGCCTTCGAATTTGAGGCTGAAGCTCGTCTGAATACGCTACTGCAGGAGCTAAACAATCCCCTGTTAATGTTGCCGGTTGATTGCTCCCAGGCTGAAGCCAACTACATTGCCTTCCTACAAGAAGCAATTTCAATCTCAGATGGATTTATCAATTCTGTTTCAGAAAATACACAAGCGATGATTGATTTGGCTAACCTGTTGGGCACGGCCATCGCGAATCTGGATGGAGGATATCAAAGTGTAATCGATGATCTAGCTGTGGATCTGGCCAACACCGCCAACCTGGATGACCATATGACCAAACTGGAGCAAGCCGGAGAAAAATTACATACCCTGGCTAAGAATCTGGTTGATGGAGACCAGCTCAACGAGATGATGGGGGCTGCTCTTGCGCAGAGCGCTGTTTCTACCGCTGGCTCTGTGACGTTGATCGGTATCCTGCGGGATATTGAAGAAGAAGCCGCAAATCGAACAGAGGCTAGCGTCCGGGTCGATTTTGGAAAAGTTCTTGATATCGCTATCGACCATACTCCGTGGAAAAAAATTGATCTCATTGCCAATGTTCTTGATCAAACTGAGAACCACTCGCAGGCCTACGCAATCTTTGAAGAGGTTAGCGACACTCTTGGCAGGGAGGAAATCCAATATATTCTGGATGACAAGCTAGATCCGGGCCGAGTTATTTACGCCTCCATTGGCTCTGGAGAGAGAGTCCTTGTCTCAACGGGTGTTTATACCCTCGATCTCGAAGTTGGAGTTGTCTATGATCCGGATGACAAGCCTTTTGAAGATACTTATATCTATCATTGGACTGTGCGTCACGAAGATATGCAGGTAGCACCGCTTACTTATGACACCTCAGTGGGGGCACTTTCCCTGGACTTTGAGACTGTGGAAAATGACCTGGTGTCTTCACCACTGGAACTGAGCGTGAATCACCTCGATGGTACCGGAAGGATCGTAAGTCTGGTAGTTGAGAATCTCAATACGGGCAATACATCGAAAGTCATTGAAAACCATTATATTTATTACCGTTTTCTGCCCCCGGTCGCCGATGCGGGCGTTTATTCCACACTTATTGCGGGGCAGCAGGAGCTGATTCTGGACGGCTCGAATTCCTATCACACAGATCCCGCAGTCACAAAAATGAACTATGAGTGGACCAGGATCACCGGACCTGAAGTGCGCTTTGTAGATCGACGCAGAGAGGTTACTGTCATTCCAGAAATATTGAATCCGGGTTTATATGAGTTCAAACTTTTCGTGACCGTTCAGGATCCGGTTGGCCGCCTCTTTCATCAGAGCACCGACATCGTCAAAAAATATGTCTATGCAGTTCCTCCTCTCAATGCAGATGCCGGTCTAAATGCACTGGTGCGCCCAGGGGAGACCTACTTCCTGGACAATCATACCTACGCTCCCCTACCAGGAGTAGTCCGCTACCAGTGGACTCCCGCAACCCATCTGGATCTCGATAATATTGATAAACCTACCTTTACGGCACCACAGGAGGAGGGAGAATACACCTATGTTCTAGAGGTTGAGGATACCTACGGCCAAATCGCACAAGATGAAGTAACGATCAGGGTCCAAACCCTGCGAACTCCAGTTGCGAATATTATCGTAGATCGTGAGGTAGGCATAGATGAACTGCCTCTTGAGCTGGAACTTGATGGAACAGACTCGTTTAGCTACCTGGGCGAAACCCTGGACTTTTCCTGGTCTGCAACTTCATCGCTAACTTCTTCACCACTGTTTGTACAAAGCAATGACCGCTCCGTAGCATACCTACAGCTGGATTCCCAAGACTTCCCAAGATCCGCTCGTGTCGACATCATCATGGAGATTACCGATTCCAGCGGTTCCACGACAAAATTGGTTTCGGTTAAGATCCAGCCAGCCTCCTCTGCGCCCGTACTCATTGTTAAACATGATCCTATTTTTGAGTATTATCGAAGCTCAGACATTCTTGTTCTTGATCTCTCTGACTCTTTCAGCAAAACCAATAACTTCCTTACCTTTGATGCCAGACAGATTTCAGGGCTACCGGTAGACAGCCTCTTTCTCAGGCCATCTGGTGCAAATGTGGAAGGCATGGATCAGGTAGAAATTGTTCTTCCCAATTTTGAAGAGGGTCTAGAACAGTTCGTCTTCGAGGTCTTCGCTTACGATCGAATCAGTTCCCTGAGTACTTCGAACCTATCCACCGCATCTGAACTGGTAACCATTGAAGCTGTACCCTTGCTTCGTAAACCTCTCATTCGAGACTTACCGGATACTTTGAATGTACGAATCAGTTCCCAACCTACTCAACCCATACTCTATCTGGATGGAAGCAATAGCCGCACCCTGGATCACAATAATGAGGATACTCGTAATCCGATTTCCTTTTCCTGGAGCTGGGACCCAGATGTTCTGGCTGTACAGGGAGCACAGGATGATTCTGTACTTGTGTTCCAGATCCAGCCTAATTCCAGCAAACTGGCCAACATTGATAATTTTTATGAGACTACAGCTACCCTTGTAGCCGTAGATGACAATACTCAGAGGTTTTCCAGCCACGACATCGCAATCAGAATTTTCCCCAGGTACGAACCAGTGGACATGAATCTTGATTTCCAGATCGTTGGTATGGTTGAGACCATGCCCATGCCATTCTTCGATTCGATTACTTCTAATTGGATCTACAAGCGAACAACTGACGTAGGTCCCTGGATGGACACTCTTAACTTTGATTTCCTTTTTGATAACACCGAAAATTCACTTACTGAAAATCTCACAGACTCTCACCTTTACGGTCCACTGGGAATCGATCTTTCACGAGATGGTACCCATATCACCACCCTGGTGGACCTGGTCTCTTCAACCGGAGTTAGTTATACCCAAACCGTTGCAACTGGCAGCGCCTTCTTTATCGTAGATCAGGAAGGTGAATATGAGTTTGATATGAGGGCTTCAATTTCTGCCGGTGTGGAAACTACCAAGGGTGTACTCTTGAGGGCTCTGGAGGAATGGCTTCCCCTCGGTGCCGAACCCACCCTGACTGGAATCACTGTAGATGGGAATCCCATCGTCCTGGTGGCGTCCAATCCAACTCTCGATGGAACTCAGTTGGATCTGGTAGGGGATGAGGCCGTACTTTCCATAGATCTCGGGCTGTCCAACCCCAATGGCGGAAGCATAGTCTACACTCCAACCACTTCACCCGGATCCCATCCATTTACCATCCTCAATAATGGAAACGGCACCCTGGAAGTTTCTCTGGATGTTCCTGAAACACTCCAAACCGCAGGACTAAATCTACTCTTGAGTGATGGACTGGGTCGCGGTGCCTGGTCAGATCCATACCTGCAGGTACCGGATGTTGACAGGTCCTTCACATTCAGTCTACGTCGCGGTCATACATTGCCCTCACTGCTCCTGCGTGACAGCTCCATACGTGTTGTGGACCAATCCTATATTGAGCTTAAATTCGACCTGACGGATACCGATGGTGATCTCAATGATATTTCACTCGCCTTCTCTATCTTTGGAGATGAAGAACAATTTATTACTCCGACACATGTCGAAGGAGATCTTTCTGTCACTACCGGAGACCGGTATGAACTCAGATGGTATTTCTCCAGGGACGGTGCTTTCTTCATCAATCGAATCAATGAAATAGCGATCCGCCTTGCAGCAGATGATCACAGCTACCAGCCAGTGGGCTATTCCAATATAGCGACGGGTATCGTCATTGAGTTAGACAACTCAAACCTGGGTTCCAATATCGGAATCCTTTCGGTAGAGGATGTTCGAGTGCGAAGCGGTTCTGTATTCCTGGATCGCGAACCAAATGGTATTTTTAACGGAGCCAAACCTCTGGCTCAGTTAGGATCTGGAGATCGCATAAAAATCGAGGGAGATTTCTCCACTGAAATTGATCTTCGAGATTCCTTTAGCTTTGGAGTTACCGGAGCCTTGATGGCCTCGATAAACATTGAAACATCAGGCGACAGACCCGATGCTGCCATCTATGAGAGATCTTCCGGGCGGGTAGTCCATTTACTCCACGACGTCAATTTCGATCTTCCGTTCCTCATCAATGGCTCGGGTGGAGTCAATGAGTTTGATCTAGTCCTCTTTGGTACAGAAGATACGGGCTCCTATACAGTGGACCTCTCATTGAGCAGTCCTGACCTCTCAGCTCCAATTCATATTCTTGAGGTGGAACCCAACAATACAGCAAGAGACGATCAATACCTGGGTACACTCTCTAAAGTGTTCAAATACCAAATCGATGGATTTGGCACCAATCCCGACCTGTTCAGTTTCACTGTTGCTACTGCATATAGCGGTATTCTTCACCTCGTCTCAGAAATTCCAGGGCCAATTGAAGCAACTCTTTTTGACAGGGGTACCGGTAAAGCACTCGCCCACTATACAGAGGAGATGGTACTTAGAGCGGACTTGGAATTAGAACGAGGAGAATATGTACTGCAAATCCTTACCCAGGGGAACTATCTGGCGACTTTGAGCACCGGAGCCAAAGTTGGAACTTTCCACACAGCGCAAAATTCCACCGCCATCCTTGACACCCCAAATAGAACTGTTGCGGTAGGGGTAAATTACTTCGCCGGTCTCTACCGTGGAGATCACTCCCCAGTAGTACCAGGAAAGGTACTTCGCTTAAATCTTCCAGAAGAAGAAAATTCCAATTCCAGCACTTCCATGCGAGTATCCAGGATAGATCGCCCCATTATTGATGCTCTGTCAGTCAACCTTCCCTCCAGATCTAAATCCATCTCCAAGGCTGGCTCGGGACCGCGTACTTTGGAAGAGAAGTATGCTGATCTCTTTGCTACCATCTTAGCTGTAGAAGACTACTCAGACATTTACGGTGCGCATCGTGTGGAACCTGCTTTCTTCTTCCAGACCAGTGTAACCACACCTAATGATACTTATTTCAGCAACGGGAGCCTCTGGGGACTTGAAGCAATCAATATGCCGGACGCATGGGATATCTCCACTGGTGATGGCAATACTATCGTTGCCCTGGTGGATACGGGAGTTACTTATCACGATGATCTCATGGGAGATTCCCAGGATTCCAACGGCGCCTTCATAGCTGGATTTGACTTTATCCAGATGGATGACAATCCATTTATAAGCTCAGGAAATGTTCATGCCGCTCACGTATCTGGAATCATTGGTGCCAAAACAAATAACGGCCAGGGAATTAGCGGGATTAATTGGAATGTAAAATTAATGCCCCTGAGAGTGTGTGCCACATCCTGGTGTGACTCCTTCGCGATCTACAACGCGATTTTATACGCTGCTGGCTTACCAAACTCATCGGGAAGATTGCCGGCTCAAAAGGCTGATATAATCAACTTGAGTCTTGGTGGACCTGGACCTTCACCAACATTTCAAGTTGCCCTTCAGCAAGCTCTCAATAATGGAGTCCTGCCTGTATGTGCCGCCGGAAATGACGGATCCAACATGGACAGCACATTCTTCTCACCCGCAGGATACGACGAATGTATGGCTGTTTCAGCTGTAACCGAAACCCTGCAGCCCGCATACTTTACCAACTACGGATCGGCCATTGATATCGCGGCTCCCGGTACAAACATCTATTCCACTGTGCATAACAATGGATATGCTGCATGGTCAGGAACCTCTATGTCCTCACCCCATGTTGCCGGAGTAGCTGCTTTGATTAAGGCCGTGAATCCATCTGCGAGTCCCCTGGATATTCGAAACTATCTTGAGCAGGGCGCAACAGATTTAGGAGCTGCTGGACGCGACGCCTATTACGGAAATGGATTTCTCAACGCTTTGACAGCTATGGAAGGAGCCGATGATGATGCGGTTATCCTCGAACCAAAACTTTTCCTCGCTCCATCCGCAATGGATTTTGACCCAGGCAACGGGTATCAGACTCTAACGATTCTTAACCAGGGCAACTCTGAGGTCACCGATTTGGATATAAGCGTTGATTATGATCCCTCCTCCCCCTTCTCGTGGCTCCTGCTCAGAAAGCAAAACGACTTTGGCTCTACCCCTTCCAGAGTAGGAATCTATGCGGACCGACAGGGACTACAAGTGTCCATGGGTGCTGCTACGACTGTTACTTATTCCGCAATTATTACAGTGAGTTCCATGAACGCTGGTACGGTTACCCTGCCTGTATCCGTGACTGTTCGCTCGGATGAAGTAACTTATCCTGTTATTCGTGTAGAGATTGTTCAAAATGATGTCCCCGTCTATACAACCTATTCGAGCTATGATGAAGGTTATGCATTTAACTGGCCTCAAGATATAAACTCAGGAATTCTCAGGGCTGGATCAGATGATGACCATGATGGTGTGATTTGTGAAAATTCGGAAAGTTATTGTGGTTACCTGGGCGGTTTTGAAAATCCTGCAAATCTTGATGGAACCTTGCTCTACCACAACATTGATGTGAGTCACTTTGATGAAGGTTTCTTTCCGATTCCTGTTGCGCAGAACCTGGATATTGCCGGAGACTCCGGATTCATTCCCCTGAACTTTGATTTGCAGAGCACCTTCACGGCACGAGTCAAGTTGTACTATACCCTGCTTAACTCTGGCGAAGGCCCGGTAGAGGTTCCCGAAGCCCACCTCTCCCTGAGTGAATTTTCAGGAAATGGTACCCACCAGACTCTGTGGGACAGCAACCAGCTATTGCCATCCCAAAATGTGGATCTTGAACTACTTCTTGTACCTGAGACACTTCTTGGAGTTGAAGGCCAGGGCGCCACAGCGACTATGTCATTACGAAATAATACGCCACCTGTAATCTCTTCCCTTCAGGTTGATGGGGATAATCGAGAAATCAGCATCGTGGCGCAGGTATCTGACGCTGAGGGAGATGAGTTATACGTTAAGAGTCTGGAATACTCTCTGGATGCTACCGTATGGCACACGGCCACCGTTCTTAGTGGAAACCTGGACAACCTTGAGAACCCGGCCAAGATTCTCTGGCACTCTCAGTATAATCTGAGATCAGATGAGAACACCGTTCAAGTTCGTCTGGCAGTCTCAGACCTCTACCAGAGTACCAGTGAGGTTTCAAGTTCCTTCCCGCTGTTCAATTCAACTTCACCCTCCCGCTGGGATGTTGGTCCCAATAGTCCTGGAGGTGCTTGTGAAGGCGGGGATGCTGTCAGCTACCAACAAACAGCCTACTTCTTCTGTGGAAAATCAGGAAATATTCAAAATGGAAATATTTTGAAGCTGGATTTTGACTCTCTTACATGGAGCAATCCTAACCTTCAACTTATCCACCGATTTGGTCATACCGCTACACTAATCTCCGATCAGGTCTATTTGTGGGGCGGTCAAGGAGACGATCCAGAGACCCCAGCAGAAGAACTCTTTAGCACCCTGGGCGCGATGGAAGTATTTGACACCCAGAGTCAATCCAGCCAGCTCGGAACCACAGTGGGAACTCCAAGGTCACATCATTCCGCCGCGGCATACCAGGGCAAGATTCATATTTGGGGAGGACTCTCAAGTACGAACTTGAACCTGAATACTCTGGAGATTTTTGATGTGCAGGCTGGCACCTGGTCGCTTGGAGCTACCGGTGGAACCCCACGAAACCAGCATACAGCAACGGTATACGGGGGCAAGATGTATGTCCTCGGAGGAGTGAGTACCAACCAGTTTGGAGACGATACTCTGGATGTTTATGATCTTGAGACCGGTCAGTGGACTTCCCATCCTGGAATGGGAATCCTACGCTATGGTCATAGCGCTGTAGTCATTGATGGCGCGATTATTATCTGGGGCGGTAAAGACTCCAATTCCGGAGGACCTCTGGATTCCATCCTGGTTTTCAATCCGTCTGCGCTGGATGATCCAGGAGAAGACCATCTGGAAATGATCCAGGGAGCCGCAGTGGCAAGACACGACCATATGGCAACCGCACGTCATGGCAAAATGTACGTATGGGGAGGCCTAACCCCTGCATCTGAAATCATTCCATCGACAGAGCTCGACGTCTATAGGCCTGCGAATACACATCGAACCCTGGTGTCCTTTGGACGTCCCACCAGGCGAATCCTGGAAGGCAATTGGGCCGTGGAAGTTGAGATAATTCTAAATCGAACTCCTATTACTACATCCTCAGTAAATGTTGAGGTCGCGTCCGGCACAACCGCTGACGGTAACGACTTTGGATTCCAGCTATTGAATTTGAACTTCACGGCCGGCTCGACTCTACGGACTGTACTCACGATCCAACTGTTTGATGACCCGGATCCGGAAGGCGAGGAGACCATCGAGCTCATACTCTCTGATCCACTGGGAATGGCCCTGGGTGAATTCCAGAACCATACGATTACAATCGTAGATGACGATTAAGGAAAGTAGAGCTTTCTAGGAATCCCTGGATCTCGAAGGTTTAGGTAATCTGAGAACTTTGTTCCCGGCTATTCTCTTCACCAGGTCCTTGTTTTCAAGAGCACGAATCAGCCCCAGGACTTTAGTGAGGGGCAACTGGCTGTTGTAAAGAATTTCCTCCATATCTGTAGGACCCTCAGAAATCTTATCCAGTAGGAAATTCTCTTCATCAGAAACTTCAATTCTCTGTAACTTCCTGGGTTCCAGCTTAAGGTCCTCCAGAATATCTTTGGGAGAGGATAGAAGACTGGCCCCGCTTCGAATCATTTGATGAGGTCCGGCGGATAACTCTGAATGCATGGGTCCCGGTACCGCGAAAAGCTCTCTTCCCTGCTCAATCGCCAACCTGGCGGAAATCATAGAACCAGATCTAATCTTTCCCTCGACCAGGACTGTTCCTGAGGAAATCCCGGTTATGATCCGATTCCTTAGGGGAAAATTTCTTTTCGTGGCTGGAAATGAGAGAGGAAATTCACTGATGATAGAGCCGTTTAGAAGAATCTGCTCATAGAATGACCAGATCCGAGGTTTGAGGTATTCTCCGACCCCTGAAGCCACCACAGCAAGGGCGTAGCCCCTTGGATTGCTGGCAATTACTCCTCGATGGGCAGCCCTGTCCACCCCTCGGGCTAAACCGGATACTACGGAAATACCCTGCTCTGCCAGGAACCTCCCAATCTCTTCTGCGGCGCACTTTCCAGCCATCGTCGCATCTCTTGAACCAACCACGGCCACATGTATCATTTCCCGCGTGGGAAGCTTTCCCAGGACATAGAGAAGTCTTGGGGGATTATAGATTTCACGAAGCAAGGCGGGATAATCTGGATCTTCGATGGGTAGGAGGGTAATTTTAGATGCGAGAATTGATTCCAACTCGCTTTCCATACGAATCTCTCGTAAAACACGACAGATTCTATCGCATTTTCGAGGGCTAAAATACTCCTCCCATTTGGTTCTGGGAAACTCCAGAACCTCACCGAGATCGTACTCATCCTCAAGGGGTTGAGTCAGAACTATCCCTGCGTTGTGCTCCAGAAGATTGAACTTTAGATATTCGCCAATGCGCTCAAGTTTCATCTTGGAAATGACTCTTCAATATCTTTGTGCTCCAATATTTGAGATTGGGATCAGAACTATGTTGTGATTTCTTCAGATGTACAACCGCCAGCGCGCCGAACTCCAGTAGAAGTTGGGCCGCTATCTTTCGAAGAGCAACATCTTCATTGCCAAGTGCTTCTATCAAAGGAGGAATAGCATCTAAACCCATTTGAAATACACATCTATGATACAGTCCCCTCTCTGATTCTGAAGGATCCTTGGCAAGTATTCTAAGAATGGAAGGAATTACATCCTCCTCTGATAATACTCCCAACACACTCAATATTCTGGAATGTAATTCCCTCGGACATTCCTTTTCCAACATGCGACGAAGAAAGGGTACGATTGTACGATCTTTCAGATAAAGAAATGCATCACAGGCATCCACAGCAAATTGGGAATCTGCTTCAACAATATCCTGCAGTTGTCTGACAGATTCATGAATCTCCAACTTTCCACATAAGAAAATCGAATTACGAACCTGAATAGGTTCGGCTGAACCCAAGCCCTCTAATGCGGCGTCCCTGGCCTTAGAACTATCATTAAGAGCACATTCTTCAAGAACAGGATAGTCCTCGATTTCCAACAGGCCAAGGAGCCCCCAAACAGCCTTTACCTCTCGGTCTGGATGAATTTTCTGCAATGCCCAGCAAGCATGTAAAACAACGACTGAATCACTGTCGGACAAGGCCTCACTAAGATGCGGTTCAAAACTTGGATCGGCGATTAGCCCCATCGCTGTGGCGACAAGGTGGCGAGGGACTTCTCCGTGGTACAAGAGGGTTGATAGATGAGGATAAATACTCCGCTGATAGGATTTGAGAATCTTACCAATCCAAAAATGTAATTCTGAATCATGAATGGCCAGCGATTCGACAATTCTTGATACTGCTATTGGACCCGCGTTTACCAGGGATTCCGAAGCCTCTTTTCGAACTACCCAGGATTCTGACCTCAGGCAGTGCAATAAAGGCAAAATAGCTTCTTCTGGGACTGAATCCCGCAATGCTCTCGCTGCTTCAGAGACTACTTCCTTATCAGTTCTACGCAACAACTCTGATATTCTTCTGCGGCCTTCGGAACTCCTTTTAAAGACATAAATCAACCAAAATAACTCATCGGGATCAGAAGATGAGGATAAACTTCGCATAGCCGCCAAGGCGGAATCACCAGCCCTGATGAGTGCGTCCGCACACATTTTTTTGCACACCCAGGCTGAATCCTGAAGTCCTTGAACCAGAATTGGGCATGCTTCTTCTGAATCCAAATCCACCAGAACCTGGTAGGCAAAAACCCGAACTTCTTTCTTTGGAGACTCAATCAAAATCTCCAGGGTTCGCAGAGTCTCTACACCTAATTGCTCAAAAGCCGGCCTCGACTCCCAAAGATAATCCTCACCCCTTTCTATGAGAAAATCACCTAGAAGATCAACACCCTTCCTACCGAGCTTTATCATAGTTCGCGCATACCAATAGAGTTGATCTGCAGGCACATCCGTCAGGGCGTTAACCAGCGGATCAAGAGCCCTGGCTCCTACCCTTAAGATAGCGTCACTGGCTCTCTTCGGTGAAAGACCTGAACTCTTAGAGAGCGATTTGATTAAGAGTTCCAATGCCTCTCGATCGCCACACTCGGCCAGGGCTGACATGATCAGGAATTTTCGATCTCTATTGGAAGTCTTTAGCAGGTCTACAAGGTTTTTTCGACTCCTGGCGCCCATTTTTCCCAGCAATCTTACACCCCAGTAAAATAGATCCTCATTAGCGGTATCCAGGACTTTAGTTATGGGCTCTTTTACTCTTTCTCCATAGCACGCAAGCGCGTTGAAAACATCTTGCCGTATCTGCCAGCCAGAGGTGCCCAGCAACTCGATGAGTACGCTCATACTGGACCCTTGTTTCCAGTCACCCAGGGCAGCAACCGCCAATCTCTGTAAGGATGGCTCAGCGTCTCTTACGCATACCTCAACCGCAGATACAGCTTCTTTACCTATGGCTATCAAAAGCTGCATACCCCAGTATCTTTGATCAGCATTGGGGCTGCGACATAAATTAACCGCTGATTCCATAAGAACCGTCCCACGCGGTTGCAGGGTTTCAAAGGCTGCTCGGCGAAATTCATAAACAGGATCGGCCAACAACTCCAGCAAAAGCTCGGTCTCTTCCTCTGAGTCTCCCAGGGTATGGATCAATTTAATCTGATCACGGGGATCCATCTTTTGTAAAATACCGTGGTATCGCAGTGCTTCTTCCATCCGTCTTCCTCCTGAACCAACCTGGATTCAGCCATTTTTAAGGTGGACATTATACTCAATTTGTAGAGCAGTTAGGCAGGTCTACTTGACCCTCTGCGCTAATTTACTGATAGTGAAAGGAGAAGGGCATACAAAAGACCAGGTAGAGTAGGGAAATGTATCATCAAAAAGCGTCAATTTGCGGGATCTACCGGGTGAGATTGAAGACAAAGGAGACCGCTGTGGCAAAATGTATTCACTACGATCCATCATCGGTCTTTGTATTTATGGCTTTTTAGGTGGATGTGAGTCCATAGCAGACTGTTCCTCTGGGGCCGAAAGTTGACACCGAAGAAACGGCTCAAACTGGGAATCTTTCAAGCACCATTATTTTGAGCTTTGTCTTCCATTTTGTTGTGAACCATTCGATGGTGGGATTCGCATAGAGTAATCAGGTTGTCCACAACGTGCTTCCCTCCTTGGCTCACAGGTAAACGGTGGTGAAGATGAAGCCATCTTCTTTGGTTGCAGCGTTTCCCCAGAACCGAGATAAAGGCACACCTGCGTCCATCACGAGAGTTGACCGCATTTAGCACCCGAGCAGGTAAAGCCTTTCTCTGCTTTCCAGGACTATTGACGTGAATAGTGGCCGGACTCGGCATTGAATCCTGTTGCTCCTCAGTCTTGGAGATGAATCTCTTAGCAGGAGTTTCTTTCTTCTGCTTTTTTCTCTCCTTCACCCTCTTCGCTCTTTGCACCGGATCATGACGGCGATTGAATTCCAGGGTCGCTTCCTGGACGGACTCAGAGAGGGTACGGGGTGTTTTTGATTTCGAAGAGAGAAGGTCTTGCAGGAGCTTCAATTGTTCCAGGGTCTTTGAGTCCACCAGCAGGGTGAGCTGGTGCAGATCTGAGCCAAGGGTGCGAACGGATTCCCGGGCCTTTGGAGTACCCTGCTCTTCAAACACTTTTGCCTCGATTTGCCGGGTACTCATCGTCCTGGCTTCTTTAAGCAACTTCCCCTGGTTGGACACTTTGAGAAGGGAGCAGAGTTTGGTGGCCTTGGCCACTCCAAGGTGCCCTCTTCTGATCTCTTCCTTAAGTTCCTTCACCTCTACGGATTTTCGCGCTACGCGAATGAAATTATAGGCACTCTGCTCAGAGAGTTTGAGCTCCTGAACCACGTACTCGAACATGCTCGAATAGCCCATATAATGATGCAGGTTTTTCTGCTCGGTGATCTGCATGCGGTCGATGAGCCTTGCCTGAGCCTGTCGGTAGTTTTGCGCGGCACTTAGATTTCCCTGGTGGGTTGCTTCCATCTCTTCTTGATTCATAATAAGTCTCTCCTGTTTCCTATTCTTTAGTAATTCTAACCCCCGTTTTTATGAGGTTCTCAGGGCTTGCTCAAAGATGAAATTGACCAAGTTGGATCAGAAAAACACCAGGGACAAAGAGAGCCTGAAGGGACTCGTGAAAGAGGTTGAGAGTGGTTGGAAAAATAGCCAGTTGGGACTCTTGAAAAAGGAGCGCTGAAAATCCTGTCAAGCATTTTTTTGGTTTTTCAGCTCGGTTCAGAAAGAAAAGCTCGCACCCGGTATTCACGTGAATTGTTCCACAGAAACATCCACTAAACAGCCATATCTGCGGTGAATTCGACCCTGTTCACTGATTCATGGAACCCAATCAAAGGGCTGGGAGAAGCATCAGATCGGGAGTTTACCCTTAACTATTAGCATTAAAAGTGCCCTGGTAGTTAGTAGCTAGAAGTTTATTGAGAGTATGTCCCTGAATCAGGGTGGAAATATCAATTCTAAGCGGAACTTAATGACCCATCAGCTTCTGCCTACTAGCTGATTTTTCTTTGAGCTCTTCAATATCTTGAAAGAGGGCTTCTAGAGGTTCTGGATGGTTTCGTAGTTTTTTGGATATGAGGGCGGAGTCTTTGGGTGAGCCAGGAACATTATCAAACACAGCATATTCAGAAGTGGGTAGACATAGGGAAAATAGGAAGAGAATCATTGCCACAGCCATCCCCGCCCTCAGAAAAAATGTAGGTCTGAAATGAACCCAGAGTTCATATTCCGGAAAAGTGCTAAGGAGTCCTCCAAGTAAGGCCCTTGTATCTGAACTACTGGCGGCGTCCCTAAAGATCTGCGAGAAACTATGAAGCGAGCCATTCCACGTTTGCTCAAGAGAACCGAGGAGTTCTTCTGAACATAGAGCATCAGATAGGACTAAAGAAGTGTGCGCTCCGCCAAAGGGTACCGCCTGGGCCCATTCTTGCAGAACTTCCCTTGAACCTTGAAGCTCCATTTCATTGGGCTGTTCACCTTCAGAAGAGTTTGATTCCGGTAACACGCAACGCGCAACTTTACACGATTCAGGTGGTGAAAAAACACCAAAGTAAAGAAGATCTGAAAACCTCAAAAGAGCACAGACATTTTTTGGAAAGACATCTAGAAACAGTCGAAAGAGAACCCTGTCCAGAAAATCTATATAGCGCAGTTCAAAATCTCTCAATTCAGCCTCTTCGATCCATGCCTTGACCTGGGAACGAGAAACCGAGCACAGTAGAGCCTTTTCTTCTCGTGAATCAAGCACAAGCCATCTTGAAAATTGTCCCTCTCTTTTCTCCCAGTCATCTAAGCTGGATGCCAAATCATCATTTAAATCCTGAAGTCGACTTTCCTCTGGAATTTCTGCGACACTGCATACAACAGTATTTGAACGCTCTACGAGAATCCCCAAACTCGTACAATTTCTTTCTTCGGCGTAGCTGAAGACATCCGAAGGATCTACATCGCCTGACCAGACACGATCCAGACAAAAGTCCGGGGCTCTAAATCTTGAATGAGCCGCCAGGTAGAATCGACACTTCTCTCCAAGGTAAAGGATCCCCGAATTTGCTCCACTCATATCAATTGTTTCGATCTTTCCTAACTCAGTTGTTACAATACTGCCCCTCAAAAGGTAATTCTTGCCATTAATTTAGGCCTATAGTCTTCTAATCTGTTGACACCCCTTGATGTTGCTTTATAATTAGTGTTAGAAGCTGGAAAAGGATTTTTGGCTACCAGGAACAGGGAGGTTTGCCATGTCTCTGCGTATCTCCAACGCTATCTCGGTACCACAGAGTATCGAGAACCGAAAAATAGGAAAACCTAAGCAAGGTCATAAAGCTGCCGCTACTTCAGGCATTTCGCTGGATAAGGCACGTAAGTCTGAGTCCTCTAATCATCGAAATTCTGACCCGTTACGCTTTGAAGTTACTAATCTTAATGAACAATCGGTAAGCCTCCAACAGAAAATTTCATCTCGTCAAGCTGCTTTAAGCAATCTTGAGGAACTCTCTACGAGGGTAGAAAACCTTAAGAGCAATTCAAAGAATCCGCAACAATTACAAGGCACCTTGAAGGATTTAGGAGAATTAGTAGAGTCGGCGGAATTTGAAGGCAAATCTCTACTTAAGGGTCCTGCAAAATCTACCTCCAACAATCCTGAAATAGAGGCTGTGACCGTAAAGGATCCACCTCAGATCGGAAGTTATAAACTCTCTATTCTTGGCAAAGTCACCGAAGGATCCTTGCAATACAGGATTCAAGTAGCTGATGAACCGGACTTTAAAAAATCTCTCTTAACAGCACTAAGCCCCGCTACAGGAATTATTGAAGGGGTGGAAATATATTTTGAGGAAAAGGAAGGAAAACAGGAGGCTGAGTTAGAGATCAAAGCCCCTGTTGATGGAGATTTTCCCGTGCCGGATTTCCAGAACAGCCTGGCAAAACTTGAGACCAGGCAGGAGAATCCAGAACAGCTTGAAAGGGAAGCCGACCAAACCCTTCGAAAGATAGGAACTACAATCAATGGGCTCTCTGAAGGACTCGATGGTGACATCTCTCGCTTTCAGAGTATTTCTAACGCCCAGGAAAACATTCGTGCAGCGGTGAGTGAACCTAGAAGCGTCAGCAACGCAATTGAAGCATTGGAAAGTCTCAATTCCGAAATTGTGAAGCAGTCTTCAAACCTGAGTAATCTATTTAATAGTTCAGACACAGCAAAAGACCTTTTGGAGTGAACCGAGGTCGAGAATTTTCGGAGCTCCTGGGCGACTGCAAAGAACGATACTCTGCTCATCCTTCTCGAACGTGACGATGCCACGTACTTCGTCGTCTTCACAGGTCTCGTACTTTTCGCTCGCCCAGGAACTCCGAAAATTCTCGACCTCGATTCACGTTGAATTTTAAAATCAGTTCATTTCTTGGATCTCTTACACACTAACCAACGAGTCGCCATTGATTTACCCTTTATTTTTAGTTGGATGGTATTTTGGTGCCCTTGGGTTCTGATTGGTTTAGGATTTCTTTCTATGGGATTTCGGGTTTTGATTGCTGGTTCTAGTGGGATGGTTGGTCGGGGTGTTCTTTTGGAGTGCCTGGACAGTTCGAGAGTTTCCTCTGTGCTTGTGATCAACAGAAGGCCCCTGGGCCTGGATCACCCTAAGCTTTCTGAGGTCCTTGTTGATGACTTGTTTGATTTTGAAAACATCAGGGACAACCTTTCAGGTTTTGATGCCTGTTTTTTCTGTGTTGGTATTTCTGCGGCGGGTCAATCCGAGGAATCGTATAGCAAGATTACCGCTGAGTTATCAGTGGGATTTGCCCAATTAGTGCTTTCTCAAAATGAGGCCTGCGTCTTCTGTTATGTCTCCGCCCAGGGAGCCGATTCGGATGAGAAAAGCAAAATGATGTGGGCCAGGGTAAAAGGTAGGGCTGAGAATCAAATACTGGCGATGCCCTTCAAATCTGCCCATGTTTTTCGACCGGGCTATATTCAGCCATTACGCGGTATTAAGTCCAGAACTCCAGCCTATAATCTCTTGTATCAAATCTTTGGTCCCATCTATGTCCTGCTCAAACACTTCCCTTCCCTGGCAACCAATACTACAAACATTGGAAAAGCAATGATAAACACCATCGATGGGAATGTTGCGGATCGAATCTTAAACAACTCAGGGATTAATTCACTTGCCAATTCTCAGCCTTCCACCCATGATTAGATTGTTTCAATTCCTTGCAACTGGAAAGATATGCTTGAATCACTTTTCTCTAAAACATTTGCCATCCTATCCCTGCAGCTTTTAATTACATGGGCTGCTACCATCTATACGATCAACTGGTTCCGGGACCAATATCACCAGGGAAAGCTTGGGATTACGGCTTCGAAAAATGAGGCTGATGAACTGGACCTACATCTTGGCTTTGACGCTATAAAGCCGTACTTCTGGACCTTATTGATAGTTGATATTGGCGTATTTCTTTGCTTGTTGTTTTTCGGTCGCCATAACATTCTCATAGGTCTTCCGCTCTTTTCCATCTGGTCCATTCTTACGGGAATTGAACTGGCTCTTGCCCTTCTCTCAGTTGATGAAAACCTCGGAGCAAAGGTATTAGCAATCACGTGCTGCATTACGGTCGGCGCTGCCCTCACCGGTATCTATTCAGGAATTGATTTTGCCTTTCTAGGTCCAATACTCTTCTGGTCGCTAATCGCATTGCTCCTGGGAAATATCGCCAGGCTGATTTTTTCCATTCCAAGAGCAAAGCAGCGAGTCATGGCAGTTTTTGGCTGCGTGATTTTCACCGGATATCTACTCTATGACTTTGATCGACTGGCCCAGGCCAGCAAGGAGCAAGACTACAACAATTGGCCGGTAGCCATGGATTTCGCCATAGATATCTACCTGGATATCATCAACCTATTCCTAGAAAACCTAGATCTAATGAGTGACTAGCGGTGAACCGAGAGCCGGAGATTTTGGGGTCTCTGGACGGCTGCAAACCACGACACTCTGCTTATCGTCGTTGATCGTAGCCCTGCTACGTCCTGCCTCCTCTGCACAGGTCTCGTGCTTTTCGCTCGCCCAGAGCCTTCCAAAATCTCCGGCTCTCGATTCACGTTGAATCTTAAAATTGGTTCAGTTCTTAGAGCCTTTACCCACTAGCCAACGAGTCGTCATTGGTGGATTGGAAAGATATTATCAAGACTCACGAAAAGTGAGGCGAGGGTCTGGGCGTGGTGCCAGCATTAGAGCTCAGTAGTAGTGCGTTGTCAGTGATCAGGGCGATGCAACCCATCGTTCTAGAACTCGAGATTCACGTTGAATCTTAAAATTGGTTCAGTTCTTAGAGCCTTTACCCACTAGCCAACGAGCCACAATTGGTCAATCAGTTAAATATTACAAGACTCACGAAAAGTGAGGCGAGGGCCGGGGCGTGGTGGGTGATTGGGTGCTCAGGAGTGGTGCATGGGAGTAAATCGCGACGAAGGGCGATGCATAGTATCGTTCGAGGAGTGATCTGCTCGCAGGCGCCGCTCATGAGCACCCAAGCACCCGCCTAAGCCCCGGTCCTCGCCTCACAACTTAACAAACGGATTGGATTTGGCTTCGTAGGCGAGGGTGGTGTTGGGACCGTGGCCCGGGATGATGGAGTAGTCTTTTTTGAGGTTAAAGATTCTGTTCTTGATGGAATCTACGATTTGATTGAAGTCACCTCCGGGCAGGTCGGTTCTACCGATCGAGCTTTGGAAAAGAGTATCTCCGCTGAAAAGAATCCCCTTTTTTTCTAACAGGAAGCTGCAGCTTCCCGGTGTATGTCCAGGTGTATGTATCACTGAGAGGACATGATCTCCGAATTCGATCTGGTCTTTGTGACTGAGGTGTTCGTCTACTTCATCTTTTGGCTGTAGGCTCAAACCAAACAACTTTCCTTGCTCCTCAAGACTGTCATAAAGAAATTCATCATCCTTGTGCAGGAAAATCTCTCCATAACCTTTCCTTTTAAGTGGACCTGCCATTCCTATGTGATCAAGATGGGCATGGGTATGGAGCAGAGACTTAACTTGAAATCCCTGTTGCTTGATAATCTTCAGGATTTTCTCCTCGTCATCTCCGGGATCAATAATCACAGCTTCGCCGGTACGTTCACAACCTAAGACGGTACAATTGCACTGAAAACATCCAACAGGAAAAGTTTCTATAAACACTTCAGCCTTCCTTCCCAGGTCCTTCAATTAAGCCTTTCACCAACTTCCTTCCTCCTGGCAGCAAAACTACCAAACCTTCCGGAATCACATCCCTTTCCTCTACCATTTCCAAATTGTGAGTAGCCAAAGTGGCAATCTCCTTTTTTTCCAGAATCTCGAAAAGCTGGTCTCCCTTTCCCTCCTCACCTTCCAGAAACTCCAAAATCTCAGTACGGGAGGCTTCTCCTCCCTTCATAGCTAAATAAATGGCTACCTCTCGAAGAGGCAAGCCACAGCCCCTATAAAGACGATAGACAGCCCAAAAAACCAGTACTGCTGAGACGATTACTGAAGGTAATCCGACGAGGGGAAAGGGAATTGGATAGGGTGAGTCCAGCAATACTATCAGACCAACGACGAGCATCCCCAGGCCCCAGCGCCGGTCCCTCCTGCGAGTTTCTATCAAATCATGGAGTCGTGTTGAGATTCGTTTCGGCGCCACTTTCCAGTTCCTTTTGGAATCGCTGTAGTGAGAGAAGGTCTGGAATGGGAGATGCGGACTTCAAATCCGTCCAGAAGGTACCTTCCCCGGCATGAATAATTCTCACTGGAAGTTTATCATCAGGAAGAGCCCGAGAAGCGAATATATAAGCGTTGAACGCATCCGCACCTCCAAAAGCGTCCACCTGTCTTGCCAGAAGATTGGCTTTTTTTTCGGCTCTCAAGCGGATAACTTCGGCCTTGGCAGTGGAGCGAATATCCTCGATTGCCGTATCGAGCTTCTGTACTTCCAGATCTACACGCGCTACTTCAAGTCGGGTCCCGGCCTCGAACTCAGCAACTTCCTTCTCTGCTTCAGCCTGAACGGATAGTCTCAAGACCCTTGTATCAGCCCTAACCTGTTCTATTTCCTGATCTACCAGCTTGATCTGCTCTTCGAGGAGAGCTTGCACCTTGGAGGTTTCCTGAATCTCCAAATTCGTTAACAACTCTTCATTATTTAGCTGAGCCTGCATGATGGGAAGTTGAATTTTCACGGGTACAAACACCCTTCGGGGGAGGGCCATAAGCACATCGAGGGGAGAATCGCGCGTATATTCAAGTAGAGTCGCCGTGAAGGAAACCTTGAAGTCCGCCCTGGTACTTCCCTGGATCATCTTCTTGGCAGAATACTTGGAACCTTCGTTTCTAGAAGCGGAGTTGAGTTTGGGATGAATCACCCTCTCCACGAGAATATCATCCGTCCCATAGGTATCCACCGCCTGAACCGCCCGTTGAGGAGTAAGCTCCCAGAGGACGGTAACATCTATACCTACGGTGAAACCATCCTTGGAAGGGAAGGTCACCGCTCCTCCAGACACCATATCATCACTGTCCGAACCCACGCGCGAAGATGCTGTTCTGCGTACACCCTTCTGCATTAACATATTCTGCGCCTGGGAATTCGCGGCCACCTCACCTCGCAGCATACGTTCATCGATTGCCACACGTTTCCCGGAAGTCAGGGTATATTCGTTCAATCCGATATTGACGATCTCCACTTTATATTGCCTGGGATTGAGATAATGTACCCCGGGCTGTAGTACCCGAGTCTTGACCACACCCCCTGCCTGTCTGTCCACCAGGACCCCTACGGTCCCGGTTTCAATAATTGTTTGATCCTCAAGAGAAATTTTGAAGTGACGAGGATTCAGGCGGTATGTACCTGGCCCCAGAACCTTTCGTCGAATTCCGATCTCTCCATCTTCGGCTAGAAAGCGGTTTCCTTCCGGTTTGATTCCATCCAGGGCCGTGGCTACACCAATCTTGTTTGGAGGAATGACAACCACGGGAACTCTCTCATATTCGTATATGACAGGGAGAATCCAGTGATAGCCGACACCCAGAACTTCTCTACGGATTCCTCTCTCACCAGCCTCGGCAAGCACACGATCAGGAGGTTTGTTGCCTCCAAATTTTGCCACCAGAACCAGTGCTTCGTGGGGTCCAACATAGACCAGACCCGCAAAGAGACCCAGGGTACTAAGAAAGAGAACAACAGTGATTACAGCAGGAATGATCTGTTTACTCATGATTCCCTCCCCGGTTTCTGGTTAACTCTTTGGCCAGGGAACTTGTATCGCTGGTTAGCAGACTTTCAATTCGAAGTCTCTGGTTGAGAGTGTAACGGGCGTAGTCTTCTCCCCCGCCGATTGACTTGACCTTGGCAGCCAACTCATCCACTTCCGCCGCTCGAACATTAAACTCCTTGTGAATCTCGGCCTTTCCTTTTTCGACAATGGTTTCCTTCTGTACCTTGGCAGCCAGCAGATTTAGTTCGGCTATGGCGAATCTCTTATTGGCATGTTTTAAACCGATCACCCGCTCTCCCTTGACCTTTGTCAACCGCTTTTGCTTATTGATATCTTCCTCCACGCGCGCCTGGGATTTCTTGATTTCTTCCCGGTACTTGGCTACCTGGGCATCGGACTTGACCTTCTCAATCTGTGTGAGGAGCTTGTGCCGCTTCTCCTTTTCCAAACCACGAGTGCTGATAATCTGCCGCAGCACACTCGGGGGCATGATTTTTCGTATGAGTACTGAGTAGATGTGAATCCCGAGCTCCCCACAGCGCTCCTGCAGAAGGGCCTGCAACTGCCCTTGTATACTCTGTCGAGATTTCCCGGATATATAGTCTTTGGCCTTGGACTTCGATCCAATCGACCGAACATGGGAACGGGTAAAGGGATGAATCACCTTCTTCTCCACATCCTTAAGCGATCCAATCCTGGCAAAAACCTCCGGTACTCTCGATCGCTCTACAGCCCATTCGACCGTAGCTGTGAGACGCACTTCATAGGAGTCATCACTCATGAAGCTCAAGGTGTCCTGGCCTTCAAAGTCGGTTTTCTGTTTGCGGATATTATAGGGAATGACATCATACACATAAGGATTCATATAATAAGTCCCGGGTTCTCGAACCTCGGGCTGAATTCCTTTATAACCCTTTGAGCTGAGGTATTTAAAATCCTTCTGTTCGGCTCCGATCCGATCCACGGTGATACCGACATGACCAGCGGGTACTTCAAATACAGGAAATATCTGAACCTTATAAGCGTATGGATTGATATTATATTTCCCTGGTTTGAGAACTTCCGGTACAACTCCCCGTGTGTCCTCGGGTCGATTTAGGCTGTGGTCAGCGGAATTGGCAAGAATCCGGCCTTCTTCAAGCGGCTTGCCATATTGTCGTATCAATACTCCGAAAGTTGAAGCCTCAATCTTTGTAGCACGATGTAATTCTCTCTTCCAAAGTACAGAGTTATACCAGTGCCACCCTTCGGAGAGTACTTTATACTGAATACCCTGTCCCCCGGGTTCAGCGGCGATGATGCTGCCCGGTGCCGACTCCGAGCCAATTTTGCGAATGAGGGAGAGTACATGATCGGGGGGCACATTGATTCGAAAGCCCCAAAAAAACCATCCCAACCCCAGAACGGCAGCAATCCCAACTATGGTCAAAATAGCCTTTCTGGTTTGTTCTATAGATAACTCGGGGGGTTGATTAGCCATGAAGTCACACTCTCTGTCAGGTTTGTGGGGATACTAAGATACGCTCAATTCCTGTAAACTGCAAAGAACCTAAAATGGGTGATTTGTTGCAAGATGAAGCCGCGTAATTTACTCCTTTCCTGCCTCGGTGTTCCCATCCTTTCCTATCTCTTCATCCAACTCCTCTTTCTATCTTCCGAGTTACTTTTCCAAGAAACCATCACGCGTTTTGAGAATATCTTCCTCGACCGCCTCTTCATTAGCCGCTACCGAGTGAATTCCCCAACAAACTCACTTCCTCTGCTTAGCCAGTCTCCCACTCTCCAGCAAAGAGAAAACATCGTTCTTGTCACCATTGAGTCCCGTACACTAGAGGGATTGCAGGACTTGAGGCACTTTGAAAAACCTGCGTACAAAAGCTGGAACCTGTCAAGATGGCCCTTTGATCGCAGGGTGATGGGAGAAGCGATCGAAATATTGCAAAAATACAAAGCTTCCGTCATTGGGCTTGATTTACTTTACCTGCACAAAACCGATGAGGCACAGGACAGATCCTTTGCTGAAGTGCTCAATCGCTCGACTAACGTGGTTTTAGCATCCATGTTAGAGCATACGACCTCCGGCAGGTTCATCGGGCTCAGAGAACCTCTTGAAGGGCTTCTGCGGCCAGATTTCCCTACTGGATTTGTAAACATGGCCACAGATACTGATGGGATTGTTCGAACCATTCCCATCAGATCACGACCGAACCAGGAAAACTCTTCCATCTCCTTTGCGCTGGCTCTTTTCGGCCGTAAGCCCATTCACCGGGATTACGAACTACAAAAAGCCTTTCACAAAGATAATTTGCTTCTGATTCCTCATAAGGACGCTCGGAGAGCACCCAAATCCATTCATCTCTGGTCAAAAATTGAGGGACAAGAATCGTTGCTGGTAAATTGGAAAGGACCCGCGAATAGTTTCCCGGGACTTCGTTTTCGTGATCTTTTTGATCCGCATATGGAACAGTTTTTGAAAAGAACCTTGCCGGGCAAAATGGTTTTGATAGGACTGAACCACCCCGGGCTGCAGGATGTCTATCCTTCCCCCTTTTACAGCATGGACAAACTTGAAACTCCAGGGGTTGAAATCCACGCAAACGCTCTCAATACACTCATGACGGTGAGCCAGGGAAGCATTCAAAAACTCTCTATACTTGCCAACTTTTGGATCTATCTCGCCTTTGCTGTCTTACTTTGTACAACTTCCGCATTTTTTCGCATATGGCTCTCCTTTCCTTTATTCCTGGTTGAAGGTACGGGGGCCTGGCTACTCTCTAATTACCTATTCCAAACTCAAAATATTCTTTTATCCCATGCGGATAATGCTCTCTCACTCGGACTTTGTTACGTCTGTGTACTCTTTTTTCGAGCAATCATGAGGGAGCGGGAAAAGAGTGAGATCAGGATGGTGTTTAATCAGTACGTATCTAACCAGGTAGTTGATGAACTCCTGGGCAGCCCGCAAAATCTTTCATTGGGTGGAAATTCTCTTGAGGTCTCAACCCTTTTTTCCGATATTCGAGGCTTTACAACCCTGGTAGAAAGGAAAACCCCGGAAGAGGTTGTAGGACTTCTTAACAAATATTTTGAAATGATGGTGGCCATCATCACCAAGCATGGGGGTACCATCAACAAATTCATAGGCGATGCGATCATGGTACTCTACGGAGCACCTGTAATGCTCGCAAGGAAACCGGATGAACAAGCTTTAGCTTGTGTAAAGTCTGCTGTTGAAATGCAGGAAACTTTGAAGGCCACCAATGATGAGGGGCTGAAAGAGTTAGCCGTAGGCATCGGCATTACCACGGGCTTTTCCGTGGTAGGAAATATAGGAGCAAGCAAGCATAAGGACTATACAGCCATAGGAGACAAAATCAACCTGGCTGCCCGCCTTCAAACCCACTGCAAAGCCTTCGAGGTCATCGTTGACCAACCCACCTATGAATATACCAGGGGCGTTTTTGAATTCGAAACCCTTAAACCGTTCCAGGTCAAAGGCAAAGAAGAGATCATTCAAGCCTATAAAGTTCTCTATTGAGTAAAACCCCTGGATGAAAAAAAAATCACATTTCACTAGACGGGTGTCAGGTTAGTCAGTATAGTTACTTAAGTACGACACAGGTACATTAGAGAGGTTATACAGGTTCGAGAGCAGGAAGTCACAGAAATACCGATTAGCTATCGGGAACTCTGTAGTACTGATTGTTGGGAGTCGCCTCTCTTTACGGGATGTTACTGGCACTACCATTTCGCAAAGAGAAGGGATCACAAAAGTTCTCGAACCAACCTCCCCCTTCTTTTATGATCCGAGAACCGATGCTTATGGCGTTGTAGAGTGTTCATGAACTTCGCCTGCTAGCGGTTCCTTCGTCACCCGTAACTATGCTACGCGTTCCTCACGAACCACTACCAGGCTCGTCCCTGAACACGCTACAACACCAACGCATCGGCCCTCGAATCACTATCTCTTTCCTCTCCCGCCCTAATGGCGGGATCAGACTTCATTCCTTTGATTCCTTTGCTCCCTTTGATTCCATTGCTTCCCTCTCTAAAAAAGTCATGTTATTTTGTCCAACTTATGGATGAGCTCGAGATTCGTTGTATCCTTGAAAAATGCCGTGGAGGAGTGGAACTTTCTGATGAGGAGGGCATCCTACTCTATGAAAACGCTCCCCTTAGCTCCCTGGCTGAAACAGCACATTTTTTGCGTTGTCAAAAGACTGATCCCAAAATTGTTACCTACCTGGTTGATCGAAATATTAACTACACGAATGTCTGTGTAACAGCCTGTAAATTTTGTGCCTTTTACCGTCCGCCCGGCCATACTGAATCCTATATTCTTACCAGAGAGGCATTGTCCTTGAAAATCGAGGAACTTCTTGAAATAGGCGGAACCCGAATTCTAATGCAGGGTGGACATCACCCTGACCTTGGGCTTTCCTGGTATACGGACCTCCTGAACTGGTTAAGGGAGTCCTTCCCTTCCATCACCCTGGACTGCTTCTCACCGTCAGAAATTGACAATCTCTGTGATGTCGAGGGTAGGGATGCGCGCTATATCCTTTCCGCTTTGCAGGAAGCTGGACTCCAGGGACTGCCAGGAGGCGGGGGAGAAAACCTTGATCCAGAAGTTCGTGAGCGGGTTAGTCCTAAGAAGACCACGGGAGAACGTTGGCTTGAAATTATGGGAATTGCCCACGAGATAGGATTACACACAACGGCCTCCATGGTTATTGGATTTGGGGAGTCCTGTCGCAACCGGATTCGGCATCTGTCCATGCTTAGGAAGCGGCAAAGGGAATCAATGCGCGACTTTGGAAATGGTTTTTTAGCCTTCATAAGCTGGCCATTACAGTATGAATTTACGGCCCTGGGCAGACAGTCTCAGAATGAAGGGCTATTAGGAGCCAGTGTTTCTGGTTACCTCCGGAATCTGGCCATGAGCCGCATCTTCTTAGATAACTTTGATCATTTCCAGGCCTCCTGGCCTACCATGGGATTTGATATCGCCCAGGTAGCATTGAACTTTGGAGCCGATGATTTCGGCAGCACGATGATGGAGGAGAATGTGGTCTCTCAGGCCTCTGAAACCACCGAGTGCCAGGCGAGGATCAAGGATATACAAGCCCACATCCAGGGAGCTGGATTCAGTTTTCAACAAAGAAATTCCACTTACAGGATTGTAGAAAGCTGATAAAGCCAGCTTTCAAAGGGAACCAATTACTTCCATTGCTCCTAATGTTTCCATTGTTTCCAACAATAAGTGACTCCTTTGTTTCTTACTAATTGAAACCTTTTTCCTGCTCAGACCGTAATAAGAGTTGCTGGAAGTTAAATTATTTCTATGAAATTCCGGATACCAAGGTTTCGCATGGAGGAATCTGATGAATCTGCAAAGCACTATTAGTATGATTGGGAAGCTGGGGCTTGTGGCCTATTTATCCACTACTCCTCTACTTGCCGGTAATCTAGATGACCAGCTCATCTTCAATGATGAGCATGAATTCACCGATCGTCGGGACATCAAAGATTACGATGACACTCTCTCCAAGTTCGATGGTTCAGCCGACACTAAAAATCCCTATATCGGTACCCTGCATAGAGCTTTCGACTCAGGTTTTTCTCCGGAACGAGACCACAGCATGTTCATCAAGAGAATTCGAGAAGGTGTAGGAATCTACAAGAACCGTGGACTCACCCGATTCTCAAATCCATACAACCTCTTTCGTACCATCACTGACTATCTACCAGGCAGCGCCGGGTATGACGGTGGACAGCCCGCAGTCGCTATGTTTACCAGAACAAAGCAAATTTTCTTGATCTACCGTGTTTATGAGACCAAAGATGGAAGAGCAACCTTACTAGGCTACTACAATTCAGATGGTAAAATCGGTCATGGTGGCCGTGGATTTGCTGAGAGGCTCTTCACCATCAATGGGTATAAGCTCAAGAAGGGATATCGCTTCACCGAAGGAGGCTCTAACGGGAAGAGCGTGAAATTCGGGTTAGTTGATCCTTCTGAAAAAATGTCAGCCGAGGACGGCTATGATGAAATGCTCACCGGAACCAGTCGAGCCAGGAGGCAGATGGATACCGTGGATTCGGTTCTAGACCCTGAATCAGATTGGGAGAGGAGCACACCCCATCCTGACAATATCGGCTACTCAGACAATCAGATCGAAAAAAAGGCTGAAGGTAAGACCGATATCCTCCAGAGCATCATGGATCCCCTCATGTTTGGTGCCAAGCTAGGGGTTGGTGCTTATATGCTGAAGGAAGTCTTCAAAAAGAAAGATGATGACGACGACGATGACGATGACTTTTCCAATGGCGGCGGCTGGGATTACGGCGGTGGAATGGATTATGGAATGGGTGCAGGATATGGTAACGGTTCCATCATGGGTGGTGGTGGAGGGATGTACCCGGGAATGTACCCCGGGATGTATCCTGGAATGGGGATGCCCGGTATGGGAATGCCTGGAATGGGCATGCCTCCAATGATGCCCCCAATGACCGGATATCCAAATCAATTTCCCCCAACTCCCGGATATCCTTACCAGGGAGTGGGATACCCAGGGTCTTACCCGGGACAAATGCCTGGAGGATCCTACCCAGGAGCGAATCCCTACCCAGGTCCGGATTATTCTCAGCCAATCCCTGGAGATTACCCGGGAGCTAATCCCATCGGTGGCGGCGGATACCCAGGTGGCGGTGGATACCCAGGTGGCGGCGGATACCCAGGTGGTGGCGGATACCCAGGTGGTGGCTACCCCGGCGGTGGTTATAATCCACCGATTGGAAATCCAATTGACCCAATTGGGCCGTATGTTCCCCCTGGTTCAGATCCAAACATGTATCCAGTGCCTGGAAATACCGCTCCTCTGGCTCCAAGTTCTTCCGGAAACTACAATACCAACGGAACTCAGATCTACCACAATGACAATACTTTCCTGAGTCCATCTGGAATCTAAGAAAAACACCAAGTTCAAAAAAGACCGCCTCAAGGCGGTCTTTTTTCATTTCCCAGACCCTTTAGAAAGAATTCTCTGGGAGAATCTTCCAAACTGCAACTTCCTGGAACCTGGCTCGTATAATTAGTGAAGAAACCGACCTGGAGGCAGTCATGAAATGGTCCCTTTTATTTTTAGCCCTTATTCCTAACCTACTTGCAGCACAAACGCCGCTGCAAAAGTACAAATTGATCCTTTCGGCTCAGGCCGGTGAGGATGTCCTAAAGCAAAAGCTGTTCAGTGCAATTCTCGATGATCTCTCCAGAAATCAAAAGAGACATATTGATACGCTGCGCTCCTGGGACGAAAATCGTGTTCTCGAACACTATGGAAAGCGAGTCGTTGACCCAAATAGGAAGCTAACGGAAGATGAACAAAACCCCGAATTAGTACGCAGTAAATTGATCCAGGCTGTTCATAAGAGAAGTAAAACCATCGCGCGCAACATCTGGTCTATGATGGATGAAAAGAGTCTGAATGATCTTCGGGCGGATTTATCCAAGACCCTAAAGGTGGAAGTCTCGCATGTAAAGGAAGCTGAGAAAATCCAAGAGGATTCGAAAAAGATTGAGGGCGCCCCGGCAAGTCCCTACTATCCTGGCTTCAATAATGGCTATTACGGGAACTACGGCTATAATTACCTGCACAACTATGGTAATTACTCAAATCCCTACCCTTATTATTATTCCAACCACTATTACACCCCTACTCTGAACAATAGCGGGTATATGTACAATTTTGGTTATTACCCCTCCCAGTACTACAACAACCACTATTACCCACGGTACAACCGCGCAAACGGTATTTTGGCCACGGGAATCTTTGGTCTCGCGGCCATGGGTGCTTTTGTAGACTGGCTGGTGGAATAAACCATGGGGATCTTCTCCAAGACTAAAGTCATCATCAGGTTTCTTCTTTTTTTCGGGCTGATCTTTTCCTCTTTCGCTAATGCGAAGGTCTTCTTCGGTCCGGTTCCTGAAGGTGAGAAGTCCCTTGATGACCATATAATCAATTTTCTTTCACGGGCGAAAAAAACCATCGATGGCTGTTTTTTCGAAATTCGTGATCCCCGACTGGTGGAAGCTTTTCTCAGCGCCCATAAAAGGGGAATCCAGATTCGACTCCTCATAGATTCCAATTATTTCTATTTGCGAGATAAGGAAACCCTGGAAATTGATTATTCTAAGAGAAATCCCAACATCATTCCGCTTTTGGAAGCAGGGATCAATATCCGTGAGGACAACAAGCGCACAGCGTTGATGCACAATAAGTTTTGCATCGTGGATGGTTATTGGGTCTGGACTGGCTCTTATAACCTCACCGAACGCGGATCACAAAAGAATGAAAATAATGCTGCCGAATTTCGATCCAAGAAGTTAGCTAAAATTTTCAAGCGTGAGTTTGATGAAATGTACGTGGATGAACGATTTGGAATCACATCCCCTTCTACAGTGGATAAGCAAAGTATCACCCTTGGAAAGAAAAAGATTGAAGTCTACTTCGCCCCGGAAGATAACGCCCTGGGTCACATCTATGAGCATCTGTCGGACGCCAAGCAAGCGATCTATTTCATGCAGTTTGCTATGACAGCCAATGAGATCGGCGACCTGATGGTAAAGAAGTACGGAACCGGATTGAAAGTCAAAGGCATCTTTGACCGACTGCTTTACCGATCGACCGGTCCCTACGCTGAATTTGCCAAGCTCACTCAGAACGGGATTCCAGTGATTGTCTATGATAACGACCTTGGAGGCAAACTACACCACAAGGTTTTTATCATTGATCCTGGTGGAGAAAATCCTAAAGTAGTTTTTGGCTCCCTGAATGCCTCCGCTAATGGAAACGGCACCAATGACGAAAATGTCATGGTGGTACAAGATCGAGATTTCACAGCCCAGTATTACGAAAAATTCAAAGAGTTATTTGGAAAGACCTCAAGGGTAGTCGCGAGTTTCAAACGGATGAAACCGATCAAAGCGGACTCCATTATTGATCGTCTCACTCTAATGGTTAGCTCCAACGGTGTGACTGTCACCAACCTCAATATTCAGTTTCCCGCCAGATGGGCCAAGGAACAACCAAACCTCAAGGTAAAAATTTATCGATTACGGGGCGGGAAAGCCATCGATACGACTAAAAAAGAGAAGTTTTGGATTACACCCAGGAATCTCTATATTAATTCTGCGAACCTTAAACAAACCGGTGAAAAAGCCTTACTTATGGTACGTATGATGAATGTTACCGCACCGACAATTCCCGGATTATATAATCTGTACATACAAGCTAAATCAAAAAACCAACCCTATCATCCCCTACGAACTCAGCCCGTATTGCAAGTCATTGGAGCGGATCAGGAAGATGAAAATGATCAAGAGTCCTACAGGATACTAGCAGATCTTTTCAAGGATAGATTCACACGTTTGAATCGAGCCCTTTCCGGTTGTCTGGAATCCTATGCCTGTGATTCATTCCTTACACCCGGATTTATGACCAAGGCCAGACAAATACTCAGGCAAAAAATTCTTGTCGACGATTCTACCAAGGCGCGAAGAGCCCTGGAGGATCTTGACTATCTACATCGGTATGTCCTCCCGGAAATAATTCCAGATTCCCAGCTTGAAGTAGAATTTGAGAACACAGTTTCGGAGACTGAAGGTTCCTGAGAGCCTGTCTACGACCAAAACCATACAAAATAAGCTGATATTCCTACCAAATGTATTAAAAGGGTATTGAATCCCGACGATTCATACCCTGTGGAACCTATTCAGCAAACCCGTCTGGAAAATGGGCTCATTGTCCTGAGCGAACATCTTCCCTCAATCAAATCCGTACTTCTGGGTCTATGGGTCAAATCTGGCTCTCGCTCCGAGGAGGAGTCCTTTTTTGGCATGTCCCATTTCTTGGAGCATATGCTCTTTAAGGGGACCGCAAAACGAAATTCAAGAGAAATCGCCCAGAGTCTCGAGAGCGTAGGTGGTGAACTCAATGCCTTCACATCTAGAGAGCATTGCTGCTATTACGCCAAGGCTGTGGATGAGTATGCGGAGCTAATTTTTGACGTAATTTCAGATTTGGTATTCGCTCCAACCTTCCCAACGGTTGATCTTGAGAAGGAAAAGCAGGTCATCTGCCAAGAAATTGATATGTACGATGATTCTCCTGAGGAACTCGTGCACGAACAGTTAGTCCAAACCATGTACGGTGAGAGCCTCGGTCATCCCGTGATTGGATACAAGCCCACCATCAGGGGATTCACTCAAGATGATTTACAGACTTTTCATCAAGAGGTTTACTATCCCGAAAATCTCTTTCTCACCATTGTAGGAAACCTCCAGTCAATTCAGTTGGAATCAATGCTCAACCAATATTTCAATGTTTCCTCCAATACTGGGAAAGATCCTGTAAAATTTGACAAAGAGCAGCGTAATTCGGGTTTCAAAGCAGTCCAAAAAGACCTGGAGCAATTGCATATCTCCATGGGATGGCACGCATACGGAATCGCTCATGAAGATCGATATGTGCTGCACATCATCTCAACCCACCTGGGTGGAGGGATGTCATCCGTTCTGTTTCAGGAGATCAGGGAGAACCTGGGGCTTGCCTATAGCATTTATTCCTTTGTACGGGCTTATCATGAAACAGGAATCCTGGGAATCTATTGCGCAAGTAAGGATCAGGAAATTGTGACTCTTTTAGAGCATATTCACAAAAGTATAAAAGAATTAACCTCAGCAGGACTGGACCTTGAAAGATTGGATCGATTAAAGGCACAACTCAAGGGAAATCTCTTGCTTGGACTTGAGAGAAGCTCTTTTCGGATGAACCGTATGGGAATCGGTCATATGTATTTTGATTCCATCACTACTCCTGACCAGCTCATTGCCCTGGTCAATAAGGTTACACCGGAAGATATTCTGCGAGTTTCTAAGGAAGTATTCAGCCGCAAAGGATCTTGTATTACGGTAGGAAACCTCTCGCAGGATGCGCTTAAAGAGGCAATTGACTCAACAGGGATGTTCTCATGAAAGCAAAAAGAAAAGTCCCCGCTTCCCTACTGCGGATAACCTTCCTTGGGATTGGAATTTTTCTGGCTGCTTCGGCCACAAATGAAGCAAAACCTAACTCCAATGATGGCGAATCCTCCTCACTGGTTCTTTCCATACCAGAAGATACCGATTTCCCACGAGAACAACTGAATTTGACGATTCATCTTCCAGGGAAAATCCAACCTTCACGAGAGGCTCGCGACCTTTCTCGAAAAATCATCAAAAAGCGTTATGATTTTGAGTCTCACCCCTTTCGAAAAGTGTCATCCAGATCCAGGTTCCGAAGCATAATGTCCCGTTTTGCCAGGAAGGGTGTCCTGGTTACACCAACCGATGTTAGACAGGCTCAGAGCCGGGCTATACCACTTCTAACCGTACAGGCAGGAAGGCTCATCATACAGGTTTACAAGGCTCTGCTTAAGATCGAGGGTAGACAGGAGCTAAGAAAGTTTAGAATTCGAAACCAGGATATTGTGGATCTCAAAGAAATGGTGGACGAATTCCAAAAAGACATCAAGATGTTTACTTATAATCCCACCACAATGCACAGCCAGTTGGACCGACTTCTTAAAAAGGCGAATAAGACCACTGGTAAGGGCGCTATCAGAATCACCGGAGTATCTGAAAGTGACGATGGAACTCTTATTAATCTCTATATCAAAAAAGAATAAGAAGATCCGACCTAGATCATCCACTTTTCGCTAATTCACGCGACAAATGGGACAAGCTTTAATCTTTCTTTAGTTCGCTCTTGAGCTTTTCAAAATCATCGTCAGTTGATGATTTTGCGCTTCCCGCACTAGCCTGAGCTGAATTAGTCTTGTCTTCCAGTAGACCCGCATCTTGCTTGAGGGAAAGGAATTCCTCTTCAACTCTGCTATCAAAGGCCACTTCTTCCAGTTTATTCGTCATTTCATCCTGATTCAACTCGATCTGAGCCTGAGCGTGATCTCCAATTGTGTCGATCTTATTCTCAAGTCGCTCAAAAGCTTCAAAGTGTGATGAATTATCCAGGCCAACCATTTGTTCCGCGATGGCCTTCTGGGTCTTGGCAGTGGAATGCTTTGCCTTCAAAAAGTTTTTCTTGGAATCAGACTCTTTTACCTTGGCTTCTAATTTACGAAGATTGCCCTTCAGTTTCTCAACCATCTGAGCTTGCGAGTCGAGCGAAGCCTTAATTTGAGAAGCGATGGTCTCATGATGCTTTTTTCTCTGAAGAGCCTCTTTTGCGAGATGATCATTGGATTCATCTCCATCCGTCAAAATCGCCTTTGCCTTAACTAGATAATTCTGAGCTTCCTTCATTTCTTTCTGGTAGTCTCTCTCTAGCTTCTTTTGGCTTGCTATGGCTGCCGCTACATGCTTTTTGGTGGTTTTAAGCTGCTCATTCATGTCTCGGATAACCTGATCTAGCATTTTTTCAGGATCCTCTGCGCTGTCTAACATGCTGTTGAGGTTGCTAGAAAATATTCTTTTGATTCTTTGCCAAAGACTCATAGCCCTTCTCCTTTAACCATTGTTTTCCTTGAAACATCTGAGGTTTAATCAGATATGCGAAACCTACTCTATTCCGGTGTTCAAGGGCTCTGAGGATACCACGGGCCCGGTCCAGGTTTCACCCCCCTTTTGTTCCGCTTACCAACCCAGCATGTATCAGACTCTGAGAATTCATAGCAAGTCACCATGAAATCAGGCTTCCCAGTCGATATAATTTAGGAAAGAATCATGCTACGACTGCTCCTATTTTGTCTATTTCTTTGTAAGATCTCTGCTGATCCACCAGTGGTGAGCATTAACCCTCCAGGCCCTGTTTCAGCGGGTCTAGAGACTGTTCAGTTTACAGCTACGGCACAAGATGTAGATGGAGATGCCTTATCTTTTCAATGGAGCTTTCAAACTCTTCCCCCTTCCCTGGGAGGAAATGCACCTCAAATCACAGTCATTCCTGGTAACAACACTTCTACCGCATCCTTTCGAATTACTTCTGAAGGACAATATGTCCTGCAGGTGATCGTGGATGATCTAGATGGCAACCCGAATACGCTTTCTTCTGGATTAGTTGAAGTTCAGGCTATTTTTCAACAGACATTTTTTGTTTCCAATTCTGGAGACGACGCGACAGCGGTTGAGGATATTTCCCTTGATACTCCCCTTAAAACTCCTGGCCGTGCCCTGGAACTGGCAGGTCCAGGTGATACAATCCTGCTGCTGCCCGACTCGGTTCAATCTCCCGCCTTATCTACCTTTGTGATTCCAACGGAACAGATCCCGATCTCCGGATCACTTCAGAATCCCCTTCTCATCGCCGGGCAGACTAAGGGATTGATTGAAATCCATCCCCAGGGGGTAAATACAGGATTTCGGGTCATCAACCACGACTTTCTTACTTTTCGAAATCTTATATTTCGAGGCTTTTCCGACACTGCACTTTCTATAACCTCCGCTACAGAAATCCGAATTGAGAGCTGTGAATTTCACGATTCAGGGATAGGCGTCAGTCTGAATTCCAGCACCAGGACTTCGGTACAAAATTCCATCTTCAGGGCAAATGAAACTGGTATTCAGCTACAAGATTCCAACGAAAACCGTATAGCCCTTAGTGTTTTCGCGAAGAACTCACGCTTTGGGTACCGACAAATTTTCGTAGAACCCAACAGACCTTCGCGCAACAACAAGATTGAATTCTGTACCTTCTATGACAACGGTACGATCTTCGATGATTCGAATTCACAGGGAGCTATTGACCTCGGTGATAACTCCAGCAACCGCATTGAAGGAAACATCTTTTTAGACAACACCAAGGATTTTACAGCCGAGCACTTCTTCCAAACATCCATAAATCGGAATATTTCCTTCGCAAACCTCGGATTAGAGGCAGATTCTCGTTTTCTTCCTCCTTCCCAAACCGTCTTTTTTCCCATTGCAGATCCCTTCCTGGTTGACCCTGAGAAAGATGACTTCCGTCTTCTTGTAGGATCTATCGCTATTGGTGCAGGAAAGGGAGGACTCAACATTGGCGCTTTCCAGGGGCAGAATGTTGTTTTCCCTACTACTAAAACGATCCATGTGGATTTTGATCGAGCCAGCACCTCCTTTGTCCAAACCGGGCAGTCCGGATTTCCATTCTCTTCAATTAACAAGGCCTTGATTGAGGCTAATCCAGGAGACCGAATACTAGTTGTGGCTAGTAATCAAACAGCCTATACCTTGAATTTTGAAAATAGAGAGAGTTGGGTTCCGGGCTGGGGACGAATCACAATTGAGGGATCTGAAAAAACCGAAGGCGGTTCTATTTTCTATCCAACCATCCAGTGTTTCTCTCAGGGTGGTGACACTATTTTGATTCAGAATCTCAGGTTCCTTACCTTGAAAAATTTCACCTTAACAGGCATCCGAGACGGAGTTCCTGACGACTGCTCCCGCGGTGCTCATTTATTGAGGGCCCGACATATCGAACTTGAGAATCTGATTATTTTTGGCCATGCAACTTCAGGAGTCACGGTGGACTCTTCCGGAGGAACGGCACTTCGCTCCAGTGTCATCTTCGACAATACCCTGGGCTTATCGCTAAAGGGGACTCAGAATAGAAATCAAGCCACCCTCCTCGATAAACTCACAATTGCCGCTAATCTCTCGGCAGTCTCCATAGGGGCAAGCCATAGGACATCCATGTGGAATTCAATCATTTCGGGTAATGGCGGGAGCCCCTGCCTCAGCTCGGACGCCGCCTCATTACCGACTAGTCTGGATGTTCGATTTAGCCTGTGCAAGCAACCAGGAGTGATCCCTGACGCGTTTCTTGTCCCAGGAAATTTCAATCTTACCGGGAGTGGTAATTCCGCCGACCCTCGATTTCGATCAGAAGATTCCAATGTTCAGGAAACAAATCCTCGAGAAGCCTTTCTCTTGACCAAGACCAATGCCGCCATTTCACCGGCGTTAAATTCAGGAGACCCTGATTATCCAGACAAGCTTGTACTGCCTGAATTCCCTTCTCCTCTGGAAACCAGTCTGCCAACCACCACAACCAAAAATAGTACGGGTCGGATAGATATGGGGGCATTTGAACAGTCCCTGACCGATGTTGATGGAGATAATCTGAATAACGAGATAGAGATTCAGGTAGGTCTGAATCCGAATAACAAACTGGATGCGTCAGAGGATCCGGACGGGGATGGATTGACCAATCTTCAGGAAATATCCATACATGGGACCTCGATCACTAGCGCTGACACCGATGGAGATGGATTCTCTGATGGAATCGAAGTTACGATCGGATCAGATCCTCTTGTGGATGATGCCGATATTATCCAGGCTCTCATCCCCAAGCCACTTATTCTTGCCCATGAAACCTCTCTTTCTCCCACGGTATTCACCCTGGACGGAATTGATAGGAATGGTCGAGCCGTTCAGAATCTCTGGACACTCATCCAGGCTCCTGACCCGGAATCCGAGGTTTTTCTGGAGAATACCAACCGTACTCTCAAAGCCCGCGGCATCAAAGCAGGTACCTATCAAATTGGACTGGATCAGAAGCTCATAGCCAGTTCAGGATCCTCACTAACGCTTCAATCCCTACCCGAAGATAGGGATATCACAACTATCACGATTCAGGATCTGCCCCCGGTACCAGTAATCCCCCCCTCTATTTCCTCCACCTTTGCCCCTGGTCGGATCCTCTATTTCTATGGAGGTCCAGAAGTTACCGAAAATCCTTCTTATGATCCAAACGGAAACCAGATTTTTTCCCATGAGTGGATTTTAGAGCGGCCGGTAAATCCGGAACCCGGTATCATTGACTTTACCAGTCCCACTCCGTTTTTGACCCTTTCGGATCGAACGGAGATCTATGAGTTCAGGCTCAAAGTAACTTCTTCGGGTCCCGCGGGGATTCAGCAGGCCATTTCCACTGATGTCTTTCGAATCTCAGTAGTTGGCTCAGAAGTTTCGCTACCCAGGGCAAATGCAGGACCCGACAGGAGAATATTCACACAGACAATCACGAGTCTTCAAGGTCTGGGTTCCGGGGATGCCCAGGGGACCGCGCTCTCTTTCGCATGGCGTCAGGTCTCGGGTCCTACGGTTCAGTTTCTCTCTCCAGACGACTGTGCCTTAAATCTCTTCAAACCTTCAGCCATTTCCGTGCTAACAACCCCCTGTTCCACCGGTGTTTCTCCACAATTTGTTTCTGATCAACCAGGAGTCGCCTTGTTTGAACTCGTGGTGTTCAAAGATATATCCGGTGGAAAGCTAACCTCCCAGCCCGATTTTGTTCAAATTATCATTGACTCTCCCTCCAATGCGGTTGCAGAAGCGAGAATTCTTGAAATTGAAAACGCCGAAAATCTGAAAGCAATCTCCCTTGATGGCTCCCCTTCATTTGATCGCAAAGCACTTGATGGAACCCAGTCCAATGTACTGCAGTTTCAATGGAGGCAGATCTCAGGTCCCCCTCTTTACCTCGAGACAACCACAGAAAGCCGTCTAAGTTTCACTCCTGTCCAAGCCTCGCTCTATGAATTCGAGCTCACGGTAAGGGATGGACAGGGTGTAAAATCTCCACCTTTCCTACTGGAACTGCCCATTTCTCAAACAGGAACCACCCTCCCTACAGCCAAAGCTGGTGCTGATCAATCTACCCTGGTAAACAGATTTGTGGTCCTAGATGGCTCGGACAGCCAGGGGAGTTCAGGATCTCCGCTCCATTTTTTCTGGGAGCAGGTGGCCGGTCCGGAACAGATTTTGGCCAGCGGTATTTCCTCTCCCCTGCTGAGTTTTCAACCCAGGCTAGCTGGTGTTTATACTTTTTCACTAAGAGTGTTCGACGGGACACTAATTTCTTTAAGTGATGATATCTCCGTCGCTGTAAACTCTGACGTGCAATTTGTTCCGGTGGCTCTTGCTGGTAACAATCAAACGGTCGCGCCTGGCACTGTGGTGAGACTGGACGGCACAAACAGTTTCGATCAAGATAACGACCCGCTTACTTTCTTTTGGGAACAAGATTCTGGAACTCCGGTCATCCTTTCTCAACCCAACAACTCAATAACGACGTTTCGAGGTTTTGACCAGGGCCTTTATGTTTTTTCATTGGTGGTCAGTGATGGAAAGTCATTATCACCTGCAAACCAAACCCTGATTTCAGTCTCGGGAGGCCAGATTATCACCTCTCCCTCCACTTTCCAGCCCTTCGATCCGACTACGATTCTTGATCCCAACTCTAGTGGGGGAACCTGCTTCATCGTTTCAGCCAGTTTTGGCTCATCCAGTGGATCCGTGAGGTTTTTTCAACTCTTTCGAGATAGGATTCTCTTGAAAATTCCAGGCGGTCACTCGCTCATGAATGCATATTATCTCTATTCCCCCCCCCTTGCATCCAGGATCCAGCAGGATTCTTTTCTGAAATTAGTGTCTCAGTTGCTGCTTGTGTCCCTGATGATCTTCATGGTAGGTTTTCCCTTGATTTTTTTGTTGGTGGGAGCATTTTCTCTCCTCAAAGTTTACGATACACCCGGGAATCCACTAATAGATGGGAACATTAAAACAGGCTCCGGCAAACCTTGAAAAGCGTGTTCAGGAGCTGGATGAGCAACGAATGGCTCTCCAGGCTCAGATGGATTCCCTATCCAAAAAAAATCAAGAGCTTCAGCAAAAGATCCAGCAGCAAGATCATTTAATCGAAGGCATTTTTTCGATTCACAGAGCCCTTCTTGACCATCCCCGCCACAACGAACTGCTCTCGGATATCATGATCTTGGTCCGGAAAATTCTCAAAACAGAAGGGAGTTCAATTCTCCTCTTAACCGATGATGGAAAAGAGCTCTATTTTGAAGTTGCCCAGGGTGATAAGGGTGGAGAGGTAAAGAACTTTTCCCTCAAAGTAGACCAGGGTATAGCCGGATTTGTGGCCAGAAATTCTCAGCCCTTAATCGAGAATGACCCCTATTCCAATCCATCTTTCAATCCAGAATTCGACCAGAAAACCAAACATGTTACCCGTAATATCCTCTGTGTTCCGTTGAGATATCACAAGAAAACCATAGGCGTACTTCAGGTGATCAATTCCATAGGTCACGACCAGTTTGATCAAAAGGACCTTGAAATGCTGGAACTCTTTTGCTCCCAGGTTTCTCTGGCTCTAATGAAGTTTCGCATGATTGAGGAATTACAGGACAAAAACGTGGAATTGGAAGAGTCGAGTCAGCTCAAATCTTTTTTCCTCGCGACCATCAGTCATGAGCTGAGAACCCCCCTAACTCCAATTGTAGCCTGGAGTACCATGCTCAAGGATTGCGTGGAGGAAAGAGATGTCCTCATAGAGGGGATCGAGGAAATTGAGATTCAGTCTAATCATCTCACCGGCATCGTGACCAATCTTGTTCACCTGGCTGAAATAGACTGTGATCAAGTTTATCTGAACCTGGAGGAACTCTCCCTCAATGAAATCACCAAAACCTGTCTTTTGTTGGCGACCAAAAGCGTGAAGCTAAAGGGATTGAAAGTTGATTCAGAAGGTATTGAGGAAAATTTAGGGGTTAGAGCAGACGAGGAGAAGCTTCAGCTCTGTATTTCTCAGATCCTTGAAAATGCGATAAAATTTAATGATCCCCAGGGTTGGATAGTTTTCAAAGGCTGGAGGTATGAAGAATCGGTTTTTCTGCAATGTATCAATTCCGGAGACGGTATCCCAGAGAGTCTCTTACCCATTTTAACTGAGAGATTCCGTCAAGTGGATGAGTCGAGAACCAGAAAACATGGAGGTCTGGGAGTGGGGCTCTCCCTGGTCCAGGGCTTCATGGATCTCTTTGGTGCAAAACTTGAGATTACAAGCTCGGTAGAAAATCGCGAAACTTCTGTAACCCTTAGCTTTCCCTCTCTTTGAATTAGATTTGATGGGAATCCAAAAGCCCTTCTGCTTGCCCAAATTCCGCGAGGAAAAGAGATAGTCTCCTGGTGCTCCTCTGACCTTCCTCAATTCTCTCTTATGTCAATTAGCCGCCGAGCAATTGCAGCGCTTGCTGGGGTAATGCATTTGCCTGTGCTAATTGAGCTGTACCGGCCTGAATCAAGATCTGTGTCCGCGTAAAATCAACGGTTTCAACAGCGATATCCACATCGCGAATCCTTGATTCAGCAGCCTGTAGATTGGTGGTCGTAACGGTCAAATTGTTTATCGTTGATGTTAATCGATTTTGCAAAGACCCTAGTTTGGATCTCTCAGACGAAACTGTGTTGACTGCCCGATCCACTGATCCCAACGCCTTCACGGCAGAGGCAAAATTTGTAATATCTATACCCTTAAGCCCCAGGGCTGCGGCCTTAAAGTTCGCAATACTGCTCTCCAGGGTCTGGTTTTCATTGGCCCCAATTTGTAGGCTAAAGCTTCTGTCTGAAACGTGCACCGCATATTTGGTTTTACCATTTCCCTGTGCAGCCTGCGACACATCGATCCCCAGGGAGTTGAGAAGGGAGGTCTGAGTCGTTGCGGCTGTGAATCCTATCGGCTCCACGCCTACGCCAAAGCGCGGGTCTTTGGCCGTTATGAGAATCCTCGCGGACTCCCCTACACTCTTAGAGGCAAACTGAAGACGGCCTGCTGTATCAAATTCAAAAGTGACATCGGTGGTACTCAGGTTGGAAGCATTTAAAATAGTTTCAATGGAGGTGGAGGAAATGGTGATATTGTTGTTGGTGGCTACCTCCAGATTTGGAACACCAGTCTGAACCGCACTTGCAAAAACGATGTCTCCAGAACTAGCTCCAAATTGGTCGGTGATATCGAATCTTACCGTGGTATCAAAAGTATAGCCAAAATCAAAGAAGGACTCATTGGTATTCCCGACTAATTCTGCCTGACTGCCGCCCTCACCTCGATCTGAAACCCCGTCCACCAAACCCAGCTCAGAGAGGTTCCCTGAAATAAGATTTAGAATAAGGTTAGTATCTTCACCATCTTCAAGAGACTGTATAATAAGATTTCCATTGGCGTTGATTACCGCCTCGGCAAGAATATTCTGTGAGCGAAGCTGGTTCGTGATCACTTCAGTCAGACTTGTCGCTGAGACATTTGAATTGGCGGAAAAATCAATTCGTCCGCCAGGACTATTCAAAATTCCTGAACTTCTATTATCAGGACCGGTGATCTCAAAAGATAAGGCCTGGGTGCCCACAGTAAATCCAGTGGATACATCTTTTGTCCCAGTAATTCTTGCCTTCTCCCCCTGGTTACCCAGGAATACTCCATTTTGTAGTCCCAGGATATTGGTGGCAGCAGTGGAAGCCCCATAGATACTAATTCGGGAAGAAGATCCAGTGACCCCAGCCGTGAGGATAAGGTCATTTCCGCGAAAGGATGCCCGAACGTTTGGAGGGTTATAGGTACCATTGGGGTCACCTGTGAAACGAAGCCCGGTCACCTTATCTATACCCGTTTGAACATTGGAATTAACAATATCCTGAATCGATACCAGTGAATAACTCGTATCTGCCAGCAAGGTCACGGATACAGGATCGGAGGGCATGGCTTCAGACTGCTCAGAATTTGTATCCGCAAAGGTGAAGGTAATGTCTGTATTGCCTACCTTGATTACGTCCACGGGATTCAGATCACCCTCAATGAAGGCACTAGTAGGTGGCTGAAACCTGAGGTCAACCCCAGGAATGACCCCTGAGAATCGATCTGTGGTCGTGGATGCTTCTGAGACGATGGGGTCTGTGACTCCCTGCTGGGTAGCGGTCGCCCTGTAAGCAGGATCCTCTGATGGAATGGTTTCCTGGAATCCAAAAGCCTTAATCAGGTCTTCATCTGAAGCAAAGGAAATATCTCCCGTAAAGCCTTCCAGTCCCGAAACAATCGTGATTTGACCCGTTCTGGAATTGAAGGCCACGTCAGCCCCTTTGATTCCCAGACCGCCATCGGACTCATCGGAATTGATCGCGTCTTTTACATCAACGATAAATTCATCAATTGTAATATCCGAGGAGAGAGTAATGTTAGCCGCGTTGGCGTTTCCGCGAATTGTCAGAGTTACGGGATCGCGGAGGATGGGGTTTCGCTCGTTGTCATAGAAGGATTCCAAATCACCGAGGGATGTCTCACCAGTGGCAAGATTTCCATTCTCATCCTGCTTAAGTATGTTGGAAGCCTGATGTTGACGTTCTCCTCGTGACGCGAGTACTACTTCCACAGTGTAGTCTCCCGATGAAGACTGGGTAGAACCAACCTGAACACCGTCTAAGCCATCTGCGTTTACGCTTATAATTGCAGTTGCGGTACCATCCAGTAACTTCTTGGTATTGAATTCAGTGGAATTGGCAATACGATCCATTTCATCAACGAGTTGATCCACTTCTCTTTGAATCTCCAACCTGTCGTTGGTGGTGAGGGTGTCATTGGAAGACTGGATTGTCAGTTCCCTGATTCGATTGAGGATGGTCGCGTCTTCATTTAACGCACCCTCTGCTGTTTGAATGAGAGAGATCCCATCCTGAGCATTGAAGATAGCACGATTCAGACCCTTGATCTGACCTCGAAGCTTTTCGGAAATCGTAAGCCCGGCGGCATCGTCAGCGCCTCGATTGATTCTAAGACCGCTAGACAGTCGCTCAATTGAGGTTGTCAGTGAATTCTGGTTCTTCAGAAGGTTGCCCTGAGCAACCAGAGCGCTAATGTTGTTGTTGATTCGAAATCCCATGGACACCCCTCCAACATCTTCTGAAACCCTCTGTGGTTTCTTTGATCTTGGACAAAGCCCGCATCCATGGGGCAGTTAATCACTGTCGTCAACTATGCTTATTCGATCTATCGGCATTAGGTCCGAAAAATCTTAAAGAGAGTTGAGGAATTCAGGGGTGAAGGAGGATTTCCCGATTCAAGAGTGTGACTCAATTCCCGCCCAGGGGTAGAGTCGTAGGCTCTCTTCCAATTTAGACAAATAAGGGTCCAAATCACTTGAGAAAAAATTCATTTCTGAGAGCATTCTCAAAAACACATACCAGACCACTGGAAACCTGGAAGATGTATGAAAAAGAAATAGGGTATTTAATTCGGAAAGATAAAAACAATGGATTCCGTATCCGCTGGATTCATAAAAACATCCCTTTGGAAAATGAATTCCAAAATCCTCCAGAGACTGCTTTGTAAACTTTAAGGGGCCATTTTGAAAGGAAACCTGCCGTTCTTGAAAAAAGGTTTGAATCAGTGTAGCCAGATGAGGCATAGCATCGAGGGGAAGACTGATTTCCATACCCGATGGAATGGAATGGAAATGCTCTTCTCGAAGCTGGAGATCAAACAGTTTTTTCATTTCAACACGCAGAAGATCAGACTGCTTCCCAAAAAGTTTTGCATAGACAAGCAATAAGAATTTTTCCCACCCAAAATTCCTTCTCCCAGAACCCATCCCCTCCATAGGTACATCGATTTCAGAGTCCAATCTTGTCTCTACTGATTCAATCAACTCTCTGGATACGGGAACATAACTCAGGGGCTCAAGGTTGGAAAACTCCGGTAACTTCTGGTAGAGATCCTGCTCCAGACTCAATAGATTCCAAAAGGCCAGATTTTGGAGATTACCCAAAAGGAATTGACTCGGAAAGCCTTCCGAAAGGGAGCTTTCAGCGGTGTCAAGAAAGTAGACACAGGACTCAACCTCTTCTTTGGAGAAGACCTGAGAACCCACAAGATGCTCAACAATGATTCGTTTCATGCTATAGGTTAAGAGGTGGCTGCCACATGCTGACCATCTCCCTTAAAAGCCCTTCTAATTCCAAATTTTGTTCGAGAATCTCGCTCAGTGAAACGGGAAAATAACCTGAAACTTCGGAAAACTGTAAATTAAAGCTTTGATTTACATTCAATCCTACTCCAAAGATACAGGCTTCCAACTTCTCTCCCAAAAATATGTTCTCAATCAAGATTCCAGACAGCTTTCTATCTCGATAATATACGTCATTGGGAGGTTTCATCCAGAAATTCAGCCCCCATTTTTCACGGGCAAACCCAATTAGGAATTCGCTAAAGGAAATCACAAGCTCTTCTGGCTGAATTTTCTCAAGGTCTGGAAGTAGTAGCACCGAAAAGTATAATCCACCTGGTGTGGAGTTCCAAACGCGCTCAAATCGGCCTCGACCAGCAGTTTGTTGTTTTGCCCATACAACCGTAGAATTTACAGGCAGGGATTCGTAGTGGTCTTTTAGCCAACTCGAAGTTGAATTGATTTTATCGAAGTGAATCCACTTCTCGATTTCCATGGGAAGAGGCCTTGACTAGACGGAAAGATTTCCAAGCTGCTCACTGAGAATATCGTACTTGGACTCTATTGCTTCATGCATTTTCTTGAGAACCTTTACCTCATTGGAACAAAGTTCAATGAGATTTACATTGTCAGTGAAAAGATCTAAAATTCGAGAGATTTCAGCACCGCAGGAGCCATCCTCACGAGCCAACTTCTTCATATAGGATTCTACATCACGCTGAGCTTCAATAAAGACGGTATTACAGGAGCGCAAGCGATCAGCAAGTTTTTTGGTGAAATGAAGAATCATGGAGGGATTCGACTGAACAAGTTCGTCAATTTCATCGGCATCCACACACATAAGCCGACTTCTTGAAATCGCTTTCACAGTAGCGGTTCTTTTGTCGAACCCACGCCCCTTAGAAGCATATCCAAGCAGGACACTGATTTCACCGATGACCTCGCCCTTCTTATCGTAACAGGCGACCATCTTATCTCCGATGTAAACGCCAAGCCTCCCGGAAACAAGGATGTACATCTTATTGCCAACCTCTCCCTTGTAGCAGATTAGCTCCCCGGCCTTTTTCGAGATAAGGTTCCCTTCACTAAAAATAGGATCATCTTCACCAATTACATCTTCATCTGATGTCATGGCGGAAGAATCGATGGATTGATGTCGAAACTTGAGCAATCTGCTATAGAGAGGAGACTTTTTACATTCCTCATGGATGTTTTGCAGGCTTTGATCATGTGTCGCCACTACCTGTTTTAGGATCTTACCTGAAACCGTGACATAGATCGTGGAAAACTCACGGATCATATGGTCTACCTGAGAGAGAATATTATTGTATTTGGCTATGTAAACATTCACATCTTTCAAACGCTTCGATATCGTGATGGAAATATTTAAGCCCAGGCGCGCGTTGCGCATAATGGTACGGTTAAAGCTGTCGCCTACCGTGGGAATACTGGCTATCACCGCATCCTTAGCCACCACGATAGTCGCAGTTCTTCTCTCACCGAGGAGAGCACCCAATTCCCCAAAATTAACCATCTGTCCCTTGATGGTTGAGATTTTCTTCCCGTGTTTCTCAATAATGGGAATCTTGTCTACAGCATCCATCTGATCGCTAAACAAAGCGGGGTCCGTAAAGATGACTTCCAATTCCCCTTCCGTAAGAATGTGAATCTCTTCAGATGGCTCTCCCTGGATACAAATGTACTCTTGCTGTCGGAAGAACTTTTTACTCAATCCTTGAACCGCCTTGGGAGCCTGATTCAATTTTTCTTGGACTTGTTTGTCACCCTCAACATCCCGGATCATGACATCGGTAATATCAAATTTCTTTAACTGGGTGAGATGTACAGCTTTAAGGACCGTATGCTTGGGTACGATCACGGCAGCATTCTGCACTAGATCCTCTTCAAGAATCATTCCTTCCTGCAATTCTTCTATTGGAACGGTAATCATAGGGAATGAATGTTAAGTTGTCTGGCAATCTCTGACATCGACTTGCCAGACTCTCTCCATAATATACATTGAGGCATTGATGCTGCTCACGACGATCAGCCTGATTTCGCCTGGACACCAGATGTCTTGGAAGCAATGCTCTTTAGATAGGATTCCTCTACTCCTGACTTGGCATCGGTTATGTGATAAGTCTGAAGGGGATGAGAAATTCCCTTCACTGTAATTGGTTCCATTTTTTCAAAAACCAGTAGATCCTCAAGTCCATTGAAAGTGGTTTCATTGGCAAGAGTTCCATCCAGCGGCGCCTTGGATTCTACTCTGGATGCTGTATTTACAGGATCCCCGTAAACATCCCCTTCTTTCAGATAAACTTTGCCCGTATTGAGGCCGATTCTGGTACGCAGTTTTTCGGTCTCAACACGAAATTCATTGTACTTTCGCAGTTCCCTTTGGACCTGTAGTGAAAAAAGCACTGACCCCAGTCGATTTTCGAAGGTGTACATGAAGCAATCGCCGATTTTCTTTATGAGAGTTCCACCGAATTGGTTTCCGATGGGTTCAATGATTTTGCCGAAATCCTCCAACATTGACATCACATCTCCAATGGTGGAGGTACTAGACCTCTTCGTGTAGCCAGCGATATCAATAAAGAAAATGGTCAGTTCCTTCATATTTTGGTCGCGGCCAAAGGTAGAGGTGTTTTCAAGTGTAGAAGTCTCCAAAGTCGTGACAATGCGGGAGATAGTGGCTGCATCGATGATTTCTTCGTCGACCAACTCTTTCTTACCTTCAAGAAAGCTCTCGATAACCCGCTTTACTTCCCCTTTTCCAAATTCAGGATAATCACGATCAAAAAAGGAAACTACGGCATTCTGCACCAGAAAATCATCTGATTCCAGAAAGTAAAAAATTCGCTTCCAAGGCTTTCCAAAACGCAATGATTTGCAGGCTTCAATTGCCCTGCACAGCACAACTTTATCAGGGCTATCGAGGTATTGAACAACATTAATCAGGCCGAATTCCTCGCCAAGCTGATTCAGATACACAGATAATTCGGGTTTAAGCCTTTCCGGACCCTCTTTGAGAATACCAAAGATTAGATCTTTTAGATAACGAACTTCACGCTCCTTACTTTTGTTCCCTATCATTCCCTCAGCAACAACACCTACCATTTTTAAGTCATAATCATCTATCTGATATTTCTGCTGCTTTGCCTTCTGCGATAGGTGCTGTAAACCTGCCGACGGATCACTGGTACAAATCATCTGTTGAATTGATTGCCTGAGTTCTTCCGTGATTTGCCCAAATGATCCCGTTTCCAACTGGATTAGTATCCGCATCCAATCTGGATCATTAATGTGATTTACCTTCTGGAGAACTTTAACCACACTGCGAAGAAATCTCAGTGGGTGAACCTCCTTTCCAAAACGACTCTTCAAGAAATTTAAATCATAAAGTACGAGGGACGGCAGATCATAGAAAAGCTTATCCTGAAAGGCCTCACTCTCCTTAGGAAGCGCTTCAAAAACAAGTTGAATTGCATTTTCCCGTCCTGAGTACAACAGTGGTTTGAGTAGATCTCTGCGGAGTGATTCAGTTACTTGGAAATTCTTTGATATGGAAACAATCTTTAAGAGGGTTTCCCAAAGGCGATCTTTGGTAAAAAGACCCATATGAGGTGACAAGTACTTCAACCTTCGAAACAAACGTTCCGCCGCCTCGTCAAAGTTGATCTTAGAGCATTCCACAGCAAGAACGGCTCGGATCCGATTACTTTCTTCCATCAATAGCTTCACTACCGATGCAAGCCTCTGCTTTTGCTGGTTTGAAAAAGTAGGCCTGAGCTTATTGAGAATTGAGAGGATCATATTTCGTTGATCCACATCAATGGGGGTGGTTTTGAGGTACTTTACCACCATTTCCAGAATCCGCTCGTGTCCCAGGGATTCAAAGAAGTCCAGAAAATTGGTACGTACCTCACCGCCAGGACGACTCTCTCGATCCAAACGTTCTTTATACTTACGCTCCAGTACTTCATGGATTCCCATGACTGTAGATTCCAGGGTAAGGGTCAATGCGAGGGTTAACTTTGTGCCGCATTGATCTTTGATTGAACCCAAGAGCCTGCCAAATACTTCTGAGCGCTGTTGCTCCATCTTCGGAGTATGCAGGGGTGCTGTGACAAAAACCATCAGCGCACTAACGGCAAATGATGGATCATCATAGGAATTCATCGAGGTCAAAAAATTAAGTGCAAATTCCGCTTCTTTAGGATTCTGGGAGCCGCTAAGTTCAATGATCCATTCCTTTAGCTCGATGAGCAGATGTTCTGTTTCTGAGTCCCGTTCATAGCATCCAAAAAGTCCTCTAAGTAGACAGAGACCATGTTCAGAAAGAGGATTGTGAACCTTCTTAAAGTGCCTATAAATTTTGGAAAATGCTCCTTTATTAGGATTTCCCCAGAAACTATCCAAGATTTTTCGGGCCCTCCAATCACTTTCGTCCACTGAGATGAACTTAATACAAAGGGTTGACAGAAAATCAAGATCTCCAGCTAAAAACAAAGCCTCAATGGCTCTTTCACAAATTTTGTCTGAGGAAGTTCCGATTCCTACACGATCCCTCAGGTCATTGAGCAGTTCCAACTCACCTTTCCCCGATAGAGCTCCCATGGCAAGAATCGTCTTTTCCTTTACTATGGAGGAAGCCTCCCTGGGAAGAATATTCAGTAAAAAGTCTTTATATTCGTACTTGGGAAAAGCTCGTACATTGTCCAGGATTTTACAGCGAACACCATCTGCTGAGCCCTTGTATAAATTTTCATAATGTTCGGACAGCCCCGTGACTCTAAGCTTCTTGAAACACAGCAAGGAGGAATTCACCACTGAAGACTCAGCGTGAAAAAGGTGTTTAACCAGAAAAGGGGAGCAATCTACTTCGCGGGATCTAATGATTTTATGTACGCCAAGAATTTGCTTTGTTCCCAAGGTCATTGCGGGGCTCCAGAGTCACCATATTCTAATGAGTCGAAGCACTAGATTTCAAGGATAAAGATCCCTGAAAAACCTTTATTCAAGCGCATTATGAATGATTGATTACAGTGACAGCATCAAGTTCTCTGAGACAATGGCGTGAGGATTGCTTTAAACCAGCGTTTTACACACACTGTCAAAGCGCTTCAGAAAGTCATCTACAAGGCTTCTGGTATGCTCCGTAGAAAGAAAACATGCCTCGAATTGAGACGGAGCGAGATAGATACCTTCAGAGAGCATACCCACGAAATACTTTTTGAAACGATCCATGTCACAAGCGCTAACATCTTCGCGGTTACGAACTTCTCCCTTAGTAAAAAAAGCACAGAACATGGATCCGCAGGAATTTGCCTCCAAATCAATGCGATGACTGCTGGCGATATCCTTCATTTCTTTGACAAGCGTCTCTGAGATCTCCTCAAATTTATTGTAGGAAAACTGCTTGAGGTCTTTAAGAGTTGCCAGACCGGCCTGAACAGCAAGCGGATTCCCTGACAGAGTCCCGGCCTGATATACAGTACCGGTTGGACTCAGATGCCTCATCAGGTCTCTCCCACCGCCATAGGCAGCCAGGGGCATCCCTCCCCCCAAAACCTTTCCCAGGCAGACCAGGTCTGGCTTGATACCAAACTTCTCTACGGCCCCCCCAAATCCCACTCTGAAACCACTCATGACTTCATCAAAAATTAAGATCGTACCAAAATTGGTACAAAGCTTCCGTAATCCTTCCAGAAATCCGGGATCTGGAAGAATAAGCCCCATATTTCCGGGGACTGGCTCCACGATAAGTGCAGCGATATCCTCGGGAAAACTGTGAAACAGGCTCTCCACTGATTTCAAATCGTTGAAACTAGCTATGAGAGTATGCTCTGCTAGTTCCTTCAGTACTCCGGGCGAATTTGGCTCTCCATGGGTGAGAGCACCGGAGCCAGCCTGCACCAAAAGAGAGTCCCCATGCCCGTGGTAACAACCGTCAAACTTGATAATCTTTTTTCTGTTCGTGACTCCCCGGGCCAGTCGAAGAGCACTCATAGTGGCTTCCGTACCTGAACTCACCAGCCTGCTCATCTCCATACAAGGAAAGATCTCATGAATAAGCCGGGTTAACTCAAGCTCCCCTGGTGTTGGAGCACCAAAGCTCGTACCTAAACCAGCCTGCTCTTGAATAGCCTTCACTACGGAATTGGGCGTATGACCTAAAATCAGCGGTCCCCAGGAGAGTACAAAATCAAGGTATCTATTTTGATCAAGATCGTAGACCCACGGCCCCTCTCCACGCACCAGAACCGGTGGAACCACACCCATGCCAGGATAGGAACGAACGGGAGAGTTTACTCCTCCCGGCATAAATTGAACTGCCTCTTCAAAATACGACTCACTTTGTTTCAGATTCATGGTTCACCTCCGCTTTAATTAGCAATCCTCCGCTGATATAAAGTCCCAACATTAGGATCGCGGCACTAAATCGAAACATCCTTTTCAGATTTCTAAAACCTGTATCCTCCGGTGTAGCTAACTGGTGGATTCGATAGGAATATTCCAGGCGATTCAGGTAAGAATTAGTCTCGAGCAATAAAACAGCCGTAATCATCAATAAAATTATCCACAGACAGAGAGACCCAAACGCCTTTGAACGAAAAAGGGGAATAAAGGGTGCAAGAAATCTCATGAAATGGAGCCATTAAGATACCAGAAATTTAGGGAACTCAGGAAATTTGCCGATATAAGTAACAGCAAAAAGAGTGTCTGATTGTTATTTGGGCTCTATTCACTGGTAAACAAATGAATTAGGGAATCCATTGGATTCTGGTTAGTTCGGCTCTGCGGGCAAGCCAAAACCTCTTTTGCTCTTAACTTTTTGGTCTCACAAGATGTGGGATGAGTTGAACATCGTTCAACTCTCGCGGGCCATGGACGGTCAAATTTCCAGGGAGGAACCATGGCACTGCTTGATTATATTCGTGGGGGCCACACCGGTGTAAGGGGACATCAAGTAAGACTTAATGTCATTTCCAATAATATAGCCAATATCGGTACCGTGGGATTTAAACGCTCCTACACCCAATCGTTTGAATCCTATCTTGATCAGGTCACCCATGCCACCGATGCACCAGGCAATACCTCCACTGTTGATGAACTCAATAGAGGTTTTGGGATTCGTGCCATGGAGGCATTTATCGATTCTCGTCCCGGTGAATATGTACAAACAGGAAATTCTCTTGATCTCGCCGTGCAGAACAGCGGTTACTTCATCGTGGAAAATGACGGAAGACAACTATATACGCGAGACGGAACCATGACCTTGGATCGGGACAAAAACCTTATCCAGACTAGTACCAGTTCCTTTATCAAGGGATATAAAGCAGATTTGAATCCTGATGGAACAACCTCGGTTGAAATAGGCACAGACCTGGAGAGAATCACTTTTAAGCACCTGGAATTTTTGCCCTTTCGGTCTACCAATCTCGTTAACTTTGCTTCAAATCTAAACTCTGATTCCAGTGATCGAAAAATCCAAGTCGTCAAAAACCTTGGAAAGTTAACGGACGCCAATGGACGGGAACAGGTTCTTGATACCCGTTGGAAAACTCTTGGTCCCCAGTCCTTCGAATATCAGATAATCCAGAACAAACAACCCGCATTCAAGGCAGAACTGGAAGTTGACAGTCTTGGTAATGTTGTCAACTGGGTCGTCCCTGAACAGGAAGGAGTAGAAGTTTCAACCGATGAACAAGGAAGACAACGTCACGTTACTTATACGTATAATTCTGAAATGCCCGACGGGACTTTTGAGAGACTGGCCGTCACCACCACCCTTCCCCTGAAAAGTGATGCCACCTCGACTCAAATCCTTCTCAATCACCTCATTCGTCCTGGAAGACCAGGAGACGAAGGATTTGAAGATCAGGATCCTGTAAGGCTATCCTCCGAGTATACAAAAGGCACTGTTCACCAGGTCTTTAGCGAGGTCGTGGACAGCAAGGGCGTTGCCCATGACATCGGCTATGATTTCGAACATATCGATACTGCCACGAATCGATGGGAGTACAGAGTATCCTTATCTGAGGATGACCCTCTAATTCAAAGCTATCTTAGAAATCCTCTCAATGGAGTCCAAAATCCGGACCGCCCTGCCGCCGTAGATCTTGAAAAGGCTAAAGATGCAGTATTTGGTTTAAGTCGTGTGGGTCTTATTCATTTCTCGGAAAATGGTTTTCCCGACAAGGAGAAATCCATTATTCCTGATGTAGTAGGAAATGCCCAGATAATTGAGACTCAGAAGGTGGGAAGCACAACACTCAATACCCCAGACGGAAGCACCAATCTTCCCCTTGATATCTATGTCACACCTGAAGGGGCTGGATTTCGCTATGAACTTCTCCTACCAGCCTCCAACGAACATGTACTGGCATTAGCCAATGACCCGACCAATCGAATTGAGGAGCCCAATAATCTTAAGTTAAACGATCTCAGGAAAATTAATCGGCAGATTTTTTCGCAATCCAATCAAGGAACTCTTGTTTTTGATAGGGACGGAAACCTGGATCCACAAAGGAGTGTCACTCCCACAGTGACCGGTTCGCTGCCACAAGGCAGCGTCAGTTCCCCCGTTCCCTTAAGCCTGTTTGATGGTGTTCGATCCAGTTTCCGCCGATCCCTGGATTCGGACCAGGGAACCATTGAGATGAAAATGGATATGAGCCTGATCAGCGGTTTTGGGGGAGAATTTTCCACTGCGGTGCGTGAACAAAACGGATACGTAGATGGACTTCTAAAGAAAACTTCTATCACTTCCACCGGAGATGGCGTTCTCGTTGGCAACTATACAAACAAACAATTTAGAGAGATTGGGCAACTTGGCCTGGCTGTATTTAGAAATACTAGCGGATTGGTGAAACAGGGAACGAATCTGTTTCGAATTGGGGATAATACCGGGGTGGATGAAAACTCCATCGGAATCCCGAATTCCTTTACGCGAGGACTCGTTCATCCTGGAATACAGGAGCATTCCAATGTGAATCTGATTAACGAATTCACCAATCTCATCATTACCCAGAGAGCATTTCAGGCAAACTCCAAGGTCATCACCACGACGGATTCGGTTTTGCAAACCGGAATTTCAATCAAGAGATAAACTAGATAGTAGTTAGTAGTCATAGGTTATCGGTTAAGCGATAACCTATGAGAATCAATGGAAACAATAGAAACATTGGAATCCATGGAATGGTTGATGGGCTAATCCTTGGGTCGATGAGGAATCATTGAAAGTCGACTCCCAGAGCTTCAAAGATGATTTCGCCACCTTCATAGGTGACTCTTCATGTCATAAAAATGTCTCGCCTATATGGCGAGATCTTGCTTGATTCTATTGTTTCCATGGATTCCATTGCTTCCTTGATCCGGACAGAATGTAATCCTTAACCGAGAACCTTTGACTAGATACTGGCTACTGTAATTAAATCTGCCCTTCGTAGAAGGACAGTTTTTCTTTAGCCAGTTCTTTGCATTCTTCGTCTGTGTCCTTATCTAATATTTCTGTCCAGACTTCCCGGGCATTTTTTATGAAATGGTGCTCTTCCCACATTTCAGCGACTTCCACGAGGGTATCCCCATCATCTGGATCGACTGAAAGGACCCTTTCGAAAAAATCGATAGCCTTTTCCCAATCTCCGGTTTTTTTGTACAACCTTGCCATGGACATGAGCGAATCAAGATCTTTCGAATCCAGCTCCAGAGCTGCATGAAAGCAATCTTCCGCTTCTCCATAACGTTGGGAATGAACCGCTAGTCTACCGAGGCGATAGAGAAACCTACTCCTAAAATCACCGTCTAACGCAAGCCCTTTTCGCAGGTATTCTTCGGCTTCGAGGAAACGCCCACCATCAAAACAAGCGTTTCCGACCCTGAGCAGGCACTCTTCATTTTCCGGGTCTTCTTCCAGGATCTTCAGCAATTCAAACACAGCTCGCTCGTAGTAACCTGATAGCGCGTACTCCATGGCCAGCTCAAAAATCCGGTTTAGCTCAGAAGGATTCTCCCTCACTTCTTTTTCCAGAGCCTCGATCTGCTCCACGGGTTCAATCTCCAGCTTCAGGCGTGATATCTCAATTAGGATTTCATCCCTGATATGGGCACTTCGCACTATCCCCAAGGCACTTTGGAAGTAGTTAAGAGCGGTATCATGATCTCCATCGGCCCAGAATTCTCGGGCTTTTTCAAGATTTTGATCGGTTAGTTTCAGGGAAATAGACTCTAGCTTGCTCTCCAGGCCTTTTTCTTCCTCAGACTTCATACTGCGGAGGATTTCCAGGGCTCGTTCCAGTTCAATCCTGGCCTCACCTGGCCTACCATCCAGAAGTAGCCGTTCACCATCCTGCTTATGATATTCATACTCTTTGGTTAACAAATATTGCTTCCAGGCCATAAGCTCTCCTCAAATACGGCCCACGCTTTCTCGTGGAATCCAGCCTTTAACACCTTCACCCAACTCCACCAGGAGCCAGGCTTGCCCCTCTTCAAGAATTCGCAGAGACTTTCCTTCATGTATTTTAGCTGTGACCGCTGAACTCAGGTTCCGATTGGAATAAAGGGACGCTCGCTGACTGGTGATAATGCCCAGGTTTTTGGGAGGATTTATCGCATGACGGGCATAGACTATAAAGGACAGAATAGCGATCAGGATCACTCGATATCCCCAGGGTCCTAATGAGTTGCGTCTAAGAAAGAGTACCGAACCAACCAGACTCAAAAGAAAAAGGACCTGTAGAGCGCTTGTCTTGGATAAAGGAAGGTGGATTTGAAGATGGGAATCTTCTTCATCAATGAGTTTTTCAGCGAGGATATCTAAATTGTAAATCAGGTTTCTCTCATTAGGCGAAAGAAGTTTCGCCTTTTCATAGTAGAGCTTAGCCAGTCCAAATTTCTTAAGTTTATAGTAGGTATTCGCCATGTTATAAAAGAGCGAAAATACCTCGTTATCCAGACATTTTTGGTATTCCTCAAGAGCATCCTCGTATCTTTCTTGAAAGTAGAGCTCATTTCCAGCCTCAAAGGATGCACAAGCACCCTCAACAGGTAAGATTAGAAAAACGGTGAACAGGAAAGTAAGATAAAAAGAGAATTTCATCTTATGTTTGAAGTTCCTTCAGAGCATCGATAAGCTTATCAATTGCCTCGCCTGATTCATCATTATGATCCACTTCAACAGAAGTACATCTGCGGACTGATTCCAGGAGATCTTCGTTATCAACTGGCTTCAGCAGAAAGTCTATTGCACCGCCAAGATAGACCTGAATATCTGTTCTCATCCCAGGGTTTCCAGTAATCATAATGACACCGACTCGGGGATAAAAGTAGCTCATGAAATCCAGCAACGACATGCCGTCTTCTTCCGGCATTCGAATATCAGAAATCACCAAATCAAGATGCTGTTTTGCCAATATCTCCCTGGCTTCCTGTACATTGCCAGCAGAAAGAGTCTGGTATCCCGCGCCGTTCAAAATCCGGCTATAGGCCTTAAGGATGTTTTCCTCATCATCCACAATCAAAATGGTTGTTTCCTTTGGATCTTTCATTCAATCATTCCCTCCTCATCCCCTGCTTCCGACTCATCCTCATCTTCCTCTGCTTTTTTGATCGCTACTCGCTCTGCCAGCATGAGCCGCTGTTGCTCATAAATCCAATTGATGAGATTTGCTTCGGTCGAACGGGATAATTTTAAGAAATTCACAGCCATCCCATGACAGCGCGTATTTTTCCCCTGACCAACGGATTTTACCAGAACAACCCGGCAGGGAATCAGCGAGTTGATATCCACTTTACTATCTACAATATAAAGATAAAGATAGAGGGTTTGCCCTTTGTACAACACCTTCTCACGAGTCAGGATAAAGGCTCCCCCCTTGGATATATCAGAAATTACCCCCGTGAATTGCTTTTCAGGATCCATGCGGCCATAGGCACTGAGTTCCTCGGTATAGAACACTTTTAAAGCTGTTTTGATCCGCACATCCTGCCTCATCTGCTTGCGTTCAAACTCGTCAGGCCAGGAAACCCGTACAAGAGAAGGCTTTTGATGATTTTCGGAGATATGAACAGAACGAACCGTAAGCTCACAAACAACTTGCTGTCCATTATTGAGCCCACCCTGAAAAGATAGCTTGGATCCTTTTTCAATGGGTAATTCTTCTTCTTGAACCTGCTTTAAAGTCAACAAAATCGCGTCGTCATGAACATTGATAGAATGAAGTTTTGAAGGAAAGGAAATGTCTTCTCTACCCACCACCGTAAGCCGAACTTTTTCAAGCTTTCGCTGACAGATTTCAAAGAACTCATCCCGTCGTTCTGAAGACATTGCCATAAATGATTCCTATTTCGGGGCTTAGTATAAGGAATTTCAAGGTCTTTATCAAAAGAAGTAGCAAGATAAACGAGAAAGAATTCTGGAGTCAGGAGTCATGAGCCAGAATTAGGCCAAAGCCCGGCTAGAGGGCGGACTCACCGGATGCCAGATCGGGATCCGAATTACCCCAGAAATGAGGCGCAAAGCGACAAAAAGTGAAATCAAAAACTGATCGTGAATCGAGGACCGAAACGTGGTGTTTGGCTGAGAGTTCAGAAGTAGTGCATAGTCGGGGATCGCGACGACGGGCTATGCATCGCATAGTTCTAGGAGTGATCCCCGACTATGCGCTGCTTATGGGCTTTCAGACAAACACCTAAGTTTTGGTCCTCGGTTCACTACTTAACATCTCGCCGTTCGAAGGGTCCTACTTTGACAGCGACCTGATTAGGGTCTTCGTAAAAACTGCAGTGAGCCGCCTTATCCTGCAGTTTAAGAACCGCATTTCCTGTGCGGACAATTACACCAGGATGAGCGAAACTTCTTACCAAAACTCGGGCAAGACACTTCTTCTTGAAGCTCTTCATAAGCTCGTCCTTTTTCTTTTGCAGACCCTTTTGTTCATCCTGAAGTTTTTTCAACTTCTCTTTCAACTGCTTCACTTTAAGCATTTGGTCCGGGCTCATTAAATTCTTATCACCCAGAGATGAGGAAAAGAGTTCAATTCCATTCTGGGTCTCGTTGATCTTTTTCTGTTGCTCCTGCATTTGATCATTCACTTGATTGAGCATACGGCGAGTAAGAAAATGTTCCCCCACTACCGCATTTGTATTGGTTCCAATTTCCGCTCCCAAAAGGAGACACTCAATGCCCTTAACCGCCCTTATCGTACCCCCTATAATAGAGCCCTTTCCTTTAATGACCCTGACCTTCCCCTTACAGGTAACATCACAATTTAAGAGAGAATCTTCCACATAAATATCGGACTCCGAATAAAGATTTGCCGATGAACCGTGCCGGATTACAATTTTCTTTTTGGCCAGGATTTTGCCTCGATCACCTCCCACGAATCCTCTTTTCACGAAGACCTCACCACCCGCGTGTATTACGGCCCCCTCCACCACACCCATGACCCGTACATCTTCAGAAGCCCTCACTCGAAAGCCCCCGGCAACATTTCCTGCTACAATCACGGTTCCCAGAAAATCGATATTTCCAGTGGAATAATCGACGTCATGGGGGACGGTATACACAGGTAGAACTGTAAGTTTAATCCCTTTCACGCATGGCTGTCCGGCGGTTTCAGCGTAGAATTTTCGTTCGTTAGCGTCATAGCGCACATTACGAGCGGCAACAATTCGGCTTTCCTTGCCAACTTTACCGACAATTGGTTCTCCAAATACCGAAATTCCGTCTTCAGGTTCAGTTGCCGGGCAAATAGTTGCTAGTAAATCACCTGCTTCCACACAATCAATCTTGTACATGTCGCGATAGTCGATTCGACCTTCCACATCCTCGTCAAGGTAGATTACATTGTCTAATTCAAATTCAAAGTCCACCTGGGCATCCTGTGCGTCCAGGGGCGGCTTTCCCTTAGCAATGATTTCACCTAAAACAGGTTCCCTACGTTCATTTACCTGTCGCAGGAACTGCTCAATAGCTGCCGTGTTCACACCATACACAACTCCCTGTTTTTCTAGCTCCGCCTTGATTTCATCAGATTGATGAAGATCGCTATCATGAGGATAAAGGACCATCCTGGCATCAAGCAGATCCGGTGGAATAATGATTTTCAAATAGGGATCATTGGGACGCCTTTTCCTGGGATAAACCTCTTTTGAAATCTTGCTGTCCTTCTTTCCCGCCCCCTTCTTTTTCCCTAATTCCTCACCCATATCGTCAGGCGGTTCACTGAGATCCTCATCTCCGAGAGTGCCTGATTCCATCTTCTCAATTCGGGACTCAAGAGGATCATCCTCCATGAAGTTCTCATCAAAACCTGAGGGACCGGTAGAAGACTCGGGTTTTTCCTTCGCAGACGCCTCCTTGTCCATACGATCCCTGCGTTTGCTGACCGTTTCTACACCTATGTCTCCAACGATTTCTGAACTGATTTCAATACCTTCAAAAGCCTTCTGAACACCCTCCATTTCTTGGAGGAGAGATTCCAGAAAAGCATCGGGATTCTGATCTAACTGCTCCCTGAGAACTTCTGGGTCGCTTACTGTGGAGGTTGATGTAGGTCTGCTCTGAGAAGAGCTGGAACTGGACCGGGACCCTGAGCCCTTCCTCTTTCTGGATGCTATGCTTGCGGACCTTTCCTCATCTGAACCATCCAGGGTGTCCAACAAAGTCTGTACCTCTTCCCCCTGGGATACTTTCTTATTCGGATCGAAATTCTCAAGTAACTTCAAGGCTTCAGTTGCCTCCTCAGAAGGTGGAGGAGATGCTTCTTTCATTGCCGTTTCAAATTCAACTCCCAATTCCTCGTTGCTGGAAGTAAGAATCAAAACACCGGAGGCCCTTTCCTCCAAATCCTTCCAGCCAGGTTGTTCCAACTGATGTCTCGTACCGACAGCCAGAAAAAACCTGAGGGTTCTACCATCAGAACCAACTTGATTGAGCAGAGTACCCAGATCTGAGGGATCCATCCCTTCGCCACCTACAAGCACGGAGTTTTCTTCATCAGAGTTTGGGATTGACAGAGTGTTTGGATCGCTAACCTTAGTGAGAGAACCCTTGGATTCCAAAACCGGCTCAAGACTCTGCAATTTTGATTCAGGGTCTATCAGGAAAATTTTTTGCTCTGATTCACTCATTCTTTTCTGATCTCCCCAACCGGTTTGGATGGACTATCTAGAGATCTCCCTTTAACCTTTCCAGCCTCTTCAGCCGGCTTCTTTCTGCTCTCTTCTTCGTGAACTTTATCTTTTTCATCCGTCTCGCTCTGGACAGATTCTTTCCTAGATATCTCACTCTCAAGCCGCTCCCTGCGTTCTCGAATTGTTTCAACACCGATATCTCCTACAATTTCAGAGTTAACCTTGATGTTTTCAAAAGTATCCTGAGTGGAATCCAGTTTCTGAAGGAGAAAATCTAAAAAAGCATCCGGATTTTCAAGGATTCTTTTCTTAAGCACTTCCTTGTCACTTACCTCAAAGTCGACTGCGGAACCCGGTGAAGGAGTCTTCACTCCTGGTTTTGAACTGGGATGCACCCCTTGCTTGCTTCGGCTTGATGTGGACTTTCCACCCGGAGTCTCTGATCCATCAAGGGTGTCTAACAAAGATTGAAGATCCTCCTCCTTCAATACATTTCCAGTAGTACCAAAGTTCTCCAGTAACTTCAGTGCTTCAGCAGCTTCATCGGTCGGTGCCTTAGAGCCCCCAATCAATGCCTTTTCAATTTCAGCATTCAGTTCCTCATTTGAAGAGGTGAGAATGAGTACTCCATCCGCTCTATCCATCAACTCCTTCCATCCTGGTTGATCAAGCTGTTCGCTCTTTCCCACGGCCAGTAGGAACTTGAAGGTCTGCCCATCTGACCCGACACGATCGAGAAGACTGCTCAAATCCGTGGGCTTCATTCCCTCTCCAGCAACTATCACAGGTACTTCTCCATCAGAAGAAGTAACAGACAGAGACTTTGGATCGGTAACTTTAGTAAGAGATCCCCTGGAATTCAAAACCAACACAAGACTGAGAATTCTCTTGGAAGGATCTATCAGAAAAATCTTGGTTTGAACCTCACTCATTTTCTTCTTTTTACTCACTCTCTTGGAACTGCTGAAGGAATTGAGATCCGAGCGAGCATATCCCCTCCACTGACAGAGACACCTTCCTGCTCAAAAATCCACTCCAAGGTTCCCGACCTGGGAGCCCGGATTTCATTTTCCATCTTCATCGCCTCAACCACCAGTAGAAGTTCCCCTTCTTCAACTTCTTGTTCCGTCGTGCATAAAATTCTGATGACTGTACCTTGAATCGGAGAAACTACCTCACCATCCCTTTCTCTTTGAACGGGTTTGAGAAACTTTAGCGGAATGGTTCCAGGTGCATATAGCCGTACTGAGAAGACCTCTCCCTGGAAACCAATCTGAATTTCATTCTCTTCTCGCCGATAAACACCATTGACCGGAACCTGATCAACAAGAGCTTGAAATTCAGCACCGCCCATCCGCATTAACTTAAGCTCGACTGGCCTCTGGTCCTTATAATTTATTTGAACCACATCCACTCCACCAGGGTTGGAAATTTCAAAATGTAAAAATTTTTCGTTGAGACTGGCATGTAGACCATGCTTTTCAAAAACAGGATGTGTTTTTTGCAAGAGGTAGGAAATACCAACAGCCGCGGCCTCGTGTCGCTGCCGAAAGCTGAGCAAATCCGTATGGACTTTTTCCTGGTTACGGTCAAGAAAACCCGTATCAACCTCGTTGTCTAGAAAAGCATCTTGCTCAAGCAGCCATAAGTGAAAGCTAATGTTGGTAGGGAATCCACCCAGGTGAAAATTCCCCAGCACGCGCTTTAACTTCAACACAGCAGCATTTCGATTCCTTGCCCAGACTGTTGTCTTAGCCACCATGGGATCAAAAAATACGGGAACCTCCCCCCCTTCCCTCAAGTAGGAGTCAATTCTCATTTCCTCTTCATCGGGCATCTTGATCATCTCTACTTTGCCAGGAGAGGGAGCGAAGTTCTCAAGAGGATCCTCGGCATAGATACGCGCCTCTATTGCCCATCCACGGGGACTCATCGAAAAGAGCGCAGGATCTATAGATTCACCCAGGGCAGATCTCATCTGTAACTCAACCAGATCGATACCATAAGTCAATTCTGTAACGGAGTGTTCAACCTGTAGCCTGGTGTTCGTTTCTAGAAAGAAGAACTCGCCCTCGGGTGTAAGCAGGAACTCATAAGTACCCAATGAGTCATACCCCAGGTCCCGGGTTGCATCAACAACCCCGACAATCAACTCTTGCAGAATATCTGCATCCAGATCAGGTACAGGACTTTCTTCCAGAACTTTTTGATGGCGGCGTTGAACTGAACACTCCCGTGCCCCAAAATGACAGGCATTTCCATGCTTGTCACCCAGAACCTGGATCTCAATATGCCGGGCCTTTTCAACATATCTTTCCACAAAAACCCGTGGATCTCCAAAGGATTTAAGAGATTCGGAGGAACATTGGGTGAAGGACTCTTCCAGTAACCGTGGATCCCTTACGATTCGCATCCCCTTGCCTCCGCCTCCTCCTGCTGCTTTGAGGAGCGCCGGACCTTGAAATTGGGCTACCAGGTCCTGGATGGAATCGATATTCTTGATGGGCTCCATGGATCCGGGGAGAATGGGAACACCCCTGAGTTTCATGGCATTGCGAGCAGCAATTTTGTCACCAAACAACTGAATCAGTTTGGGTGACGGTCCGATCCATAGAAGCCCCGCCTTCTCACATTCATGGGCAAAACTTGAATTCTCAGCCAAAAATCCATATCCGGGGTGAATTCCAAAACAACCTGATAACTTTGCAATTTCAAATATTATCTCCTGGTTTAAATATGTCTCTGAGGACGGACCTGAACCCAGGGAATATGCCTGATTTCCAACGCTGCAATGCTTTGAGGCGTGATCCTCTTCGGAAAAAAGCATGACACATTGATATCCCATAGCTGAAAGTGTTTTCTGAAGCCTTAGAGCGCATTCACCACGGTTCGCTATCAGTATTTTTCTCACTTGAGCACCTCTCTAAACTTAGTTTTCCAAATTGGATTGGTTCCTATAGAGGAATGTTCCCATGTTTTCTCTCTGGTCTGAGTACTTGCTTGTGGGAGAAAATTTCCAGACCATCCAAGATTCGATTGCGGGTTTGAGCTGGATCTATCACTTCATCTACATAGCCCCTCTCCGCGGCAATATAAGGATGAGCAAACTGCTTCTCGTATCGTTCTATATACTCTTCACGGGCATTTGAATCTGCCTGTATCTCCCTACGATGCAATATATTGACCGCCCCCTTTGCTCCCATAACCGCAATTTCCGCACCTGGAAAACTAAAATTCAAGTCTGCTCTGATGTGCTTAGAAGCCATTACATCATAGGCCCCGCCATAAGCCTTTCGGGTGATTGTGGTGATAAGAGGGGTGGTCGCCTCACTATACGCATAGAGAAGCTTAGCTCCATTTTTTATGATCCCGTTATGTTCTTGGTCTACTCCAGGTAAAAACCCAGGAACATCAACGAAGGTAATGATGGGAATGGAGTAGCAATCACAAAAGCGTACAAATCTGGCCGCTTTCTGGGAGGCCGCGATATCTAGTACTCCGGCAAGATGTAGTGGATTGTTTCCTACTACACCAACAGGTCGTCCACCAATCCTCGCCAGCCCCGTAAGAATATTTCGAGCGTAATTTTCATGAACCTGAAGAAGAGAATCCTGATCCACAATTTCCTCAATCAAGTGCGCCATATCGTAAGGTTTATTTGAATTTGAGGGAACCAGATCCCGCAAAATTGGACATTCCCGACGCTCGGTTCCCCTTCCACCCAAAATGGGCTGTGGTGACTTCCAGCTTGAGGGTAAGTAGCTCAGGAGAACCTTTAGATGAGCGATGGCCTTTTCTTCCGAGTCATGAGCAAAATGCGCAACACCTGAAATTTCTCCATGGGTATCCGCCCCTCCCAATTCCTGCTGCGTAATAATTTCGTTTGTGACTTCTTTGACCACATCTGGACCCGTGACAAACATATAGGAGGTACCTTTGACCATAGAAACAAAATCAGTGATGGCTGGTGAATAGACTGCCCCACCTGCACAAGGCCCCATAATGAGTGAAATCTGAGGGATCACGCCACTAGCTCTTACATTACGCCAAAAAATTTCCGCGTATCCCCCAAGAGAATCCACTCCTTCCTGAATTCTTGCACCGCCGGAATCGTTGATCCCTATTACGGGAACCAGGTTGTCCAGTGCCAGGTCCATAATCTTGCAGATCTTGTTTGCGTTTGCCAGAGACAATGAGCCTCCAAATACGGTGAAGTCCTGAGAAAATGCAAAGATTCTGCGACCGTTTACATAACCGGTTCCAGTAACTACTCCATCCCCGTAAAATTTCTTTTTTTCCATTTCAAAGTCATGACAGCCATGGGTAACAAACCGATCAAATTCCTGAAAAGTTCCGGGGTCAAATAAAAGTTCCAGTCTTTCTCTGGCAGATTTCTTACCCTTTTTTAACTGAGCTTCAATCCTTTCTTTCCCGCCTCCCTCCAGAGCTGCTTCATTCCTTTTTTCCAGAATATCAAGATGTTCCTTCATGACCGATCCCCCCTAATGACTTGATTCTCATCACATCAACTTTCGTAGTTCCTGCTTACCATAGAGGTGAATACCTTTTTTTTGGGCAAATTCATGAGCCTCATCGGTGAATCCTCCGGGACAGAGAACACAAAGCCTCTCAGCCTGGTACCTATCTTTCTTTTCGATGAGGTCCTGTATGGATATGGTTCCCAGCACAGAGGCTGGTTTAAAGAAATAAACAAGTACTTTAACATCCTCCTTATCCATTCCAACAAAGATGGCTTCATTACGCATTTTTGACAGATTTTTTGCGACCACGACACCTAGTTTTGCTGAAATTTGAGAACAAACCCTTAGGAAGACATCATGATTACAAGTGGCCAGCTGGTTTGGGGTACGGGGCGTATCTAGCTGAAGCTTCATCATCAGCTTCTGATCCGTTCCCACCATTTTTAGAAATTCCTTTTGAACCTGCTCTTCCAGTTTTTCCAGGACAATCAGGGGAAAGTTATGGGGAAAGAATTCTTCTATGTGTAGAGTCTGGGTCAGCTCATGGTCAAAGTGCATCGTTTTTTGAAAAGCCTGGTAACGCTCTTTTAATTCGAGCTTATCTTCTCTTTGTAACATTGGCTTTGACACGATTTTATAGAGCTGATCCGCATGCTTATAATAGGAGTCCATACGGCACAGATCACGCAATACCGCTTTGGCTTCCTGAAGATGGCCCAGAAGAATATGAGCTCCTGTTAAGTGAAACAGAAACTCTTTACAGACTTCCGAGTCCGCTACCTTTAAATTGGCACCCCTTGTGAAAAACTGAATCACCTTGGCGAGTTCTTCTTCAGTTGGATTGTCTTTTTTAAGAATGGTGTAGCCCTTGAAAAGAAGTACGTCTTTGAGATAGATAGGATTCTTTTCAGTGAGTAGTTTGCCGAGGGTCAAGTTAGCATCCTCAATCAGGTTTAAGTCAAAATAGAGTTTCCCAAGCAAAAAAAGAACCTGTGGAGCAAGTTCTGGTTCCCGATCTATCTTCTTCAATGCGTTAATCGCGTCCTGGCGCTCTCTCATGGCAATCAGGCAAAGAGCCCTATAATAATGAATCTTTGGATTGGTTTCCCCCAGGGAAAGGGCTTCGTCAAAGTAGCTCGTTGCCTCTCCATATCTGCGCTGCACCATGTAGAGTTCTCCGAGATAGAAGTGCATTACACCACTTTGAAAACCCTGCTTGATAAGCAGCATAAAATTCTTCCATCCTTCTCTAAAACGTCCCGAAGCATAATGAATTTGGGCTATGCGCATCAGGGTTTCCATGGAAACCTCATCAAAAGGATCATTGATCGCAATCAGGGCTTGATTCAAGCATGAGATAGCTTTCTCAAACATACCCTGAGACTCATATAGCTGGGCTAATTCCAGGGTGGGGGGAACAAACAAAGGATCTGTTTTGACCGCTTCCTGGAAATAGTGCTCCGCATCAATGAGCCGCCTTTCCTTCATGTAGTCCAATCCCTTTCTATAGAGAACTCGGGCAGGACTTCCCGAAAAAATAGCGTAGGCTACATAGCTCAAACCCGCTAAGAAAAAGACTAAGAGACCTGTCTGCATGGATCTGACGAAGGATTAAAAAAAGCCTTAGGAGAAAGAAGGATTAGTTCTTCTCCGAGTTCTGGGCAAATACCTTTAGTTTATTTTCAGCTTCCTCAAGTCTTTTGGAACACAAATCAAATAGTATCTTTCCTCGTTCCAGTGCTTCCATGGCGACTTTTAACCGGGTCTCCCTATGCTCCAGACTAGAAGCAATCTCTTCTAACTCTTTGAGAGCATCTTCAAATTCAAGATTTTCCAGGTTCTGATCCGTCATCTTTTTTACCCTCCACCAACACATCTAAAATTCCTGAACGCAATTCAACTTTAAGTAAATCCCCCTGATCTACTTCTTGAGCATCCATGATGGGTACACCATTTTTGTGTACCATTGCATAACCCTTTTCGAGAACTTTTCTTGGATCGGACTGGGCAAGTCTTTCTTTTAAAACTCCAAGACTTTCCCTTTGCAGTCTTACACGATTGGAGACCGCTTTAAAACAATTGGAGTCTAAATGGGACAAGCGTTGTGAAAACTCTTCCAGCCGGGTAAGAAATGAAGAATTAAAGAAGGATGGATCCCGCTCCATCAGCGCTTTTCCCTTAACTTCAATCAGCCACCTGCCGGAGTGATACAAAGGATGGTCCCCTTCAGCTCCCTTCGGAATTTTCATTTCTTTGCGGGAAAGAAGATTCCTGGCCACCGACAATAAATTCATAATGGTGAGATCCAGGTCTTGACCGCGGCGCTCTAGGTGGTTGGTAAGCTTTTCGCCAAGTACTCCCTTGTCAAATTTGGATAACCTGGTACTCTGCAAATTTACTCTATCTGAAAACCTTATCTGCAGTGTCCGCCAATTTTGCGCCAGGACTTCTCTTAAATGAAGCGCATCCGGAACGCATAGTTCCCCGGCAACCGAGGGAGTGGCAGCCCTAACATCAGCTACAAAATCTGTCAGGGTAAAATCGGTTTCGTGACCTACGGCTGAAACTACAGGAATTTTTGATTCGAATACCGCCTCCACAACACCAGGCTCATTAAAGGCCCAGAGATCCTCTAAAGATCCTCCTCCACGTGCAACAATGATGACTTCCACAGAACCATCCTCATTGAGAAGTCTCAATGCCTGCGCTACTGATTGCCATGCACCTTCCCCCTGTACTTTTACAGGGAGAAGAATTAGTTCTAATCCGAGGCTGCAGCGCCTGGAAATGACTTGTTCCAGATCCTGGATCACCGCTCCTGTCGGAGAGGTAATGATTCCAATTTTCTTAGGAAACCGTGGGATAGATTTCTTAAGGGCCGGTTCGAAGTAACCTCTTTTCCGAAATTCCTCCTTGCGGCGTTCAAATTCAAGATGGAGATTACCAAGGCCTGCCGGCATGACTCGAATCACATTGATCTGGTAGGAACCCCTGGGTTCGTAAACACGAATGGATCCCGAGACCACAACTTGCTGCCCATTTTCCACAGGGAAGTTTAGATTCTTTGCGTAGGATCGAAACATTACGCAGGAAATAGATGCGTATCGATCTTTCAGAGTGAAATAAATATGGCCGGAAGCCTGTTGCTTACAATTGGAAATCTCTCCCACTACACTCGTCTTTGGAAATTTTGACTCTAGGTGAATCTTAACGAGGTTGGTTACCTGGGAGACTGATAACACCTCGGATTCAGCATTCACGAGAGACTGCTTTGACATCGATAGGGCGGTTTCCATAATACTTTGGGATAAGTTCGATTCCATCGATCGAAGAAGTAGGATTCATCATGCCCTAACGACTCCCACCATTTCAAGAGTAGGCAGAAGGAATTGAATTTGTACTTTAGTTTAGATAGATGATAATTATCTTAGTGCACTACCTTGCATGATGGCGCCTTGATCACTAACATTAGCTCACTCTGGAGGCAAGGCTTGAAATCAATGCTCTTTGGGGTTTACTCCGTATCGATCATTTGGAATGTTATTCAAAACTTTCGTTCTTTTCATCTAGTAAATGGATGCAAAAGTTTTGAACAGTATATTTCTGCAAAAAATAAATCGACCAAAACTTTGTTCATGGAGGTTCTTACCTCCTTGTACATCCTGGTGTTCGCTTGCGTTACCCCAATTTTCCTGGCCAAAATTAATGCTTTTTCCAAATTCTTGATACTGAGTTACGGCCTATATTTAACCTATAGATTCTGTACTTCCTTCTTACGTATTTCCTCCCGCAGATTCCGTGAGCTGGAGAAAGAAGCACTGGACTCGCTTAAAGAGGAGCTTTCTTTACTTGAAGAACTAATGGATGTCCGCTCTCTACTACTCCTAGCCCCAATCACCTACATAGTGTTGGAATCTATTTTCCTGGTGCTCTCCACCATCTTGATTTTTCAAGAAAATGTCCTCTGAAAGAATTAAGGGATAAAAAAAAGAAGGGTCTGCTAAGAGACCCTTCTTTTTTTTCTAATTCCAACTAATCAATAATGCTAGTCACAACACCAGCTCCCACAGTCCTTCCTCCTTCGCGAATCGCGAAGCGAAGTTCTGTTTCCATGGCGACGGGAGTATGAAGTTCAACTTCCATCTCCACGTTATCTCCAGGCATTACCATTTCGGTACCTTCCGGAAGATAGATATTACCAGTCACGTCTGTAGTTCGAAAATAAAACTGCGGGCGATAACCCTTAAAGAAAGGCGTGTGGCGACCACCCTCTTCTTTACTGAGAATATAGGCATTGCACTTAAACTTCATATGAGGATTCACAGACTTAGGCTTACATAAAACCTGACCACGTTGAATCTCATTCTTTTCGATTCCTCGTAAAAGAAGTCCTACATTATCCCCAGCTCGACCTTCGTCGAGGAGCTTACGAAACATCTCTACACCAGTACAGGTGGTAGTTTTAGTCTCTGACCCCATACCAACTAGCTCAATGGGCTCACCCACCTTGACGATTCCTCGCTCGACCCTACCAGTGGCTACAGTACCTCGACCGGTAATGGTGAACACGTCCTCGACAGGCATCAAGAAGTCTCGATCGACATCTCGAACAGGCTCTGGGATAGAAGCGTCAACAGCTTCCATCAGCTTCCTGACAGACCCGATTCCGAGATCACTTTCATCGCCTTCAAGAGCTTTCAGAGCAGAACCTGCGATCACGGGGATATCATCTCCAGGATATTCATACTTTGTAAGAAGTTCCCTGAGTTCTAACTCCACGAGTTCCAAAAAGTCGTCCCGCTCGGACTCATCGAGTTGATCTACCTTGTTTAGATAAACAACCAGACTTGGTACATTTACCTGACGAGCCAGTAAAATATGCTCCCTGGTCTGCGGCATAGCGCCATCAGCAGCGGATACAACCAAAATGGCTCCGTCCATTTGGGCCGCGCCTGTGATCATGTTTTTAATATAATCAGCATGGCCCGGGCAATCCACGTGGGCATAATGCCTGTTTGTGGTCTCATACTCTACATGGGATGTATTAATAGTTATACCCCGCGCCTTTTCCTCAGGAGCATTATCGATCTGGTCGTAATCCCTTATCTCAGCCAATCCATCGCCTGCCAGCACTTTCGTGATCGCAGCGGTGAGAGTTGTCTTCCCGTGGTCTACGTGCCCAATCGTACCTATATTTAGGTGGGGCTTATTGCGTTGAAATTTCTCCTTAGCCATGGTTCCTCCAACCAGATTCTTGAATGTGGTTATTCACTTTACTCCACAAGCCCACAATGGGAATTGAACCCATGACCTCACCCTTACCAAGGGTGTGCTCTACCTCTGAGCCATGTGGGCCTCATGCCCGAACTCCAGCATGTCATCTGAATGGGGAGAGAAGGATTCGAACCTTCGAAGGCCGAAGCCGACAGATTTACAGTCTGTTGCCGTTAACCGCTAGGCAATCTCCCCGCACAGGCGTGGTAGTTTACAATTGGTGATTCTACCCAGTCAACACTTTTTCAAGGTGGCTTTAACCCTTTGTGAATCAAGGCTTCGAAGGGAAGGTATTGAACCGGTGGAACCCAGACAGGAGAGTCAGTCCCATTGGGGATGAATCTTAGTTTACGGAGTCAGGGGGACTGCTGTTCTCGGGGGAAGTGGTCTCGGATTCTGTGCTTTTATTTTCCTGTGGGGTTGAATCAGTTTGTTTCTCAGGGGCTGCTGCTTCAGATTCTTTCTTTTCCTGCTGACTGTATTCGGAGGGACGATATTCAGTTGAATAAAATCCTGAGCCCTTAAAAATCATTCCGGCCGCAAATATCTTTCGACGAATGTTTGTACCTGGGCAAAGCTCGCATAACTCAACAGGATCAGCCTTGATACTTTGTATCACTTCGAATGATCCCCCACAATCAACGCATTCATATTCATAAAAAGGCATTTTGAACTCCCAAGTCACCCCAAACCAGTCGTTAACCCATAAGGATAGCAAGCATTGTTCCTGTTTTCCTGTTTCGTTCTATAACAGACTATCGTACTCTTTTACAAGCCCTTCCCAGGATTTTGGATCCGGTAATCCAGCTATCTTACCTGTATATCGGTTCATCTCCTCCTGTTCCAACAGTCGTCGAACTCTATCGATAGCTTCTTGCTCCATTCCTGAGCGTCTCAGAAGTGCACAGAGTTCTTGGGGGGTCACCTCACGAATGGGAATTCTAAGCTTTCGTAAAAAGAACTTGGAAACCGCCGCAGAAAAAGTCCCGCCTTCCCCCTGTTCAAGGGAATAGAGTGCTAGTGCCTGCCTATAGGCCTTTTCCACCGGATTCCTAAGACTTTCATCCCGGCGACGCATGCGATTCTCAAGACCGCCAGTGACCAACAGCACTACGAAAATCAAGCCCAGCCATGACCACCCTTCGGGTCCAACTGGGCGCCTGGCGTCCCAATCTAACTCAATGGGTAAGATATCCTTGCGAAGAATTTCCACCTTTTTCTTCATAATAGGAGTGGGGTCAGAGGTTGTCACCAGGGAATTCTGATTCTCCGGGGCAGTGACAATTATGGTGAATTCCTTGGTACTCACCGTTCTAAAAGTCTTTGTCTTTGGCTGGTAAAATATCAGCTGGAACGGACCCAGTCGGGTATCCCCTGCTTCCTGAGGCACAAGGGCGTATTGGAAGGTTTTGACACCTCCCACAAAGCCTTCCTGGGTTCTCTTCTTTTCCAGAGTTCCCTCACCATCGGGATAGACTCTGAAACCAGGTATCTCGACTTTAGGACCGCTCCAGTCCTGTAAAGAACCAATACCTGTGCAGCGAATAGTCAGGGTCAGGTTTTCTCCAACCTTCAATTCCGTCCGATCCACCGCTGCTTCAAGGTGGAATTCACCTACCAGTCCAGAAAATTCTTTTGGCCGGGTCTGCGGAAGACTCGCTATCCGAAGAGTCAAAGGGTTGGAATAAGAAGTCTTTTTTGTCCCTCTTCCCCTCGTAAAAAAATCATCCCCGAAAAAGTTAGAGAAGAAGTCCCTTCCCTTCTTACCTGTGGAGACCATATAGCTGATGCTTGCGGGAGGGATTTCCAGTAAACCTGAACGCACCGCAAAAATCGGGACTTGAATCTCCGTAACTTGAAATAACACTCCATCAAGAACCTCTTGACTCTTCTTTTGACTGGCCTGTTCTTCTTCAGCGATCAGATCCTGAAATTCGGGGAGAGAAAAATTAATACGGGAGAATCCAAAATTCCGGACAGGTGTATAGACCTTTAGAATGTAAAAAAGTTGTTCTCCGCTGGTAGCATCCGGTTGACTCAGTTCAGCTTCAGCAAAGATTCGTTCGCGTTTTTTAGCCTGAGTAGGCCGTTTTGTCACTCTAAGATCAATTGAATTCGATTGGATGGTTTGCGAGCCGTCCCTGAGCTCATAAGGTCCAATACGAAAGGAGCCTTCCCTGGAGGCCATAATTTGAAAGGAGACTGTATAACTGTCTGATCGAACCCCGTTGATGATGCGAAGAGAAGTTGAAGTGGATCGATCCATGACTCTAAATCCATCAATGGTTAATGAACTTAAATCGGGAGGGGAAGACACTCCCTCAAAAAGGAAGTTCAGACTGACCGATTCTCCCGGAATGACCTCAGTTCGATCGGCGGACAGGGTAAGACTCGCAGCGAAATCCGTGAAAACACAGACAAAAAAAATAACCAGAAATCTAGTCCATGAAAAAGCGGCTACCATTCTTTCCTACCACTCCTCCCCTTACCCTTCAGACGGTATTGAATATAACGTTTCATTTGGTCTGCGTTCTCACTGGACAAACGGTTTAGAAAACGCTGTGCCTCCTCGGGAGAGAGTCTCTGAATCTCTCCCTGCTCTCCTGATGATTTATTTTGTTCAGCCGAGTCTCCCGAGGAAGTCTGAGTTTGCGTAGATGACTGCGACTTCTCCTGGTCCTCCTTATTTTCAGAAGGATCCTTTGATTCCTGGGGATCCTGTTTCAATGTAGAAGGATCGGTCTGATCTTGTGAGGCCTGGGAACTCTGATTATTCTGCTCACCCTTATTGGGGTCTGAATTATTGTTCTGGTCCTTGGACTGGCTTTGTTTCTGCTTTGAATCCTCTTGCTGTGAGGAGTCCTTCTTATCTTGAGATCCATCCTGGTTTTGAGATCCTTGCTGATTCTGACCCTTCTGTTTCTCTTGGTGTTCCTTTAACTTTTTTTGTACAAATTCCAGATTCTTACGTGCCTTCGTATGATCTTGGTCCTTCGCAAGGACCTGTTCATACTGCTTTATGGCATCTTCAAGCTGACCCAGACGATAAGCTGTATTTCCGAGGTTATAGCGGGCTTTACTCTCGATCTTCCTGTGTTTATCCCCTGATTGAGAACCGGTACCCTCTCCAGAAGAAGCCAAAGCCTTTTCAAAATATTCGCGGGCACGAGAATAATCTCCGTTTCTATAATAAGAATTCCCGAGGTTCAAAGAGTTTGCCGGATCTCCCGGAAGAGAGATTTCGGCCTGCGAAAATCCAGAGACAGCTTCCTCATGTCGGCCTTCTTCATAGGCAGACGAAGCAGAGTCTAGGATTTGCTGAACCTCAGAAGAAAGCCCAAAATATTCCAGGTATCCTTTAGCTTGAATCAGACCAGGGGACCCAAAAAGGAAGAAGAGTGCTATTAAAGCGGTTTTTGCAAACATGGGAAGCTGGTAACGACCCAGGAAGCTACCCAGGCAAAGAAAAAAGACTGCTGCCAATAAAAAGAGCTGAAACCTGGGTTCAAAGCGCTTTTGGCGCGTTGTCTTCAAATCTTGAAGTTCAAGTTTTTCCAGAATTTCACGCACGTAAATCCGCTCTAGATCATCATCGGAGGTCGTGGCCCGTACATAGACTCCTCCAGTTTCCAGTGAAATTTCTTGAAGAATTGTCTCGTTCAGACGGCTGATCACGATATTACCAGAGCGATCTTTAAGATTGTGTCCTTGCTTACCCGGGTCTGGGACCGGGTGTCCTTCAGGGGAACCAATTCCCAGGGTATAAATACGAATTCCCTGGGCCGCGGCCTCCTTTGCCGCCTTTAGATAAGCACCCGAATGCTCTTCACCATCGGTAATCAATACCAGCGCACGACTCTTTACTCCGCTGCCTTCAAAAGCATCGATGGCCATGGATATGGCTTGATCAATTGCTGTGCCCTGCTGCGGTATTAAATCTGTATCAAGCAGGTCCAAGAACATTCGAAAGGCACCATAATCCAAAGTTAGAGGACATTGTAGGTAGCTTGTTCCCGCAAACGCTATTAATCCAATCCGATCTCCTTCAACAAGACTGAGTAAATCGAGAATTTTTCTTTTAGCCCTTACCAGGCGATTGGGGGGCAAGTCCTGAGCGAGCATGCTCTTGGAGACATCGACCGCAAGTATCAAGTCCACACCCCTCCGCCGTACTTCCTCCCATTGAAATCCCCATTTGGGTTGAAGGAGTGCCAGTGAGGAAAAGAAGAGAACCAGAATCAGGCACACATTTCGTGCCGTTCTTTGCCTGGGAGAATCTTCTCTGACCAGTCTGCTTCGGTTCTCGGGATGTATCAGCTGGTACAATCCCTTTGAAAGGGGACCTCGGAAAAAGTAGGAGAGGCCCACTGCCAGGGCTATCAGCGTCCAAAACCAGGCACTTGGATCACCCAGGCGGATTCCCGGAACTAAGAACATTTCCGCATCCATCATGGAATTCTCCTGAAAAAAGTTAGCTCCAGAACACGGTCAAGAATGAGAAGCAGCAAAGCTGGGATCACAAAAAAGGGAAACAACTCTTTATACTCCATATGTTCTTTGACCTTTGCCCTGGTTTTTTCCAGGGAATCAATAGACTTGTAGATGTCTTCCAATTCCTGAAGATTCTGAGCTCGATAATATTTTCCACCGGTTGTGTTGGCAATATTGGTGAGGACTTCCTCGTTGAGGTCTGAGCGAACATATTGATACTGAGGTCCGAAGATCGTTTGTACAAGAAAGGGAACCTCTCCCTTCGAACCTACGCCGATAGCGTAAATCTTGATTCCAAAGGCACGTGCTATCTCGGCCGCTTGAAGTGGATCCATCTCACCTGCTGTATTTTCACCATCTGTGAGCAGGATCAAAACCTTACTTTTGGATTTCAGATTTTTTAGCCTGTTAACAGCCGTTCCAATGGCGGATCCAATGGCAGTTTGCTCACCTGCCATTCCAATCTCCAGCCCGCTGAGAAAGGTAAGAAAAACTCCGTGATCAAGAGTTAAGGGGCACTGGGTGAAGGCCATTGATCCAAAGACAACCATTCCCAGTCGGTCACTCTCTCGATTCTTCACGAAACCAGAAACCACATGCTTTACCGATTCCAGACGGGTGACTCTCTTGCCCTTCAAATGAAAATCCTCCGCCTTCATAGAACCGGAGGTATCCAGGGCTAGAATAATATCTACACCATGGGTAATCACCTCAAGGGTTTTTCGGCCCTTTTGAAAACGGGCCGCTCCCAGGATCAAAAAAACCAGCGCAAACAATTTCAACCAGGTTCTATAAGGATATGCCCTTGTTTTCCAGGTTTTCCGAATTTTTCGCACAGAGCTAAGGGAGGGATAAATTATTGAAGGCTCCCTCCTACGAGTCTCCCAGAAATAGATCAGGGGAACTAATAGCAACAATAATAAATAGAGCGGATCATGAAAGCCTAAGAAGGTTGACCTGACGCTTTCAATCAAGGGATTCATGGTCCCCCTCCACTATTTCTTCCTGCTCTTCGCCGACTTCTAGCAGGGCCGTTTCCTGGACGAACCGACTGGTTCTCTCTAATGCCCCGTTCAAGATGGAGACCTCCTGTGTAACCCCGGCGAAGCGGACCAGATCCATCACTTTCAGAATTCCCCCCAATAAAGAATTCTGATCTCCGTTGAGTTCCTTGAGTTTAGTCATTCTGGGAAGAAGCTCCTGTAATGTAGATTCTTCTGCTGGAATCAAAAATCTACGGCTGAGGTATCCCCTTAGAATCTGAGAGAGCTGATGACAGTATTCAATGCTTTGACCCTTTGTTGGAAGATCCCTGGATTTGAGTTTTTCAAGTGAGAGTAAAGCCCATTCATGGGCTGGTATTTCAACGGTCAATACTTCCTCTTTACCTATCTGGCTGTACAGCCAATATCCAAGAAGGACCATGCCCAGGATTCCTCCAAGGATCCAAAGACCAAGGTATTGCCGGGGAAGTTTAATTAGTTCCAATCCGTCGATTTCAAGGATATCTTCCATTCCCTCAGAGGCATGCTCCTCACCAACCTCAAGGAAGACACGGGGGGTTTCAAATGTTTTCTCCTCTCCTTCAACTTCTACCGAAATCTTCACCGGGGGAAGAGTATAGCTTCCGGAGGCATCTGCCATGAGTACATACACGCGCTCTTTAAGCACCCTTCCAGCCCTACGCTGCGGTTCCCTATAAATGGGCTCCAATATTCTCAATCCCTGAATTGCCGGTCCCACTTCAGGAATTTCCAGCGGATCAAGACCTTCTAGATAGTCGAGCTTAATATGAAATCGAAAAGATTCGGAAACCCCCAATTGAGTCCGGTCAGTACTTGACACCAGTAGAACCGGCTCCGAACCAGAGTTCTCGAGTGAAGCTCTAGCAAGCGGGTTGCAGCCTAAAAGCAGCAAGACAAAAGAACTAAATAATAAGCCGAGAAATTTCATAGTCGATCTGTGAACACCTTCACATCATGTGCCCCTAAAAGCTCCCGAAAATATTTCTCCTTAAATTCCTTCTCAAAGTCCTTGCGATAAGCAGTCCTCACTTCTTCCTTACTGTCTTCAAAGGTTGAATTTCTAGCTGTACGATGATTCCGAATCCAGAAAAAATGGATTCCCCTACGACTCTTGAAAGGACCAGCTAGCCCCTTTTTCTGAGGCTGGAGGAATTCGAAAAGGCCCTGAAAAGTCCCGACACCCGGTATGGAGTCTGACTCGATCCAGCGCTTATGATGTCCCTTTAAGACCCTGTCCAGGGATTTTGAATTTTTGTGAGCATAGGTTTCAAAATCCTCAAGTTTCAAGGATTCTCTACTTAACAATTCCTCAGCCTGGTCTTCTGAATCAAGCATCATGTGGGAAACGTGCATGCCATAAGGGTGATTCCAAAGGTAGAGGTGGGAATGATAAAAATTTTTCAAATCGAATTCGCTGATCTTTTCTCGCGAAAGCTTCAGTTTCAGAAATCTGGATATACGCATCTGCTCAAGGACTTCATCTGCTTCACGCAGGAACTCCTGATCCTCCATCAATCCCATGGATTCCTTCTTTAACAAGCGCTGAATCACTAGTTGACTGAGGACTTCTAATTTCTGGGCAGCATTCTTACCCTTCATATTTCCCAGGTCTCTTGTGTAGATTTCTTCCTCGCCTATGGTTGCTAGTACTACATCTGAACCAGCATGGGGTTCCTCCACCGGAATCAAGGCAGTTCGTGCCTTAAGGAAGAGACTGGCATCCTTATCTTTTCCCAACCTTTGAAGGGTGTCATACAGTGCCTTTTTATAGCGCTCCCCGGACTCAGTAGGGTCCAGGGACTGAATCTGATACAAGACGGTGAGAAGAGATTTCCAATCTCTGCTGCGGGTATAGATTTCCTTCAGGGAATAGAGTAGAAGAATTCTCTGGTCTCTCTTTTTGGAAGTCTTGTAGAGATCTCGTAGAATCCGCGCTGCTTCTTCATACTGCCCTACCCTTTTCAAATCAACTGCCGCCTGCCTCAATTCTGGAAATTCAGACTCTGGCGCTGACTGGGGATCACTGGAATTAAAAAACAATCCGTAAAGCGGAATAACCGAACAGAGCACTAGAAAGGACAAGAATCCCTGAGCCCTGGTAGAAGAATTCTTTCGAATCGTTCGGGTTTGTTTCACCTCATCCATCGTTCCCTGCTCCTAAAAAAGCCAACCAGTGGTTTTACATATGGTTCATGGGTATGGATCTCAATTTGATCTATTCCATGATTGCTCAAAAATTCGCTCGTATTTCTCCGATCCCTCGAATAAAGAACCTGCAATGCCGCCCTGGATTTCGGATCTGAGGTATCAAAGAGTAATAATTCACCTGTTTCCGCATCTTGAAGGTGAACGAGCCCCAGGTCAGGCATTTCCTTCTCTCTCCGGTCACTTAGTGAGACGCAAATAAGATCATGCTTTCTTGCTGAAACTCTCATCAATTTCTCATATCCGGAGGAAAGAAAATCAGAGATGAGGAATACTACTGAGCGTTTACGAATCGCTTTGTTAAGAAAATCCAACGCGGAGCTGAAATTTGTTTCTTTTCCCTCCGGCTGAAACGAGAGGACTTCCCGAATCACACGAAGTACGTGCGTCTTTCCTTTTTTTGGTGGAATGAACGTTTCCACATGGTCGGTGAAGAGAATCAATCCAACCTTATCGTTATTCTGGATAGCTGAAAGAGCTAATAACGAGGACAACTCCGCAGCCATCTCATTCTTGGTCTGGCGACTGGATGAATAATACCCGGACCCAGAAATGTCCACCATCAGAATAACAGTTAATTCACGCTCTTCAACAAATTGCTTCACGTAGGGTTTATTCATCCTCGCTGTCACGTTCCAGTCAATCGAGCGGATATCATCGCCTGGAACGTAGTCACGCACTTCAGAAAATTCCATACCCTGGCCCTTAAAGGTGGAATGGTACTCTCCGGCTAAAATATCATTCACCAGACGGCTTGTCTGAATCTGAATCTTCTTGACCTTCTTGAGAATTTCTACGGGAATAACTGACATATCCGCACCCTAAGGGACCTTAACACTATCAAAGACTCTCTCTATGATGTCTTCTGAGGTTCTTTCCTCAGCTTCAGCCTCAAAACTCACGATCACTCTATGGCGCAAAACATCCATTCCAATTTGCTTTATGTCGTTAGGAATCACGTAACCGCGACCAGCAAGAAAAGCGTTAACTCGGGCCAGTTTGTTGAGATAAATTGATGCCCTGGGAGATGCACCATATTCAATCAATCCATCCAGGTCTTCGATACCAAATTCCCGGGGGTCTCGGGTTGCTTTGACCAAATCAACAATATAGCGATTGATCTTCTCATCAATATGAATCTGAGAGATGGTTTCTCGTGCGGCAAATATATCATCCGCACTCAGAACCGCTTGAATTTCTTCCTGATGGTCATAAGCGCTCATCTCCATAATCTGAAGTTCTTCCTCCCGGGTAGGATAATCAACTCGAATCTTAAGCATGAATCGATCAATCTGTGCTTCGGGCAAGGGATAGGTACCCTCTTGTTCCAGGGGATTCTGGGTAGCTAGAACCAGAAAGGGTTCATCCAATCGAAAACTCTCATCACCAATTGTGACCTGCTTCTCCTGCATCGCTTCGAGGAGGGCCGACTGAACTTTGGCTGGTGCCCGGTTGATTTCATCGGCCAAGACGATATTGGCGAAGACAGGACCTTTCTTAATGTAAAAATCTCCGGTTTTAGGGGAATAGATCTGAGTTCCGATGAGATCTGCCGGAAGTAAGTCAGGTGTAAATTGAATTCTCTTAAAGTCAGCCTTAAGTGCCTGGGACAGAGCATTGACCGTGGTTGTCTTTGCCAGGCCAGGAACCCCTTCCAGGAGCACATGGCCGCCAGCTAGAAGTCCCATAACCAGCCTCTCAGTCATATAGCGCTGACCCACAACATGCTTGGAAATCTCCGAAAAGACCTGGTCTACCTTCGGCTGGTGCCCTTGTACTTTCTGTGTAATTTGTTCCAGGTCAAAACTCATGACTCCTCCTCAATTATCTCTTTCAAGAGTTTTTCATCCTCTCGATCCTTTTGAGAGGATGCTTCGCTCCTGCGAAACTCCCGTGTGATTCTATCTACTTCCCTGCTAGAGGGGACGTTGCCCGCAAACTGAAACCGCTGAGCAATCGCCCCTGACTCGGACTGGTCAAGCTCCTGAAATGGATACTCGGGCAGGCTCTGCAGGATATCGAAAAACAAGCTCCATTGCTTGCGATCAAAAGCGGAACGTAAATCTTTCACGGTAGGAACCTCGGGGGAATTCTCCTTCGAGAGTTTTTTTCGAGGAAAAATCCACCACGAAAAAGCGCTAAGAATGAGCACCACAACTCCTGCGACTGACCAGTACAAATTTCGCCTTGTATCCTTCAGTGACGGAACTTCCACTGTCAGGGTGTGAAGCTCCCCATCCATTCTGTACTCCATCTCCAGAGCGGCAATCATCCCTCGAAAATTCAGAGGATCCTTCTTCGTATTACAATGGAAAATCACTCCCTTTCCCTGGACTTTGGAAAAGGAAGAAGAACCAGACAACTGCGCTTGCCCCAGAAGATGATCCTCCGGGAACTTAGGAGGTAGCGGAAGGATCGATTCAGCGTCTCCAGTCCACTCCAAAATGAGACGAAAGCCCTGGCTTCCCTCTTGAACACCCCCCCATTCAAAACGTCCTTCCGGCCCATTCTCGGAGGCGTTCAAAGAGAGTGAAAAGAGCAGGAGAAAAACTAGCCTGTACCACATAGGGTGGAGTTTTTAACAAAATTCTGGCTGGTTTTCAAGAAGGGAAGCAGCCAAAAGGTTGAGTCTACTCCCAACTCTGTGAGTCTGTACTTCGAAACGCCAGGGGAAACAAAGAATCTAGCGGAGCGCTACTCCTCCAGACGCTCAAATGTCGGAGGATGGAGTTCAATATGAATAGGGCGATGAAGGGTGGCAACATTGAGACCAGCTTCACGAAAGACATCCAGCACCCCTTCCGCATCCAGCTTATTGAGAAAATCTCGAATTGATGATTTCTTCTTCAAAACCAGCCTATGCATCTGAACCAGACGAAACCGTCCCTGCAGAAGACTCAATCTCTCTTCAGAGGTTATTTTCCCTTCTTTGAAAAGGAGATCATATTCCAAAAGACTGAGGCGCGTATTTTCAACAAAACTTTTGGGGGAAGGCATTCCTATGTCAAAGAGAGAAGAAGTATTCACGCCCTCTATGGACAGGGCCTGTAAAGATCCATTCTCTTTCAAAGTATCTAGAAATTTATCACCCTCACCCTGTGCTTTTGAGGCTAGAAAGGCAATTCGCACTGTACTGCCCAGAGATTTGATCAGGGCATGATATTCGTCATCTCCAATAGACACATCTTCGCGAAGAGCTTTATAGTCCTTGATGCGCTGCAGAATGGTTAGCTCAATCGGCTCTTTTGGTTTTTGAGAGACTTCAAGTCCTTCAGAAACATCCACGCCGGTGGACTTTATCCGCTCCAATATTCCGGAAGCGATAATATCTGTCTCATACCGATCTGCTGAGCCATCCTTCTTATGAAATTGGTATTCAACCCGGATGAGAGCCAGTAAACCGCTGTTGAGGCTTTTAAATTCTTCCGCATCAATTTCCCCACGCACAGCCAGGGATCCCCATCGATCCAGTCTCCTGAGATGCCTGATGGAATCCCCTTCAAAATGAGGAAGGTCTGTCTCATAAAAATCATGACCTGCGAAGAGACTAGCCGGAATCAAAAGGAACAAAACTGAAGACAAGAAAAATTTCAGGGGGAACATACCAACACTTCCTCAATAGTTAAGAGAGAACCAACTAATTCCTACGCTATCCTTCTTAGAAAGTTTCTCAAATTTGAAAATCTACCCTCCATCTAGAGTAGATTGTGAGTGTACCGATACCAGAAGCTCATTATAGTTTTCACGCATGGCTTCTATTACCGTACATATCATCTCTAATTGCTGAATCGGCGAACTTAACAAATGCCGGTGAGGATCCACTGTGTCGCAGAGTTCTATCGCGCTTCGTACCCCTGCCAGTATGGAATCTTCGGCGCCGTATGCCTTTTTAATGCCCTCGTCAAGAGCGGTAAGAGAATTGGTCATTTCCTGGTTCGATTGTGTTAATCTCGCTGCCAGACTTCTGCAGACATGAACAATTACTGCGGGATATTTCTGCGCCACAGTCTCTATTTCAGCAATAGGGATGATGAGAATCCTACTCTTAGTCAAAGCTTTTAAAGTTCGGGTTCGATGATCTTTGCGTGGTGGCTTCACCTTAAATCCCGCGAGAGCTTTCACCGTACCGAGGGTATCTCCTTGATCCCGGAACTGAAGTAAAATGCTGTCCTCTTCAAAAACTCCGATGCGTCCACAATGCAAAATATATATAAAATCAGCGTCATCCCCTGGCCCACAGAGCAGGTCCCCGGAATCAAATTCCTTTAAATAAGGATCCGGAAACAAATCCAATTCCATTTTCAATCCGGTTGATTGTCCAAATTGATCGTCCCTGGAAGGGGTGTTGGGCTTTTGAAAGCGAAAGAACTTGCGATAAAGAGGCGAAGATTTCAGATCCTGCCCTAACACCTTGAAGGCCACGATAGGGGATGATTCGCAGATAGCTTCGATATGCTCCACCGCTCGCTGGAACTTGGCTGGCTGTTTCGTGAACAAGTCCTGCAGAGTTGCCGTAAGAACCTCAAACAAAGTGATGTTATCAAGACTCTCTTCCATTCGCTGGGCGAGTCCCACCGCAATATTTAACCCAAGCTTGGAATTATGAATCAAAGTGTTACGAAATTCCTGTCCATTCGCGGGAATGATAGCCACATGGGAACTAACCCTGGCTCTTATACTCGTAGATCGACGCTGGGAAAGGAGGGGGCCCATTTCCCCTACTACCGTCATGGGACGCTTCATCTCCGCCACTCGACGACCTTCTAAAGAGATCAGTCCAAGTGCTTCCTTAGGATCAGAACACTCAAACAGTGAGGAGTTCGGCGTATAAATCACTTCCAGGGCTCCTCCGAGTAATAAAAAGATTTCCGTTGAGTTCTGTCCTTGTAAGAAAAGATAATCACCCTGGTGGTAAATCCTATGCTCCAGATTAGGTAATGCTCTGGATGCGGCTGATTGGCAAAGGGCCAATACATCCTCGGCCTGGTCCATTTTGATGGATGTGAAATCTGCCTCTGAAAGCCGATCGAGGTGGGATTGGTTCAAGATAACTCCCCTGGACAAAAAGGACCCATCCTTGAGCGTGACCATTTCGCCCAGTACCATTCCGATGTCAATTTCAGAAATGCTTAGTTTTGCCATCTCGAAGTTAAATTTACATTAATTTACTCAATCACCGCTGACCTAAAAATCATAGTCGGTTGGGAATACCGCTGTCCAACATGATAAACCTTGCTCCCTTTCAGATTCCCATTTGTCCTCGAACCCGGGCAAAATACTCCATTTTGGGTATATACTGGCAGCGTTTTATTGAAATGCGAGGTTTGCCATGAAGAATACAACTTTTTTACTTTCCATCTTTCTGTGCATTTGTTCCTTCTCCTTAAGCACCAGTCTTTTTGCCCAGGACTACTCCTATCTCGTCTCCAAGCATAGTGATTCCGGGTTTGGTGGTTTTTACCTGAATATCGAGATGACCATGAGAGAACTGGGGATAAGCCGCCTTCATGCGCATGAGATTCAAAACCAACTACGTGATGAGCTGGAAAGAGAATCGGGAAGCTTTTCGAGAATTGAGCAAACCCCCTTTCTCAAGAAGGCAATTTCCAATGCCGTTTACGCGGTCACTCGAAATAAAGCCGGGGAAGGATTTTTTAAACCGCTCAAATTTCAAACCGGAGAGTTTGTGATTGTGCTGGATTTAGACGAAACCGTGCTCACCCACTGGTACAGGTATGGAGGAGTGCGGGATTCAGAAGTCAAAGGCAGTTTCAAACATAAAGTACGCGACACAGTTCCAGATACAGTGGACCGAAAAACCGGGAATTCTCATTCAAACCCGAAAATGCACTTTTCGCCAAACCTCGTCCAACTGCGGCCAGGAATCGAAGAATTTACCAAAATCATTTCAAAGACCAAAGGCTTTAAGGGATTTATCATCTTCACGGCCAAAGAAGATAGGTCTGCCTGGGATGTCTATAAGACCTGGAAATCACACACCCCCTTGTTCTTTTCTCATCTTCTGGGATTCTATACACGAAATTATTTGCGTTTCGATAGCGGGGTTTCCAAACCCAGTAAAGACCTGAGAATCTTTGATGGCTCTCTTAAACATGTGTTCTTACTGGATGACAATGAAAGCAGGGTCATGCAGAAGGATTTGAACTACCGAATCCCCAAGTTCAACGCGGACGCTTACCTGGAAAGTATCTCCAAGGGTGGCAATAGATCCATTAAGGGCTTAAATGAAGATCTGCTGCCCTCGATCGCAAGGAAGGTAGCTATCTGCTCCATACGTGCGCATGAAGGGAAATTCAAAAGACAGGTTACAAACTGCCTTCGAGAGAACCTGGGAGTTCTCTCTAGCCAGGGAAAGCATAAGGAAATCGATCTTTATTACGAAGCTAATAAAAGCGAGCATCCCCTGGATAAAAAACAGCTCTACCAGATCTTTCACCAACCCTTTCATCCAGCCTTCTCAAAGGTGCTCACGGAGAAATTTCCAAAATTTGACAACTTTCATATGCTCGAATAAGTGTGACGATGCCACTTCTTCCTCACAAACCACTCCCGTGCACCATTTCTCGAAATCCCCGAGCGGACACAATCACTCCCTATCTCAACTCCTCCGTCATCCCGGACCACGATCTGGGACCCAGGATTCTTATTTAAACATTCCGTTCGTGCCGCTCAGTTCGGTTATTTTGACAGGGGAATCCCAAACCACCCGGAGATAAATCTCAAGGGAAAACCTCTTTGAAAGCTGATCCGGTGGGTGGCTCCGGGAATGGGGACCCTGCGGAGTGCAGTGCGGCGCAGGGTGTATGCGGGATGTTCAGGGGCCGTTGATAATTGATATGAGTCAGCCATGACAACTCCTTGAGGAGTTGTCTGGCGAAGAAGGTGATGGAACTGTGCTAAGATCCCTTCGCAATCGAAACGTAGTGGGGGGATTCCCGGTGACAGGACCCGCCTGTATGTAGGCTAAGTCTCTGGTAAAGTCCTTAACCGATAACCTATGATAAATGGATAGTCAGCAGGGAATATCCTTGAAAATAATTAACCTTCCGCTGCTTTGCCTTTTGGGTTTTGGGCCCGCTCTTGTGGCGGGGGTTGGATTTGGGCTAGAGGTGTTTCCAACCATCGTCCTTCCCCTGGGAAAACTAAGCATCCTGGCCGCTTCGATCTATTACCTATGGCCCATCAATCTCAGATGGCCGTCCAAGAGAGACCTGGGGCGAGGTCTAGTCCATGGGGCCGTGCTCTGTGTAGTGCCCATCCTATTTCTCGCTAGCGGAGGACTTGAGCTTCTGCCAACAGCGCCGCTAAAGGAAAAGATGGTGAGAATAGGCTTCCTTGACCACTTCTATTTACTCGTGACTTTGATTTCACTGGCAAATGCGGGATTCGAGGAATGGTTCTTCAGAGGTTTCATTGTAAGCCAGCTTCAGCGAAGATTTTCGATAAAAATAACCACAATCCTGGGAGCAATTTTCTTTATGCCCCACCACTTCGTCATCCTTGTTAACTATATGCCTTTGGAGTGGAACCTTCTTTTCACCGCGGGCACAGGAGTAGCAGGAGCCTACTGGACCTACTTCAGAGCCAGGGGAGAATCTCTCTACACCCTGTACCTCTCCCACCTGATTTGCGATCTAATCATAGTAGGAATCGGAGGAACCCTCCTGCTAGGTCTTTAGAATTATTCATATCTCAGGCATGCTATTGGGTCAAGGCTGGCCGCTTTTCGAGCGGGGAAATAACCAAATGCTATGCCTACAGTGGAGCCAAAAATTACCGACACGAGTATGGACAATCCCACACCGGCGATAGGAACATCAAGAAAGGCTCCAACCAGATACAAAGATGCCAGAGCCATTCCCGTTCCCATAGAGGAACCGCTGACGGCCAGGAAAACTGACTCTAGTAGAAACTGGTTCAGGATATCTCTATCCCTCGCTCCAATCGCCTTACGAACCCCAATTTCCCTGGTTCTCTCCGTAACGGTTACGAGCATGATGTTCATGATCCCAATCCCGCCCACCAATAATGAGATGGCGGCAATTATAGAAATAGCCCCAGTTACTATCCTGCTGAAATTATTAAATTCATCCAATTTCTGAGAGATGCTGGTAATGCGAAAATCATCTGCATCGTCGCCAAGAATTTTGTGTTTTTTACGCATATGAATTTGAATTTTCTGCCTTGTTTTCTCTACGTCATGATCCTCAGCAATAGAGATCTGACAGGCATAAAAATCCCGTTCATAAGTAATTCTTTCCATAGCCGTTGAGTAGGGTACGAAGATGATGTCCCCTTCCATATCTTTGTTGAACATCTTATTGGCCTTTAATACTCCAATGACCTGAAATTCCAGACCAGCCAGCTTAAACTTTTTTCCTAGGGGGTCTTCCCATAAAAATAGGTCGCTAGCTAATTCAGGACCTAACACCGCAACTCTGGCCCGGTTCAGAACTTCCTGGTGATTGAAAACCCGCCCAATATGGATTCTATTTTGGCCCATTAAAAAGTGGGTAGTGTCTACTCCTCGAATCCGGCAGTCCGCGTTTCTATTCTTGTACTTACCTCTACCACGATGGAAAATCCAGGGTGAGATAAACTCAACTCCCTCCACTGAATCTAAGACAGATAGCAGATCATCACTGCTTAGCTTTTGCCATTGATTGGTCTGAATCCCGTTGATGTATTTGGCAGAACCGCTTAAAAACAGGGTTCGGGTTCCGACAATGCTGATAAACTTGGAAATCGCGTAATTACGAACCGTTTCCCCAAGACAGAGAATTAAGATCACACCAAAGATTCCGACGATCATGCCCAGCATGGCCAGGAAGGAGCGGAACTTGTTGTCCCAGAGACTTGTGAGAGCCATTTCTCCGGCCATTTTCATCATGTTAATCAAGTTTCACTCTTTCTCTTATCCATAAATACTTGCCCATCCTTCAAGTGGATTTCACGCTCACATTGGTTAGCGACCTCCAGGTCATGTGTGACTATGAGGATGGTTTGACCTTCTTTGTGAAGATCATGGAATAGTTGAATCACTTCCTCGGATGTTTTGGAATCAAGATTACCTGTTGGCTCATCAGCCAGCAGTATAGAAGGCTCTGAAACCAGGGCTCGGGCTGTTGCAACTCTTTGTTTTTCTCCCCCAGAAAGTTCATTGGGCAGATGGTCCCAACGATCTTGAAGTCCTACTTGTTCAAGGGTTTGCATGCACTTTTCATACAGGTCTCTTCGATCACTGCGATACATCAGGGGCAAGGCAACATTTTTCAGGGCATTCACTTTCGGCAGCAGGTTGAAACTTTGAAAAACAAAACCGATTTTATGATTTCTCAACCACGCTAATCTATCTTTGTCAAAGGAGCTGACCAGGTCTTCATCAAAGTAGTAATTTCCCGCAGTCGGTCGATCCATGAGGCCGAGGATATTCATGAGTGTAGATTTTCCGCTCCCAGATTTTCCAACTATGGCAACCATCTCTGCGTTTTCAATCTTCAGACTCAGGTCACAGAGAGCATGAACAGCTTTTTTTTCCGGGTTGTAGATCTTTGAGATATTTTCAAGCAAGATCACTTTTTACTAACCTTTCCCCTTCTTTTTTTTGCCTTCCTTTCGATTCCAGGGATTATTTTCCTCACCCGAAATGATGATGATTTCCTCATCTTCCTTTAGGCCTGATTTCACCTCAAACATCTCACCATCAAGTCCTAATTCGACGAATCTCTTTTCAGCGGATTCAGGATCCTTACCCACCAGGACAAAGGGCTTTCCCTCCTCCCGAAAAATTGCCGAATAAGGAATTGCCAGCACGCCGTCTTTCTTGCCTAACAGAAACTCAACGGATGCGTTCATTCCAGGCCGTATCACTCTTCCACCGCTGGACTCAATTTTTATTTTGGTGGCGAAGAAGCTCATCCCCCTGTTGGGTATTCCCTTTGGGGAAAGACGTACTACCGATCCTCGAAATTCATCAAAGGGATAGGACTCAACCTGAAATTTGACCTCAACCCCCCTGGAAACTTTCCCTACCTGGCTTTCATCCAGGGAAACATCCACAAAAAGTTCGGTAAGATCAGACAACACCATCACCGTGGTCCCTCCGGTCACATTGCTGATCCCAGAAGCGATGATTTGACCCTTCTGAACATTTTTTGAAGTCACGGTACCCTCAGAACGGGCATAAACAGACGTTTCATCAAGTCGTTGCTGAGCGTCTGAAAGGGCTATTTGTCGGATCTTGATCTCGGAGCGGGCTTTTTCGATGGCAAATTCTTTAAACTCCAGACGTGACTCTTGAAGATCCAAAAGTCTCAGTTTGAGTTCAGCCTGTTTCAATTCACCGTCAGAACGTACATAAGAGGTATAGGCTACATCATAGTTTTCCTGTGAGTTGAGTTTTTTATCATGAAGGCTTTTCTGGCGTTTTAGCTTATCTCTTGCGTGCTCAAACTGTTGTCTGATCGTGGTCAGGTTGGTTCTGGCCTGCTCACGGTCCAACTTGATCTGGTCAATGGACAACCGCTGGTCGAGCTTCAGGCGTTTTAGCTCATTGGAGACTATTATCAAGGAGTTGGAAGCACTCTCAACCCGTCTTTTCTCATTCACCGGGTCCAGTCGCAGAAGCAGGTCCCCAGGCTTTACCCGGTCACCAACCTCAAAGGGCAGTTCAACAACTTCACCACTAGCTTTACACTTAATTTGAATATCCACGGCATTGGTGACACGTCCAGAAGCCACAAACCGAGAAGAGATCTCGTGCTTGGAAACTTTGAATACTTCATAGATTTCCTCACTCTTTTTACTAAAATCTATTTTGCAGCCAGTAAGAAACGAACCGATTAAAACCAGGGTGAAAATAATTCTCATAAATGCCTCATCTTCCTCTGTCTCCATGATCTAATCTCAGTACTGCTGCCCGGGAGAAGCTTCCTGACTTCTAAATCATTAGACAAAGTTGAAGTTTCACTGAAGGTAAATGGAGTTTAGGGTAATCTTAGAGGACAGTCGAATGTTTTTAGTGAACCGACTTGGGTTCAAAGTTGAGCCATGATGAGATTGACCAGCTTTTCCTTCAGGGTTGTTTCACCCTGCTTGGATTGAAGAGGCACTCCGTGGCACACAATCAAGGTATGAGGCTCAAACTGATCTAGTAAGTTAAGTATCCACTCTTTGTAAGCGCTTCTATGTTTAATCCCAAGGAACTTAAAAAGACGGGAGATTCTTAATCCAGGAGCGGCACCTGAGAGTTTCAAGTACCAGCCAACTGCTCCCGTTGGCATCCGGGACTGCGGAATATGAAAGAAGGAGTCCGCGCAGATCCAAAGGTACCTGGATTCATACTCCACAATAAAGAGAATTTCTCCACAACGAGTACCCGGCGCTTCAAAAGCCCTCACGTGGGAAGGAAGTACTGTGAGGAGATGGTCAAGAGGTTCAAGATTATGACCCTTTTTAGAGAATTTTTTTAGGAATTTACTATGCCCGTAACCCCTGGCAGCAGCAAACTCCTCCTTCCACTTCCGAATTCCCATGTGATGAAGAGTGTTAGGAGCCACCAGGTACATATTCTTTGGAGGCTGGACCGACGCTGGATCTTTGCCTCCCGTGAGAGTGGCGTTCAGGCTGGAAAGGTCCAGGTTGGTACCAGCACTGATAACCAGTAAACTCTCTTCATCAAGACGGATAAGGAACTGATTAGAGCGGGCAGAACCTGCCGGGTACAGCCCGGACCAGACATCTGGAAAATCTTCGATCGGTTTCAGCTTCATAATCAAGTGGCTCTCAGAAAGAGTAGCACACTACCTGGATCCGGGAGTCAATCTCTCAGCTAAAAGGGAATTTCATCTGAGAAAAATAGCCATCGGGCATTTTCTCTTGAATTCCATATTCTTTAGGCCAATGATCCGGTAGGAATAGGGTTCCGAAAAGAGCGTCCATCCAGGGAAATTGTCCGGCAAAATTCTTATTTTGACCTTCCGGGTCCTTACTATGGTGCCAATGATGAAAGAAGGGAGTGGCAAAGACCCTGCGAAGGATCTTAAGTTCGAAACGTACATTGGAATGCAGGAAAAGACCCCATAAGCCAACGAAGATGAGATAGGCTCCAAATGTGGCTTTCGTAAATCCCAGTAAAAGGAGCGGAGCCGCGCCAATAGCCCTGTTTATACCTACATTGATGGGATGCACCCTGGCTGAGGAGAGCCAGTCAAGGGTCCCGGGGGAATGATGCACACTATGCAGCTTCCAAAGGAATGGAACCGAATGGTGCAGTCGATGTGCCCAATACCCAAAGAAGTCCGCGATCAAAATCGCCAGAAGAAACTGAAGTCCCCCATGTAAGCCGGCAATCCATGCCTTGAGCGCTGGGAATAAGTCCCTGGTAAGAAGAAAGATGGGTAGTGCCAGCAGAAAAGTTGAGACCTTTATCAAGACCTCATTGATCAAAAAGTGCACCACATCCGTAAGAAAGCCGCTTCGAAAAATCTTCTGGTCAGGATGTAATGGGAATAGACGTTCGAGGGGTACGAATAGAAGAAACAGAAATGCAAAGGCAACAAGTTTACTCAATTTTATCCCCTTTCAGGCTTCAATCCCATTTGATGCCGACCGGAGGGCAACAGTTACAGAATTTTGTTTCAGATCGATAACCCCCGGTATGAGCTCGCAGCAATTCGCAGTAGAATGGAGATCGTAGACCCCTCCTAATTATTATGGCTCATTGCACCTACGAAAACCTCTCTGATCTTGAACCGATCCTTGCCTTGATTCGATCCCTGGATAGGATTAAGGAGAGAAAACCCGGGATCTTCTATTTGAAGTCCAGGGGGTTTCTCCACTTTCATGAGAAGAATGGGAAGCGTTGGGCAGATGTAAGAGATGGAGAGAATTGGGGCAGCGAAGTTCCCATTTCCCTGAACCCTGATCAAGAAGAAATGGATGCATTTTTCCGCGAGGTGCGCAGAAGGCACCAGGCTACTCTGGAAACCTGAATTTCCACCTGGTAAAAGTTTTTTACTGTTTTATCGAACTAGTACACGCTTTGTAGCGTAGGAACCTGTGAGGAGATTCTAATGAAAATATTCCTGCGTTTAGCCCTGCTTCTGATATTCACGACTTTTCCTACGCATGCTGGTCTTAAAGATATGTGGGACTCCCTGGTAAACCAGGATAATGGGCCTACGGATCAGGAAATCATTGAGAAAAATGAGAGCCACCTCAGATCAAATAAGGATCAAAAATGGTTTGAGAACCTCGTTTTGGATTCAGATACCAGTCCAGCGCTCATTTACCAGACTAAATTTTTTCAAATCGAAGTGAATGAAGCAGGGGTGAAAATTAACAGCGTATACCAGCCCTGGAAAAAGGGAACTCAGGCGCGGGTTTTTAAAGAGTCAGAGCATGTGAAATTCCACCTCGTTGTGAGTCTACCCAGTAAGGAATCTAATTCTCGAGCGAAAATCAGCTTCTTTGAAAGGCAAGTAGAGAAAGGGCAGGGATCCAATGTGGCCTGGAGAGAGCACTTTCAAAATCTTGAAACCGACACAATAAGTCTTAGGGGAACCCAGGATTATGAAGAACTCGTAGAGCTGCTCAACCTGATGGTTTCAAAGCCCTTCCCCTTTCTAACACGCTATGCAAATGTACCTTCACCCAAGAATGAGAAACTATCCCATTTCGCTGATAAAACCTATGATGCTATTAGACCCCGAAAGGGAGTAGTTTCCTTTGAGGAAATCATGAAAAAAGCGGGTCTAATAGAAGATGAAGAAGAGCGTACCTATGTATTGGTGAGCTACTTCAAATCTGCTATCAAGAAGTTGGATGTGGAGCAGATCCTTAAGCTTCAGCGTCTGCTTAGCATCAGGGCACACGACTACATCACCAGAAACTTCTACAACCAATTACGAGACAACAAAGAAGTTTCCACCGATCAAATCCTCCGCCTGATCCGCATGTCCCCTGGCTGGGTCTCTCACAAACACGTTCTGCTCAAGGACTTCTACCGGGCAAGAGAGCACACCAAAAAAGAAAAAGCAGCCATCGACCAACTCATGCGCGACCTATAAGGGAAGCCAGAAGAGCCCCTTTAGAGGAAGATGGGGTACAGCGCTTCCGATAAGAAGCGCCTGGAAGCCCTTCCCTCGTTGGAGGTGACTCTGCCACCTCCGCCTCACGAATCACTTCCATGCACCTCTTCTCGAAACCCCTGTTGAATCGACCGGGCATCATACCCGTGAGTCCCCTTTGTCGGGTTTTCCCCAGGTACCCGTCCATACATCAAATGAGTCATAGCCATGGGTTTGGAATACTCTAAGAGTGACTTGAGCCATTTCAGTAAGTGCTACCCACTCTGGGTCTGCTAATATGACATTTGGATTATCACTCGGCTCCTCGTACAGCCTCAATACGACTCTAAAATCACACAATGCCTCAATCAGCTCCAGAGGATACTTGCCCGAGGTTCGGTGCCGTTCTATGAAACCTTCAAAGTCGATATCATCAAACAGATTGCACCAAAGTTCATCATAGGAAATGACTCGCTCTTGGGGGTTTGAACAAATATTGTTAAAAGCATGCCTCTGAAACTTCAGGGAGGAAAAGTAAGAGATGTCCTCCAGGATGAATTTCAGCCATTCCTCATCTTCCATCATGAATGAATCACCTCAATTGTGAAGAAGTAATTGGAGCCACAACCCATACCATCATAATTATGGCATAGTCCTCAATAGTAGCTCTAAATCAATCAAGAAAACATCTCTCCCGGTGGCAGGGGAGTCGCTTTTGGGAGTGATGTCTTAAGGCAGGGTTTTCGAGAAGAGGTGCATGGAAGTGGTTCGTGAGGAGCGCGTAGCACCGCTACGGGTGACGAGGGAACCGATTTCAGGTGCCTTTTCTCGGGAACACTGCATAGCCAGCACTCCCAAAATCGGCTCCCCTGCCACCCTCACCCCTGGGGCACGTCGATTCTTAGTAGCATGTTGATTGGTCTTGGGAAGACTGTGAGAGTTGCTTTTAAGGGGAGTATTAGCCGTTTATCGGAGGCCTTTTTTCCTCGCTTTTCCATGTCGTAGTATTCCAACTCCACATCTACCTTATGCTTTTGAATTAGAATCTGCTCGGTTTTATCGGTTTGCTGGGCATGAAAGCCCAGTATCTGGGTCAACCCGCCTAGAAAAAGCCCTTGCCTTATAAGCTCATTGCGGTTTTTGTATTCAGCAAACTTTATTGCCTTTTTTTCCTGGATATATTCATATTTTATGGTGAATCCAGGATAGTCATGAATGTTGGAGCGGCCCAGCACGATGACGAGTATATCATTGCGCGGTTCAGTATATACATGGGGAAGATCCAGAGCGTTTCCACCGGGGGGAGAATTGGGTACGTAGACTTCTAAAGCACCCTTTAGCTCCTGTCTCAGCTTGGTGAGAAATAGGCGCACGGCCTGCTGTCCTCTGGATTTCTGAATGACTTTGATCAAGCGGGACTGGTAGGTCCCGTGCATCATGTAGAAGACGCTCAGAATAAAAGTAGCCAGAAAAAAGCTTACCAGCATCTCAATCAGGGTAAATCCACGTTTTCGACGCATTTTTGATGGAATTTTTCTAACCATAGTTCTCAGGAATTGTCCTTATAAATTTCCACTCACCCACTTTGATGTTCAGTATAGAAAGAAGTCAGACGTACTTCGTCTTCCTTCTCATTCATTTTACTCTTCCAAACGACAACAACAGTGACCATTCTAAGTTTACTAATTCGAACCATCTCGCCCAATGATTCTGGATTCGGTAAATCCTGAACGAACGCGCCGACTTTAAAATCATCCTCGTATACATGACTGAAGTAAAGGTTACGGCGAAGATTATCACCGCTGCTGATGAGATCTCGAATTTCATCTACCGAATACGCTTCTTTCCTTGGAGGAAGGACTTTAAAATCGGTCCCGCGAACCACTTCAATCAAATCTGCGGCAACGAGTACAGCGTAGGTCTTGTCAGAACTCTTGTAGACATACCTGGTACCCGCACTCAGCATATAGAAAATAGGACCAATCATCACTGTAGCGATCGCTATAGTGGCAAGAATTTCAAGTAGGGTGAAGCCGCCTCTTCTCACCAGCCTGCCTTCCAGGAAAACTCCTTGATCTCATCGGTCAGAGCAACCCAGTAATAACTTTTTCTTACCTGCTTTGAGACATCGCGAAGATAGAAAGAAGGATCAAATTTCACAACCCCTCCACGGGGTAACTGCCGCAATTTAAGCTCAGATGCTCCCAGTGTTCCATGCAGGCGGAATTCATGATTTGCCCTGGGGGGATACATAAAGCTATATACGGTAGCTTCCACTGTGACCGGTACCAGTTTGCGATCGGGTACAAACTGTACCCCGCCCAGGGCCACAACCGTAAGCAATGGGGCCTCAGCACCCCAGCGGGGATTATAGCCATATTTATTGTGTTGGCTCTTTCTCAGGGAACAATCAAAAATTACTTCTCCAAAAGTAATGATGATAGCCTTCCCGCGAAACTCCACTTCCTTCTTTCCCTGGGGTAAGAACTCAGAAAAGCGGAGAGGACGAGCTGTTCCTGTTATATAAATCACGCCGTTGAAATCCAGTACCTGGTCTTTTTCATTGAAATATTTTTCCCTCAATACATTTACACCCTCACCGCGCTTCCCACTGCGATAATCATAGATTGAAGAGATATACTCTGTGGCCTTGCGATAGTAGAGAAAGGGATTGAAATGCTGTAGCGGCATTTGGGGCTCCAAAATGCCTTCAAAAGGAGAGCGATAGTCTGGTCCCCATTTTCGGGACAATTCCTGGTCCATGGGATTATCAAAGAAGAGCTGCCCCGTTTTAGACTCCTTTACAGCACCCTTCTGATCATCAGTAAAAATTTTGATGATCTGGGATTCTTGAATATCAGGCTTGAGATAATTCAGGATTGAATTGTTATACGGGGCAAGAATGGCCCCCCTTGGAATTTTAGTACTTAAGTCCTGACCAAAAAAGCTTTGCTGGGATTTTCGCATTTCTCTCAAGAACTTGAAAAAGAGAGGGGTGCGAAGCCCATCAGGCAAATCAAGAAAGCTTTCAAAGCCTTCCTGACTCCATTCCGGGAATTTTGCTCGATCTGCTTTGGTGAAGGGCTTAGCGGCTTCAGATTCCGGAATTCCGTCAAGAAAGTCATCTGGAAATTCTGGAATTGGTATCTGACCCGGACCCAGGACCCCAATTCGTATGGTGTTAAGCAGTTTGGAAGTAATTTCGGTCACACCGTCCCAAAGAGACTCCCAGAAACCCTTTTTTTCCTTCTTTTCCTGGCGCTCTTTTCGACGCTTCCAAACACTCTTCAGCTCCCCTCCGCGGGTGTATTTATAGTCCATCACCCGAAAATAGGAGCTCAGGGCTTTGCCGTAGACGATGGTAGGACTCACTCTCAGGTTATAGTTGTTGTTCACAAACTCGTTTAAGATGGCGTCCGTAATATCTCCCACCGCATTGATAATTTTTCCGAAGATTCCCGTTTCCTCATCTTCCTTTTCGAGGACTCCTGGCTTGTACTCTACTCTTCCAAAAAGATCTAATCCTGATTTGGATGGATTTTGAGAATCTTTAGATGTGCTCCAAGCACTGATAAAGGCCTCAAAATAGGACTCAAACCCCATTCTCTCCTTACCATTGACAACGAGATCGTCCCCGCCTCGAATCTCTGCGCCATATCCGAGGTAACGAGTAAACACCTTGCCCGATTCAGGAAGTACCGACTCCAGTAATTTTTTCTCGGTATCACTCATCTGGGAACCGGCGGCTCCCACCAACCTCGCTTTATCCTCAAGATCAAAGAGGCCAGGAGGCGGAAGAAGTTCGGATTCAGCAGAAAAAAATGCGTTCTGAAGCATTCCCGCTTCTCGATTCCCATTGGTGAGCGGCACAATTCCTGTGTTTAGAAATACTCTCCCTGGAGGCACTTTACCCTGAAGGACTCGATCCTCCATTCCCTGACGAAGTTCGGGAATGGAAATCTCTGGTTTACCGAGTGCATCGTCCCACCCATGATCAAAGATCAGAGTGCTTTGGTCTCTTTCTTTTCCCGTCGTAGAACCCTTTTTATGGTAGGCCATACCAAACTTGGAAGCCCATTGTGAATAGTTAGGGAATCCTGGCTCATTGATAAAAAGGGTGAATAGCGACAGCGGCTCCATTACCGTCTTGACGACTTTCAGGGAACGCGTCACAACCAGCCGTTTTGCATACCCCTGGTATTTCACTTCGACGAGTAGCTCCAAAACAGCATCTTTCTCTATTCGATCCACTACAACGCCAGGCTTGAGAATTTCCTGATCATCCTGCCCTTTGATTCGAGGATTGATATTGATCGGACGAATATCTTTGATCTGGGCCTCCACAAAAGCCTGGCACTGACCTAATTCCTTGCATAGCTGGAGAGAATGGGGAGCCAGATACTTGGTGATGTGATCAGGATTGGAAATGGGAATGACTTCACCCTCAGAAACCTCTTCCCTCAATTTGTCATAGACTCCTCCGATGGGCCCCTTTTCACCCGTGTTCATCATGGCTTCCATGTTGCGGAAAAACTCTTCAGAAATTGCCTCTGAGAGATTTAAGGCAATTTCTGACCGATAAGCCAACTGGGTGGATTGATTATCCGAGATTGCTATATCTATCAATATCCCGGCTATCCCCGCGAGTATGCTAAGGATTAGCACCACCACATAAAAGAGGCTTCCCCGGTTCTTATTCACTTTCCTCTGCACTTTCCTCTTCCCACTTGGGAGCTGCCCATTCAGTCCCCGCCTTCTGCCTGGAATAGCTCTGGTACTCCGTTCCACCCATGGCGGCCTGAAGAAGTTTTTTATAGTGTTGGCTGTACTCCTTAGCCTTTTGAAGATTTCCTTTTTTCTGGTGAGTTTCCAGTAAGAAAAAGGCTAGTTCCAGCTTTCGGCGATGATCTTTGCGTGGCACTTCATCAAAAAGTTCTTCCGCGTAAAAAATTAAGTCTATGTCTTCTCGGTATTTAAGCCTGCGGCGAAAATCTTCCCACTTTTCACCGAAGGTTCGAACGTAAGAAGGTTCCAAACTCTTTTGATCCGCGGGTTTAGCAGGTGGTTCAATTTCTTCGGATATGGATTCGGAAGTAGGGGTTATCGACTCTCGTTGGGGAGGAGGAGGGTTGGTGCAACAGCCTTGCAGGCAGAAGGCGGCCAGAACAAGTACTGCCAAACGCTTAGACATTGGGGTTATTATATACCCAAATTAGAGTATTTTGCCCGGATTCCCGGACAAAACAAAATCTTAAGATTCCTGAACTCATCTGCGATTGAGCCATCTTGCATATGAAACTGCAAACAGGTATACCTAATGCCTTAAGGTCCAGCAGGGAAGAACCATTAGCTGGAGTCTCCTTGGATTCCAGTTGACAGCATTTAGGTACCCTCCTAGAATTTGGACACCTTTGAGAAAACAATTATGTCTACTCGTTTCATTCTTTTATACCTGCTTCTCCTGCCGATACAGTTTTGTGATCCCCATGAATTGTTTCTTGAGGCCTACGAAAATTATACTAAGTCTCAATTCGAAATGGCAGTACCCTTACTTGAGAAAAGTGTTCTCGAAGATCCTAATTTTTCAGAAGCTTATTTCCTTCTTTCACGTGTTTTTTTCAAAATGGGCAGTCCCCGCCGGGCCATCCAGACTTTTAAGCGGGGACAGGCGTTGAAGCGTAGAATTCTGGAGAATAGGAGACATCTTCAGAGCGAAACTTCACTTGAGGTTAAGACGGGACTCGATTCCATCCCGTTCCTTGCCGTTAAAAAAATCCAAGAGGCCAGAAAATCCTATTACAAGGGAAAAGTATCGCTTAAGCAGGGAAAGTGGTATGAAGCCATCGAACATTTTCAGCGATCCTCAGAACTTGATTCAGAACAGCCCCGCTATCTAAATGCCCTGGGATTCGCACTGCTCGATATCCACGATCTCTATTCAGCAGAAGAGGTATTGAAAGAGTCTCTCAAAAGGGATCCCTTTCAAAGGGATATCTACGAAAAGATTATTCGAGTCGCCGAAGAGTTGAAAAATTTTGACCGGGGGAAGGCTTGGTGCCTATTGGGAAGAAGACATTTCCCATCGGATTCCTATTTTAAGGACCGTTATCTCTACTTCGATCACCTCTTGCGTCTCACCTCGGATGCCCATGTCAAAGAAAACGAGTAAGTACCCCGGTACCTACGCATTCAACTCCAAAGCAAAGCATGATTTCTCTATTCTGGAGACAGTCGAGGCTGGCATCGTCCTACAGGGAACGGAAGCAAAAGCCATTAAATCTGGTGGCAAGGTTCAGTTCGCGGATGCTCACGTTCGAGATATAGGCGGTGAAATGTACCTCATCAATTGCTATATCGCGCCCTATTCCCACGGGACCCATCAGAATCATGAACCCACCAGGACGCGAAAATTGCTCCTACATCGAAAAGAAATACTACGCCTCTCCCAAAAAGTGAGGGAAAAGGGACTCACGCTCGTACCCCTTCGCTTTTATGCCAAGAAGGGCCTTATTAAGGTTGAAATCGGACTTGGAAAAGGCAAAAAGTCCTTTGAGAAGCGCGAAGATCACAAAACCAGAACCGTACAAAGAGATCTTCAAAGGAACTTTAAACAGAGCCAAATCAAAGTATAAGCCATCCCAGTTATGATCCTCCCTATTTTACTCATCACTACTCTTCTGCTCATATCAGATCTTCATTTTCCTACAATTTCAAAGCTTACCCATCATGTACTTCCCCTGGTTTCCATCGCCGCATTTGCAAGCTTCTTACTTGTCTTTTGGCTACGTTCATGGAAAAGTCTGCGATTTCTCCTTTGCCTTTCTACCGCAATAATTTTAGTCGGCGAACCCATACGCCTGCTATTCATACCCTATGTAGAAAATTCCGTTCTCAACTTGATCGGTTTCTCCCTTCTGACAGTCTTCCATTTCTTTTCCGCCCACTTCCCGGGCACAAAACTAAATGAGGAAATTAGAGCCAGAATGAGTATAGGCACATCACCCTTTGGTTTGTTCTCTAAGCTACTCCTTAGCAATCCATGGTTCTGGTTCCAGATTCTTCTGATCGGAGTCTGCGCCTCCTGTCTCTCCTCCTTTTTCCCTGGCACCGAGACCCAGGTACCGCTGGCAGCTAAATACCATCTCAATCACATGGGTATCTTTATCGTATTCTCAGCAAGTCTGAGCGTTTGCGGGAGGGAATTCTAATGAGACTTGAGGTCCGGGTAGATGGAAATAAGAAAGGGAACTTTGAGCTTCCTGCCTGGATTTTTGTTCGAAACATAGGGAAATTGATCTCCTTTCGACTGAAAGATGGGAAATCAAAATCGCTTCTAGTCTGCCGAAACACTTTCCTCAGAATCCGAAAAGGGACTGTGATCCAGGCACTGTCCAGGGCCGAACCGTCAAACGTGGAGCTCAAAAAGAAAATCACGGGCTCTCCCTTGCTTGGTGTTCTAAAAAGAAAGGTCTGTGAGCTCTCCGCCCTCGATCAGATGAGAGTTCTGGCAACTGCGCTTTTACTTTCAGATGTTGAAATTCTGCATTTCAAACTACCCTCCAGTATTTTTGCTGACCTGAAGCCTTCAACAGTGGAAGTCTTACTGCGGCACCTGAAAGCCTTTCAAGGCAGTGTTCTCTGGGAAGATTCCATAGAACAGTTTGAACCTTATTTCAGCAACAAGGTGGATCTCACCCCTACCAAGGAGCCCTCCGAAACTCCTTTGAAACTTGAAGACCTGGCCAGGTTTGAAACCTTGCCTTTTCACCCTTTTCGAGGAACGATCAACAAGTCAGATTCAGGATTAACACTTCTCATTGGTGACCATCATATTGAATTGGAAGCCGATGAGTATCCAACCATCCTCGGACTCGTCAACCACGAACTCATCGTGTGCCTTTCCGATGAAAGTTTTGAGTTTTTTCGCAAGGAGAAGAAAGGCTGCCTGAAGCTCCCAATTCTGCATCAAAACAAGTATGGGCTTAGCTATCACCAGATTTATGAGTTTGAAACCGTTCCCTTTTTGCATCGAGCAGAACGCCGCTCCCCAGTCCCGCACGTATTCGTGCGCCCATCCCTATCAAGGCTGTACTTGTTTCATCCCAAGTCCGGTGCAAGACTCTTTCCCCTGTGAGAAAGAATTTGGACAGGGTATTGAACAAATTCGCTCCTCGTATTGTCGAAGATATCGAACACGAACTACGACCCACTAACCACTATTCTCTTCAAACGGTATACTTATAGAATTGAAACCTGCGTTGTAGGCCCACCTTTGAGACGTTCATCATGAGACAGACTAAAGTCCAGTTTTTAAGCCCCCGTCGAGGTGTAGTGATTCCCATGATCATCGGGGTACTCACTATTCTGTTCATTTTGATTCTGGTCCTCTCCAGAGGCAGTGCCGATGTTTATAACCAAACCTCGCTGATCAATCACCGAACTCATGCACGTTTCATGGCCATAGCCGCCCTGGAAGAAATGCATGATATTGTCTGGAATTCAGTTTCTAATCCCATCAAAAGTGATAGCAATCGCCTGGAAATGCTTACCTCGATTGTCTCAGGAGGTGATTTCGAAATTGACCTGCATTCCAAACTCAAATATGCCCATAAAGTTGAGAGAAAACAGAAAAAGGTCACTAAAGAAAGAAAAAAGGCCACGTCGGCCATCCTGGAAGCTACCGCCCGATTTCATAATTTCCAATTGATCAAGTATTCCGTCCAGCAAAACATTTACGCTAACCCAACTACTTTCTACACTTCTCCTGATGGTGGGTCGGGAGGGAAGCCTGCGGCAGGACAACAGGGAACCCATCCCGATTTCTTTGGCTGGGTTACCTATAAAGTCAAAGCTCAGCACGGGATCGTGACCAAAACCGTCGAACAGACTCGACCCGTTAAAGTTGTCACTACTACTCCAATGGGTAAAGAATACGTGGTTTTCGAGATGGAGCCATCTCAAAACCAGAGTCTCAATGAAGGGCCTGGCTTTTTCGTCCAGGGCAATGACGAAGCCAGGATTCGCATCATCGGTCCATACCAGCTCGATGTGGAGGGTAAGAAGGACGGAAAGGCCCAGGGATGGATGGATCATCTCGATTCCGACGGGGGATACTCCTATCCCGATTGGGCAGGGGATAAATGGTACGATGACGCGATGATTCCCAAGCCCAAGGGAATTTCCACCTGCCCCTGGTTTGGTACCAACGGCGGTAGACCCAACCTGATCAGTGGAGGTACCGTAGCGGTGAGCCCCTATATACCACTACCGTGTTGCCCCCACCCCCTGGCTCTTCCTATCGATTATGTAGCTCAATTCATGAAACCTGACAGTCAGCAATGGATCGCGGGAGAAATCGACACAGGAGAGCAAAACTTTTCACTCTACGGCCCGGACGGAGATGTACTCTTTAAAGGACTTCTTTACCAGAATGGCGGAAAGTACGAAGAAGCACAGGGAATCACAGAAGACTGGGACCCTGATCCGGAAATGGAGATCCGTCACGAGGGAATGATCATAGGGAACTACAAAACCTACAGCACACAGGTCATTAAAGTTACCTTCCCCATAACAACAGTCTACGTAACCCTCTACTTTTGCGTTTACGCCTGGTTTGGAGGAGAGAAGGAACCCATTCAAGCAATTTATTCTCTCCGTGGGGATGAAGAACCGGAGACAGACTGGGCTGGTGTCATTATTGGGGGCCTGCTCGATGTAGCCGGTGGTTTGAGCATGGCAGGAAGTATGGCTGGAAAGACGGGAATCCAGGCGGTCGGCGCTGTGGCCGGGGGAATCGGAAAACAGCTCCTGGCTAAAAAGTTCTTAGGCGGAGCTACCACGGTGGGAGATGGGGACGCGATCAGTCCAGAATCCATTCCTAACGTTTTTCCAGAGGGTTTTCGGATGCTTCCCAGGGCTGCCGTGCGCCATTTTTCCACCCTGGAAGAGGCTATGTGGAAAAAGGATAAACTTCTACTCGACGGGATTTTCTGGGTGGATGACATGGTTGCTAAGAAGGACATCAGCTATATCGGCAAAGGCAGCCTGGCCATGCTGGGAGGCCCCTTTTCCACCGCAGGTGAATTCAAGAAGGTGGAACCAGAGATGGAAAATCGGGACTTTCTCAACATTTTTTACCTTAATATGGCCCAGGATCAAGGACTGAAAGTCTCTGCCCCTTATATGAAAGCCTCCGTCTACAGTCATACGTCCATTGATCCACAAGAACCAATGGTGCTGATCGGAAACCTGATGACTGGCACGATTCGGAAAGCTGAGATGACAGATGATCTGGTTGTCACTTATTGGAATGAAAAACTTAACGATATTAGCGAGGAAGATTATCAAAAGGATTTTAGAGTGGTTTCCATGAGCCCCAAGATCGAGGCCTATTCGGAGGTATCCTTCCAGCTTTCCCAGGGAACCGGCGATGATGGGATCCAATTAATCGTACCTACTATCGGAGAATGAGGACGACAAGGTGAAATCGGATCGAGTGATATGGATCACATTTTTTTTAATCCTCGCGGTGGTCCTATTTCTTCTCTTCCTGGTATTTGGAAAGAAACCCGAAGGTCCTTCCATTGATCCAACCTCCACTCCTGACTTCAGTGAACTGGGGGACTTTGAAGAAGACGATATCTCGCGTCCACGCCAATATCAAAGGAGGATCAATATCCAGGGAAGTGCAAGATCCACAATTAAGGATGATCCCGAAGATGAACCAGAAACACGAAGAAGAACAGCAAGGTCCCTGGCAACTGGAGCGGGAAGTACAAAACGTTCAAAGAGATCCAAACAATTTGATTCCATATTGGCTAAATACACCTCTAGGTCCGGTCCTCTCCCCCTGAACGTAAAACAGGATAAGCTTCGCAAGAGGCTGGCGGAGAAGGGTTTTAAAAGTAATGAATATATAGAGATGAGAGTCATGTCATTAGATCGAAAGCCAGCGGAGGAGGCAATTCGGACAGCCGCGAAACTTGTACTGGCGGATCGAGATGGAGAGGCTCTGGAATTACTCAAAGAGCAGCTAGCCAATACCGACCCACAAAATCTTGTAGTCCGGGGACTGCTGGTACAAACCATCCTTGGTTTCGCCCTGGATCGAGGGTATCCGGACACAGCTATGAACTTCACCCGCCAACTCACTGCAATTAAATCCCGTGTAAACGAAATCAAAATGGGTACGATTTTGATGAATAGCCCCATAGGAAGGGAAAACCTGGAGTCCGAGCGTGATGCGATCAACAAATGGCAAGGCAATCCTGAAGCCCTGACAGGTGGAATTGAATACTTGCGAGACAATAACGGGTATCCCCCTGAAGTCTGGAGAATGATCAAAGGTGCAGGGGTAAATACATCGAGACAATTCTCGGACCCCAACGCTCGAAAGGTGGTTCCTTCAGCTTTCAAGGATCTGGAAGACAGAGTAAGCCGAAATTGGGCTAAACCAAAGGAGTGATCAATGGCATCAATCTCTAACAAATCCAAAGGATTTACGCTCATCGAGATTGTCATTGTGATGGGAATTCTCGCCCTTGCCATAATTCCTATCTACCAGAACATCATTCAAACCAGGGTTACAGTTACCAAGGCTCGTTTTTCCTACATCGCGCTACAGTTGGCCAGGGAGAAAATGGAGGAAATGATGTCTATCCCTTACGATGATGTTAAGTCTCATCCATGGCGGCCCATCTCGGGACCAGTAGTTAGCGAGGACCTACTCCAGCATTCTCCCCGCGGAGGAAAAGGGAAAACCTCTGCCACCCTGGGCCGCACTCTTGCAGGAGGATTCGGCGGAGGCAATCGAATTGTCCCGGGGGCCGCGGGACAGTCAGTCATCGATCCCAGTGTTCAGGTCGGGGAGGGTGATTATCCAGCCCAATACCAGCGCTTTGAAGTGCGCACAGCGGTAAGCAAAAAGGGAAAGCGCTTCAAGAGGGTGGAAGTAGATGTTCGTTGGTATGAAAAGGGAGAAAAGGACGTTCGACAGAATCGTTATCTCTATAGTCTGAGCAGCCTTGTTGCCAACCATCACCTGGCGGCTTATAAGTAAGGAATGCCTATGATAGCAATAAAAGGGAAACGCGGAGTTACATTGATCGAACTCCTGGTAATCTCAGCTCTCTTGATTCTGATTATCGGGAAGTTGGTTGATATTGGAATGTCAGGGTCCCGGATGATGGATGAGACCTCAAAGCTCATTCAATTACAAAACGGTATTCGATCAGTCCTGGAGAACATGGTTCAGGATGTAAACGCATCCGTAGTCTTCCTGGCTCCAAAAAACCAGCAACTCACCCTGGCCCGCTACCTCGGCCCGGTGAACGACGATCTCTTACTTCTTAACATGTCTACTACAAACCCAGCCTTTCCCTACTACATCACTGGAGCTCAGACCACCATCAAACAGGAAGTTCTCTTTGTGGAGTACCAGTTTCATGATCCAGCTACCGGTGAGGTGGGAGTAAAATTTCTCTCCAATCAACCGGGGGCAATTTCAAGAATTGCCAAAAAGGGTGTCCTTGATTCCTTTGACTCCCCAGAGGGAGTTCCCTATATGATCGATAAATTCAATGTGAATACCGAAGCTTTGACCCTGGTTCAAAAGAGGGTTCTGGCTAAGAAGGTCACCTACTTCAATATGGACTATTACGGGTATGATGAGCTCAGTGGACAGTTGAGAACCATAGGTGAACTGGGAGGTGAAGACTCGGTAGCATCAAAGGTCTCCATGATGGCGGTCCACCTTGTTGCAGAAGATCCCTACGCCCAGTCGAATCGCCGAACCCCGGCAATGGAAATCTATACTAAAATCTGGTCTTTCCGACAAATTATGGAGAATAAATATCCGGAGTACTTCGGGCATATGGATCGAGATTTGAGGTTCTAAATGAATTCACGGGGTTTAGCCGTTCCCCTGGCACTTCTCACTCTGATCATATTCTTCATTCTGGTTCTAGTTCTATCCAGAGCGGGTTCAGATACCTATATACAGACGGCTCGTGTCAATTACTCCATGCATGCTCGTTTCTTTTCCTTCGCGGTAATTGAGGAAGCTACCACCCTTGTTCATGAAAGAATCTCGGATCCCACTGCGGTAAATATCTGGAAGGAGAAGCTTATTGAAAGCGCTTTTTCGGGAGCGGACCTTGAAGAAGACATCACCGATGAACTTCGGATTCTGGAGTTATTGTATTCCTCATCTTTTAAAGATCCCAATGATTCGGGCGGCTTTCAAGGTGGAAAAAGAGTGTTTGATCACGCCAAGCAGAAACTGCTGGCGAAGGCTAAAGTAAAACTTATCGAAGCTAGAGTCCTCTTCCATAATTTAAAACCCATTAAGTTTGACTCGCAAAATCCAAGTGTCTATCACGATCCGAGAAGATATTACCGCGACCGACTTGGGATTCAACCACCGCTGCCTCCGGTGGGTGATTTTTTTGGCTTTTGTACCATTTCCTCTAAGGTTCAGTTTGGAGAAGTAGAACGAACCCTGGCGATTACACGTGACATCAAGATCAGCAATAACGAACCCATCGGTCGCAATTATGCCCTATTTTCTTTTGGCGTTCCTGATCCCACGCATGCCAAGAGGGACCTGAATACACCCGGAGAACTGGTAGTGGATGCCAAGGGTGTGGGAAGGGTGCGCGTGGTAGGTCCATACTACATCGACGTGGAAGGATTCCCTGACGGGACCGGTTCAAATCCGCAAGGACATTCTTACCCGGGAGGAGACTGGGATGATTACTCTTTCATACCGTCTCCACGGGGAATTACAGTCAATGGGTTTCTCTTTAATTCCGGAGGTGTGGATCGTCCAGAGAAAAGCAGCGGCAGCTCAGGAGTTTCCATGGGTATAGGCTCTACTGGGGGATTAAGCTTTGTAATGTCTGGTGATCCTGGATACAAAGCACTGCCAGAGGTACAGAACTACTGGGCCGCCTCCGTCCCACTCGGAAAGCAAACCTTTTCTATCACAGGCCTGAGGGATGGCCCTTTTCAACAATGGCGGGGCTTGATTTTCTCTAACTCCGCTCCGAACCAGAGCCCTTCAGGAGATTTCAACGGCTTAGAGACACTAGCTGGGGATAATGAAGCCCGTATTGAAGGAAACCTGCTTGGAAACTACAACCAGATGAATTTTACGAAACGACACTTCTGTGTGAGCCTGGGTACTATTATCGATGCCTTCACTTCTGTGGGAGGCGCGCTGGGCGGACTGTTTGGCGGAGGTGAAGCTGGCGCTGGCGATGCAGGCGGACTCATCACCGGAGAAACCTCAGGAGGACCAGGGGGAACCGGAGGAGCCACAGCTGGTGGAACTACTTCGGGGGGTACTACATCTGGAGGTACTACTTCTGGAGGTACTCCGGAGGGAAGAAATACCCTGATTCCCAGGGATCAGGACCCCTACCCTGCGGAAACCCCCGCCGTGCTAGACCAGGAATTTCTGCGCTTAGCGGGTAACCTCTGTTCTCTCCATCGAGCTGGTAATCGCGAAAGCGGTCTGGAGTTCTTTCGATTTGGTTCGAGATCACCCTGGTTTGAATCGATTCCGGAAATCATCCAACTCTCTAAAACTATTCTATGTTCGGCTTTTTCCAAGACTTTACCCTGGATTCATACGCTGGAAAAAATTCCCTTACCCCGCATAGCGGATGCAGATGGGGGGACTGATTCAGGAGGCTCCACCGCTGGTGGAGGGGATGGCTCAACAGGTGGTACGGCTACAGCGGGGGGCAGTGGAACAGCTACAGCGGGTGCGGCAACCGCCGGAGGCAGCGGCACAGCAGGCGGAAGCGGTACTGCGGGAGGCAGTGCCACAGCAGGAGGAAGTGGTACTTCAGGCGAAAGCGGTGGAGCAGCAAGTGACTTTCTGGGAGGACTGGGAACCTTTGCCAAGGATGCAGTTCAGATCTGTACGCATTTCTATGAGGTGGATAAAAAGGGAACTGTACCTTATTACTACTCTTTGCACGCACCTTACTCCAGCAAGGTTAATAAATTTGAAGCCTTCATGGGAATTCTCAATGATGTAATGGGTTCAGTGGGTTCCTCAGGAGCAGGAAAGGAAGGCGGGTTTGCGAACGCAATTGGTGAAAGCTTCAAGAATATGGAACAAACCGCAAAGAATGCGGCTATGGGGCAAAATCGCTTAAAGGGTAAGCTGGGTACTGAAGATGCCGCATGGGCGCCAGATGTATTTGGAGTTCTACCCTCAAATTTTAAACCCATGGCGAGGACTTGTTCTCGCCGCTATGCGGACCTTGAAGAACATTTCAAACTGACCACAGGTCAAAAGCGCTCCTCTGAGCTATACATGGATGGGAACATCTGGGTTGATGAAATGGTGGCGGAGCAAGATATCCGCTACTTTGGAAACGCCACCCTATTTTCCGCTTACACTCCTGGGTCACTTTTGTACCTCGCCAGTAAAGACGCCAGCCTGGGTAATGTTGAGCCGGGAAGACAGGAAGATCACCTCAACATTTTTTACCGTAATGTGAAAAACGCTCTTGCCGGCGGAGGGATGCTGGAACTAAATGGAGACGTGACTGCCAGCGTTTATTCCTTTCAGGGCGTAAAACCCTCAGGTACAGCAAAGATCCAGGGAAATCTATCGGTAGAGCTCTTCAATAAGGCCCAATTTGGCGAAGGAAATCATCTCCTGGTTTACTACAATCCTGAATATCAATCTGAGAATAAGAAACTTGCCCAGTGGTTCAGCATTTCCATAAGTCCCAAAATTTCTGGTATGGGGTCCTCTTTAAGAGGAACTGCGGATGGTCCCGGAGATGACGGCATAGGTGTAATTGTAGACAGTATTGGAGAGTGAAAGAATGGGGCAGTCGGAAAAAGTCTTCCTGGCGATTCTAATGGCCACCGGGTTGGTGTTTTTCTATATTTTATCCCTCTTTTTCCAGGTACCCAAAGCCGCACCAGGCCCTCCCGACACTATGGCTGGAATTGAAGAACTAGATGAATTCGAAGATTCCGACGGCAAAAAAAAGAAGTATTCGTTTACTCGGACTCAAAGGCTGAAACCCCTTGGCCGCGACCAGGGATCCTTTGATGAAGACAGCTTTCGTCCTCGCCAAAAAACACCCCAGGCGCCCATTTCCCAACGGATCAAGGGTTCTCGTTCTAGAATTCAAATGCCCCTGGAACAGAGACAAAAACAGCTGAGGGAAAATCTCTTGGGAAGAGGGTACTCCAGCCCAAGATTTCTTCGTTACCAGGTCCTGGGCCTGGACAACAATGTCTATAAAGAAGCAAAAGCGACAGTGAGTCGTCTCATTGAGCAGGGACAGTTTAAAGATGCCCTTGACCAGCTGGACGGGATTCTCTATGAGGTAGACGCTGAAAATCTACAAGTTCGCAGCGGTGTTTTGGAAAAAGCTATTGAGGTTTCTCTCATGTCAGGTGACCTTCAAGCCTTTGAGAGATATTCAAGTGAGTACCATCAGGTTTTAGACGAGACTCTTGATATTTTCCGGACCAGTAGATTGATGGACTTTCACGCCTCCCGCGAAAGAATTTATGAATTGCAAAAGGCTATTCAAACGGGCAAAAAAGGAAGTATGCTTCAGTTCCTCAGGGCACTAAAGTCAGGTAAAGCCACTCCTCTAGAAATTGTCACTGGATTAAAGGTCGTCACGAGAATGGGAAACAATTCTTCTGATTCAAAACTCAAAGTTTCAGATCGAGACCTGAATGAAGCTACAGATAATGCAATGTCATTGTTTAAGAATTTCAAGTGAGCCAAAATCTCGTAAGGATTTAATGGATCTTGGTACAACATTCCTCTTCTTCTTTTTGAGATCCTCTTTCTTGAATCAGGATAGACAATTCTTTACATTATTGTGCCATTCCTGTTACTATCCAGCTGGCTTTCACTCTGGGGAGTCGTCAAGTGGTAAGACACATGGTTTTGGTCCATGCATTCGTGGGTTCGAATCCTACCTCCCCAGCTCTTTTCTCTGTGCCAATCAATGAGAATTTGCCTCTTTCTTTTCTTCATAACACTGTCGCAGGCGCAGAATCGAATTCCTCTCCTCGGCTCTGAGACCTTTGCCTCCGTTTGGGGTTCCAAGCTGGAGGGTGCCTACCGTAATCTAAAGTCTCAGGATTTCATCGCTGCCAAGCAAAAGCTGCATGATTTACTAGAGTCACCGCACCGTCCAGCGGTCTTGTACTACATGGCCCAGGTTTACCTTGAGCTCGATCAGATTGATAGAGCATTTGAGTTTCTTGGTCTCCTACAGAAAGAAGAAGGCTTCCCCAGGGCCATAAGACATTGCAAGGCTTCCTACAATGTTGCCCTGGGACGCTATTTTTTGCGACGTAGAAAATGGGCTCAGGCCAGTACACTGTTCGAAGGCGCTTTGAAGGAGGATCCCGATCCGCGAATTCGAACGGCGATCTCAGAGATCTATCTGGATCGAGTAAAATTCATGCGAAAAGGGAAAGATCTGGATCGAAAACTGCGACTCTTGACCCGCTCTCATAAACTAAATCCCAACCATGAGCTGACCCTGCAGGAACTTTCGTCTTACTACCTTGAGGACAATCAATTCAATCAGGCTGAAAAGTACCTGGAAACCCTGGCGCATCGATTTCCAAATCGCGATCGTCTTTATCAGCTTTCAATTTTATATACCTATACTGATAGAATTCGAGATTCAATGAAAATCCTGACCCGGTTGAAAGCTGAGTATCCTGAGGATCCGGAAGTTCTTGAAAAGTTTTTACAGGTACGCCAGTTTCTGACCCTGCAGGGAGATGAGACGGGAGAACTTTTACCCTCCGATTCACCCACAGAAGATCCCTCTTCACAAGAAACTGAAGAAGACAGCCCCCAGGGAAAACTTCAGGAAATGTACCTGGCTGGTGACTGGATGAAAGCGAGAAGTTACCTTTCTCGTCTTCGCCAGGAACAGCCGGACGAATGGAAGTGGGTAGCGGAAACCATTCAATTCTATCTTCTCCAGAAAAAGCAGAATCAGGCCATTGAATTTCTTAAAGCACAGATCCCAATTTTTGGAGACACCTTTGAATTTAAACTGCAGTATTCACAAGTCCTGCAGGAGATTGACTCAAACCAGGCCTTGGAGTTTGTTTCACAGGAAATTAATGCCAATCTATATTCCAAGACGCAGGTCAACCGTCTGCGTGAGATTCAAGGTAAGCAGTATTTAAAGATGGGTAGATTGGAAACCGCCAGAGAAATTTTTGAAGAACTCTTGTTAACTAAAGGTCCTAGAATTCATATTTCTCAGTTTTACCTGGGCGTATACTATAGTCAGAAGAAATATTTTCAAAAGGCGTTGGAGTATTTTCAAACAGCCAACCAGTCCTCTCCATCAAATCCAAAATATCTCCTGGCCCTGGCTACAACATTTCGCCAGCTTGGACTTCAGTCAAGGGCAAGCGAATATGTAAAACGACTAAAAAAGGATTTCCCAGATTCCAAATATACAGGCTACGCTCGTCAAATTTTCCAATCTGACGCCCCTGATAAGGATCTCAAAGAGGGATCAGTGACAGAGACTGAGAGTGCTGTATCCGCCTACTGGAGAACTTTTAGGTTTCTCAATGACAATCCAGATCAGGAAAAGGTTGAGGATATGATTCCCCTGCTCAAAGCCACCAGGCAGTGGGATTTCTTAACTCAAGTATTAGAGTCATATCTAAAGGAAAACCCCAATCGACCTTCACTTGAGAAAGAACTCGAATCTTTATATGCCAATTACGCAAATTTGGACTTTGAATATTCGATGAGATCTCTGGCTTCCATCAAGGAAATTTCTGATTTACGTGTGCAGAAACGTCATTCTGAGATCCTCAAGTTTTACAAATCCCTGCCTTCGGCAGTAAGCCTGGCTCCTAAACTGCAGCTTGAGTTCGTCCGCTCCTTTCTCGATATGAAGGAATATGAACTAGCCCAAAAACTCCTCTCAAGACTATTGGTAGAAGGTCAGGAAATCATTGAATACCACTCCTTGATGGGGTACTCCTTCTTCATGCAGAAGCGTTTTGATGACGCGTTGAACTCTTATTACCAGGCCCTGAGTCTAGAGCCCTCTAATGTGGCCCTGCTTTTCAAGTTGGCCGAACTCCTGAAAACCACGGGGCAGACTCAAAAAGCTCGCCTCGTCTACCAGGAAATTATTAAGCTCAATGTTGATGACAAATCAGTTCAAGATGCTCGTTTTTTCTACCGGCAGTTGGAAACCATCCCCAATTCTCCAGGACGTGGTTAAGGTTTATGCATCTAGATTTTTGTGTAGTTGGGCTGGGCAACCCTGGACAGCAATATGAAAACACGAGACATAACGCGGGTTTTTTGGCTTTGGATTACATCAGAACCCAGTGGGGATTCAACCAGTATTCTCAAAATAAATACCACCAGGCGGCGGAATCTTCAGGTGACCTGGGGAGCCATAGAATCCTGCTGCTAAAACCCCAGACCTATATGAACCTTTCCGGCAACTCACTCGTGAAGCTTAAATCCCAACTCTCCTCTTCTCAATTTATTATCTTATATGATGATTTCGATCTTCCGCTGGGCTCGATGCGCATAAAATCGAAAGGCTCTGCCGGAACTCATAATGGAATGAAGTCCATTTTATCTCAGCTTCATTCAAAGGATGTCCCCCGAATTCGTATTGGGATCCATCCCCAGCATCCGCTAGCCGACGCTACGAAATTCGTTCTTAATCCTTTTACGAGATCAGAGTGGGAGTGTTTAGAGCCAGTATTTTCCAATATTATGAAGTCCCTTGAATATGTCTTCACGGGCTCACTCGAAAGGGCTGCCAGAGAATTCAACCGTAAAGCGCTCTGATAACGGTTTCACGTTATTGTAGAGAGTATGCCTTAATGCTATACTTGGCGGTGCCTGCCCTATAAGGGCTGGCCAATGGAAATAGTTAAAATGGACCGACCTGCAGTAGAAGACAAACTAAACGAAGAATTGAATGTAGACGCCGAAGTGGACGTTGACTCCGAAGCGGATGTTGACCCCGGTGCTGATGAGGTAGCTCCTGAGCTAGCTGAAACTCAAGCCCCTTTCGATGTCAAAGAGCTTTCTGACGAAGACAAGGAGGACCTGCGCCTCTGGGAACAATACAAGAATCATGGCGATCCCAAAATGCGGGACCAACTGATTCTTAAGTATAGTCCTTTCGTGAAATATGTAGCCGGACGAATGGCGGTGAATCTTCCTTCAAATGTGGAGTATGAGGATCTCGTAAGTTATGGGGTCTTTGGACTCATGGACGCCATTGAGAAATATGATCCTCAGCGGGCTGTCCAGTTCAAAACTTATGCTAAAACCCGAATCCGAGGCGCTATTCTCGATGAATTGCGAGTTCTTGACTGGACCCCTCGCTCGGTACGTCAAAAGGCCAAGAGACTTGAAAAAGCCTATGCCGAATTGGAATCGGATTTAGGTCGCGAAGTTACTGATGAAGAGGTGGCCAAGCATCTGGAAATGGGGATGGATGAGTTTAAGAAACTGCTTGAAGAAACAAGACAGTCTCTTGTCCTTTCACTCGACGAATCAGATCCCGGGAATGAAAACAGTGCTCAGAGCCGACTTGATTTCTTTGAAGATTTGAATACCCCTACTCCTGAACAACGGGTGGGCACCAAGGAAATAAAGAAAATTCTGGCGGAGTCGATCAACAAACTCTCCGATCGAGAGAGGCTCGTTGTGACCTTGTATTATTTTGAAGAGCTTACTTCTAAAGAAATTGGAAGTATTTTGGGAGTATCAGATTCTCGTGTTTCTCAACTCCATACCAAGGCTATTCTAAGGCTACGAGGGCGTTTGAGTAAGAATAAAAAGCTATTACTTGAAGAGTAAGTAGCTAATTCCCCATACAAATTTCACGGAATTTGGACATTTCCGTCAGGATTCGTTCAAAAATGGCCCCCAAAGATCAATTGCCACCTGCTCCATTCCGATACATAATATAGATAGGGGATAAATTTTTCCCATTTTTCGATAGGCAGGAAAAGCTAATGACTATTACTCCGCTCGACATACAGACCTCTGTCAGCGGCTCTCAATCAGTTTCGGAGGCCCGGGGAAAAGAACAGGCAACCGAAAATATTCGGCAAAACAACCCGCAGGGCGAGATCAAGGATATGGAGAAGAAAAACCTTGAAGAGGTCAACAAATATGACCCGGACCAGGGAATCAATCCAGATGAAGAAAGGGAAAAACAAGAAGCCGAAGCAAAGAGGAAAGAAGAAGAAGAAGAAGAAGCAAAGAGGAAGAAAAACAGCAAACCCTTATCGGATGGAATCAGGGGACTAAAACTTGATTTTAAAGCCTAATTCAAGTGAAAATTCAGATACTACTTTGCATCTGGGCTATCTCTATTTTCTCTTTATTGCCCAGGAAAGCGTAATTGGCGGCTGTCTAATCGTGGACAGGGACGGATTTCCCCAGGATTTTCGCTATTCTCTGGCAACTCACCCGGAACCACTGCAAAAAGCGCTCTATGGCCAATGCCTTCAGCCCTATCTCATTGAATCCATGACAACCTCATTAGTGAGTGAATTGGTCTGTACCCCATCACTTTTCTTGACCAATTACAGATACTCTTATTCCCCGGAATCCATGCCCTTTCCAATCTTCTACCTCGATCTTTCCGATCCTGAGCAACGTAAAACCTTGGCACTAAATGAAATGCCCCTCGAACCGCCTGCTGCTAATTACACAGACGAGATCAAGTTTTCCTCCGAAGAGCCCTTCGCACGGCTCGAGGAAGCACTGACACTTCTGCGTGAGGATAAGAGTGAATCCTGATCAAGAAGTTGCCTCCGGCATTTACGGCATACGGACCCGCACGCTGAAAACTGGGAATCTTAAGCTCAATCCAAAGAGTATCAGCATCGCCATAAAACTACCGATTAACTCCATTTCTCCAGAAACTCCTGCACTTTTAAACAAAATAGAGAATCCCGACTGTCTCCCTCTTGGAGTTTCCTGTAGAAAACCTCTGGGTCCTCTTAATGTTAAAGCCCAAACCTCTACTGTAGAGGATCCATACCAAAGAGAATTTCACCCTTGGATTCAAAGGGAGCTTGAGGTATTCTTCCCCATCCCAAAGTCAGATCCCAATGCAGACTCCGAAACACTCATTGCAGGAATAAGAGATAAGTTTCCAGCTATTCACCCCAGGGACATCCATATTCTACAAGTCTATCCACGCTTTCCCTTAGGACGTATCTGCAGGGAAAAAATTGATGATAAGAATCTCTATGCAACATTTGAGCTTCCGGGAAGACCAACAAAAGTAGTTACCAGAGTTTATTTTCTGGATCGAAAGATCCGAAAGATACTGAATACGGATATTTCAATTTAAGGTTGAATCAAGCCCCAGCAACTCAAGGGAGCAAAAGAAACATTTCCCAAAATTCATAGTTTTACCGAAATCTTCGATACCTCTATGACTTTGCTTTGGAAAAGCTTAAAAAGCCGGGTATAATGAACCGATACAGAGAAGTATGAACAAAAAACCACTATTTTTCCTGTTTTTTGTATCATTGGTGATATTCTTTCTTTTCTTTCAGGATACCGGAGGAAGCAAAAAGGTTCCTCTACTCCTGAAAAGTCCGGAGGATGTACGCCAAAATCGGCTACGTAGCGTAGAAAGTGTTTCTGAGAAGGAACATGTCCTTAGTCTGGTCTTTCGATTTCGCAAAGACGCATCCTATGAAATTCAATATGATCCGCAAGAGTCCAGACTTGTCCTATACCTTTACAATATCTCCAAAAGGAGTTTTAAGCGATTTCTCAAAATGGAAAAGGAATACTTTGAGAAAATCCTCCTTTCCTATTCTAAAGATCATGTTTATAGGATCATTTTCCAACTAAAGAAACACATTATTCCTCTACCCTACGCCTCGAGAGGCAGAACCAATCCCCTGAGACTTTCCTTTTCTCGAGAGCATAGAGATAAAGAGACCTTTAAGAAAATTCCAAAGGTTGAGCTGAAGTTCTCGCCTACTCTCTCCCACCTTTCTAAAAATTACCGCAAGCCAACGGTTCCACGAGTTCAAAAATATTTGACGCAGGTCAGGGTTGTGGACTTCAGGCAAGAGGCGATTGAACCTGGAATTCAGCACTTTAACTTCCGTACAGCACACCCGGTAAATGATGCTTATGGATTTAAGATCAATCGTTCCCACCTGGATGAAAGATTCACGATTGCCCTGGGTAAGGAACAGCTTCTTGGTGTAGATACCTTGAGTAGCATGTCCAGAGCTAACCAGGCCCTGGTAGGTATAAACGGATCCTATTTTATGTCCAATGGCGATCCTATAGGACTACTCATTCGAGACTTCCGACTCTTGAGCGCTCCAGTTTTACTTCGTTCTTGTTTCGGAATATTGGACAACGGCAAGGCATTCATCGGACGGCCTGAATTTCAAGGTGAAATCGTCACAGAACATGGGATTCTGAAACTCGAAGGTCTCAACCAGGTTTCACGCTCCAATGCCACTCTACTGTTTACACCGGAGTTCGGCCTGAGGACCCCTGTACAATCGGGCACCCTACAGGTCTCCATCAAAAATAATGAAATTGTAAAAATAAGCCGGGATTCTCTAACGATTCCCCGAGATGGCTTCATCATCAGAGTCTCACCTTCTCGATTCCCCTGGATCACGATGCTGCAGACTTTTTCACGGGTGGTTCTTTCCTACGGACTTACTCCCCCCTGGACAAGGATGAAACACGGCCTGGGAGGAGGACCAAGACTGCTGGAATCGGGTCGGTTCACCCTTGAAGATCCAGAACATTTTAAAAAGAACTTTCTATCAACGAGGGCCCCTCGCTCAGCGGTGGGGATTGACGAACTTGGAAACGTAATCTTTTTAGTTGTGGATGGCCGCCGCGAAGATTCACCCGGACTGAACATTCGGGAATTGGCAGAAGTCATGAAACGAATTGGTTCCCATCATGCTCTCAACCTTGATGGAGGGGGATCCAGTACGCTTTATTTCGATGGAAAAATCCTCAATAGACCCTCGGATGGCTCCGAAAGAAAGCTCTCCAATGCTCTTCTTGTTCTAAGACGATAAGCTCAATCGAACATTTCTCAAGTACTCAATAGAGCTTTTGTTGTGCGAATGAAAAATCCAAAGAATTACTCCAGCGAGTAGGTTATCCCTCAAATCTGGCACGGCGATAATCAAATCAAGTAGCCCCCTCCAAAGAAGGGGGTTTTGCCTGATACAAATAATGCCAATGAGTATTCTATATCGCACCTTCCAGGTTCCCGGCGCATATATTCTCCGGGCAATCAATAGTTTTGGAGAAGTTACGATTCTTTCTATCCAAAGCTTTTATTGGATGTTCAAGGGAAAGGTTTTTTCACCCCACTTCATGCAGACACTCAACGTTGTGGGAGTTCAGTCACTACCACTAATCTCCTTTACTGCACTTTTCTCCGGAATGGTTCTGGTTGTTCAAGTAGGAAATCAGTTTATGGAACTGGGAGCTGAAACTTACATAGGCGGCGTGGTTGGACTTTCACTTACCAGGGAACTATCCCCCCTGATGGTATCTATCATTCTCGCGGCAAGAATCGGAAGCTCAATGGCCGCAGAATTAGGAACCATGAAAGTGACTGAGCAAATTGACGCACTGGAAGTTATGGCGACTAATCCAGTTCACTTCCTTGTGGTGCCGAGAATTCTGGCCTGCATGTTCTTCACTCCTGTTCTGGTGATTTACTCGAACGTTGTTGGCATTCTGGGTGGCCTGGGGGTCGCTGTGTTTCAGATTGGCTGTAACTACCATTTGTTTGTGGAAAGCCTGGTCAACATGGTAGACATCAGCGATCTGATATCAGGACTTATCAAAAGTACTGCTTTTGGCTTTATCGTAGCTCTTGTTGGGTGTTACAAAGGCTTGAGTACCCGTGGGGGAGCTAAAGGGGTGGGATCAGCAACAACACAGTCAGTTGTGGTCATTATCACAAGTATTCTCGTGTTCAACTACTTCTTCTCTCTGGCATTTTTCGCATTTCTGAAACTAACGGACCGGATGTAAATGGAACCAGTCATACGACTTGAGAATGTCTATAAATCCTTCGGAGACAAGCATGTTCTCCAGGGTGTTTCTCTGGAAATTTACAAGGGAGAGACCTTTGTAATCCTGGGTCCAAGCGGATGCGGAAAGAGTGTAACCCTAAAAATAATCACTGGCCTTCTGGAGCCTGATGCTGGAGAAGTCTTTGTGGATGGCAGGGACATTCTCAGAATTAAAGAGCCTGAGCTCAATGAAATCCGAAGACAAATGGGAATGCTATTTCAAAATGCGGCCCTGTTTGATTCTCTAACCGTAGCCGAAAACGTGGGCTTTGGGTTGAATCAGATGGGAACTATGGACCCTGAAGAAATCGCTCGTCGTGTTTCCCGCAATCTAGAACTCGTAGGTCTAAGCGGAATCGAGGAAATAATGCCTTCAGAGCTCTCGGGTGGAATGAGGAAACGTGTTGGATTAGCTCGTGCAATAGCCCTACATCCACGCCTCATCATTTATGATGAACCCACCACTGGGCTGGATCCGATTGTAGCAACGGAGATCGATCAACTGGTGGTTAAACTGCAACGTGAGTTAAATGCCACCTCCGTGGTCATCACCCATGACTTAAATTCCGCGTTCAGGGTCGCTGACCGAATGGGGCTCCATTTTGACGGAAAAATCTGGGAAATTTCAGACCCAGACACCTTCCGAAACTCTAAGAATCCATTTGTCCAAAGATTCCTAAAGGGCGAACCTGAGATCAAGGATAATCATAGAATTTATGAATTTAAGGGACGATTCGTATGAGAAGGGATCATCTTGAACTAAAAGTCGGGATTGTTAGTTGTATTGCCTTGTTAATGACCGCTGCATTAATTCTTGTTGTCGAGGATTGGAATCTGTTCCAGGGTGACTATATTGTCAGGGTTGGGTTTCCTGACGCTGAACTTCTCCTTGAAGGCGCGAATGTAAATATGTCTGGTGTGAAAATTGGAAAGGTCAGCGCGATGTACATTAACTTGCGCCCCTCGGATCAGCAGAAGGTCATCATAGATCTACAGGTTTATAATGAACATCGAATTCCCGACGACGCCTCCTTTCAAATTACGAGTTCTGGATTCTTTGGTACTCATTACGTAAGAATTTCTCCTCCTACAAAAGTTCCAAAAAACGGATTCACTTTCATTGATCCAACCATTACCAGGATCTACCAGGGAAGCTCCACTACAAATATCGAACAGCTCCTGAATCGGGGGAGAGGTGCGCTAGAGCGTATTCAGTCCATCCTGGATCATGTCAATGATGTTGTAGGAAATGAAAATACTAAAAAGGACATTCATTCTATTGTGTCAAACTTCAGGAGCTCATCAGAGTCCTTCAGGGATGTACTTGGCGAATTGAAAACCGATTTTCATCTTGTTTCCCAGGATGTACTCGCTGTCACCTCTCATTTGAAAAAGATCATGAACCTGCGGGAGGGTCACATACTCAAGACCCTGGAAAGCGCGGAGGCAATTACGGCAAACCTCAGAGAAATCACGAGTAGTAATCGAGAACGAATTTCACACATCCTGAAGAAAATTGATTCTATCGCCAGTGGAATCGATGATGACGGTCAATTCAAAGAAGCCATGCAAAGAGTTCGGGAGAACTTTGTTCGGGTGAGTGAAAATGTGGTTGAAGTGACCGGTAGAGCACAAGATATCATTGAAAATCCAGCCCTTGAAACCAAGCTTCATGGCGCGATTGACTCCGCTACAAATGCTGCCAACGCACTCGCCGACATTAAGCATGATCTCTATTCTATAGACACACGATTCTCAACCAGGGCACTCTACAATCCCTCGGATGGAAACTTTGAAAGCAGTTTTTACCTGGATACGACATTTAAAAATAAGTATCTCTTAAAGATTGGTTTGGAGAACCGCGATCCGGAACCAGGAGTTACCCTTATCCATGGAGGAATTCACCGCTATGGCATGTCCTTTCGCGCTGGTCTGACTAGAGATAAATTTGGTCTTGGAATTGAAAAATCTCTGCTCGGAGATCGTCTTCAAATTGGTCTTGAGTCCTATGATCTCAACGACCCGGTCCACAGGATTTTCGCCCTGCTCAGAATGAACGATCATACTGCGTTTATGATGAAATGGGATGATTTGGAAAGTGCAAGTTCAGATTTCCGCATTGGACTCCATCACACATTCTGAAACCAGCTTCTTGTGGTGCTAGTGAGGTAAGTCGTGACTAAGTGTTTCCAGCCTTTCCTCTTTCCCATTCCCCCTTCCCTTGCTATAATCCCTTTGAATTGGAGAAGTAATACAAAAAACATACTTTATTGTTTTTTTTTGGCCGATTAGAGCTGTATTGATCCTCTTTAAGTTAATGTAGGAAGGTCCATGAGTTTTGCTCGATTTCTTTTTCTTTGCGTTACAATTTCACTGACCCTATCCCCGGTCTATTCCAAATCAGGAGAGAAAATCAGCTCCCTGCCCAAGAAAATCAGCCAGTCGGTTAGTCCCAAAATCTCCGACAGACCCGCACCGAAGGGTCCCCTCGTTACTGATATTCTCATCAATGGGAATCAAAACACTGCTAAGCAAATCATCTTAGTTTCGATAAACACCAGGGTCGGAGGCCACCTGGATGAAGAAACTTTAAAAAACGATGTCAAATCCATCTACAAGCTTGGATATTTTCAGTCTCCTCCAAAAGTTTTGACCGAGCGTTTCCGGGGAGGAGTCAGGCTTGTCTTCACAGTTGAGGAAAACCCCCTGGTGGAATCCATAACCCTGGAAGGGAATACACTCTTAGCCACCGAAGATCTTCTAAAAGAAATGACCACAAGTCCGGGTTCTGTTTTAAACATACGACAGCTCTATGAAGACCTATCCCTGATCTCATCTTTGTACCGCAAAAAAGGGTATATCTACTCCGGAATCTACAACCCTGGAAAGCAAGTCAATATTGAAGGCACTAAAATTCATATTAAGATTCATGAATCCCGCATCTCAAAAATTCTGGTGGAAGGAAACAAAAAAACCAGAGATTACGTGATCATGCGGGAACTTCTGATGGAAGAAGGACAAATCGTCCACCGGGATGGGGTTGGAGATTCCCTGAGAAACCTTAGGAATTTGGATTACTTTGAACTTGAACAGCCAGAAATCAACCTGGATCCTGAAACCGGTGATACAAACATCACCCTCCGTCTTAAAGACATCAAAACAGGTACAGCAAGCTTTGGTGGTGGATATAGTTCCGTGAATGGTTTTGTAGGATTCGTGGATGCTACCGAGCGCAATTTTCGCGGCAAGGGACAATCCTTAAGGGTCAAAACCCAGTTCGGGGGGGAACAGGCCTATGAATTGGCCTTTACCGAGCCCTACTGGAGAGGTAGGCGACAGGCACTTGGCGGCTCCATCTTTCGCACTATTGTTGATCGAGATCAAATTCGTCCCGAAAACCTGAATTCAAGATTTGAAGAACGAAGGGAGGGCTTTTCCATCTTCTCATCGTGGAGAAAACGAAAGGATGAAAGCACAACAGTCCGCTTCATAGACGAGAGAATCAAGACGAATGTCTTGGTTGGAGTTCCAGAGCTACTGCTTAATGACCATCAACAGACCATTGGAGTCACCTGGGTCAGAGATCTCAGGGATAATTTTCAGTACCCCACCAAAGGCCACCGACATAGTTTCACTTTTACCACCACCGGTGGGATCCTGGCAGGAGAGAATAATTTTAATAAATATTCTTATGACTTTAGAAAATATTGGGATACGAAGTTCATAAGGAAGAATACTCTGGCACTTCGCACTCGCCTGGGTATAGCTCAAGAGTTGTCTGGATTCATCCCTTTTATTGATTTATGGAGTATTGGCGGTTCCAATTCCATACGCGGCTACGAAGATCGAGAATTTGTCGGAAAGAAGATGTGGTATACCAATCTGGAATTTCGCTACAAGCTATCCGAGCAGTTTACAGCTGCACTCTTTACTGATGCGGGATCAGCCTGGGATAACTTTCAAGGTTTTGATCTGAAGTCTGCCTATGGTGTAGGCATTCGATTCAAAACTCCACTGGGCCCATTTCGGCTTGATTTCGCACGCGCAAGTGACCGAAAGAGCAACAAGATTCACTTTGGAATCGGAAGTATGTTCTAGTCTAAAACTTATCTCCTGAATTCATTTTTTAACTACCCAAGAGATCCTGGTGGGAACTAAATTCAAAATGTCATGCAGCGCGAAGTCAAACGATTCGAAAGTCGAGACCTACACAAGGATTTATCCGGGCTACCCCGGTTTCTTCAGGATTTGAGAGAACTTTCTCCAGCACCGGAGGAAACCTGTTTTCTAATCCAAAGAAACGGCTTTATTTCGCGTGTCACGAGTACACCCTTACAGGCCTGCCTTTCCATTCCCATCCACTCCCGTACTCACGGGACCGAACCCTATATTCTTTTCCTGCTGTACCCTAAGAGACTCCAGAGTATTCCGGTAAAATTAAATAGACTCCTGTGGAAATTTCATCTCGACGCAATCGTTGTTTTTTCTCTTGAGCCTGAATCCCCACTTCTTTTTCTCAACTTGAAGGCCGAGGAGTTCAGGCTAACCCAGGAATTGGAATATAGAGAGGTGAGTCAAACCGAGTTGCGTCGACTTTTTAGCACAGACTGGTTCAGGCTGAGATCGGAAAAAATCGAAGACACCTGGGAAGAAGAAGAGGAAGAAAAGGCAAATCTCAGAGCCCTGTGCCTTTCCCTTGAATTCACTACCAGAAGTCTGGCAATCCCGTGTTCTCCTACGGAAGAATTCCACGCACTCGTCAAAACACTTGGATTTGAGATCCTTTTTGACGAATCTCAAAAACTTTCCCGTCCCCACTCAGGCACCTTCCTGGGAAAGGGAAAATTTGAGGAAATTGTCGCACGGGTCGAGATGGGGGACTTTACCCACATACTGACCAACTGCGATGTCCCCTCTTCTCTTAAACGAAAGTTCACCGAAGAGACTTTAATTCCGGTATGGGATAGAACCGACCTGATCCTGGAAATTTTTTATCACCACGCAAGAACGGAGAGGTCCAAACTACAGGTGGAACTTGCCAGGTTTTATTACCACTCCGAGCAAATCATCCAAACTCATCTGCAGGGCCCAGAGTCCGGGGTACGCCGTACGGTAGTGCACAAGGACAAGATTCGGTCCCGAATCACTGAACGTCGCCGGGAAATCAAAGATGAACTCGAACGTCTGAAAACACAAGATGAGAATCGTTTGCAAATCAGGCTACGTGAAAATCCTTTCTCCATGGCTTTGATTGGCTACACGAACGCGGGAAAATCTTCCCTGTTCAATGGACTGTTAGGACGCCATGAGGTAGATGTTGAAAATCTCCTGTTCAAGACCCTGGATACCACTACCAGGGCTCTGGAACTTTCCCTTCAATCAAGAATTCTGATTACCGACACAGTAGGATTCATTCAGAAGTTACCTCCCCATCTTGAGGAGGCATTCACAACAACCCTCTCTGAGTCCCAGATCTGCTCCCACCTGCTCATCCTCCTGGACCCGGTAGGAATGCCCTTAGAAATCCAACAGCAAGTATTGCGCGAAACTCTGGCTAAGATTGGCCGGACCGATGAAGAAAACTGGTTCTGGGTTCTCAATAAGGTCGATCTATTCGACTCCAGGGAAAAGGCTAACCAAATCTGTAAAACCCTATCGATTGAGTATCAAGTCAGCGCTACCAGCGATGACTCGGTACAGGAGCTCAAAGAGTCCATCGTGGAGAAGCTATTCGCTATGCTGCGCCAGGAAACCCTATACCTGGATTACGAAGAATATGGGAAGCTCCATGGGTTGCGAGAAATAGCCACCCTCGAAGAAGAACCCGCCTATTTCGGAACCCATTTGGAATTGCGCATATCCTTTCCTAACGAAAACACCCACCGAATAGAAAAAGTCTTCGGACGCTCACTAGATGAACTAACCCAACCAAAAAATTGAAGGAGCCTGGGGCTCTAGGAGTCAGGAGCTAGAAAAACCGAGAAATTTAAGTGCCAAATTTAAGTGCCAGTCTATCTTTCTCCCATCTCTTTGATCAGGTCATACCGAGACTTGATCGCGGTATCCAGCTTTTGTAGTTTTTAGCTGCGTTGCCTCCGGGTCCCGACCCCTCCGATCACCCCGTTCCTGCCGCTCAGTTCGGACCCTAAATTGGTGGCATCACAAACAACCCGAGCGCAGCCTACGTCTGCAGTCGGTTCAGTAGCTAGCACTATACCTGCCCTGAATAACGACACGCATCCGAATAACCGCTCTATGCACGGGGGCCCCATCTACGGCGCCACCCGGATCTCATCCTTGTTGGGATGGAATTGTTGGATTTAGATTTCAGGCACATGCCAAGCTTTGAACATTTTGGACATCATCGAGCGTAATCTGGGAATTATCCCTCTGAATGAAATATACGGAGAACTTTCATGAAAATTGAAGAACCCTCCTATTCAGAGACCCATTTGGCAGTGCGCATTTCCTTTCCCAGTAAAAACCTCCACCGAATAGAAGAAATCTTCGGCAATTTGGGCAACTATCACCCCTTTCTTCTGCTATTGGATACAGGTACAACGATAGACACACGATCATCGAGAATCTTATCCGGGTGGGGCCGTAGATGGGGCCCCCGTGCATAGAGCGGTGCTTCGGATACAGGCTGCGATCCAGCGCAAGTACGCCGCATGCTACTGTACCGGGCGCAGACGTAGTCTGCGCCCGGGTTGTTGGTGATGCCACTTTTCATTGGTCCGAACTAAGCGTCAGGAACGGGGTATTCGGAGGCGACAGGACCCGGAGGCAACGCGGCTAATCTATTAGACCAAATGCACACCGAAAGTGCTTTAATAGTTTGTATGGATGAATCCAACATAAGAACAAATTATAGGGATGACTCGTTTCTTCGTGAGGCATTTTTTGAATTCGCTCCCTGTGTGTTTCCGGGAATTTCATTCAAGGATTGGTTTGAGATGGGCTTCTGGAATGAGAGGTACATTCCATATTCTTTTTTGGAGGGCTCTAAGATTGTTTCGAACGTATCCATTTTTCTAATGGATATCGTTTTAAAGGGTGAACCTCGCAAGGCTATTCAATTTGCGACGGTAGGCACGCTTCCAGGTCATCGAAAGGCTGGACTATCAAGAATCTTGATGGAGAGGGTCATAGAAGACTACCAATCCCAGGTTGATTTCATGTTCTTGTTCGCCAACGACTCCGTTCTCGATTTCTACCCTAAATTCGGATTTAAGAGACAGGGTGAGTGTGCTTTTACTCATCGGGTAGAAAACATCGAAAAAAAAAGGGGAGCCAGACTATTGGACCTTTCAAATCCAGATGATTTTAGGATTCTAGTGGACCTCTCCGAACAAACTAAGCCGGTCACAGAGCGGTTTGGATCCGCTAAAAATGGGCCGATCTTTATGTGGCATGCCCTTTACATGCAGTCAAATAACCTTTGGTACATTGAGAAGGAAAAAATTGTAATCGTCTGTGAGTGTCATGATAAGACTCTTTCAATTTTTGACGCTTTGAGCGAATCTGATTTTTCTATGAAATCAATTATAGGTTACCTGGTTACCGAAGAAATTGAGAACGTTGAGGTTTACTTTACTCCGGATAAATTGGACCTCAATTTTGAGTCCAAAAATGGAGACTTAGATTCACCCTTGTTTGTAAGAGGTATTGATCTATCTGGATTGAAATTTAAGTTTCCCGCACTAGCGCAAACATAAGGGATATGCTTTCTGGATACCGCGATCAAGTCGCGGTATGACGGGGGTTATGGAGGCATCGCGCTTGTCTCATGACTAGATACTAGCTCCTACGTGAGATCTCAACGGCTTTTCAACTGTTTCCCAGCGCTCAATTTTCCCGTCCCTTAGCCTCAGGATTTTCTTAGCGTGATGGGCTATCTCATCTTCATGGGTAACCATAAGGATGGTTTTTCCTTGTGTGTTGAGGTCTTGCAGCAAGCCCATGATTTCATCCCCTGTTTTGGTGTCGAGGTTACCCGTAGGCTCATCCGCCAGGATCAGACCAGGATCATTTAACAAGGCTCGAGCTATAGCCACTCTTTGGCATTGACCTCCTGAAAGCTGGTTGGGGAAAAAGTTGATCTTTTCTGAGATTCCCAGCGACTCGAGAAGAGACCGGGCTTTATCTGTCTTTTCATTCTCTTGACGAGAATAGACTGAGGGAAGCAGAACATTCTCGAGTACCGAATGATGGGGAACCAGGTGAAAAGCTTGGAAAACAAATCCGAATTCCCGGTTTCTCAGATGGGAAAGCTGAGCATCAGAGAGTGTAGAGATCTCTTCTCCTTTAAAACGATAGGAGCCCAGTGTTGCCGTATCGAGCGCACCCAATAAATGCATGAGTGTGGACTTCCCTGAGCCTGAAGGGCCCATAATCGCTACAAAATCACCCTCGCATACTTCGAGGGAGATATCTTTAAGCACTTTGAACTCTTCCGCTACGGAAAAGTAGGATTTATGCAGTTCTTCCACTTCGATTAATGCCATAGAGAATTTCCCTTCTGATCGTAGATTGGTTAGGATATGGTTTTTAACTGGATTGATTCAAGGGAGGTATCATGCCAATTGATCGAGAAAAAATTCGTGAGATCATGCGCCAACGATCGGGAAGGCGTTCTATCGGTGCTTGTCCTGTTTGTAAGAACACTCCCCTACAGTCCATCAAGGTGGAGGGAACGGAGCAAGACTTTTGTGATAGTTGCCATGGAATTTGGCTGGATTCCGGTGAAGCAACTGAAATTGCGGAAGGGGTCAAAGATTTTCCAGACTTTGAATGGTCCTGGTCCAGAAGAAAGGCTTCTGTAAAACTATCACCGAAACATCCTGGGGAGTCAATGTGGGAACTACCCTACGCCGAAGGGGAAAACCTGAAAGTCGACTTTTGTGAGACTTCAAGAGGCATCTGGCTCGATGGATCTGAAATTGCCGAGCTAGAAAGAATTGTCGCAGATCGCACCGACCCGGATCAAAGACTCCATAAAATGATGGGAAATATGATCCGAGACGGCTACATCTGCCTCTCTTGAGACTCTACTTTCTTTCGAGATAGCCTCGAATTGCAACTTTTCCCAGGGCTCGAATAGCCTCCACTTTGGAGGGTGTGTTCACCCTGTGGGTTTTAAGATATCCAGAGAGAATATCACCCAGTTCATTGGTCTTAAGTCTGACCAATTCACGGATTGTAGCCTTCTTAATGGTCTCATCCTCTACATTGTAGAGAATTTTCTTTAATAGATTGACCCTGTTGATGGACTTTTTGTCCGCCAACTCATTTAGTACAATTTCCAGTACCTTTTCATCCACTTTGACCGTTTCTTCACCTTTACTATGAAGGAGTGCCAAATTATCCGAAGTGATACTTGTTGAGTTTTCTCTAAAATAGGGAAATATCCCTTTGAGAACCGATTCTGCCATGATCGAGTTCCTCCTACTGACCTTTAACCTATGTATATAACATCGGCATTTGTAGACAAAAATGTTATTAAATTGCTATTTTTTGTCTGTATCTTGTGGAGATGACTCGAGATTTGAATGTTTCCTATTGACAAGTTTTTGCACTGATTGGGAATTTTGTAAGGAGCCGACCAAAAGATAATCAGGCGTATCCACAATCATGAGATCCTTAATACAAACCAGACCGGTTTCTTTTCCGGGATTCTTTTGAAAAATCAGATTCGAACTAGCCCCTTCTGTAAATAAAGGACCCTGTACATCGAGTGGAACATTACCCTGGGCGTCTTTCACTCCCAACTCAAATATCGCCAGGTAGGAGCCAATATCGCACCACCCAATATCGCAGGGAATAACCACCAAAAGTTCAGATTTTTCCATTACCGCGATATCTATGGGAATGGATGGCAAGGACGCATAGATTTCCTGAAACTCCGGCCCATCAAGATCGTCCAGGTAAGGCTCTAGTCTCATCAGACCCTCATAAAGTTCTGGAGAGTGCTGTTTCATTTGCTCAAGCATGGTACCGGCCTGAAAGATAAACAGTCCTGCATTCCAATAGTAATTCTCCTCCAACAGGTACTCTCTGGCAGTTTCCTCGTCAGGCTTTTCATGAAATGCCTCTACCCCATGGACCGCTACAGGTGAAGTAAGGGGTAGGGCTTCTTTAGTCGCCTGAATATACCCATACCCAGTCTCAGCATAACCAGGCTGAATTCCCAGGGTAACAATACGACCTGCACTTGCTACTTCAACCGCCCTTTTGAGAACCATGAGAAATCTGGATTCCTTGCGAATCACGTGATCAGAATGTAGGGATACAACAACTGTGGATGGATCTTCCCTGGCTACTATCAGAGAAAGAAGACCGAGAGCAGGTGCGGTATTTCGACCTACAGGCTCACAAATACAATGCTCCGCGGCTAGACGAGGAAGGTGTTCCAGGAGTTTCGTCCGATATTTTCGATTGGAACTAACATAGACTTGTTCAGGAGCGAAGAGTGGAAGAACCCGCTCAAAAGTCTGTGTGATCAGGGGACCTTCCCCGAGTAAATCCTGAAACTGTTTGGGGTGTTCTTCATTGGATAGGGGAAAGAATCGAGTTCCCTGCCCACCTGCAAGTATTACCGCCACAGACTTCATATCAACTCCTCAATTTTCGAGGCCGCATCTTAGCACAATCCAAGAGCCTGTTAACGATCTCTAACAGAGGGAAATTTAGCCAAATCTCTTCACTTTTGGTCGTGCTGAAAAATTAGCTCGGAGAGATTGGAAGGAGTTGCGGCACTATAATGACCCGGCACATTTTGCCCATCAGTAATATATCCAATGCTACGAAGACTCATCTGTAAGACGCTGAGCATCGGACCATATGAACAAGTCTCATCGATCTTGGTAAATAGCAGGGCGTCTACACTAAGCCTTGAGAAAGCACTGATTGTCATCTTCAGGTCCTGGTATCGAGAAGTAGCTGAGAGTACGAGATGAGTTTGGGTGTCTAGTTCTTCAGGAAGAAAATCCTTCAAGGATGAGATGTGATTTTTATCTCTAAATCCTCTGCCTGTCGTATCGATAAGAATCACATCTTTCTCTTTATATTTTTCAATGGTCGGTAGGAGTTTCTCAGGCCTGAATACCACTTCCCACGGACAGTTGAGACCCTGCGCATACTCCTTGACCTGGGCTGGCGCACCTAGTTTAAAACTATCTACTGTAATCATAGCCACGGAAGAGGGACTCTTTCCAAGGATCAGGGCAGAAGCAATCTTTGCCATTGTAGTAGTTTTACCTACTCCAGTTGGACCCACAAAGATCATGATTCGCGGACCGTCCTTTTTCTTTTCTTTCAACTCTTCAAATATCGTTTTCTGAATTCTCAGATTCTTAGAAAACTTCTTGCGCACATATTCCTTCAATTCCTCAATACCTGGACTCTCCTCATCCTTGTAGTGCTCGTGGGCAAGTTCCAGATGCGCTTCAATGACATCGCTGGCAAAATCACCTTTTTGCAGAATTGTGGAAAGGGCTTGAAAGGAACCCGTGAGTTGCGGAGACTCTTTTCTATCCGATTTAATTACCGGTTTATCTTGTGACCTATCCTTCAAACCCTGGTTTTTCCCAGACCCTATGCGGATTTTAAACTCTGTACGCAGCGCACTGAATTCATCCTTTAGGCTTTTAATTTCATGATGAAGAGTACTTAGCTCTCCTGGGGAACCGCTAGTTGGCTTACTCAACTTGAAGGGGGATTTAGGTTCTTCAGAAGTTTTGGATAGCTGGGACCGAGGAGAATTAAAAGAACTCTGTGAACTCAGTAATTCTTCAAGGAGCTTATTCGCCTCACCTCGAGAATACTGAATGGAACTACTTGATTTCGCATCGCTTCGCGAATTTTGAATAGAGCTGTCCGATTCCGGCTCATCACTTTTTCGCCTTAATTCACTACCCATGGACCTGTTAAGATCATCCAAGAAATCTCTGCCCGCAGCCTCAGTCACATCAAGGGTTCGCTTTGGCGAAACAGCGGGTTTGGGCTGTGTGCCTGGTGTTTCCCTTTTCCTTGGTGATACTGTAAGGACTGTACGCCCGGAGAAAATTCCGAGAAATCCTCCTTCTTGCTGAACATTAAGGATCTCCCCTTCTTCTCCAAGCTCTTCAATCATCTTCGCTTTAGCGGCACCATAACTGGATCCCTGAAATTTCCTGATGACAGTTTTCGGAGTGGGCATATCAGCGGCCTCTCGCAAAGAGAGACATCAATCCTCCCAGGAACCCGTGTTTCTTGGCGGCAATGGGCGCCTGCTTTACACCTCCAAAGGAATCTGCAAGTTTTTGAATGCAAAGACTCGCCTTAGAGTCAGGATAAAGCTGGGTAAACGGTGTTTGAGAACGAACCGCCTTTGAGACCAGCTCGTCCTCCAGGATAAATCCCTTGTACTGAATTTCCGCTTCAAGGAATTTGCGGGCAACCGTAGTCAATCTGGAGGACACGCCAAAAGCTTCCATGGAGGAGGCCGCCCGATTCACCACGACCGACACCGAAGGGAAAGGATCCGGGCTTTTTGCCAGAGTTTTAATAATTCCGTAAGCATCCGCCATAGAGGTAGGCTCAGGGGTGGAGACCAGCAATACTTCGTCCGCGTACTGAAGAAATCCGATAACATTGGAGGATAATCCAGCACCTGTATCAATTAACAAGATATCCGCATATTGACGAATTTTAGCCAATGCTTCAAGGATAGAACCGCGAATGGAATCATCCAGATCAGCAAGATTGGAAAGGCCTGAGCCACCCGCGAATAGTTTCACCTTATCATTAACCGAGGTTACAATATCGAGAAGGTTCTTCCGGCCTTCCACTACATGGTACAGAGTAAACCTGGGTCTAACACCGAAGATTACATCAAGATTAGCCATTCCAAGGTCAGCGTCAAATACAATCACCTGCTTACCGCGGGCTCCCAGTGAAAGGGCTAAGTTAGCTACCAGGGAAGATTTACCCACTCCCCCTTTACCAGAGGTAACCGCAATGGTACGGCACTGCGAGCCGAAATCTAAATCTTCCTCAAAGGCGTCGTACATTTTGAGATAATTTGCTGATCTGACTAAACCGGAGACCAGGGCGCTACTAAAGTGCCTCGGAGGTATTATATAACAAAATCAGGTCAAAATCTTTATTTTTTGTCATTGTAATAAATCGAGAATCTTTTCAACCAGCCCTGGGCGATCTTCAGGACCCGACACCCCTTCGAGCTTATTTACAATCCGAGTGATGTTTTTACTTACATCTTCATTACGGTATTGCATTAAAAAGACCTGTTGGTTCCGGGAAGCTTCGAGAACGCTCTGATTATGCATCACAAAGCCCAGCGTGGTGATATCACTCTTCAGGAATTTTTTGACCGCTACCTCCATCTTATTCTGTACAGACTTGGCTTCAAAAATGGAGTGGCAACGATTAATCACCATTCGAATTCTAGCGCTGGGATTTTGGGCAAGAACTGACTTTACTACCCCATAAGCATCCGCCATAGCCGTTGGCTCCGGGGTAGTGATCAAGATGACCTCATGAGCCATTTGGAGAAAAAACATCACGCTGCTGGTAATTCCCGCACCGGTATCGATGAAGAGATAGTCCTTATCACGTGATAGTTCTTGAATCTCAGTCGCAAACTGAACCAGTGCCTGAGCTGGCAGCCTTGTCAGCTCCTCAACACCGCTACCACCTGGAATAATGCTCAACCCTGCAGGACCAGTCACCATGATCTCACTTACGGGTTTACCGGAAAAGAGAACATCCTCGAGACCCCCGCTGGGCTCCAGACCCATGGATATACACACGTTGCCAAGGCCAAGATCTCCGTCTAATACCAAGACTTTTCGCCCCATTTCTGACAGTCTTATTCCCATATTGACCGCGAATGTTGTCTTACCTACGCCGCCCTTTCCAGATGTAAAAGCCAGAATTCGGGGACCTGCTGAACCACTCATTGCACTTCCACCTCCTCTTCCAATGAAATGGATCTTACGTTGTCAATTTCAACATCAGTAACTATTTCTTGAAAGGAGAGTACAACCAACTGGGGAGCTACCCGCTCAACAAGTCGCTTAAAATGGATTCGAATCACGGGAGAACAAAGAAGTACCGGCTGCTGACCTTCTACCAACATATCTTCAATGGCTTGATTTAATCGTTCAAAGAGGTTCCTGGCGGAATCGGGATCCAAGGCCTGATGGATGGATCTCTGCCCCTGAATAGAGTCTACCATTTTTTGCTCGATGACCGGATCTAGAGTCATGACCCTCAAGACATCGTCTATGGTGTACTCCCTGGTAAGCTGCCTGGCAAGCCCCTGGCGAACATGTTCTACGAGAGAGTCCACGTCAGACACATGTTCAACAAAATCCGCAATCACCTCAAGAATGGTTGATAGATTTCGAATGGACACACCTTCTGTAAGTAAGGCCTTGAGAACCTTCTGAATGAGTCCCAATCGCCCCTGGCTCCCCTCCGGAACCGCAGCGTCAACAACAGCCGGGATCTGCTCTTTCAATTTGTCCACCAATTCCTGGGTCTCCTGCCTTCCTAGAATTTCAGAAGCATGACGCTTGATCAATTCAGTCAGATGGGTGGCGATCACCGAGGGCGCATCAACCACAGTATATCCATTAAGTTCAGCATCTTCTCTCTGCGTTTCTTCAATCCATAGAGCACTTAGATTAAATGCCGGCTCTGTAGTGGGAATTCCTTCGACTTTTGAAACCACCATCCCCGGGTCCATGGCGAGAAACCGATCGGCGTAAACTTCAGCCTTACCAATCTCAATCCCCTTCAACTTGATAGAATAGTGATTTGGCTGAAGCTGCATATTATCCCGAATACGCACAGCCGGAACCACCAATCCCAACTCAAGAGCAATTTGGCGCCGTATCATCTTAACGCGATTGAGAAGGTCTCCTCCCTGGTTGGGATCTACCAGTGGAATCAGCCCATACCCTATCTCCATTTCAAGAGTATCTACATGCAGCAAACTAGAAACATCTTCTTTTGAGGGCTCCTCACCACCTTCCGCCCCACCTTCTTCAGGACCTCCGCCACCGGGTGGAGCACCTCCGCCGCCATCAGGTCCGGCCGGCAATGGCGGACCCCCGTCAGGACCTTCTGCCGCGGGCATAAGGAATTGATCCAGGGTTCCAGTGATCATCAAAGCTAACAGTCCCAGGCCTGTGGAGAGAATGATGAAGGGAAGCTTGGGCAAGCCCGGCACCAGGGAGAAGGCAAGAAATAACGCGGAAGCAATCATCAGGGGCTTAGGTTTAGAGGTAATTTGCTCCATTAACTCAGTACCCAGGTTATGTTCAGAGACTGACTTGGTCACAATGATACCGGTAGCCACCGAAATTAAGAGGGAAGGTACGATACTCACAAGACCATCACCAATAGTGAGGAGGGTGTAGGTGGCCGCTATTTCAGCTATGGACTCGAACTGCCCTGAGATAAAACCTACTATGACCCCTCCAATGATATTGATTATTGTGATCACAATACCCGCAATCGTATCCCCTTTTACAAATTTGGACGCACCGTCCATTGCTCCATAGAAATCCGCTTCCGCGGATATTTTTTCACGACGATCCCTGGCGGCATCCTCGGTGATCAGCCCCGCATTTAGATCCGCATCAATGGCCATTTGCTTTCCCGGCATAGCATCCAGGGTAAATCGGGCGGCGACTTCAGCGACTCTCTCAGAACCTTTTGTGATCACCAGGTATTGGATCAAGACTAGAATGAGAAAGATGATGATCCCAACAACGTAGTTTCCTCCTACCACGAAATTGCCGAAAGCTTGTATAACTTCTCCTTCGAAATCCTTACCCTTGAGTAATATCAGCCTGGTGGAGGAAACATTGAGGGAAAGTCTGAATAACGTTGTGACCAGTAGTAAGGATGGAAATACGGAAAACTCCAGGGGATCTTCAAGATATGTTGAACTCAAAACCAGGACCAGACCCAGGGCAATGTTGACACTCATTAAAATGTCCAGAATGAACTCTGGCAAAGGGATGATCAACATGACCACAACACCCACAAGACCACCGGCCATGAGAAGATCGGCCTGTCTTGTGAGCGCTGGGAGCACTCTTTGTAAAAATCCTACGAAAGAATATAGGAGAGAAGGCCCGCCTGCAGCGTCTGAAGGAGTGGCTGACCCAGAAACCTCGGGCACTGGAGAGGAATCAACGGATGGGGTAGAGGGGGCCTGGGGCTCATCAGCCATAAAGCCTTATTATAAAGGCCCTAAAGAGGATAAGTAAACAAATTCAAGCTAAAATAGACGTATTTTGTACTAATAATCCTGTGATTGCTTTGTATCAAGGGATAAAAACATAAGTAGAAGGACTCAAGTATTTGAAAGGCTAAGACCTTTAACCTGGATTTACACCCAATGGAGCCTGTGATAAAGTAGTTTGGTTCTCTCCCATCCCCGCTTCATAAGGGCTCCTTCCAAATCATATGGAAAACGTAAAAGGCATCATCGGGGGCGATAAAGCCCTTAAAGATATAAAATCCCGTGAAAAGCTTCGAAAAGCCACCGAGGATTTCGAAGAAATTTTCATTACTATGATGCTCAAGGAGATGTTCAAAAACCTTGGCAATACCGGTTTCCTCGATGGTGGAAAACACGAGAAAATGTTTCGTGACATGCTCATTGAAGAAAGAGCAAAAAACATGGCCGAAAGTGCTGACTTTGGTCTTGGCGAACAAATGTTTAATCAATTTCAGAAGTTAATCAACACCCAGACCATCCCCGATCAGGCAATCCAGCCTAATGGCCTCGAGGAAATGTACCATCAAAACCAGATAGAAAAAATTGCGCAAAGTTTCCAGCCGTCTAAAGGAAAAAAATCATGATCATCGGAGTACCTAAAGAGATAAAAAATAATGAAAATCGGGTTGGACTTACCCCTGAAAACATTGATGTCCTGACTCATTCCGGGCATACCGTATATGTCCAACGAGAGGCTGGGGTTGGAACGGGATTCCTTCCTGACGAGTATCAAAGTTCAGGTGCTCAAATTCTGGATACCATCGAAGAGATTTATGCTAAATCCGACCTCATCGTAAAGGTGAAGGAACCCATTGAGCCTGAGTATGATCTTCTGCGTGAGGGGCAGTATCTATTCACCTATCTTCATCTGGCAGCAGACAAGAGGCTGACTGAAGTTCTTCTTGAGCGCAAAATTATTGGTATCGCCTATGAAACAGTTACCGATGACTCGGGTCATTTACCCTTATTGAATCCCATGTCGGAAATCGCTGGCAGGCTGGCAGCACAAATTGGCGCCACCCTACTTCAGAAGGCGGCCGGAGGCCGTGGAATTCTTCTTGGAGGTGTCCCGGGGGTATTACCCGCCCGTGTTGTAGTTCTCGGTGGAGGAATCGTGGGATTCAATTCCGCACAGATGGCGATGGGACTTGGCGCGGATGTAACCATCATGGATGTAAATACTGATCGGATGCGCTATCTCAGTGAGGTTACCAATGGAAGATTGAAGACGATGATGTCCAACAGGGCGAATGTGATCAACATGATCGCAGAGGCTGACCTGGTTATCGGCGCGGTGTTGATTACGGGTCGGAAAGCTCCTAAATTGATTACCCGGGATATGCTGAAGTATATGAAGCGAGGAGCGGTTCTATGTGATGTGGCAGTAGACCAGGGAGGTTGTTTTGAGACTACCCGTCCCACCACGCATACTGATCCTACCTTTGAAATCGATGGAATCGTTCATTATTGTGTAGCTAATATGCCGGGAGCCGTACCACTCACAAGCACCTACGCACTAACAAATGTAACTCTCCCCTTCGTCATGAAACTCTCCTCCTCTGCAGAGGATGCCTTAAGGGCGTCAAAAAATCTGTGTAACGGCTTGAATGTTTACAAGGGGAAACTAACCTGTGAAGCGGTAGCTGACGCACATCTCCTACCTTATACCGCGGCGGAGTCCGTTTTATAATCCAGTGACTCCTACACTTACTATCAGTTTTTTAATTGCTTGTTTTTTCGTCGTTTATGGCGGAATTAAGCTAACAAAAATTGGAGATCAGTTTGAGGATGTGGGAATTTCCTCAGGCTTCGTGGGAACAGTCCTACTGGCCTTGATCACATCCCTTCCCGAATTTGTCGCCACATTCAGCTCAATCTACCGATTGGATGCCCCCCAATTAGCACTGGGAAATATCTTCGGCTCTAATACCTTCAATCTGGCAATCCTGGCGGTCATGGATCTTTTTTTTATTCGTGAAGTACTCTATCACCGAGTTGATCGATTCATTGCAAAGTCCCTTGCTGTCGGTCAAATCATGACCGTATTAGCGTTGGCGGGAATTTTCCTCAATTCATCGGCCTTCGTAATAAGCGTGGTATTCAATGCGGAGCCGTTTTTAAAAATCAGTGTGTTTAATTTTCTGATCTTTGTAGTCTATATCCTGGCATTTCGCCTGAGTACAGTTGTTGATGGAGATCCTAATTCAGTAGAAGAGGAAAAGGAGCCCCCCAACGGAGAACTACCCACCAGCTCAAGCCTCGGCTGGAAGTTTTTCCTCTATGCTGTTGTTGTAGTCATAGCGGGTATCTGGCTTACCGACACTTGTGATCAGATTTCAGAGGCCACAGGTCTTGGGAAGACCTTTATCGGTTCCATTTTACTAGCCTTTGCCACTTCACTACCCGAAGCCACCGTCTGCATCACGGCCATGCGGCTTTTCAACTACTCTCTCGTTTTTGGGAATATTTTGGGAAGCAATGTTTTCAATCTCTTCATTCTCTCGCTGGCTGATTTGTTTACTCCCAAAATCGCCCTGATGGAAACCAAACACGTGGAATTGAACTACATAACTGGTTTCGGATCGCTGCTGATGAGTGCGGTTGTACTTCTCGCTCTTAGCTACCGCGGCAAGAGAAAAGTCATGAAATCCTTATCATTAAGTTTGATTATTGTGTATTTCGTAGCCTACTACATAATGTTCCAAATGAATTCAATTTAGGAATCGTGTTAGAATAAGTCTGTCGACGTGAAAACTTTTCGTGGTATTCTGTCGAACTCAGGCACAAACCCAAGTCTTTAGGTCGGTGTCATCAAAATCGAGTTACCCCTTTCGTAAGAATTTTCTAGCTCCCAGAATGATTTCATTGCAGTCAAAAGTGCTCGACTAGGTTCTTACGAGGCCAATGTCTTGGAAGTGTTATCACTCGTTAATAATCAGTCATGATGTTGACATTTAAGGCGTAATCTCGATGTGCTCATCGCAGATGAGCAAAGGAATTGAAAGGTTCCTGGGTTGGCCGGGAATCCGGGCAAACCAAATAAGTTTAGGCATAAATCAGGAGGGATCCGTGTGTAATCAAGGTGCCAAAGAACAAGAGGAATCCAGCAAGGAGCCTCAAAAAGATCAGGCTGAAGCAAACCGAACCAATCATTCAAAATCCGAGAATGAAGATCCTCCACCCTATCGCCAGTACCGTGGTAGACGTGGGTCCAAAGGTCCAAGAAAGGGCCATGAAAAAAGTAAGCCGGCCAGAGTTCGCTACCTCGATCTGATCAAGCTCTCAGAAGAAACCATTAGAACTGATGCCAATGAGTACCAGATTAAGAATGCTGCGAGCATGACTAAAGATGAGATAGGATTTCAGCTATTTCGATCCATGGTTGAGTCTGAAGGCAATGGTTTGAGTGCAAGTCGCGGGATCCTCGAAATTCTTCAGGATGGATATGGATTTCTGCGCACTCAGATGTGCACCATCGACAAACAAGACGTTTATGTTTCCAGTGCCCAAATCAAAAAGCTCGGCCTGAGAACGGGAGATTTCATCGTGGGTCAAACCCGCGCGCCCAAGGACAGTGAATCGTACCACGCTCTACTGCGTGTGGAATGCAGTAATACCATTGACCCGGACAAGATTCGACGAATCACCCCTTTCGATGACCTGGTACCCCTGTATCCCAATCAAAAATTTGATATCCATGTAGAGAATAAACATGATCCATCCGTAAGAATCGTTGACTTGATCACTCCTATTGGAAAGGGACAGCGCGGATTAATTGTAGCTCCTCCAAAAGCGGGTAAGACTACCCTTTTGAAACAGCTTGCCAACGCCCTAACCGAGAATAATCCAGATTTGGTTCTATTTGTTCTGCTCATTGATGAAAGACCTGAAGAGGTAACTGACATGACTCGGTCCGTAGAGGGAGAGGTTATCGCCTCCACTTTCGATCAGCACCTGACTAATCATATTCGGGTATCTGAAATCGTTCTCGAAAGAGCAAAACGACTCGTGGAACAGGGCAAGGATGTCGTGATTTTATTGGATAGTATCACCAGGCTGGCAAGAGCCTATAATATAGCCGTCCCTTCTTCAGGACAGACCCTCTCAGGTGGAGTTAATCCGCTTGCATTGTATAAGCCCAAGAAATTCTTCGGTTCCGCTCGAAATATAGAATTCGGCGGCTCTCTTACAATTCTGGCTACAGCCCTCGTAGATACCGGGTCCAAGATGGATGACGTTATCTTCGAGGAATTCAAGGGAACTGGAAATATGGAATTGCACCTTGATCGTAATCTCTTTAACAAGAGAGTCTTTCCTGCAATCAATCTACCCAAGTCCTCAACGCGGCGTGAAGAATTACTCGTTGAGCCGGACCAACTCAAGGGTATGACCATGTTACGCAGAGTCTTTGAAACCCTATCAGCCCAGGAAGGCGTGGAGCTTCTCATCAAGCAAATGAAAACCACAAAATCCAATAATGAGTTTCTATCAAATTTACAAAAACAGGCTGGTCTGACAAATAATTAGCGTAGTGGTAAAATGCTGCCTTTCTCAGTTTAGAAAGGAGCAGTCATGCCCATTGCCACTTATGAAGAATATTCAAAAATGCTGGATAAGGCCCTTGAGGGCGGATATGCTTTCCCAGCAATCAATGTAACCTCAACCTCAACGGCTAATGCCGCAATTCAAGCCTTTGCGGAAGCCGGCTCCGATGGGATCATCCAGGTTTCCACCGGAGGGGGAGAATTCGCCTCCGGACAGGGCATCAAAAACGGAGCCATTGGCGCCATTTCGATCGCTCAGCATGTTCACCTTGTGGCCAAAGAGTATGACGTTCTCATAGCGCTCCATACAGACCATTGCACCCCTAAAAAAGTAGAGCCCTTTTTAATACCGCTGATTGAAGAGACAGAGCGGCGACGTGCCAAAGGTGAGCCCAATCTCTTTAACAGCCACATGTTCGATGGTTCTGAACTTCCCACCGAGGAAAACATAAGAATCTCAAGAGAGCTTCTAGAAAGATGTGCCCGCAATGAAATCATCCTGGAAGTAGAGAGTGGAGTAGTGGGAGGGGAAGAGGACGGTGTTGATAACGAAGGAACGCCTGCTGAAAAACTCTACACTACGCCGGAAGACATGTTGGCATTCGCGAAAGCGCTCAAACCCATAGGCAGGTATATGCTTGCGGCAACATTTGGAAATGTTCATGGAGTCTATAAGCCTGGAAATGTAAAACTGACTCCCAGAATTCTGCGTGAGGGACAGGCGGCTGTGGAACAAGAGCTTGGCAGAGATTTCCGTATCCACCTTGTTTTTCATGGCGGCTCCGGTTCCGCGCTGGAAGAAATTCATGAAACCCTCAATTACGGGGTCATTAAAATGAATGTGGATACAGACACGCAATACACCTATACCCGTCCCGTTGTGGACTTCATGCTAACCAACTATGACAAGGTTCTTAAAGTTGAGGGAGAAGTAGGTTCTAAGAAACACTATGACCCAAGAAACTGGATGAAGATAGCCGAGACTTCCATGAAGGAGAGAGTCAAGCAAGCAGTAATCGACCTGAAATCAGACGGTAAAAGCCTACTCAAGCAGAATACCGATTGATTGAAGCACGCAAGGCTTGTGTGTTTTTGAATTGCCAGGTCAAAACCCGAAGATGACAGAAGGTACTGTAGGGATAGAAACAATACAGAAACCGACTGCCTTAAATTAACAACTTTGGGGTCAAAACCTAAAATTAAGGGATAGTCAGGAGTGTGGAACAAAATGGCAAACTCAGAAAAGAATTCATCCATTAAGTACCCAGGTAAGAGAGTTACCTGTAACGGAAATCAACTTGTCCTGCACGCAGAATCGCTCATATCCGATGCCGGTGTGTTCTACCCGATCACCCCTTCAACTGAGCAAGGAGAGATGTTTGAAAACCTCTATGCTAAAGGGCATTTAAATGCCTTTGGCAATTCTCTCATGGCTTTTGAAGCCGAGGGAGAACATGCTGCCCAGGGTGGTGCCATTGCCATGTCCGTGACCGGTAAGAGAGTTGTAAATTTCACTTCCGGACAAGGGATTGTCTACGGCGTTGAACAATATTATCACGCCCCTGGAAAACTAAGTTCCATGGTGGTTTCGGTGGCCGCCAGGGCACTCACTAAGCATGCGCTAAATGTGCATTGTGGCCACGACGATGTCTATGCTGCCCTGGACACTGGCTGGATCATAGCTTTTGCCAAGGACGCCCAACAGGCAGCCGACCACGCGCTTATCCTCAGGAAGGTTTGTGAACTGAGCTTGAATCCCGGCATAAACGTTCAGGATGGATTTCTCACCTCACATCTCGATCGAAGTTTTTACGAGGTTGAACCTGCACTGGTAAGAGAATTCCTTGGCAGGGCCGACGATGTTATCGACTGCCCCACCCAGGCACAAAAAACCCTCTTTGGACCTACCCGAAGAAGGGTTGCGCAGATGATCGACCTCAAGAATCCGGTATTGCTCGGACCTGTGCAAAACCAGGAACACTATATGAATGGAGTCGCGGCCCGCAGAAACAATTTTTCAGAGCCGATTCTAGGTTTCTTCGAGAGCGCATACGAAGAGTTCGCGGCCCTCACAGGTAGAAAATATGGACTCATCTCCACCTACAATCTCGAAAAAGCGCAGACTGTTTTCATTACCCTTGGTTGCTCGGCGGAAAACCTGGAAGCCGCTGTGGACTATATACGGGATACCCGGGGTGAAGAAGCTGGGATCGTACACGTAAATGTCCTACGCCCCTTTCCTGAAAGGGCTGTGGTAGAGGCTATTCAAGGTAAAAAGAACGTAATTATTCTGGAGCGAACCGACGAACCTCTCGGTCCGGATAACCCCCTGACAAGGGATGTGCGAGTTTGCCTGAGCAAATCCATCGAGAATTTCCAAACCCATGCGCATCCCCACCTGCCTAAATTGAATCCCGCCACTGAAAAGCCTTTTATATTTTCAGGAGTTTATGGCCTGGGCTCCCGTGATTTTCGACCGGAAGGAATGCTGGGCGCTTATGAATTCGCAATGGGACGACTGGCTCGACAAGACGGCAAACTTGCCACAGATGGAGAACGATTCTTCTTTCTTGGCATAGATCATCCCTATGCCGTTGAAACCGAAGAAACTCCTTCCCTGCTTCCAGAAGGAGCACGCGCAGTACGATTTCACTCTATTGGCGGATGGGGAATGATCACCACCGGAAAAAATCTCAGTGAAATCCTCCTGGCCTGTTCCACAAACATTGCCAAAAAGAAAAATCTCTATGATGAACAGGGAAATTTGCAGGAACTGATTCACATCAGCGCTAATCCCAAGTACGGCTCCGAAAAAAAGGGGTCGCCAACCAACTATTTTCTGGTAGCCGCAAACCAGCGAGTGCGCGTCAACTGCGATCTTCGTCATGTAACCGCTGTGCTCTGCTGTGATCCAAAAATCTTCACCCACACCAATCCCCTGACCGGACTATCTAAAGGCGGAAATTTTGTATGGGAATCCTCTGAGACCGATCCTCAAAAAGTGTGGCGAAGAATTCCCCCAAAAGCTCGAAAAGAGATTATTGAGCGGGAGATTCAAATCTATGTCTTGAGTGGATTTAATATCGCCCGTAACGCGACGAATAGAGAGGATCTTCAGACCAGAATGCAGGGCAATGCGTTTCTCGGCGCTTTCTTCAAAGTCTCCCCCTTTCTTCAGCAAAACAGTATTTCTGATGAAGAATTTCAAACTATTGTACGGGGCCAGTACATGAAAAAGTTCGGACGTTTTGGAGAGGCAGTGGTCGACTCTAATATGCAGGTCATGCAGGCCGGATTTGACTCTGTGATAAAGATCGAGGCTCAGGATCTCGATGCTCCAGACACTTCAAGATTCATAGGTACCCTGGATCTGCCCTGTAAGACCGTATCCCCTGAAGTAGTTCCCGCAAACGAGGAATTCCTCCCCATGTTTACCATGGAGGCCTTCGATGCCGAATACCGCGCTGGTCTGGGCTACGATCAACCGTCTTCGCCATTAGCATCGGTCGGCATCATAGCCGCAGGCTCTGGAAAGGCGTCCGGCAAGTATGTGGCCAGAATTCAAACCCCGGTCTACATTGCTGAGAACTGTACCCAGTGTATGGAGTGTATCAGCGTATGCCCTGATACCGCGCTGCCAAACACAGCCCAGGATTTGGAAACAATTCTCAAGACAGCGATCTCACATTATGTAACTGATAGAGGCTCAAAGGAGATTCTTCTGTCGAAAGTCTCAGAGATTGAGGCATCCACCCGCACTGGTATGGTCAGTTCGGTTAAGGCAAAGGAAAAAGTCCCCTTTCATGAGATTATTTCTGGGGAAATCGCGCGAATCCGGGAGCAGGATAATGCCGTCACCTCAGACTCACTTGATCAACTAAGCCATATTCTTGAGATCCTTCCACTCTCCTTCCAAAAGACCAAAAGTACCTTTGAGCTAAAAGAGAAGAAAGAACCGGGATCAGGAGGACTTTTTTCTATTTTTGTCAATGACATGTGTAAAGGCTGCGCGGCCTGTGTAGAGGCCTGCGGCGATCATATGGCACTGAAGATGGTTGATGAGACAGAGGATGTATACGCTCATCATCTTTCCTCCAATGAATTCCTGAAACTACTGCCTGACACTGAACAGAAATACATGGGCATGTTTGACGCCATGGATCCGGCCCAATCACGCGCTGCCGCTCTTCGCAATCACCTTATGATGCAATCCAAATATTCGGCTTTTGTAGCGGGAGATGGAGCCTGTGCAGGATGTGGAGAAAAATCCGTCTTACGCTCTATTGCGACCATTACCGAGACCTATATGCGACCTATCTTCCGTGCCAAAGCAAAGAGACTGAGAGAAAAGGCCGCGCTGCTTGAGGAGATCGGTGAAAATGCCCTGGGCCAAATGAGAGAAGAAAACACCGAATCCTACCTACTCTATGTGAGGGCTATCCAGCATCTGATCCTGGGACTTGGCGGAACCGATGAAGAGGATACCAAACAAAGAATAAGAGACGAGTTTCAGGGGTCAGACGAAGATTTACTCAAAGCAGTTTGCGCAGTTTTGCGCCAGGATGCCTATAACCATGATCAGCTAAAAACTTCCCAGGATACCCTCGAGAATGGCATGTGTGTGATGGCGATGGCTGCCCATACAGGATGTCAGACTGTCTACGGCTCTACTCCTCCTAACAATCCCCACCCCTACCCCTGGATGAACTCACTTTTTCAGGATGGCGCCACCATTGGGTGGCTGATCGGAGAGAGCTTTATTAAAACTCATTCCTTGAGATCGGTGATCCCCGAAAGACTCGCAAATGTCTTGTTGGGAACCAGCATCCCTCTTGAGGATCACAGTGACTCCATTTCTATAGATCCGGGACTTCCCGAATTCAGTGAAGATGACTATTTTCGATTCTCCCACTTTTCCGACTCCTACATGACCGATTCAGAAATTGATGAACTTCCCAAAGTATGGGTCGTAGGCGGTGATGGAGGAATGGGAGACATTGGGTTTCAGAATGTTTCCAAAGCCGTTTTACAAAACCGTCCCAATGTAAAAATGGTCATGCTTGATACCCAGGTCTATTCCAATACCGGGGGTCAAAATTCTGAACAATCGCCCATGACAGGTGGTTTTGATATGAATCAATACGGGAAAGCCAGTGAAGGGAAACTCTCTGAAATGAAGTCGGTCGCCCAATGTTTTTTAAGCGGCCATGGATCCCCGTTTCTTGCGCAGGTCTCCATGTCAAACGCGGCTAATTTATACAAAAATATTCTGGATTGCCTCACCTACAGAGGGACGGCATTCCTGCAGTCCTTTACCACATGTCAGCCGGAACATGGAGTCCCGGATCACGCGGCCCAGAAACAATCCAGGCTGATACGGGACTCTCGCGGAATGCCAGAATTCGTGAATAATCCCCAACTAGGCGAGACTTATTCTGACAGCCTGAGCTTGAAAGGGAATCCCTCTACGGAAAGAGACTGGTACCTTAAGGTTGTTCCAGGCTCCAAAGAAAGATACGCCTATACCTCAGCACATTGGGCTTTCACTGAAGCAAGGTTCAGAGCGCACCACAAAATCATCAAAAAGGAAGAAGCCCTAAAGCTAATACCCCTGGAAGAAAAACTAAAACTGATTACCATGAATGACATCGTCTACAGGAGACATTTAGACCCCGAGCACAGAGCCTACGTCCCGCCCGTGGGAGTTTACGTCCTGGATTTTCTAGATGACGGCACAGAGGTTTATCACAAAGTCTCAAGACAGATGGTGCTTTTCTGCGTAGAAAGAAGAAAGTCATGGAGACTCCTACAAAGCCGAGCAGGAGTTCACAACAAAGACTACCCAAGACAAAAGGTACTCCTAGAAAAAGTAGACAAGGGCGAGTGGAGCACAAAAGAAGCCCAACAAAAAACAGAAGCCGACCTGGACGCCCTACTATAAAGAAAAAACCAAAACCGGAAAGCAGAGCAAAGCGAAGCAAGACGAA
>CAZIKF010000002.1:245396-271935 GCA_964539825.1 uncultured bacterium
CTACTATAAAGAAAAAACCAAAACCGGAAAGCAGAGCAAAGCGAAGCAAGACGAATGAACCAATCCGGAAAGCAGAGCAAAGCGAAGCAAGACGAAAGAACCAAACCGGAAAGCAGAGCAAAGCGAAGCAAGACGAATGAACCAAACCGGAAAGCAGAGCAAAGCGAAGCAAGACGAATGAACCACTAAAAGAAAGCCCCGTGGTGGTAAGGGAGTCGAATTCCCGAGTGATCAAGAAGGGCTGAGGTTTCGAGAAATGGTAGCTGAGGGTGGTTCGTGAGGAAGAGGTGGCATCGTCACCTTTGACGAAGGAACTACCCTCAGATGCCGTTTATCGGAAGATCAGCACCGTGAGCGCTCGGGAATTCGACTCCCTTACCACTTATTGGTAAGAACTTTATCGGGGACTTCCTTGCGTCGCCAGTAAAAAGTTTCCCCGTCAGCAAACCCGATCTGCTCCTCATTGAGAAAGACAAAGGCGTTCACAATGTCATTCTGTTCCGCGAAGATGTGTTCGGGTATATCTCGAGGAAAAAGAGACCAGAGACTGCGAACCAATTGATCCGCTTCCCGTTTGACCTTTAGTGACTTATCCTCGATGAACTGCTCAGCATCAGTTTTTTTCCTGGGAAGACGAGACCTATCGTAACGGACCTGGAGCTGGACTCCACCACTTTTGCCCAGGTACATTTTCACCTTATGTACCGAACTCGAATGCTGAAGAGAGAATAGGCGGAAGTGGAGGTCCACCCACATGCCGAAGGTTATCGGAACATTGACTCGATAAGTGTTGACCAACTCTTCCCCTGCGAAGGAAGGAGCCAGGCTCAACAAAAACAACCAAATTCCAATCCAAAGCGCCTTCAACAAACTCTCCTTTTTTGTGAAATCGGCACAATGGGGATGAGAATCAATGGGAAGAATGGAAACACAGAAACAAAGTGAAATGGGGGGGGATGAGGAAATGGTTACCGTGTGGAATAATGATCTGTAGTGGAAAAGAGAACCAGAAATGATAGGATTTCAGGTAACAATTTCTGACGACTCACGTAGTGTCTGTGATTACAAAATTTGTAGTGGAGCATTAGGAGAACTATGAAGGCCAAACTGATCATTGCAACATTTGTCCTATGTGGACCTGTTTTTGGAGAACCAAGTTCCCATTTCGAAGTGGCTAGAAGAATCAAATTCAATACCACCGATGAGCTTGTAGCAAGAAAGGGATTAGGTTTTATGGATTTGGTTGGCGGGCTCACTGGTCTTGGCAAAAAATTTCGGACTCGCCTGGCATCTACAACTTCTGATCCTTCTGATTTTAAACCTGCTGAGAATAAACTTTTACACTCCAGAGGTGTTTGCGCTGAGGCAGCCTGGAATATGAACCAGGACACAGGTGCTACCGGGCTTTTTTCAGGCGGTACAACAGTACCTGCTATCGTGAGATTCTCCGGTGGGCAGGACAACAGCGTTTGGAAGGAAGGCAAAAACCGGCTATTTGGTATCGCGGTAAAATTATTTCCATCCCAAAATAAGAAACAAAAGGTCCAGTCAGCAAATATCTTCTTGATGAGCCAGAATGGACTTGAAGGAGATTCCCGGATGGGATTTTTCTCCAAGCCTGAAGATGAAGTAGTCTTCAGCAACGTAATTCCAGAGCCCACTGGCTTCGCCCTGAAGTTGATTGGAAATCTATTTAAGAAATTTGATCCGATTGCTGTAGAAAGACCCCTTTTTGCGGTTGCTGAAGTCAACCAGCAAAGTCAGGCCGTTAATAATTCAGTCACCCCTTTCAAAATCAATGTAAGAGCTCAAGATTTTGGCCATCAAGGAAAGGGCGGTGGTGATTTTCGATCCGAGATCATGGGTTATGGCCCAGGTCAGATGAAGTTCGATGTCTCTGTGGTGATGACCAAAGGATCAAACGAGGAAAAGAAGGCAGGAGTCCTGGAAGTGGGACAACCCTTCATGTCCGATGTCTGCGACAGAGAGCTCCATTTTCATCACCATAAGAATCGGTGAACCGAGAACCGAGGCTTAGAGTACTGTAGAGCGTCCATGGGCTTCGCCTGCCGGCGGTTCCCTCCTCGAACGATACGATGCATCGCTCTTCGTCACGAACCACCACCATGCTCGCCCCTGAACACTCTACAGCACTCACGCCTAGGCTCTCGATTCACGGAATAAATTCCTGAATCAAAACTATCTTCTTCTCACTTTCAAAAAATTTGAATCGAGGTTGATGAAATTCGGGTTCTCTGGACGACTCCCGACTCCTCGGAACAAATCCTGAATTAAAAATATCTTCTTCTCTTTTTCAAAGAACTTGAATCGAGGTCGATGAAATTCGGGCTCGCTGGGCGAGCGAAAAGTTCGAGACCTGTGAAGAGGACGAAGGTCTTAGCATCGCTAAGTTCGAGGAGGATGAGCAGAGTATCGAGCTTTGCAGCCGCCCAGCGAGCCCGAATTTCATCGACCTCGGTTCAATCTAAAGGTAGACTAGGGCTTATGGATGTTACTTCTCAGGCTAAGCCAGATTGGATTCGTGTTAAGGCACCTGGTTCCGCTGGTTATCGTTATCTTAAGGATCAGGTGCGAGAGCTGGGTCTGAACACGGTCTGCCAGGAGGCTCGCTGCCCCAATATTGGAGAATGCTGGGAACAAAAAACCCTCACTATCATGATCCTGGGGGATACCTGCACCCGGTTTTGCAAATTTTGCAACGTGAAGACTGGTAAAGGCAGCGGTTTAGTGGACCCAGAGGAGCCTCGCAGGACTGCACTGTTACTCAAGCCATTGAGGTTAAATTATGTTGTCATTACTTCTGTGGACCGAGATGATTTACCCGATGGGGGAGCGTTTCACTTCGCAGATACGATTCGCGAGGTCCGTGAAGAATGTCCCGGTACGACACTCGAAGTCCTGACCGGCGATTTTTCTGGGTCCAGGGACTCGCTGCTAAAGGTAATTGAGGCCAGGCCTCATGTTCTCTCCCATAACCTTGAGACCGTAGAGAGACTTACTCCCGCCATTCGTGACCGACGGGCTTCCTACCAGACTTCCCTTCTACAGCTTCAGCGCTGCAAAGAAATTGACCCCTCCATCTTTACCAAGAGCTCATTGATGCTTGGATTAGGAGAGAAACCTGAGGAAGTCATCTCAGCAATGAAGGATCTAAGGGGGATCGAAGTTGATTTTTTAACCCTTGGCCAGTATCTTCGACCCAGTAAAATCCATCATCCGGTGGAAAAATTTGTCTCTCCCGAAGAATTTGAAGAATTTAAGAATATCGGTTATCAACTCGGGTTCAAGATGGTTGCTTCCGGCCCGCTCGTTCGTTCGAGCTATAAGGCCGGCGAGTACTTTATTGAGGAGTACATCCTCAAACAGCAGGCTGCGACCGGCATCTAATCCAACCCAATCACTTGCCTTAAAAGGCAAAGTCAGGATCTCCCAACACAGTTAGGACCTGAAAGGTCTACACATGAAATCAATGAAACCAATAGAAACCCTTTCTTACCTGGATCCGGAAGGCAACCTTCCCAAGGGCTACAAGCATGAAATCTCCGACGAAACCCTGATCCGAATGTACCAGGTCATGCAGTTTACAAAGAGGCTCGATGAGCGGATGATTACTCTCCAACGCCAGGGGCAGGTTAATTTTGCTATGAGTTCCAGGGGCGAGGAGGGGTGCATTGTAGCCAGCGCCGCGGCTCTTGAACAGTGTGACTGGATCTATCCCCAGTATCGAGAACAGGCTTCCATTTTCTGGAGAGGCATGAGTGCACAGGATTATCTCCACCATATGTTTCTCAATGAGAAAGATGATAGCAAGGGTCGCCAGATGGCAAACCATTTTGGACGACGAGAGCTAAATGTTATGACTGTTTCCTCCACTCTTGCCACCCAGATACCACACGCTGCGGGTTGTGCCTATGCCATGAAAATATCAGGCAAGAAGGAAGTAGCACTGTGCTACTTTGGAGAAGGAGCAGCCTCCGAAGGTGATTTTCACGGCGCTCTGAATTTTGGTGCTGTTCGTAAAGTACCTGCCATTTTCTTTTGCCGTAACAATAAGTGGGCCATCTCCACTCCTATCGAGGCTCAATACTCAGGGGACGGCATCGCTCCAAGAGCCCCTGGATATGGAATTGATTTCTTTCGAGTGGATGGAAATGATGTATTTGCTGTCTATGAGGCTACCAAGAAGGCTCGCGAGATGTGCCTTAATAACGAAGGACCCATATTGATCGAAGCCATGACTTATCGACTTGGCGCTCACTCCACCGCCGATGATCCCACAAAATACCGTCCCGAAGGTGAGTTAACCGAGTGGAGTCCAAAAGGACCCATTGTCAGGCTGGGGAATTATCTTAAAAAGAAGAAGTTATGGAGTGAAAAGAAAGATAAAGAGTTTCTTGAATCCGCCTATGAAGAAATTGAGGAGGCTATCAAAATTGCCAGAGACACCCCCAAACCTGGGATTGAGTCCATGTTTCAAGATATTTATTCCGACATCCCCTGGAATCTCAGAGAACAAAGAGATTTTCTCAATCAATTCCGGGAAGAGGAGGGACACTGATGCCAGTGATGAACATAATTGAAGCTATCAACAACACACTGCATCAGGCGATGGAAGAAAATGAGGACATCGTTGTTTTCGGAGAGGATGTAGGCTACTTCGGGGGAGTATTCCGAGCAACGGTTGGATTGCAGGAAAAATTTGGGGAAATGCGGTGTTTTGATACGCCAATATGCGAGCAGGGTATTATTGGGTTTGCCCTGGGAATGTCGAATTACGGGATGAAACCAGTCCCTGAGATTCAATTCGCTGACTATATGTTTCCAGCATATGATCAGATTGTGAATGAAGTAGCGAAGACCCGCTATCGCACTGGCGGAAAGTGGCAAGCCTCCATGGTAATTCGTACCCCATATGGTGGTGGAATTCATGGCGGTCACTACCATTCCCAGTCTCCAGAGGCTCAATATTTACATACTCCCGGCATTAAGTTAGTGATCCCGTCAGATCCATATGAGACCAAGGGCTTACTACACAGTGCTCTTCAAGAGGATGACCCTGTAATCTTCCTGGAACCCAAGAGAATTTACAGAGCATCCAAAGCAGAGGTTCCCGAAGAAAAGTATCTTATCCCCCTGGGCAAAGCTCGAATTGCCAGAGAAGGTTCCGATCTCACTCTAATCGGATATGGGGCTCAGCACCACGAAAACATGAAGGCCGCAGAACAGGCCAGCCATGAAGGGATCGACGTGGAGGTTCTTGACTTGAGAACTCTAAACCCGGTAGACGTAGAAGCTATTGAGAATTCCGTCAAGAAAACCGGAAGGTGTGTGGTAGCCCATGAAGCACCGTTAACAATGGGATATGGTGCAGAACTAAGTGCTATGATCATGGAACGCTGCTTCTTACACCTGGAAGCGCCTGTTTATCGATGCGCTGGTTTTGATACGCCCTTTTCCAATGCACATGAACACGATTACATGCCAAATTCACCCCGTGTACTTAAGGGAATTCGTGACACAGTTGACTACTAAAAAACCAGATTCGAGGAGAAACCATGTCTGATATTTATACCGTGAATCTTCCCGACATCGGAGAAGGTGTAGTTGAGGGCGAAGTCATCGCCTGGCTTAAGGAGGTTGGGGAGGCACTGGCTCAGGACGAACCGGTGGTTCAGGTAATGACAGATAAGGCCACAGTTGAGCTGCCAGCAGTCAAACCTGGAAAACTAGCCAAACAATATGTAGGAGTTGGGGCTATAGCGTTCAAAGACAAGCCCTTATATGATATTGAAGTAGGAGATGCTAAAGGAACCGCTCCACCAAAACCTGAGGCCTCTCTACCCGAGCCTCCCAAGACTGAACCGAAAGCTCCCAAGGCCGCACCTCAACCCACGCCCCCCGTCCAGACAGTTTCAAGAAAACCGGGTCAAAAAGTCCTGGCATCTCCTTCCACCAGGCATTATGCCAGGGAAAAGGAAATCAACATTCAGGAGGTAGCCGGTTCAGGCAAGGGCGGCAGAGTCACCCGGGAGGATATTGACAGACATCGCTCAGGCGGCGCTTCCGGGTCTATGCCGATCTTCGGAGGCCCCCGGGTCGGGACACCTGTACACGAATACGAAGGAGACGAGAGAATTCCACTTCGCGGGATTCGAAAAATCATCGCTGAACGAATGGTGGAAAGTAAGCATATTGTCCCACATTTCGCCTATTTCGATGAGGTGGATCTCAGTGAATTAGTCAATTTGCGAAAAGAACTAAAATCAGAGGCTGCCGAGCAGGGAGTCAAGCTCACCTACCTCCCCTTCTTTCTAAAGGCCATTTCTCTTGCCATCCCAAAATTTCCTGCGGTCAATGCCTCACTGGACTTAGGTACACAAGAGGTCGTTTATCACCAGGTTCAACATATCGGTATGGCAGTAGCAACAGAAAATGGACTGCTAGTTCCGGTGGTACGGGATGTTGCTCAAAAGAGTATCTTACAGATAGCGCAAGAAGTTGAAGATCTTGCAAATCGCACGCGGGAAGGAACTATCAAGTCTGAGGAGCTCAAAGGCTCTACGATCACGGTTTCCAATATTGGTTCTATCGGTGGTCTCTTCGCGACGCCCATCATCAACTACCCTGAAGTAGCTATCCTTGGCATGACACGCCTTCAAGAACGAGCGGTGGTAAGAAAGTCCCAGATCGTAGTACGCCATATGATGAACCTGGCATGGTGCTTTGATCACCGAATCGTAGATGGGGCCGTTGGGGCGCATTTTTCAAATGAAGTGATTCGATACCTTGAAAATCCAAGCCGCATGCTGCTGGGAACTCGATAGGAAGTCTGAGGGATTTTATGAAAGTGCATACAGTTGTCATTGGAGCCGGCCCAGGAGGCTATGTGGCCGCCATTCGCCTGGCTCAACTTGGAATTGAAACCCTGGTGGTAGAAAAGGAATATTTTGGAGGTGTCTGTCTCAATGTAGGCTGCATACCTTCTAAAGCCTTGATCCATGCTGCCAAGACCTATTGGAAGACCCTGCATGAATCAAAATCGATGGGAATTGTGGCAAAGTCCGTCGAGTTAGATTATGCACAGACAATCTCCTGGAAAGATGGGATCGTCAAGAAGCTGAGTACCGGTATCCGTACCCTTCTTAAGGGAAACAAAGTTCAAATCCTCGAAGGAGAAGCAAAATTTAGCGGACCCAATAGCCTTAATATCCTTAAATCGGATGGAAAGATTGAACCGGTGGAATTTCAAAACTGCATCCTTGCGACTGGCAGTTCCCCCACCAGGATACCTACACTGCCTGTGGATCAAAAACTGATTTTGGATTCCACCGGAGCCCTGGCTTTAGAGAGACTACCCCAGAAGATGACCATTGTGGGAGGTGGATATATCGGTTTGGAGCTTGGTATGGCCTTTGCCAAATTGGGAACCCAGGTCACCATCGTAGAGTTTCTTGAAAATGTCCTTGCAACTTTTGATGCCGACATCATCAAGTTGATTACTCGCAAACTAAAGAAGCTCAAAGTGGAGGTTCTAACCAGCTCCAAGGCAATGGGCGTAAAATCCAAAGGAAAAGGAGTCAGCCTTAAAGTAGAAACCCCCGCAGGAGTGAAAAATATAGAGTCTGATTATGTGTGCGTTTGCGTAGGCAGAACTCCCAATACCTCGGGACTTTCCCTGGATACCACAGGAATAAAGACGGATGAACAGGGATTCATCCAGGTGAACTCCAAACTCCAAAGTTCCGTCCGGCATATTTATGCCATCGGTGATATCTCAGGCCAACCCATGTTGGCCCACAAGGCTTCCCGTGAGGCGGAGGTGGCGGCGGAAGTAATTGCGGGTCACAAGAGTGAAATGGATGTAAGGCAAATTCCCGCTGTGGTTTTCTCCGATCCAGAAATTGCCCAGAGCGGTCTTTCTGAGAAAGAAGCCCAGGACGGGGGAATCAAAGCTAAGGTTAGTACATTCCCGTACGCAGCTGTGGGCCGATCCATGACCACCAATGAGACAGAGGGATTTGTTAAATTCTTAACGGATCCAGAAACCTCTGAAATCCTGGGCATCACCATCGTAGGTGCTAATGCTTCCGACCTCATTTCCGAAGCTGCCCTTGGGATTGAAATGGGTGCTCTCGTACAGGACATGGCACTCACAGTCCACCCACATCCCACCTTTGGTGAAATCCTGATGGAGGCCGCAAAAGGTAACCTGGGTGAAGCCATCCATATTCTCAATAAATAAGAGTGTGCGCCAGCTGAAAGTCTTATATAACGATCTTGTTCCCTACGATGAAGCCCTATCAAAACAAGTTGAACTCCTGGAAAAAAAGAGAAAAGATCCAAACCTTCCAGATATCCTCTGGCTGCTTTCCCACCCTGAAGTGATCACCTTTGGAGCCCGCCGCAGTTCCGAGGCAAACCTGCTCCAGGAAACCTCAATCCCCATTCATAAAATTAGTCGCGGCGGAGACATCACCTACCATGATCCAGGGCAAGTCACGGGTTACCTGATTTTCTCACTGAATGAGGACGAGAGAGATCTCAAAAGGTTTTTGCACCTCATTGAAGAATCAGTCATCCATACGATCCAAGACATCTTTAAAATGGCCACGACCGGCTCCACTGAGAAATCTGACCCAGTTTTTCATCGAGTTGAAGGAAAGACGGGAGTATTTTGCAGCGAGAAGAAAATCTGCTCTATCGGTATTGCATGCCGACATTGGATCACTTTCCATGGATTCTCGCTGAACTTCCACTCTAAGCTGGAGAACTTCGCGATTATGAATCCTTGCGGCCTGAAGTCGTCTCTGATGGGGAACCTGGATGACTTAACGCCCGTGAAGAAAGGAACTTTCCTTAAAAAATACCCGGAAACATGCGCGCATATCTTTTCCAGAGAACTTTCGGAACTGAGTAATGTTTGAGATAATTAAGCCTCGTCATCCCATGGCTGTACCCTGGGATCCACAATGACAAGCCAACGCATATGAATCGAATCTTAATTTTTGCTTTTTTACTTTTTTCCAACTCCACCCATAGCGGACATCTAGAAAATTTTTCGGGTACTACTCTCTACCAGTACTTCTTTGAGCATCCGGCTGATAAGAAAGAAACGATCCCGATTTTCCTGGATTTGATCGAACGAAATGCCAGCCTGCGAAACAAAGTGCGATTACATGCCGGGGCAGAAAACAATAATGAAAGAGTGCTGATCAAATTCTCCCTGGAGATCATGGATCCCGCCCTCGTTCCACAGGTGGAAGAATACCTGGGAAAGCTTGATCTGCGCATGGGAGCAATTCGATCCTCTGTGGTTCAGGTTCAATATGCCAATGCCTATGATGTAGCGCTTCAGCTCCAGAAGATATTTGGCCTGGTAGAGGAGAAATACTCACCGAAAGGGAAAATAGTTGGGGCCGTGGACTATAAGAAAGAAATCCGGATCGTAGCAAATCCCTCTATGAACTCCGTACTCCTTGACGGTCTCTATCACAAGGTTCTCAAGGCTGAAAAACTCATCCGAGAAATGGACACCAGAACTCCCCAGGTATTGGTGGAAGTCCTGATCACGGAGGTTACTTTGAACAACGATTACGATCTGGGCATTGAATGGAACTCCAAAGGGAATGGACCGGGAGGAGGGGGAGTAGAAAATGAGGCGAAAGTAGACTTCGGCACCATCAATAAGGGCTCAGACAGTCAGGCAGACTTCAATTTACAAAACCTACAGGGACTTAAGTTCTCCATTCTCAACCAGGGCAATTTCGAGTTTTTTCTTAACAGTGTTGAACAGCTCAATAGTATTAAAGTCATTTCCAGACCAAAGATTTTGACGGCAAACAACAGACCGGCGGAGTTTAAGGCGACTCAGAGAAACCCGATTCTTAAATCTACAAACGCCGATGGAGTTGTGGAAAGTACGGTGGAATATATCGACATTGGAGTAACCCTCCAGGTCACCCCAAGAATCAATCGAGATAATTACATAAGTCTGGGGATCAGGCAGACCATTCAGGAAATTCTCGGATTTGACAGGAACGCACTCAATTCACCTGTATTTTCAGAAAGAATGGTCAACTCAGATATCTTAGTCAAGGACAACCATACTCTTGTGCTCGGCGGAATAATTTCCAGCTCAGAATCAAGGCGCGATAGCAGAATTCCTATTCTTTCAAAAATTCCCTTCATTAAACACTGGTTCCACCGTAAGGTCAGGGACTCTACAAACACCGAAATGCTGATCTTCCTCACTCCTCATATCATTCGAGACTACAATACCGCGGATGATTTCACTAAACTCCAGGCCGATGAACATAGATCACAAGAGAGCATCATCAGTTTCATGGATCGTAACAAGGTATTCTCCGACCAAAGTGGGGATGGCATTTCCATGATTGGTACCGTGGCCCACGTGAATACCAACAATTCAACTGTTCTAATCAATGCGGTGGATGATGATCGTATTGAACTCGGTGAGAGTTACCAGGTAGTGCGGATTCGAAAGGAACTCATCGATAAAATTACCCATCAACTTATGGGTCATGATTACGAAACCATAGGGCACATCAATATTCTTGGGAAACAAAGTGAAGGACTATTTTTTGCTAAAGTTCAAGATCCTACGAATCCAGGAGATATCCTGGTGGGAGACCGTATACGAAAATCCAGTTCCACATTTTTTCTCTCCAAAGGTGAAACTAAAATAACCAAGGTATATGCCCGTACTCGCATTCAGAATCCAAAAGATCCAATCGCTTCTGTAGAAGTTCGCTTCGATGGAATCAATATTCACGATGAGCCTCTCGAAGAATTCACGCTTTCAGATGGAGTCTTTACCAAAGACACGCAGTTTTTTAATCCCCAAACAAATGAAATACTCCATGCTGAAATTATCGATCAGCACAAGATGAAATTGGGAGATTCTCATAAAACAAAAGGTGATCCTGATCCGCCTGTGCGATATACCTTTCGGGCAGATTTGAAAGAACCGATCCCGCCCGGAAAGCCCTTTTCTATCCTCTACCGTACAGAGCTACCCAAGCATTGGCTTAAGATGATGCAGAGGCGTAAAAAGTTCATCCTCAATAGCAGTAACAATATCGATTCCATTTACGATTTGGAATATCCCATCGGATTTCCCATCCAGAAGACGGAACCGGAACCAGTGCACACTTTTGAGCGCGATGGTTACACCGTGATGCGCTATTTCAAGCCTAAAGAGAAATTTCAAATGAAGGTAGAGCACTATTACAATGAAAATTAGTCTCTTGAGCGGAGTCTAGAGCGAAGAGGTAATCTCCATTTTCTAAGTTGCCCGATTTGACGCACTGTGCTATCTTTCGGCCTCGATTTTTGGGGCAATAAGCCCCCAGTTCAGTTTAAGAATCTGGTCTACGGAAGGAAAAAATTATGAGTTCAGCAGCCAGGGAACATTGGGGATCAAGACTCGCCTTTATTTTAGCCGCCACCGGTTCTGCCGTCGGACTGGGAAACATTTGGAAATTTCCCTACATCGCACATCAAAACGGAGGAGGAAAATTCGTTCTTCTGTACCTGGTCTGTATCGCGGCAGTGGGGCTACCCATTTTGGTCGCGGAAATGATGGTCGGCCGCGCTACCCAAAAAAGCCCCGTAGCCGCCGTAGAAGAACTCTCCGGCAAAAACTCAATCTGGAAGGTACTGGGATTCATGGGAGTGGCTGCCGCCTTTGTGATCCTCTCTTTTTATTCCGTGGTGGCCGGTTGGGTGATGCACTATATTTTCCTTGCGGCGAAAAATACTTTCGCTGGTATGCAGCCTGCTGATTATGGAGCCATGTTCGGCTCAATCTATGCGAGCCCCTGGCTCAACCTCTTCTGGTCTACTGCCTTTATGGCTGTGACGATTTGGATTGTTCACTTTGGGGTAGCGGGTGGAATTGAAAAATGTGCCAAAATCCTGATGCCGGTTCTTATGCTGCTTCTGGTAGGAATCCTGATCCGCTGCCTGTTTTTACCAAATGATGGTTTTTCACAGGCCTGGAATTTTCTCTTTTCGACGTCGGGTGAATTGCATGGAGAAGCCATGCTCGAAGCCCTGGGACATTCCTTCTTCACGCTCAGTCTGGGAATGGGAGCCATGCTCACTTATGGTTCTTATCTAGACCGCAGTACCAATCTCTTCTCAGCGGCCTTCTGGGTAGCCTTTTTCGATACCATAATCGCAATCGTAGCCTCCCTGATTATCATGTCCATCATGTTCGCTTACGGCGGTGAGGTCAGTAAGAGCGTGGGCTTAGTTTTCATGTCCCTTCCCCAGGAGATCGTGAAGATGCCCGGCGGCTATATCATCAATCTCTCTTTCTTCATCCTTCTATTCTTCGCAGCCCTAACATCAGCGATCTCCTTGCTGGAAGTAGCCGTTGCCTACCTGATTGACAAAGGATGGACCCGGGAGAAATCGACCTGGACGATGGGAATTGCCATCTGGCTGGTAGCCATCCCTTCGGCCCTCTCGGGCTCAGCGGGCTGGCAAAAAATCTTTAAGGATTTCACCTTCTTTGATGTTGTTGGAAAAACAACCTTCTTCGATAAAATGGACTACCTGGCCTCCAACTGGATGCTACCAATAGGCGGCCTCTTAATTGCTCTCTACGTGGGATACGCCCTTACCTCCAAATTTACTAAGGAGGAGTTTTTTACTGGATTTCAATCCCTGGGAAAATTCTTCCACGGCCCCTGGGTAATCTTCACGCGGTTCGTCGCACCAGCAGTAATTCTGGTTATTATCGCAGTTGAGACTGAAGGAGCCTTCGGCAGCACCCACCTCAAGAAAGCAGTAAATGACTTCTTCGACGGAATGTTCGGCGCAGAGAAAACAAAGACAGAACAGACTACTCCGCCGACCAGCGGAAAATAGAGATTTGAAGAGGTAGAGGGGAAAAGAGTAGTCTTCGGACTTACCCCGGAGATCCCTGTCATCCTCGTGCCCCGACACGGGGAGCCAAGCTATCCCTTACATGGATCTCCGGGTCAAGCCCGAAGATGACGGAAGCCTGAATCCAGACGACTCATTATTGACAAACAACGTGAGGCGAGAGCCGCAAGTTTTTGATATATAGAGTGGTCAGGAGCAAGCATGGTGGTGGTTCGTGACGACGGGCGATGCATCGCATCGTTCTAGGAGGGAACTACCAGCAGGCGAAGTTCATGGACGCTCTATATGTCAAAAACTTGCGGTTTTCGCCTCAACATATTACAAACTCCGCTACCCTCAGCATCCTTTTCGGTCATCCAGCCATCCTTGATCAAAACGCTGGCTCCTCCGAGGGTTCCGTGGTTATGGCACCACAGGTTTCCCTTTCTGTCGGATCTGTAATTATCCCCAAATTTACAACCGGGGTCACTAGGTACGGCGGGTAAATATCCCTTTTCAACCAGAATCTTGATCTCTCCCTTTCCAAAAAGAGTGATCTTCTTATTCTGCCCCTTTTCGTAATTCTCCATAGCCTTCAGGATGTGGCGCTGGATCGCGAAACATTGGAGGCGCTCCTTAAGTTCCTGGTTTCGGGATCGAAGCCTCTCAATGGCCGTTTTGATGGAACTGAGGGATGTATCCACATCAATCTCTTCTTCGCTAGACTCACCCGGGTTAAAGGGATTGGAAAATTTCAAATCTCCAAAGAGATTATCAAAGGGATTAGAAAAAGACGTGACGCAAAAAAGAAGGGCAATTACGCCGTAACGAATGATTTTTGACCTCATAGAAACCAATCCTTCTTTTATCTATACGAAAGAAAAGGAAGATAGGTTGCATTAAGGATTCCAAGAATCCTCTCCACTGGTTACAATAACCTTAAACAATGAGGTGAAAATGACAGATAAAAATCAAAAGTCAGAGCCGGTGGCAGAGACTCCCCAGGAAATTGAGCTAAAGTCAGAAGGTAAAGAGCCAATCCCTAAATCACGCCTTGAACTAATGGAGGAAAAGGCTCAAAAAGAAGCGCAAGAAAAATACGAGGAGCGCAATAGCCTGGAAGATCACCGGGATCTACTTAAAAACCGGGCTTATACACCTTAATCGCTTATATTAGTCCTACAAGTCTCTTGATAAAACTCGCTAACTCTACGGTTATGGGGGACCTACAAGGTGGCTCCCAGCTGTCGTTACTAACGTACGGAACTTACTTGGATTATCTATGAGATCCTGCAGTTCAGCATCTGTCTTAGTCCTTGTTAACTGAATTTCTACTAACCCCGCTGCACCCGTAGCGTTCATAGAGCTTGCCACTGAATTAAGCGTGATTTTAGCATCGCTTAGTAAGTCCTGTCGCTTCTTTTCAGCTTCCTCAGCGGCAGTCGCTGCCTGCTCCCTAACCTTCGCCGCTACCTCTGTAGGATTGTTTCCCAGGTAATTACCATCCTCATCGTAATATGCTCCTCCTCTATTCTCAATACTAAGTTCAGGATCATTCAGAAATTCTTCATCAGAAGCCCTGGCTAGTCCTTGAGAACGAGCACTCTCAACGGCATCCACGCCCCCTAACTGCTCCTCGCTTTTTGTCTGATCCCCCATGGTCCATTTAAATTTTCCAGTGCCCTTACCTTCATCATCTTTAATTTCAGTTCGCTGACATTCATCGGGCTTTGCGCTACATGCTTCAATAAAGTCTTCATTTTGTTTTTTTTCTTCAGTTTCGGCGGCCTTAGCTCTTTCAGCCCCGATTTTTTCCATTTGCCCACCGGCAGTCTGCATTAAACCACCCACGGCACCCAGCATCTTATTGGTCATCTGGCGCTCAGCAGCTAAGGCCTCTGCAGCTTTTTCGTTAGTCAATCCGGCGCGCTTGGCAGCCATAGTCATATTGAATTGAAACTGTTGTCCCCGCTGTGCCCAATAGCCTGGGTTTTTGTAGGGATCAACAATGGGATATCCCTGGTTAGGAGTTCCCAGGTTCTGCACTGGATTTGTGTAAAGGCCCTTGGTCTGCCCCTGGCCAGTGGCAAAGTTCTCTTGACTGGTGACCTTTCCAAGCTGTTGATCAAGCTGCTGCTGTTTTTCGTCGGATTTATTCTTATCTTGCTGAGCTTGCTGAACGCCCTTTAGAGACGTCGCTATACCCGTCAAAGCACCAGCCCAATCACTGCCCCCGGTTCCAAAAACATTGTGGATTATAAAGAGGGTCAAGATGAAACCTGACCATACTTTCTGCCTCATGACAAACCTCCAGGTAGAGCAATTCATGAAAGGGAGCCTATATCCCCATTAGAATCAATCTTAAAACACTTGTAAAATCTGTCAATAGACTCAGCTAAATATCTTTTCTTAACTCTAGTGCTCTTCTTTTCTGTTCTTCTCTTTTTCTATTCATTTCAAGCTCTTCATCATCTTGGATTTTTCTTAATACGGCCCAACTGGAATAAAGCACTTTCACAGCTGGGGGTTGCTTAATAAAGGCAATCGCCGTCTTATTGTCCTGTACAAACCGCCAAAGCCAGGTAGGTGATTTATCCTTGGTTTTAGCAAACCTTACACCATACTTTTGTATGAAACCCCGGTACAGTGTATTTGTGAAGGAACTTTTCATTTCTTCAGTAAGCTGACCACCCCCAACTGGAACAGGCATTATGAATAACTCGGTTTGTTTCAATCCATGTTGCTCATTAAGTACAAATTTTACTGTGGCCTTATACCCACCCACTGAGGTATGACACACGGGCATCTCTGATGGCTTTTCCGGTTCATTACAATTCAGCTTCATTTTCTTGATTTCCTGCAGTACTTCTGCCTTTGAGAGCCCCCAATCAAAAGTTTTCCAGCCCGCCGCCATGCTTTGATTCGCGATGGTGAACAAAATAAGAAATCGAAACATAAAGTGTCCCCTTCCAATCCCCTTTTCCAAAGCCCATGAATAGACTTAAGGGCATTTGATTGGTTAAAACATAGTACCAAATATCTATTTCACCATCGTGGACTTGATTCCGAATAGGGGGAAAAGCTACGGTAAGTAATTTCCACCGAGAGCTTAAAACCTGAGAGTTTTCTCAAAATCGATCCCCCTATTTATCTGCATTAAGAAGAAAGTACTTACAAAAGTATGTAAATATCTGCTATTTTTGTAAGTATATGCATGTTAATGTCAATCAATATCAGCATATCAATCGCCAGAGTAAGGTTGAGAAGAAGCAAAGAAAGAGAGCTTCTAGTGCTGGAGCAGTTCTAGAAAACAAGTCCTCAGAACGGATCCTAAAGAGAGACTATGTGATTCTTGAAGGGAACGAAGAAGAGAGGGCTGAACAGCTAGAAACACTGGCAGGAAGAATTCTCAGAGGACGTGCTCCCCTTGGTCATTTTTTAGACCTTCGGGTTTGATCTTAACCAACAACAGGGTCACATCATCAGAAAGTGCTCTTCCCTGGCCGAACTCCTTCAATTCCATCAATATACGTTCCTTCAACTTCTCCGTTTCCAAATGCCGCCACTTAAGAAGAAGCGCTTCAAAACGCTCGTTCCCGTAAAGCTCAAGCTCCGGGTTTTCCCATTCTGTTACCCCATCGGTATATAGGACAACCAGGTCTCCAGGACTTAGTTCCAGGTCCCTGGTCTCATATTCACAAGGGAAGAACATTCCCAACACAAGTCCCTTAGCGCTGAGATACTCAATCTCTTGAGCCTGATCTCGAATTAAGATCATGCGATTGTGACCAGCAGAGGAATACCTTGCCGACATGGTCTGCAAATTGATTGCCATATAAAAGCCAGTTGCAAATAGCTGTTCGTATTGGAATTTGCAGAGATTCTCATTCATGTTTCTCAGAGTTGAGCCCGTGTCTTTAGAAGAGACCGAGAGCAGTTTCAGGTACGCTTTACAGGTCGCTCCAAAGAGGGCTGGCCCTATACCCTTGCCCGATACATCTGAAATAAAGAATCCTACCGCACCATCCTCGAATTGAAGAAAATCAAAAAAGTCTCCCCCGAGGTATTTTGCGGCAACAAAAGAAAAGGCAACATCCAACCTGCCATTTCCATCGGGAGCCTCAGATGGCATCAGGCTCTCTTGAACTGTCTGCCCTTCCATTGTCTCCTCACGGAGTTGATCAAGGTAGGCTTTCAATAAAACGGTAGCTGCCTGGTTTCCGAAGTCCTTAAGAAATCCAAGCTTTTCCTCCACCAGGAGATGTCTCTCCACATCGACCAGGATCACAAAGCCTTGAAGACGATGTTCGGAGATGTTCTCACTCTCTTTTTCGGGTTCAAAATCCTCCAATACCTTTTGAATTTCATGCAGTCCTTGAAACGCGGGGCGTATGGACTGAAAATGAACAGAACCCGCTTCAATTCCGATTTCAGCCTCATCTGTGACCTCTTCAAGAAGACCACCTTCTCCCATTTTACTAGCTCCAAGAATTTGAAAGGAGTCCTTGAGCAGATCTTGATTCAAATCAGATTGATCCTGTTGTATGAAGAGTCTGGAAGCAATGAGACGCTCAGTAGAATCTTGTTCAAAAAAACCCACAAAACCGATTCTTGCTCCGGTAAGCGTGGTAAATCGTTCGACCACATGGATCATCAACTCTTCGAGCTTTTTACCTTGCAATAACAAAGAATTAACCTGATTAATCGCCTCCATTTCAGCGACTCGCTGGTCGATTCTGCCCACCATAGAATTATAGAGGTGGGTCATTTGACCAATCTCATCGGAACGCTGCACTTTTAGAGGCTCTCTATTCGCTCCCGCGGCATATACCTTTACTTCTTCGCTTAGCGAGTTAACGGGAAGAACAATCCTCGAAGAAATTCTGGTTCCCAGTAGTAGTGAAACAAGAATAGTGATGGAGCAAATCAGAAGAAGAAGAAGGATCAGATATTGATTTTCTTTGTATGCAATTTTGGAATCCAGAGAGAGAAAAAAGGTGAATCCCCGCAATTCGCTGGAATTAAGAATAGTTCCAATTCGTTTGCTACCTTTCGAATCCTTATACTCGATGGTCAATACATCCTGCGGATTTTCGAGCCAACGCTCCAACCTGTCTTTTGTAAGGGCAGGACCAATCAGAGATTGAAGTCTGTTTTTTACAAAATCTTCCTCTTTGAAAAAAGAGCTCCTTAACATAGTCTTCTGGGGGATCAATTCAATCCTGGTAGCCTTCCTCCAACTTTCCTTACGATCAATTGGATACTGTGAGCGCAAACCAATCTCATGAAGTACAAATTCCAGAAAGGAAGGAACTTCCCCTTCTTCCTCAGTCACTCCAAATCTCTTGGACATTCCTGAGATCACCTCACGAATTTCTGGCATAGCTCCTGAGAAGGCTGGGATGAGATCCGTTGATAGGGACGAATTCTTGTAATAGGCCTTCTCTAAAGCCTCGAAAATCCCAGTCTTCTCGTTCTCCTTGAGATGTCCTATGGCCTGGAAAAGCCTGACAAAGTGTAATATCAAATCATGCGTCTTTAGTACTGAACAGAGCAGAGCCATGGGAGGGCTCCCAAGTCCCGCCTGGAAGTCTTCAATCTGGTAGCTCCTGGGAATCAGGTCCCAGAGAATGCGAATTTCTCCATGGGCGGCAGACATGACCAGGGACTGGTTCCTTGTCTGCTTTAGATCCTGGGTCCTTACCATCGCGGTAGCACCCAGGCTTGCACGCGCATCCAGGGACAGATCCCCGGCGATGGAAAACTTAACCAAATGGAGTAGAAGTTTACTGATCAACTCCCAGTCCGAGTCTGGAGAAACAGATAGACTCTGTACTCGATCCAATAGAAATTTCGGATCAATGAAGGCATCCTTCAAATCGAAGGAAAAGTCCGGGTTAAACCTCCTCAGGTTCAAAATCCGGTCCAGCTTGAAAGAAAATACATCCAGACTGTTACCAAATAGAAGCCACTCTTCATCCTGTAGCCCTCTATCGAGTAGCCTTTCCATATAGGAGGTAGGGGACTTCCCGTATTTCTTCAATCCTTCTCCCCTCAGCCAGGAGGAGGAAAATGTTTGCGCAATAAGAGTTTTTAGTTTCTGGAATTCAGGGACTGAAGCAAGTTCTTGAGTCTGAAATTGAGTCTTGCTGCTTCGATCAGGGCTGTATTTCCTCTCTGAGGATTCCCTGCGCTTATAATACTCGTCTCGAAGATTTGAAAAGAGCGAATACACTTTTTCCCGGTAAGCCGCGATCCATTGCCGGAGTTCCTGGAGGTTCTCCAGACTTGACGGAGATTTCAGCCTGGAAAGAGGTCTGAATATCGAACGAATCTCAGCGGCTGTCGGCGGGAACTCCCGTTGAATTTCAGTAAAAATCCCTGCTTTGATTTTTACCTTTGTTTGCAGATCAATTAAATCTTCCCTCACAGCAAGATCTCTACATTTACTTTCGAGACTTTTTGGAATCTCTCTGGCCGCACAATTTCTTTGAAGTTCGGGCAAATCTCGTTTCTTACCCAGGCGAAGACCTTCATGAGGAATCAATGCCATAACATCATAGATGTCTCTAATTTTAGTCAAACCCAGTTTCCGGTTTGAGCGCAGTCGATCGGGATCAAGTCCAATCTGACCTACCTGCAATCTACAAAATAGAATTTCGGCAACTTTCTCTATCTCTAGTGCATCGGCTTTGGTCGCAATACGAAATCCGAGCCAGGGAAAAATTTCACTATAGAAAATCTTGGATAGCGATATGGATAGCTCATTGATCGATGATCTTTTAGGATGCCTGAGCTTTAGCTTTCTAAAAACTTCATCAAGCCTATCAAAGGACTTCTGAATTGCGGTGTGGTGAGCAGAAGAGAAGTCAACCCTAAAGTACTCCTCTATATCCAATACCTGGGATAGTTGATTTTCGCGAATGGTTTGGCGCATTAACGATCTTCGATCGGTGAGTGAATTGGTGGAAAAGTAGAGCAAAAAACCAATGGGTAGAACCAGTACCAGGAGGAACCAACGACGAAAGCGGAGTCCAAGGCGGGATTTAGAGCCAGACTTAGATTTCATCAAGCTTTCCGTCATTAGATTGAAAAGATGAGAGGATTCGAATCCTTAGTGCGGTCACATCATCGGATGGGTGCACTCCCCTACGAAATTCATCCAGCTCAGTCTCTAGCTCTTTGGCCCAGGTTGCTGAATCCGATTCCAGATGACCTAAACAGAATTGTTCAAAACGCTGCCTTCCAAAGAGTTCGCGGCCAGGATTCTCAAGTTCAGGAATTCCATCGGTGTAAAGAACCAGTGATTCTTGAGTACAAACTGTTAATGTACAGGTTTCATAAATCTGATCATCCAGCATCCCAAGGGGCAGACCTTTTGCCTTTAAAAGCTTCAGATCACTTGTCTGAGAAAGATAGAACATATCGTTATGCCCTGCTGAGGCATATTTGATTTCAAGACTTTGAAGATCAAGCACCACATAAAACAAGGTCAAAAACAGGGAAGATGTGTTCGTACAAAGGAGTCCGTTTAACTCCGCGAGAACGGTCCCGGGAGAATCGGGATACTTCAGGGCCAGAACTTTCAGATATGCTTTAGCGGTTGCGCCAAAGAGGGAAGGCCCAACTCCCTTACCTGAGACATCGGCTATAGCAAAGCCAATTAAATTCTCTTGCTCAAATTGAATGTAATCAAAAAAATCACCTGCCAGACCCCTGGCTCCATGGAAATAATGACCTACCTCAATCCGGCCTCCCACCGTAGGATCAGTAGACGGCATCAAACCCTCCTGAACCTCCTTCCCCTTTCTTGCGTCCGATTGAATTTCATCGAGCAAAGATTTGAGTACGGCAAGCTTAGCCTGACCACTCAGATGAATAACTGGGTTCTGCTCCCCATCAGAAAAGAGCATTCTGGAGTCTTCTTCCATCCCAGCCATGAAGAGTAATCCCTGAATTTTAGCCTGCTCTCCCTGGGCTGGCAGCAATCTACAGGTAATTGCGCTATTTGAATTCAACCCGATGGATTGTAGATCTTCTTTGTCATGATGACTGATTAACTCCTCGTTCTCTTTCATAGTCCTCACCAGGGCTTCGATGATTTGTCTCTGCTTTTCGTCTGAATGAGGAAGCGGATTCCAGGTTTGATAATCCGTATGAATCTCCGAGAGACGATTCTCAAAAAAACCGATGACACCAAAACTGGCGCTGTACCTGATACAAAGAAGGTGTAAAATATATCGCAGCATTAGAGACCTGGAAAATTCATAGGTCATGAGAAGGTTCACGGTACCAATAGAGCGCATCTCAAAGAGTTTTTCCTGGATTCTCCTGGCCATTCTCTGAAATTCCCGGCTCAAGTCCCCAATTTCGTCATCTCGTTCCGATTCCTGTCCCTCTGGGAATTGACCCTTTTCCAGTTCAGAAATATGACCGGATAACTCTACAACCGGGAGCACTACCTGCCTCGACAATAACCGACCTAAAATACCCACTCCCACAACTACAAATAGGAATAAACCAAGGTAGAGAATTTGCTGGGACAAAATCTGCCTACGAAATTTTTCTTGGGATTGAAGGAAAACATACGCGCGTCCAGGAAAAACTGAGGACGGCATAACGGTTCCAATCATCTCTTCAGAGGAAGGATGGGCATAGGTAAAACTAAGCGCTCTGTTCAGGGTTTTTGAAGCCTTTAACGCTTTTTTTAGATCTGGATATTTCGACACCGTAGTGCTTGAGGCAAAGAGCCATTCTCTCCCCTCTTTTTCAGTAGAAGTGAGATTTTCAAAAAAGCCGGTAAGAGACTCTCCTTCCAGGTTGGTCTTTCCCGTCTTTTCATCGAGGATTCCGATTAAAGTTTCTACGAAGGGAACTCGACCATCAATTGTCCAGGGAGACTGAAGAACTTCTCCTGCGTCAGACGCATCTGGAGTCTGCATCCCAAGTTTTGGATCAAACCCCAGGGTCACAAAGGAAGCTGGCGACGCTCCTTTTTTATCCAACCTGCGCAGGTTTACTACGGCAAGCGCGATAGCTTCGTCCTGTAAGTCGGATTTCCATTGATCCAGTCCCTGCGAAATAAACCGCAACGCTTTAGTTCTATGCTTCCCCGATACTAGTTCTAGAAAGTGCGATTCCGCTTTAGAATGATCTAAAATCAAAAAGTAAATGCCCTCGGGTGCTGGAATTCGACCCGCTTTATACTCTTCCCTATCGAAATTTGCTGGTAAAGTTTCCCAGAACAGTCCAAGTGTAAATCCTGGCAATTGAAAGGGAATAAAAATGCTACGGCTGTCTGCCAGACTGGCCTTACTAACTTTTTCAATATTCGCAAGATCCCCTGTCGGTACAGAGTTTTTCCCAAATAACTGGCTTAGTAAGAGCTCCCTGGCTGTTTTCTCCAGGTTGTGCCAGATCTGGTTCATCAGAGAATTTCCTGTGTAAAAAATCTGATGCATGGGCAATCTATCAACCAGGTTTCCGTATTTGAGAGCCCAAAAAAATGGAGATGATAGGTGCTTGGCTCCACCCATCAAAAGATCCTTTTGAAAAACATCCTTTCCCTGGTGTGATGGTAGACTCGAATGACTGCGCTCCCAGACGCTGACCTGTGCCTTGAGCGGAGCCTTCCACTCATCATATTCAGTGATATCCTCATAGAGGGCTGACCAGATTGTCTTTTTGTAGCGGCGATTTTGCTTTAAATAGGAAAGTAAAATCTTTCGCTTTTGTAGCGGATTAGACTCCAGTTCACTAAGAAAATGTTTGGAGCGGCCAAACCAGAGGTTTGGGTCCTTCGCCCCGGATAGTCTTTGTAATGCTTTATCTTTAGAAAATCCGCGACCAATTTCCTTCAGAGTCTTTCTATAGAGACGATAATGCTTATCCAGGGAAAATCCCAGAATTCGATGATGGTCTCTGAGCTCTCTCTGCTTTAGCGCAATTTTCTGTACATAGGAGTCGTATGCGATTCTGCAAAAGGCTAGAAGGGGAATAAGAACGGCCCCGAGGAAGAACCACTGGAAGGACCTCGCAAGTGATTTGCGAAACCTGGGGTTTTTGGTGGTAGTCATGAGATGGCGTTAAGCCTGATTCTGGAGTAAACCCTCATCTTCAATGCGACTGAGTTCCTCTCGAAGCTGCTTCAACTGTTTTTTAGACAGGTAATCTACAAAGAGCTTTCCTTCCAAATGATCAAATTCGTGCAAAAAGCACCTTGCCCACAGACCATCTTTTTCCTGCACCACTTCCTCTCCATCTTCATTTATGTATTGGACTCGGATCCATTCAGGCCGCACTACATCCGCAAAGAGTTGAGGGAAGGATAAGCAACCCTCGTGAAAGGTACACATACCCCCAGTTTCGAGGATTTTCGGATTGATGATTTTGTCAAACTCCTCTTCGTGAATATTCATCACGAAAAGTCGTTGATCCCAACCAACCTGGGGAGCAGCAAGACCGATTCCAGGTGCCAAAATCATGGTTTCAATCATATTGTCCATGAGGTCAATGAGTTCATCGGTAATCGCCCCCACTTCGGTGGAAGAGCTACGCAAAATTTCAGCCCCAAATTTAAATATTTTCATACCGTCACCTGAATCACCAGGCGCCTGTCGGAGAATTGCCTTTTACTGCGACCGGCTGCAAAAAGCAGGCTCGGCGTTGTCACCAAGAAAATCGCTCTCAATGTGCTTCAAGCACACCTTCGGCGATTTTATTGCCTCCGCCTTGATCCTGAATTTTTCGCTCGGCCTCGCTACAAACTCAATTCTCTGACAGACTCCTAGAAGTCTATCATAGGCTGGCCCTGGGCTACAGTAACCAGGAGTCAGCTATCAGAGAAGATAAGTCTCATTCAAAGAGACAAAAAGGGAAGATTCAAAACACATCTTTCAAAGCTCGTATCTTCGCGAAGGCTCTGATAGGGTCTGCCTTTTCTTGTTCTGTTAAACAACTTAGAGACTCCCTATAGATTGGATCCGCCACCCTGAAGAATGGATTGTGTTTGAATTCATCCTCAATGGTTGTAGGAAGCGTCGCCCCATGCTCTTGAAGTCTATCCTCCATAGCTCTGGTCCAGTTTTGCAAGGCCTCTTCATCATAGAGAGATTGAGCAAATCTCAGGTTTTGCAGGGAATATTCATGGGCAGAATACAGTTTTGTGGATAAACCAAGAATTCCAATTCTATGGTGAATGCTCTCAAACATCTGGGATGGCGTACCTTCAAACAGCCTTCCGCATCCCGCCAGGAATACCGTATCTCCACAGAAGAAATGTCCCTCAAGAAAATAACCAATGTGTCCCAGGGTATGCCCAGGAATTTCCACAACCTCTAGCACCAGTGATTCCCAGGAAATCTGATCACCCTGCTTAACTACATGATTCTGGTGGGGAATTCGTCCATGTTCTCCATCGTAGGCTCCACCATATACCGAAAGTGTTTCTCCGCTCTTTGAGCGCTTGTTATATAAACTTCTGTTGGCACCCACATGGTCTGGATGATGATGCGTATTGAATACCGTAGTAATCGTGATCGAAAACCGCTCTTCATAATCAAAAAGTGTCTCCCCCTCAAGGGCATCAACCAGTGCCCCCTGCCGGGTTAGAGGATTAAAAATTACATAAGCGTAGTTGTCATATCCCTGGGCGACCGCATCGATCCCAAACCGTTCAGAACGGTACATTTCAATAATTTTCTTTCTCATATCGGTCTCATTATTTTAACAGATCCAGAACTTGAAACACGCCTCTCGTCTCGGCCTGGCAGCACCGTGTGGTGAATTGGGAAAGGAAAAGAACAGGGCTGGCCAGCCTGCGGCTTGATACAACCGTACTAATAGCGGGATCATACCTCATTCTTCTGATTCCTTTTTTTCCTTTGCTCCCTTTGCTTCCTGGAATCTTTGATTCCTCTCATTTTTAGAGAATCTTTGATTCCTCACTGTATAAATAGTACATTTCAGAAGACTACTCGAGAGTCGCGGCCCTCCGCTCATGCTTTACCTACTTGCTCTTTTTCTCTATTTCCTTGTATACCTTGCGATTCGCTCTGAATACGTAGTGGTAACCATCAGAGCTCAAGTCCCTTCTTATACTCCTGATCGCGTTCTTATCATTGGAAATCTTGACTGCCTGGGAAATTGGAAAGAATTTTCCCGTGAAATGGAAAAAGTTGAAAGCGGGCTATTTGAGACAAAGATACGGGTGCAGCGCTCTGAAACCATCTCTTTTAAGTTTTCTCTGGGCTCTTGGGAGACAGTCGAGAAAGGCTCCAGGTTTGAGGATGTAGCCAATCGCAGCATTGCAGCAAAAAAGAATTTGGTACTGGAGTTGGAAGTTCACCATTTCGGTGGATATGAGTGGGAATCAAGATCCCACACAAGGACTGGAAACTTTCAGTTTCTTCGTAATTTTCCCGCCAGATCACTCTCCAACCAACGCAATATCATAATCTATTTACCACCTTCTTATACTAAAGAAACAGCCCGTAGATATCCCGTTTTATACATGCACGATGGTAACAATGTCTTTGATTCTCAAACTGCTTTTATGGGTGTGGAATGGGAAGTAGATGAAGCATCTGAGACACTGATTCGGCATGGTGCCATCGAGGAATCTATCATTGTCGGGGTCTATAATACCGCTCACCGAATGGATGAATATACTCCCATCAGATCTGGTAAATATGGAGGTGGAAGCGGAAGGCAGTACCTGGAATTCCTGATCAAGGAACTTATGCCAGTGATCAATCAGAGATTTCGAACTCTGAAAGGTGCTCAACACACCGGCATCATGGGTTCCAGCCTTGGAGGACTCATTTCCTTATACGCGGGATTTGCGTATCCAGACGCGTTCTCTATGGTCGGCTCCCTTTCTCCCTCCCTATGGTGGGGAGATCACTATATGGAACGTGAATTTATCCCTGCACAGAAACATCACAAGGGGATGAAAATTTGGATGGATATGGGAACGCGGGAAGGCATGAATTCTAAAGGTTTTTCCATAGCCCTGGAGGATACCCGCAGAATGAACCGTCTCCTGCAAAAATTGGGCTATAGCCAGGGAGAGGATCTCTATTATTTCGAGCACCAGGGGGCGGGCCATGATGAAGCATCCTGGGCAAGAAGAATTCACCTGCCCTTGCTCTACTTCCTGGGTGAAGAAGTAGACAGCTCTCTTTGGAAAATTCCACTTTCACTTTCTCTGCCGCAACCTCAAGAAGAAGAGACCAATCTACTCAGAGCATCCTAACCCTCCCCAAACAGTAGGGTCGAGGCATGCCTCGACCGCAGATTGACCATCGTTGCAAAAAAATGCATACGAACCGGGCATGCCCGGCCCAGTATCAAGTACGAGGACATCGGAGAGGCTCCGTCATCTTCTGGCTTGACCAGGAGATCCACGATCACTGTCATCCTCGGGCTCGACCCGGGGACCCTACTCCACGGGTGGGACTTGCCCGATTTTTTCTCCACCTCTTCCAACAAAAACACACCAACTCCATCAAGTTTAGGTATTAAACGGTCGAGTAGTTTTTGAACTATTTTTCATTCTTGGAGGCTAACGATCATGCTTAGAAAACTTGCCACCGCCATCCTTTATTTCTTATTCCTGCAGAGT